>CAYXFL010000059.1:0-16823 GCA_964464285.1 uncultured Conexibacteraceae bacterium
GAGCAGCGAGCAAACACCGGCGATCGAACGGCGCTGATCGCCGATTCTCCCGAAGGCGCCCTGTTCGGCTCGGTCGGCGAAACGCTCTTCAGCGGCACCCTGGCCAAGGTCGTGTCGGCCGCGGTGATGGTCAGTGCCTTCGCGGCGGTCGAGTCCCCGAAGACGCACCCGCGGTGCAGCTCGCCGCACGTTGCCACGATCGTCTCCGCTCGGCGCGGGTCTTCCTCACTCGACGCGTTATGCTGATGCATGGTCCGATACACAATCGAAAGGCACGCTCAGATGCGACTGACCGGCAGTCACGCCGCGATGCTGTTCGTCGGGGATTTCAAGAAGATGTTCACCTTGTACCGCGACGGTATGGGTCCGCTTGGCCTCAACGCCGCCGTGGCGACCGAGACGATGCCGTGATGAGCGAGAGGCAGACCACCTCCGTCCACCTCCTCGGCGGTGACGGTCGCCCACTGCCGACCGACGAGGCGGAGTCGGCGCTTGGCGGCAACACGGCGAAGGAAGGACTCGCGTACGCCTCGATCGTCAGCTTCCCGGATCTGCTCGTGCTCTCGCCGCGAGCGATCCGGCGCGAGGGTGACCTCCTGCGCACGGAACTGCCGGCGGCGGGGGAGGCGCTGGCGGTCAACCTCCAGGTCGACCACGGTTACAGCCTCGTCTTTCTGGAGCCCGGCGACCTGCGGCTCACCAATGCCGGGGAGCTCGATCTGGTGCTCTCGGTTGTCGAGAGGTACGGCGACCGTCTGCAGTCGGCCGGCCGCTCGCGGGGGATCGAGGTCGAGCCGCCCGATTCCTTTCAGGGGCGGGACGGGCTCACCGCGCTCGACCGCGCCTACCTCGACCTGCTCGCCACGTATGGGGTGCGGAGGGCAGCGGAGCAGGAGGACCCGCCCTGGATCGCGGTCACCGTCAATTCCCTCGACGGCGCGGACGGCGTGATCGACCTGGCGGCGAGGGCCACGGGAGCGGATCTGGGCGGCAGCGAGAGCTGGATCCGCCTCCCGTTCGCGTCGACGAGGCCCTTCGCCGACTACGACGAGATCGTGGACGCCTCCCGCGCGGCCGGCCTGCGGATCCTCGGCCAAGCGGTGGACTCGACCGATTTCTACTACCGCAAGCTGACGCTCGAGCAGTACGTGGATCGGTACCGGTCGGCGGCGGCACACTTCGACGGGCGGGTCGACGCCTGGGAGGTGGGGAGCGAGGTGAACGCCCCCTGGGTCATGCCGACCGGCCAGGTGCTGGAGAAGGTCGAGGCGGCGGCGAAGGCGTTGCGGGAGGTGACCGAGGTACCCCTCTCGATCTCGCTCCTCTTCAAACTCGCCACGGCACAGGAGCCCTTCGAAGGGGCGTTCAGCTTCCTCGCCGATTACCCGGAGCTGGTGGAGGAGCTGGACGGGGTCCTGCTGTCGGCTTATCCTGACATCGCTCCGCTCGGCCTCGGATTCGACGAGGTCATGTCGGCGTTCGCCGGTCACGTGCCCGCGGGGTTCATCGGCCTGGGCGAGCTGGGCTACTGGCACGACGACGGGCGCACCGAGGAGAGCGAATTTTTCGACTGGGAGCGCGGATTCTGGAGCGGGACGCGGATCGCCAAGACCGCACCGCGAGAGGAGTCCGCTGCTGCTCGGGTCGAGATCGCCGATACCTACTACCGGGCGGCCCTGGGGTATCCCCGCAGCATCGGCGGCTGCTTCTGGTGGGACTTCGCCGGGGAGGGCCCGGTAGAGGCCGAGTTGGTCCAGGCAATCAGGGGAGTAGCGGCCGACCTGTCCGGATGACGTACGGCGGGCCCCCGTGTCGGGCTCGTCGACTGTGGATTTCCATCGTCTCGGCGCCGGCTCGCAAGCACGGTGGGTCGCCGGCTGAACCAGCGCCCGCCCTATGGTGGAACCGGTCGTCGACGTCGCCACCGAGTTCATCGGCTCGGCCGGGGTCGTCGCCGTCTTGCTGCTGATGACGCTGGAGGCCGGCCTGCATGCCGGTGCCCAGCGAGGCGATGATGCTCCTTCGCCGACTTCGCCGTCTCCAAGAAGTCAGCGCGGCCTCGAAAAGGAGGGCTGGTACGTCAAGTGAGTTCGCGGCAGTCACCTGACATCAGCCGAGAGAAGTAGGTGGATGTCCCCCTGCCGGCGCGGCTACCAGTCCTCGGCGCTCGGCCGGTTCCGTCGGAGGTTCAGCGAGCCGGTTGATCGGCGGGCGACACCAAGAGCTTCGATTCTTCGGTCTTGGAACGGCGCCGTTGCGGTCGCCATCCCCTAGTCGGGATCGCGCTGATCAACTGCTTGGTGTAGTCCTCCTTCGGCGAATCCAAGGTCGCCTCGGTCTGCCCCGCCTCGACGATGCGGCCGCAATGCATGACCACGCATTCGTCGGTGACCTGACGCACGACCGCTAGGTCGTGCGAGATGAAGAGGAAGGCGACCTCGACCGACTCGCGAAGGTCAACCAGAAGGTTCAGGACCTGAGCCTGGACACTCACGTCGAGCGCCGACACGGCCTCGTCCAGAATCAGCAGTTTAGGCTCCACCGCCAACGCTCTCGCAATCGCGACCCGCTGGCGCTGGCCGCCTGAGAGCTTGCTCGGATAGGCGGACGCGTGCCGGGAATCGAGCCCGACCTGCTCGAGGAGGGTCGCGACTCGATCCGTCTTCTCGCTGCGACTCAGGGAGAAGTGCTCCTGTAGCACCTCGCCGATCGACTTCTCGATCGTCTGGCGCGGATCGAGCGAGTTGTAGGGGTCCTGAAAGACCATCTGGACCTGGCGTGCTCGACGCTTTCGCGCGGACCGACCCCGGGCGACGTCGCCGCGTGCCTCTCCATCGACGACCACCGATCCGGAGGTCGCGGTCTCCAGGCCGGCGACGATCCTCGCCACAGTGGTCTTCCCCGAGCCAGACTCGCCGACCACAGCCACCGAGCCGTTGGTCGGGACCCAGAAGCTGACGTCGTCGACGGCGACGAGCTCCTCGGCGGCGCCGTCTTCGCCGCGGACAGAGAAGACCCGGCGAAGGTTCTTTACCTCGAGAAGGCGACTCATCCGAGTTCCGCCTCTTTCCGATAGTCGAGCTTGCCTTTAAGTTCCTCGGCACGGTGGCAGGCGACCAGCTGGTCGCCGATCTTGCGGGTCGCCGGTCGCTCGACCTGACACCGCTCCTGCGCCCACGGGCAGCGACTGGAGAACACGCATCCTGTCCCCGCCTCGAAGGCCGATACGGGGCGCCCCGGGATCGTGCCCAGGCGCTCCTTTCTGGTCTGGGACGGGAGCGAGGCGAGAAGCCCGACCGTGTAGGGATGCAACGCGCAATCGTGCAGGTTGCCCGCCGGGCCGGTCTCGACGATGACCCCCGCGTACATCACGGCGATGCGGCTCGTGACGGCGGCGGCGAGGTCGAGGTCGTGGGTGATCAGGATCATCGCCATTCCGCGGTCGCGGTGTTGCTCGTCGAGGATCGCCATCACCTCCTCTTGGGTGGTGACGTCGAGAGCCGTCGTCGGCTCGTCCGCGAGGATCAGACGGGGCTCCGGGATCAGCGCGGAGGCGATCATCACTCGCTGAAGCAGGCCGCCGGAGAGTTGATGAGGGTATTGGCGCAGGCGCCGTGGAGCGTCGGCGATGCCGACTTCCCGGAGCAGGGTGACGGCTACCTCGTCGACTTCCGACTTTGACCTGCCGCCCTGGGCCCGCAGACCCTCCCGCAGGAAGTCACCGACAGTGCGCAGCGGATTCACGTGGACGCGGGGGTCCTGGTAGATCATCCCCACCTGCTCTCCGTGGTACCGGCGGAGCTCCCGTCGGCTCATCTCGAACACCGAGCTTCCGTCGAAGGAGATCGTGCCTCCGACCTTGGCTTGCGGCATGAGCAGCCTCATGATCGCCTTCGCGGTCATCGACTTGCCCGAGCCGGACTCGCCTACCAGCCCCACCGCTTCGCCGGTTGCGACTCGCAGGCTGACGTCATGGATCACCCTCAGCAGATCGCCGGCGACTGGGATGTCGACCCGCAGTTCGTCGAGCTCGAGCAGTACGTCTCCGTGGTCGATCATCGACCCTCCGCGTTGCGGGCGAGTCGCTCGCCGAGCACGTTGAAGGAGACGACGGTCAACACGATCATGCCTCCGGCGGCGAAGGCCGCCTGAGGCCAGCCGTTCAGCAGGGCGGTCCGCCCTTCCGCGACCATCAAGCCCCATTCGGTGTCAGGTGGCTGTACGCCCAGACTGAGGAAGGAGATGGCCGCGATATCGGCCAGCGCGAAGCCGAAGGTTAGGGTCGCCTGGGCCATGACCATCGGCCACACATTCGGCAAGATGTGTCGCACGCAGATTTTCCAGCCGGAGAAGCCGGCTACGCGGCAGGCCTCGATGTAGGGGAGGTTGCGCTCGCGGAGGGCGATGCTGCGGACGACACGGGCGATGTAAGGGGTGTAGGCGATCGACAGGGCGATGATGGGCGCCGTAAGCCCCTGCCCGAAGACTGCCACCCCGATGATCGCGAAGAGCAGAGCCGGGAAGGCGAAGAGCACATTCAGCCCCCGCGCGATCATCCTGTCGGTGGCCCCGCCACGCCAGGCGCTGACGATCGCCAGCGTCGTCCCCAGGATGGTGCAGATGAGCACGACCAGCGCAGGCCCGAAGACACTGAGTCGGGCGCCTGCGATCACTCGCGAGAAGACGTCGCGTCCCAGACTGTCAGTGCCGAGAAGGTGTTCCCCGGACGGACCTTCGTTCGCGGCCAGGACGTCAATCTGGTCCGGCGGATGGGGGGCGATCAGCGGACCGATCAACGCCAGAAGGATGAGCAGACCACAGATCGTCATGGAAACCACCAGGACCTTGTCGCGCTTTCGTCGTCGCTGACCTCGCTCCTCGACTGGGACGGCGGTGAGCTCGGGGTTGCTGACCACGAGATCGCTCATCGGGCATCCTTCTTCGCGCGCAGTCGAGGGTCCATGAGGTACTGGACCAGATCGATGAGGCTGGTTACCACGACGAAGATGATCACCAGGATCACCACGATTGCCTGCACCACTTTGTAGTCTTTCGACGCAACGGAGGTGATCAGCAGGCTGCCGATCCCGTTGATCCCGAACGCGGTTTCCACCACCGTGGCTCCCGCCAGCAGGCTTGCCATGATCAGCCCGGCGACGGTGACAATCGGCAGCGAGGCATTGCGAAAGACGTGCCGGCGGAAGATCGTCAGGGGCGGAACACCGCGACCTCGTGCCGTGAGTACGTGCTCTTTGGCTGCCTCCTCGCGAACCGATGCGCGCGTGATCTGAGCGAAATAGGCGACGCCCGCCATCGAGAGGGCGATCGCGGGCAGGGTCAGATGCCAGAGCCGGTCGGTGAACCCGCTGCCGGCCCCAATCGCAGGGAAAAGGTCGAACGTCAGCGAGAAGTACTGGACCAGCAGCTGAGCGGCGACAAACGATGGGATCGCCACCCCAAGCCCGCAGACGATCGCGACAGCGGTCCCCGCCCGCCTGAAGGCCCCGCCGATGATGCCCAGGACGAGGCCGAAGAAGAAGATCAGGACCGCGCTGTAGACGACCAGGAAGATCGTGATCGGCAATCTTGCGCTGATCAGGTTGCTGACGCTGCTGCGCAGGGCGATCGAGTGGCCGAAGTCGCCATGGACGACGCCGCTGAGCCACGTCCAATAGCGGGCCAGCACCGATTCGTTAAGGCCGAGATTGTTTCTAATTGCTTCGATACGGGCCTCGGTCGGCTCATTGCCGACCAGCGAGGCGATCGGGTCCCCCGGCGCAATGGACAACGCCAGGGCGACCAGGAAGCTGGCGATCAGGATCGTCGCCAGGGGGGCGACGATCCAGCGCAGGACGGCGAGCGTCCAGCGGATCGCGGCAGGCCGTTGGGATCGCTTGAGAGGGCGCGTCGCGGGGGTGGCCTCTGTCGCTATGGGCATTCTGTTCAGCCTCTAATCCCGATATCCCGTTGGTACGCGCCGACCGTCGATACATCCACGCCGATGAGTGGTCATAGGAGTCCGCAATCTCGGACGCCTTGCCGATCCCATTCTCTCCGTAGCGCCGTGTCGACAATCCTATTATAAAAATGTCGACAGTGCCATACTAGACGAACTGGGAACTAATCTCGGGGGGCCCGCCAAGAGGAGCTATCCGGTGCAGCGCCGCATTTAGCTGGCGGTTGCCGCCGCGGTGGAGTCGGGGCCTGCCGTCGCTCCGGCCCGAGCCGCATGGGATCGGGGCGACGCCGCAGAAACGCGCGAAGGCGGCCTGGCTGCGAAAGCGCCTGACCACTTTCGCAGCGGGCGCTGACGATGAAGATGCGCGACCTGCCGCTCGCCCTCCGGATCGACCTGGGTCCAGATCGCCCGCAGCCGCTGGATCGCCTGGGTGCGCTGGGCGACCGGCTGGCGCCGGAGCGTCTCCAGGAGCGCGATGTTGGCACCGTCGGCAGCCGCACGCAAAGCGATGGCCAGACCGATGCCGCGGCTGCCCCCGCTGATCAAGACGGTGCGTCCGGCGAGCGAGGGAGGGACGGCCCGTTGCTGTCACTGCGGCGGCACCGCGGCAGCGAGCTTCTCGCGCAGCGGCTTCTTGTCGATCTTCCCGGTCGAGGTCTTGGGCAGCTCCTCGACCACCTCCCAGCTGGTCGGCACCTTGAAGGCGGCGAGCCGGGCCCGGCAGTGCTCCTCGAGCACCGCGACGTCCTCGCCCGCGACCAGCGCCACCACGGCGTGGACCTCCTCGCCGCGGACTTCGTCGGGACGGCCGATCACCGCCGCCTCCTTGACCGAGTCGTGCTCGAGCAGGACGTCCTCGATCTCGCGCGCGTAGATGTTCTCGCCGCCGCGGATGATCATGTCCTTGGTCCGGTCGACGAGAAAGACGTACCCGTCCTCGTCGCGGAAGCCGACGTCGCCGGTGCGGATCCAGCCGTCGACCATCGTCTCGGTGTTGGCGTCCGGGCGCTTGTAGTAGCCGTGCATCATGTTCGGGCCGCGGAAGCAGATTTCGCCCGGGGCGCCGTCGGGGACCGGGTCGCCCCCCGCGTCGATCACCCGCAGCTCCTGGGCCCGGGTCGGCAGCCCGACCGAGCCGATCTTGCGCGGCCCGGTGAAGGGGTTGATCGTCGAGCAGCAGGTCCCCTCGGTCAGCCCGTAGCCCTCCATGATCTTCAGCCCGAACTTCTCCTCGAAGCGGCGGAAGAGCGCCGGCGAGAGCGGCGCCGCGCCGCAGATCACGAAGCGCAGGGTGTTCGACTCGGCCTCGTCGGCGCCGGGCGCGTGCAAGAGCGCCGCCAGCATCGTCGGCACCGAGGAGAAGGTGACCGGCTCGAAGCGCGCCACCTCCTCCCAGAAGCGCGACGCCGAGAAGCGTTTCCACATCGCCACCTGGGCGCCGAGCACCAGCGGGAGCACCGTCGTCACCAGCTGCGCGTTGACGTGGAAGAGCGGCAGCACCATCCCCAGCGTGTCTCCGCGGCTGACCGGCAGCAGCTCGCCGAGCTGCCAGGCGTTGGCGAGGAAGTTGCCGTGGCCGAGCATCGCCCCCTTGGGGCGGCCGGTGGTGCCGGAGGTGTAGACGAAGGAGGCGAGGTCGCCGGCGCCGATCCGCGCGTGCTCGGCGACGGTGCCGTGCCCGCGCAGCGGCGCCGCCGGGTCCCCGCCCTCTGCGGCGATGACCTCGCGCAGGCTCGGCAGCTGGTCGCGGTGCTCGGCGAGCGCGGCGGCAGCCTCCGGCGTGCAGACTGCGACCACCGCTTCGGAGTCGGCGAGGATCCCGGCCGCCTCGCGGCCGGTCAGCACCGGGTTGACGGGGTTGAAGATCGCGCCGAGCCAGAGGATCCCCCACCAGACCTCGAGGTAGTGCGGGCTGTTGGGGAGGACGACGCCGACCACGTCGCCCTGTTCGACGCCGAGCTCGCGCAGCCCGGCCGCGACCTCCGTCACCCGGGCGTGGAACTCACCGTAGGTCCACTCCTGATCGGCATCGCGGACGAAGCGCTCATCGCCGATCTCGCCGGCGCGCGCGGCGAGGACCTGCGGCAGGCTCTCGAAGTCGGTCTGCAACGCCCGCTCAGGGAAGGTCGCGGCCGAGCCAGCCCGTGTAGAAACCCTCGATGTCGGGCAGATACTCGTGCACCACCGGATAGCCGGGCGGGACGGCTTCGGTCTCAAGAAGGCGACCGGATACCGGGCAGTAGAACTCGCGCAGCTCCTGCCAGTCGCCCTCTGGGTGACCCAGCTCGGGATAGATCTCGCGATAGAGCTCGTCGTTGTCGCGGACGAACATCGGCGCGTGCATCTTCCAATTCTCGTCCCAGCGACAGAGGTCCGCTCCGGCATCGGTGCGAATCACCAGCTCGCCGTCGGTGGAACGGCGGACGATGTTCATGCCTTCCCCGTAGGGCAACACGATCGGATCGTCGTAGTCGGCCCGCTCCTGGAGGAGCGCCACCCACTTGTCGAAGCGATCCGGATCCTTGATCGAGGACTGGATGTCTTTCACCGCCCGCCGCGACAGCTTCTCGTCGAGCAGATCCGCCAGGGTCGCGGGCGTGACTTCGGTGGTGACCGGCACCGCCGTCGCCCCACCCTCTGGTAGGTAGACATCCGATGCGGCAAGGAAGCCGGCGTTCGCTTGGTCCGGCGTCACCTTCCCGGGCACCGCCTTCGCCACCATCACAGTGGGGGTAACGACATCAAAGTCGAAGTCCTCCGGCAGATCCCAGAAGCCGCGAAACTCTGCCGCCCAGCGGGGTTCCAACCGCATCGACTCCGCGAACATCACCTTTACGGTCTCGATCAGGTCGCCGTCGAGGATCCGCTGGCGCTGCTCCACCCACCACTCCTCGGCCGGGCGCGCCCGGCCGAGCCGGGACCGCATCAGGTCGTCGCGGTTCTTGAGCCCGTAGGAGCGCTCCGCCCATTCGCGCTGGATGTGTCCGCCGGCGATGTCCTCCTCGATCCGCTCCTCGCTGCGAAGCAGCGGGTCGCCGAGGCCCCCTCCGCCGCGGCCAGAGCTGAGGTAAAGGTCGCCGGTGCGAACCGCGATCATCATCGTGTAAGGGTCCTGCTCGACCTGGTGGCGGCCAGCGAAAGTCGAGAGCGCTGACTCGGCCCCGCTCACGTCCCCGGTCGGGTAGGCCTCCCCAGCTGCCGCTCGCTCGAAGATGTCGGAGTCGAAGACGTTGTGGACGTAGGCGCTCGGCGCCGGGTAGCCGCCGAAGAGGCCCGGCGAGGTCAGCATCCCGCCGGTGCCGATGTTCTCGATCTCGAAGTCCTGCGTGCCGTTGACCAGCAGCAGCGTCTCGAACGAGGAGCCGCCGCGATGGCGCCCGATCCCGCCGGTGTTCGGCTTGATCTGACGACCGAGGTAGACCATTGGCTTGACCAGCTCCCACATCTCGACGTCGCCCATGTCGCCCTCGGGGTTGAACACGGCGGCGCCGTAGTCGAGCCCGTCGAGCACGTACTTGGCGCCCTGCCCCTGGGCGCCGATCTCGAAGTTCATGAAGCCCGAGATCTGCCCGTACTGATCGATCCCGCCGCCCTGCGCGACGTTGCCCGGCACCGTGTAGGTGGAGACGATCTCCTCGATGTAGCCGCGCGACTGCAGCGCCCGTGAGACCGCTCTCAAGTATCCGGTCGAGGTGGTGAACATCGGCATCCAGGGGAAGGATGACGAGCACGGAGCGTCCCCGAGGTTCGCCCAACTACCCTCCGTCAAGAGCAGCTCGGTCGCGTAGTAGGCGCCGTCGTTGATCTTGTCGTTGCAGATCAGGGTCTGGGTGAAGAGGATCCACTGCATCCCCTGCTGCGCCGCCGGGGTGGCGTTGAAGGAGTGCCAGCCCCAAGCCGAGGAGCCGCGCAGATCGGTGGTCCAGCGGCCGTCGCGATCGACGACCGCCTCGTAGGCGCCGTGGATGATCAGGTCGCGCTGCGCCCGTTTCGGCAGGTTTTGCTTGTTCGCGTATTTGGCCTCGGTGAAGCCGGCGGATCGGTAGCGCCCCGGCACCAAGAGGCCGCGGACGCGCGACTTGAAATCACGTCGACCGTCCTCGATCGCCTCACGCATGAACTGCTTGAAGGAATCGCCGCCCTCCTCCAGGACCAGCCGCTCGACCGAGTCGCGGATCATGTGGCAGCCGGCGAGCCGGGTGCGCTCGTCGAGCAGGTAGAGGCCCGGCGCGCGACTCTGCATCGAGACGCGTTTGGTGTGCCACTGGGCGATCGTGTCGCGCTCGCCGATCTTCATGCAGTGGAGGTCGATGCCGTCGTCGAAGCGGGTCGTCGGTTCGACGCAGACCCCGCCGGGCGAGGACGCGCCGATGTCCATCACGTGGATCACGCCGCCCGCCCAGCCGAGGAGCTCGCCCTCGTCCTCGGGATTGAAAATCGGTACGAACGTCTGAACGTCGGCCGGGTGAACGTCACCGATCGTTGGCTGGTTGTTGGCGAAGATGTCACCGGGCTGGATCCCCGGGTTGTCCTCCCAGCCGTTCCGCACCATGAACTTGATCGCCTCGCTCATCGTGTGGACATGGACGATGATCCCGGTCGAGAGCGCGACGTTGTCGCCCTCGGGCGTGTAGAGCGCGAAGCAGATCTCGCCGAGCTCGCGGACGATCGGCGAGGCGGAGATGTTGAGCGCCGTCTCCCGCGCGGTGACCATCCCACCGCGGACCCGCGAGAAGAGCTTCTCGAAGTGCAGCGGGTCGGACTCCTTCATTTCAAGGTCGCGGAGGCCCTGGTAGTAGCCGGTCTCCTCGAAGCGACCCTCGCTGAGCTCAAGCATCTCGGTCAGCTTCAAGCCATCCCAGCCGATCGGGACCGAGGCCTCGGGCTCCAGCTGATGGGTGCGGTCGATCGTGGCCATCGCGTCAGGCCTCCTTGTTCTCGAGGTGGAAAATGCCGTGCTCGTCGAGCCAGGCGCGGCGGTCGGGTGGGATTGGGAAGGTGGTCGACTCGGCCTCGAGCACCGCCGGGCCCTCGATCGTGTGACCGTTTCGGACATCGTCCATCTCGTATATGTCGGTTGTCACGCGACCGTCGTGCCACCAAACCTCGCGCGTTTCCTTGACCGGCGGCGAACCGCTCTCCCGGGGCATCGTCGGCAGGGTCGGCTGCTCGATCGGCACCGAGCCCTTGACGATCGCCTGGGCGACCAGGTAGCCGAGCTCCGGCGAGGAGGCGGCGCGGGCGTACATCCGCGTGTTGGTCTCCTCGAAGGAGGCGATCAGCACTTGGATGTCCTCGATCGTCTCAACCGCGGGCTTCGGCGCGTCGACCTCGATGTCGACCAGCTGGCCGTAGTACTGCATCCGCACCATGTGGGTGAAGGAAACGTCCTCGGCGGCGTAGCCCGACTTCGCGAACTCGTCGCGGACGCGGTCCTCGAGCGCGCGCCAGGCCTTGGTCAGGAGCCCGCCCATCTGGACTTTTTCCTCGTCACTCTGGTTCGGCAGCAGCGGTAGGTCCACCTGGCGGTCGAAGCGATACTCGAAGTCAGCGCAGGCGCAGCCGAAGGCCGAGAAGCCCGCCGCCCACTCGGGTACCAGCACCTGCTGGTACGGGACGCCGCTGGTGTAGCCGGCGACGTGCAGCGGCCCGCCGCCGCCGTAGCAGAGCAGGGTGTAGTCGGCGGGGCTGTAGCCCTTGCCGAGAATGCGGCCGACCGCCTCGTTTCGCAGCGAGGTCTCGAACAGCTCGATCACCCCGGCGGCCGCCTGCTCGACCCCGAGCCCGAGCGGGTCGGCGACCTGTCGCTTGACCTCATGACGGGCGCGCTCGACGTCGAGCTGGACCTGGCCGCCAAGGAAGTAGTCCGGGTTCAGGCGGCCCAGAACGAGGTTCAGGTCGGTGATCGAGGCGGTCGTTACGCCACCCTCGGGCCAGGCCGTCCCAACCGCGGCGCCGGCGGAGTCGGGACCGATCTCGGGGCGCCGCGCATTGGGGTCGATGCGAACGAAGGAGCCGCAGCCGGCGCCGACCGAGTCGATCTGCACCAGCGGCATGTTGAGCAGGAATTTCGCCATGTTGGGCGTCGTCGTCACCTCGTAGCGCTTGCCGGTCAGCAGCGCGATGTCGAAGGAGGTGCCACCGATGTCGGTGCAGAGGACGTTGTCCAGGTCGATCCGGTCGGCCAGGTAGCGGGCACCTACGACGCCGCCGATCGGTCCCGACACCAGCGTCGTCGCCAGCTGGTCGGCGTCGATCGAGATCGTGCCGCCGTGCGAGGCCATCACCCGCAGCTCGAAGCCGGCGCCGCGCTCCTTGGTGCGCTCGCGGACCGTGCGCAGCGTCCCACGCGAGGGCTCGGCCGCGTAGGCCTCGATCACCGTCGTGTTCAAGCGCGGGAAGTCGCGCCGCGACGGATAGAGCTCGGAGGAGACGAACACGGGGCAGGAGCCGTTGATGCCGCGCCCTGCCTTCTCTTCCTCGACGATCTCCCTCACCCGTTGCTCGTGGGCAGGGTTGCGATAGCTGAAGATCAGAGAGATCACGATCCCCTCGACCCCATCCTCGAGCAGCGCCGCGGCCGCCGCGCGCACATCGGCCTCGCGCAACGGAAGCACCTCGTTGCCGAAGAGGTCGATCCGGCCCCGCACACCGTGCACACGATCGCGCGGGATCAGTGGCTCGTTGTGGTGGTGAGTGGCGATGTGAAGGCGGTCCGCATAACTGAAGCCGAGGTAGGACTGGATCCCACGCTCCATCTGCAGCGAGTCCTCTTGGCCGGCGGTGACGAGGGCGCCGACCCGCCGACCCTTGCGGGTCAACAGCCGGTTCAGCATCGCGGTGCCGCTGAAGACGGCAGACTGGATGCGCGGAAAGGCTTGCTCGGGGGTCGAGTCCCATTGGCGCATTGCGTCGTCTGCAGAGTTCATCAACCCGATCGACTCGTCCTGCGGCGTGGTCTGCGCCTTGCCGACGACGAAGTTCCCCTTGTCGTCGACGATGAAGGTGTCGGTCATCGTTCCGCCCGCGTCGATGGCAAGGACGCGCGGGTCGTGAGCTGACGCGTCCGCGCCGCCAGTCTCCTTCTCTCTTCTACTCATTGGACCAACCCACTCTCTGATTCACAGGTTCACCTCGTTCGATCCGACAATGTCGTACATCACTTCTTGTGACCTAACCCCAACTCCCGAACACCACTATCTACGAGCCACTTCACCGACGATCAACGCCGGTTTCCTCATCCACCAAGAACGCTTTCGATACCAACTGACCGCCGAAGAGAAGCTCCCAGACTTCGTCTTAGGCGAAAAGCTCGCCCGCCCAGTCGACGTTGTCGAGCCAGAAACCGGCCCCGACCACGAGACCGTCTGACCCACCCGCGTCTGTAGCTGGGCTATCTAAAGTAGGTTCGCTCTTAACTCAATCCTGCGCCGTGTCGGACAGCTGCCTCATGTACCACTGGTTGAAGTGGTAGACGGCCCGCTCGCCGTGAGCGAACGGCCCCGGCACGAACGAGTCGCCCTTCATGTTTTCCCACATCGTTCGGCAGGGGTACTCATCCTCGGCCTGCACAAGGTTCGACGAGTGCACTTCCTCGGCTTTGTAGGCCTCGAAGCCGTCCATCTCCAGCGTCTCCGGACGAACGATGTTGATCCAGGTGAAGGTGACTTCGTCGGGGCCGGCCCCAGGTAGCACCAGATACGCGGTCAGGTTGCCGGGCTCCAGTTGGAACTGGAAGTTAGGCCACGCGATATAGAAGCGCGCCCCCTCTTCGACCCAGTCAGGAACGTTGTCGAAGGGAATGGAGCGGACGGAGTCGCCGTTTGCGTTCTGCCAGTTCTTGCCGGAGGCAAACGGGATGGTGAAGTCGGTGTAATGCGTGGCATCCTCGTCCTTGGTCCTCGTGTACGTGTGCTGGCCGGCACTCGCAGGGGCGGTGTCCCTGTGGATAGCCATCACGTGGTATCCCTCGATGGTGTTCTCCCAGGTGAGCTTCCAGTTCCAGGCTCCCTGGTACGGAATCTCGTAGAGCACCTCAACGTCTTCGGAGCTCCAGGCGGACACGGCCTCGGCCAGGTCCGCGAGGGTCTCCGACATCGGCGCTGCCTTGCCATCGAGGTTCATGAAGACGAAGCCCAACCACACTTCCACTCGCACGGACAGGAGGCCAGTGCCCTCTTTGACCCTGACGCCCTCGTTGATCACGTCGGCCATCGTTGGCGCGCCGGTCAGCTTCCCCTTGAGGTCGTAGGTCCAGAGGTGGTAGGGACAGCGAAAGTGGCTGCAGTTTCCCTCGCCTTCGGAGACTTTCGCTCCGCGGTGACGGCAGATGTTGTGAAAGCCGCGAATCTCGCCGTCCTCGCCGCGAACAAACACGAACGATTCGCCGAGCACCTCTACAACCCGATAGTCGCCTGGGTTGGGAATCGACGACTGGTGCATGATCGCCATCCAGTTTGGCCTGAAGATCTTCTTCTTCTCAGCCTCGAATACCGCAGGGTCGGTGTACATGCGCCCAGGCAATCCCGTTGCCTCGCTTGGAGACTTGCCAAGGTTCTCGAAGTACTCCGGCCGCATGGCGCCGCCTGCCTCTATCTCGGTTGACACTTGGACTCCCTCCTGGACGCTCATTGCTTTCCTCGCTGGGTTGGGTGTTCGGCGACGGTCAGACGCCGCCGTAAAGGGCCTGAAACTCGGTGAAGCCGGCGTATCCGTAGAGCCCGCCCTCGGGGATGCCGTTCCCGGACCCCTTGTGACCGGCAAAGGGCGGGTCGATCTCCAAAGCGTCCGTGCGCCGGTTGATTCCGACGACACCAGCTTCGATCTGCTCGGCGAGGCGCTGCGCCCGTTCGGGGTCACCGCCATGCACGGCCGCCGAAAGTCCGAAGGGCGTCGCGTTAGCCAGGCGCACCGCATCGCTGTCGTCGGTGGCGACGTCGAAAAGAGCGACGGGTCCGAAAAGCTCACGTGAGCGGAAGGCATCGAGCTCCGGTAGACCAGCGACCAGGGCCGGGGGGAACGCGGCCTCCCCCGCTCCTTGCGCCGCCCGCGCGGCCATGGTCGCGCCCGAACGCAGGCAGCCCTCCAGCTCTTCCTCAAAGCGGGCAGCCGCCTTGGCGGTCACGAGCGGGCCGATCGCCGTAGCCGGGGCGGTGGGGTCTCCCGGGGCAGCGGCGGCAACGCGGTCGACAAGCAGGTCGAGCAGATCGTCCTTGATCGACGCCTGGGCGATGACTCGCCGGACCGCGGTGCAGCGTTGCCCATTGTTCCCGAGCATCGAGGGGACGATCGCTTCGGCGGCGCGCTCGAGATCGGCGTCGGCCAGGACGATGAGGGGGTTGGAACCGCCCAGCTCCAAGGCGACGGTCGCGAGCCGGGCCCCGGCGACGCCGCCGATCTCTTTGCCGACCGGACCGGAGCCCGTGAAATGGACGCCGGATGCGCGCTCATCGGCGACGAGCCGGCGACCGAGATCACCGTGCCCCGGAAGGAGGTGGAGTATCTCGGTCGGCACGCCACTGGCATGCAGCATCTCGGTCACTCGCTTGGCGACCTGCGTGGAGAGCTCCGAGGGCTTCCACAGCACCGCGTTACCGGCCATCAGCGCCGGCGCGAGCTTGTACATCGGGGTCACGATCGGGACATTCCAAGGGGTGATGGCGACCACCACGCCGAGCGGAACCCGACGGACCCTGGCGCCCGCTGCCTCCTCTTCGGGCGGAGGATTGTCGGCATACCAACGAGCAATTTCCGAGGCGCCTTCGACCTCGCCTTCGGCGTCGCTGAGGCGCTTGCCCATCTCCATCGTGATCAACAACGCGAAGTCGGCGCGCTCGGCATCGAGGAGGTCAGCGAACGCGCGTAGCGTTCTGGCGCGCTCGGGCGCCTCGAGCTTGGCCCATCCCTGCTGCGCCGCGACCGCCACCTCGAAGGCGGCATCGACGTCGCCATGAGACGCAGGCTGGAGGCTTCCGATCACCTCGCCGTTGAACGGGTTGACGCTACGGATCAGCTTGTCGGAAGAAGAGTTCAACTCGGGGCCCTCGCCAGCAGTCCGCCGTCGACCGGGATTGCCGCGCCGGTCATAAACGAAGCTGCGTCAGAGGCGACGAAAGCGACGACGCGCGCGACCTCCTGCGTCTCGCCGATAGTCCCTCTTGGGTAGAGGGCCTCCATACGTCGACGCGCCTCGGACGGATCGTCGTCGGCGCCCCAGTAAGCCTCGATCATCGGCGTGTGCATGTCGCCCGGGCAGACGCAGTTGCAGCGAACGCCGTCACCGCCATAGCCGACGGCGACAGCTTTCGAGAGGCCAGCCATCGCGTGCTTGGTCATCGTGTAAACCGGAACGTGATCGTCGCCAGCGAGGGACAGGATCGAGCCGACGTTGACGATGCTGCCGCCCGCACCATGCTCTCGCATCGCGCTGACCGCCTCTTGGCAGCCGAAGAACGCCCCCTTCAAGTTGACGTCGATCTGCAGCTCAGCCTCTGCCGTCTCGACCTCGGGCAGCGGAGTTGCACGCTGAACTGCGGCGTTGTTGACCATGACCCGGAGCGGGCCGAACGAAGTCTGGGCGAGCTCGATCGCCGACCGAACCTGCTGGCGATCGCGAACGTCGCAATCGGCGACCAGGGCTGAGCCACCGGCCGTCTCGATCTCGGTCACCGTCGATTCGCTCGCCTCACGGTCAACGTCGGCCACGACGACCTTGGCGCCCCGCTGTGCCAGTTCGATCGCGATCGCCTTGCCGAGACCCATTCCGGACCCGGTTACGACAGCCGCTCGATCATCGAGACGCCACGGATCGATGGCCGGTGTCTGCTCGCTGCTGCTCATGGGAGCCGACGATATCAGAATTTCG
>CAYXFL010000060.1:0-16668 GCA_964464285.1 uncultured Conexibacteraceae bacterium
CTCCAGGTGGCGCATCGCGCGGCGGCGGATGTAGGGCTCGGCGACCTCCTTGACGTCGATCGCCGACATCACCCGGGTGTACTGGCCGAGGCCCTCGAGCGCGTCCTGCAGGGTCAGCGCGTTGAGCACCGTCGCCAGCATGCCCATGTAGTCGCCGGTCGCCCGGTCCATCCCTTTCGCCGCCCCGTCGAGGCCGCGGTAGATGTTGCCGGCGCCGACCACGATCGCCACCTCCACCCCGCGCTGGCACACCGCCTCGACCTGCCGGGCGATCCGCTCGACCTCGGCCCCGTCGGTGCCGTAGTCGAGCTGGCCCATCAGGGCCTCGCCCGAAAGCTTCAGCAGGATGCGCCCGAAACGCGGTTCGGCAGAGTCGCTCACGTGGGTGTGACCCTATTCCTCGCCGACGCGGAAATAGGAGAAGCGGGCGATGCGCACGTTCTCACCGGTCTTCGCGGCGAGCTCCTGGCGCAGCTCCTCGATCGACTTCGAGTCGTGCTTCTCGGCGTTGACGTGGGTCTGGTCGAGCAGCGCGACCTCGCTCGCCCACTTCGAGAGCTGACCCTCGACGATCTTCTCGACCACGTTGTCGGGCTTGCCTTCCTCGCGCGCCTTCTCTTCGAAGACCTTCTTTTCGGCGTCGCGCTCCGCGGCCGGGATCTCCTCCGAGGAGACGTAGCGCGGCGCGGTCGCCGCGACGTGCAGAGCGACCTGGTACGCGAAGACCTGGAAGTCCTCGTTGCGGGCGACGAAGTCGGTCTCGCACTGGACCTCGACCATCGCCCCGACCTTGTTGTTGGCGTGGATGTAGGAGGCGACGACGCCCTCTTCGGTGCCGCGCCCTTCGCGCTTGGCGGCCGAGGCCTGGCCCTTCACGCGCAGCAGCTCGATTGCGCGGTCGACGTCGCCGTCGGCCTCGGCCAGCGCCGCTTTGCAGTCCATCATCGCCGCCCCGGTGCGATCCCGGAGCGCCTTCACGTCGGCAGCGGTGATGCTCATTTCGACTCCTCGGTCTTCTCGTCGGCTTTCTGCTCAGCGGCCGGCGCCGGTGCCGGTGCCGCGGCGGCCGGGGCCTCCGGCGGCTTGGGCGCCTCGGCCGCCGCCGGCTGAGCCGGAGCGGCGGGCTGGGCCGGGGCCTCGGGGCTTTTCGGCGCGGCGGGCGGCGCCTGCGCAGCCGCCTGGTCTTTGGCCGCTTTCTCCTGAGCCGCTTTGGCGGTCTCGGCGGCTTTCGCGGCAGCCTCTTCTTCGGCCTGTTTCGCTTCCAGCGCTGCGACGCGGACTTTCTCTTCCTCCTCGCGTTTCTTGCGCTCTTCCTCCTCGCGTTTACGCCGTTCCATCTCTTCGGCGATCCGCTTTTCCTCCTGGACGCGCCAGGCGGAGGAGCCCTCCTCGACGGCGGTCCCGATCGTGCCGATCACCAGCTGGCAGGAGCGGATCGCGTCGTCGTTGCCGGGGATCACGTAGTCGACCGGGGTCGGGTCGCAATTGGTGTCGACCAGGCCGATGATCGGGATCCGCAGGCGGGCCGCCTCGTTGACCGCGATCTCCTCGGTTTTCAGGTCGGTGACGAAGACCGCGTCGGGCAACCGGTCCATGTCGCGGACGCCGCCGAGGTTGAACTCGAGCTTCGCGAGTTCGGCCTCCATCCCCATCCGCTCCTTGGTCGGCAGGAGGTCGAGTTTTCCCTCCTCTTTCCAGCCGTTGAGCTCGTGGAGCCGGGCGATCCGGCCCGACATCGTGTTGAAGTTGGTCAGCAGCCCGCCCAGCCAGCGTTTGTTGACGTAGGGCATCTTGCAGCGTTCGGCCCACTCCTGGACCGTGTCGCGAGCCTGCTTCTTGGTGCCGACGAAGAGCACCGTGCCGCCGCCGCTGGCGAGCTCGCCGGAGAAGCGGCGCGCGTTCTCCAGCAGCGCCTCGGTCTGGATCAGGTCGATGATGTGGATCCCGTCCAGCTCGCCGAAGATGAAGCGGCGCATGTTCGGGTTCCAGCGGCGCGTCTGGTGGCCGAAGTGGACTCCGGCCTCGAGCAGCTCCTGAAGGCCTGCTTGTGGCATTTCCAATCTCCTTGAGTTGATGCGAATGCCCCGCCCTGCTCCCCGGGACCCGGCGACTTTTTGACGCCGAGCAGGATCCGGTTCGCTATGTGCGAGCGGGGGTTGGTTTCTGAATCGGGGATTGTAGACGGCCTGCTTCGGAGGCTGCCGCCGGAGGGGAACACTGCGAAGTTCCGTCTGGGTCGAACGCGCTCGTCGGGTTGTGGGCGCTATAGCGCCCTCAGGACATCGAGGGACGGGTCTAGCCGTCGCGCGCGGCCTCCAGGGCGGCGGCGAGATCCGCTGGGAGCGGCGACTCGAAGCTGAGGCGCTGGCCGCTGAGCGGGTGGTCGAAGGCAAGCCGATGCGCGTGGAGGAACTGGCGGCCGAGGCCGTAGCGCTCGGCGCCGCCGTAGGTGGGGTCGCCGGTCAGCGGGTGGCCGATCGCCGCGAAGTGGGCGCGGATCTGGTGCGTGCGGCCGGTCTCCAGCCGCGCCTGCACGTAGCTCTCGCGCGGCAGCAGCTCGAGCACCTCGAAGTGGGTGCGGGCCTCGCGCGAGGCGGCGCCGGAGACCGCCATCCGGTGGCGCTGGCGCGAGGCGCGGCCGATCGGCGCGTCGATCGTGCCGGTGCGGGAGGCGAGCCGGCCGCCGGCCAGGGCCAGGTAGACGCGTTCGACCTCGCGCTCGCGTACCTGCGCCTGCAGGGCCGCGTGGGCGGCGTCGTCGCGGGCGACCACGAGCAGTCCGCTGGTCCCCTTGTCGAGCCGGTGCACGATCCCCGGCCGCTCCGGGTCCGCCCCACCGCCGAGGATCTCGCCGAGCGCGTCGACCAGGGTCGGCCCGCTGTGCGAGGGCGCCGGGTGCACGACCAGCCCGGCCGGCTTGTCGACGACCGCGAGCGCCTCGTCGAGGTGGACGACCCGCAGCTCCGGCTCAGCCATCGCCCTTGGCTTCCCTGGCTTCCCTGCTGGCGTCGATCAGGTACAGGATCACCAGCCCGATGACGCCGAAGGTGATCGCCATGTCGGCGAGGTTGAACGGTGGCCAGGGCGGCAGGTCGACGAAGTCGGTGACGTGGCCGAGCCGGACCCGGTCGATCAGGTTGCCGAGCGCGCCGCCGATCAGCAGGCCGACCGGCAGCCACATCCACGGCCGCGCCGCGTTGCGGGCGAAGAGATAGAGGACGACGCAGAGAGCGACCAGGACGACGAGGACCAGCGGCGCCCCCGCCCCGCCGGCCATCCCGAAGGCGACGCCGCGGTTGTGGGTGAGCGTGAATTCGAGCGGGCCGAGCACCTCGATCTGCTCGCCGAGCAGGATCCGGTCCTCGGCGATCGCCTTCGCCACCTGGTCGAGCGCCAGCACCAGCAGGGCCAGCAGCCCGGCCCAGAGCCAGGCCCGCTTGGCGGCGGCGCTCACCCTTCGATCGCGCCGACGATCAGGGCGCGAGCGATCAGCAGCACGATCACGCCGAGCATCGGGCTGAGGTCGAGGGCGAATCCGCCGCCGCCGACCGGCGGCAGGAAGCGGCGGAAGACGTTCAGGTACGGGTTGGTGGTTTCGGTGACGAAGTCGAGCACCGAGCGCAGCCAGGGCCGGTAGGGCATCCGCGGCACGAACGAGATCAGGATGTTGAGGAAGATCAGGACCACGTAGACGATGAACAGGGCGCTGACGTAGTCGGCGACGTCGGCGCGGCTGAGCGCGAGCGGGATCACTTGCCCTTCATCCTCTCCAGCGAGGCCTCGACCGCGGCCTCGAAGGCGCCCCTCGCGCCGGCCCGGTCGAGCGCTTCCAGGCCGGCTTCGGTGCTGCCGCCGGGCGAGGTGACCGCGGTGCGGACCTCGGCGGGGCTGTTGCGGCCGAGCAGCGCGGCGGTGCCGGCGAGGGTCTCGGTGACCAGCTCGCCGGCGATCCTGCGGTCGATCCCGGCGTGCGAGCCGGCATCGGCCAGCGCCTCGGCAACCAGCGCCAGGTAGGCGGGCGCGCAGCTCATGATCGCGGTCGCCTCGTCGAAGAGGCCGTCGTCGACGTCGACCACGAGGCCGAGGATCGCCAGCTTCTCGCGCACCTCCGGGCTCGCCTCGCCGGCGACGCAGAGCACGCCGCGGCGCACCTCGACCCCGACGTTCGGCATCACCCGCAGCAGCTCGGCGCCCGGGAAGGCGGCCTGGGAGCGGGCCAGCGGTACCCCGGCGAGGATCGAGGCGACCCGCCGCGCGGCGCCCAGCTGCGGCGCCACCTGCTCCAGCTTCGCCGGCTTCACCGCCAGCACCAGCAGATCGCTGCGCTCGGCCAGCGCCGCGTTGTCGACCGCCTCGCCGTCCAGCTCCTCGGCCAGCGCCCGCGCCCGTCCCGAACCGGCGTCGGAGAACAGCAGGCCCTCCAGCTCGCCGGCCCAGCCACGGGCCATCGCGGCGGCCATGTTCCCGGATCCGCAGAAGCCGACGATCATGCCGCGCAGCCTAGCTGCGCGCAGCCGTCGAGGGTCAACGGGCTAGGACTGGTTGAAGAAGCCCTTGTCGATCAGCCTCGCCTTTTCCTCGGCGGAGACGTCGACGTTGCGCGGCGTCAGCAGGAACATCTTCTCGGCGATCCGCTGCATGCCGCCGTCCAGCGCGTAGGTGAGCCCGGAGCAGAAGTCGATCATCCGCTTCGAGAGGTCGTGATCGGCGGTCTGCAGGTTGAGGATCACCGGCACCGACCGTTTGAACTGGTCGGCGACCTGCTGGGCGTCGTTGAAGTTGCGCGGGATCACCAGGTGGACCTGGATGTCGCCGCCGTTGTCGTTGTCGACCGGGCGCAGCGTGCGGGTGCGGCTGGCGGCGATCGGCTCGTCGTCGGCGAAGATGTCGTCGATCTCGTCGCGGCGGGCGCGGCGCGAGGTCGGCAGGCGGCGCACGGAGCCCTGGTCACGGTCGCGCTCGCGGCGCGATTCCTGGGCTTCCTCGGTGCGGGTTTCCGGCTCGAACTCGTCGTCGTATTCGGGGCCGTAGTCGTGGTGGTCTTCGGCGAGGCCGAAATAGACGAGTGCTCGGTGCCAGGTATCTCTCAGTGCCATCTCACGGGTGTTTCGGTCTCAGGGACGTGACTCCTCTTTTACCCAATAGCAGGGAGATTAGCGCCGAATTAGGCGAATAGCGCGGAGCCGAGCCGGATGATCGTCGCCCCCTCCTCGACCGCGACGCGCCAGTCCTGCGAAGTTCCCATCGAGAGCCGCTCGAGCCCGTGCTCGCCGGCGAGCTCGGCAAGCCGGGCGAAATGGGGGCGCGAGGCCTCCGGGTCCGCGCTCCAGGGCGGCATCGTCATCAGCCCGCCGACCCGGACCGGGCAGCGGGCGATGAACTCGCCGAGCTCGGCCGGCTCCACCCCACCCTTGCCCTGCTCGCCGGCGACGTTGACCTCGATCAGCACCTCGGTCTCCGACGTGCCGTGCTTGCCGAGCTGCGCCAGCACCGAGTCGGTGGCGACCGAGTGGATCAGCCGGCAGAGGGGAAGGATCTGCTTGACCTTGCGGCTCTGCAGATTGCCGATGAAGTCCCAGGTGAAGCGCTCGCCCCACTGCTCGTGCTTGGCCGCGAGGTCCTGCTGGCGGTTCTCGCCGACCAGGGTGACGCCGGCCTCGGCCAGCGCGCCCATCTCCTCCAGCGGCACGTACTTGGCGGCGACCAGGATCTCGACCCGCTCGCCCGCCTGCTCGCGCACGGCGCCGAGGTTGCGGGCGACCACGGCCGGATCGATGTCGCGGAACGGCTCGACCGCCATCAGCCGCCCTCGATCCAGGCGAGGCCGCCCTGGCGACCCGTCGTGCCGGCATCGCGCCGGTGCGAGAAGAACAGCTCGTCCTCGCAGCTCGTGCAGAGCCCGGCCGCCTCGACCCGCTCGACCCCGGCGGCGCCGAGCAGCCGGGTAGCGACCTCGACCAGGTCGAGGAAGGCGTGCCCGGGCTGCGGCGCCGCGCCGGGACCCTCGCTCGCGATTCCCTCGCCGAGGTCGGCGAAGGAGGCGCTCACCTCGGGCCCGACTTCGAAGCAGCAGGGGCCGATCCCCGGACCGATCGCGGCGCTCCTCGCAGCGACCGCCGCGGCGCCCCTGGCGACGATCCCGCCGGCCAGCCCGCGCCAGCCGCAGTGGAGCAGCGCGACCCCACCGGGACCGTGCAGCGCCACCGGCAGGCAGTCGGCGGTGAAGACGAAGGCCGCGTCGCCCGGCGCGGAGAGGACCTGGCCGTCGGCCTCCGGTGGCGCGCTGCGCTGTGCGTTTCCGTCGCCATGCGACGCGAATGAACAGCGGAGCGAATCGCCCGCCGCGTGGAGCTCGGTCCCGTGCACCTGCAGGCCGTAGGCGACGCGCTCCGGCGCGAGGCCGAGCGCCGCCGCGAGGCGGCCGCGGTTCGCAACCACGTCGGCCTCCGCGTCGTCGGTGAGCAGGCCGAGGTTGAGCGAGTCGAAGGGCGCCGCGCTGACACCCCCGAGCCGGGTCGGGAAGGCCGCCCGAGCGCCGCCCAGGTCGGCCTCGAGCCAGCGCACGCCGTCGTTCTCACGCCACTCCATCGCCGGTAACAAAGCAGATGGCCGGGGGTCAGGCCGCGTGCGCGGCGCCCAGAGCTGCGGCCAGCTCCTCGTCGCGGCCACTGATCTCGCCGTCGAGCTTGCGCCGCAGCGCCGCCGCCAGGCCGCGACCCAGCGCCGGCCCCTCGGGCACGCCGGCCGCGATCAGGTCGGCACCGTCGATCTCCAGCGCGACGTCGCGCCAGACCCCCATGTAGTCGTCAAGCCACTCGGCCCCCAGCGCCCGAGCCAGCAAGAGCTCGACCGGTCCGTGACCGCGGGCCAGGGACACCGCGGTGGAGGGCTGGGCGGGGTGAGCTCCCACCAGCGTCTCGCCGAGCTCGTCGGACGCCAGCGCCGCTGCCAGCCAGGCATCCGCCCGGTCCACCTCCCCTGCCCAGGGGGACCCCGCGAGCAACTCGGGAAGCGCGGTGCTCAGAACCTCCCAGCGCCCGCCCAGCTTCACCACTCCCCACCCAGCCAGCTCTTCCAGGCCCTCCGTCACCGTCGGTTCCATCGCCAGCCGCCGCAGCTCCGCCTCCCAGCGGTCCGCCGAAACCGTGTCGGGGTTCGTCGCACGCAGCAGCCCCTCCGTCTCCGCCTCCAACCGGAATCCGAGCCTGGCCGCGTAGCGGGCCGCCCGGATCGCCCGCGTCGGATCGTCCTGGAACGAGGCCGGATGGAGGACGCGCAGCAGGCCGCCAGCAAGGTCCGCCACCCCCCCGTGCGGGTCGATCAGGCGCGGCTCGCCGGCCAGCGGCACCGCCATCGCGTTGACCGTGAAGTCGCGGCGCGCGAGGTCGGCCTCGAGGCTCGCGCCACGCTCGACCACCGGCAGCGCCCCGGGCTCCGGGTAGCTCTCCGAGCGCGCCGCCGCGACGTCGACCTCGTGCCCGTCGAGCTCCACCTTCAGCGTCCCGAAGCGGTCGTGGTCGGCGTACGGCTCGACCCCAAGCGCGCTCGCCAGCGCCGCCGGGTCGCCCTCGACCACGAGGTCGACGTCGGCGCGACCGCGGCCGAGCAGCAGGTCGCGCACCGCCCCGCCGACCAGGTAGGCGGGCTCCGGCGCCGCCGCGCCGACCGGGCGCAGCTCGGGATAGGCCTCGCGCATCGCCTCTCCAAGGCGCTCTACCGGGAGCATGCCCGGAGGCTAGAGGCGGACGGGGATGCCGTCGGCGGCGAGTCGCTCCTTCGCCTCGCGCACCCGGTACGTGCCGTAGTGGAAGATCGAGGCGCAGAGCACCGCGTCGGCGCCACCCTCGGCGATCGCCTCGCTGAGGTGGGAGAGCTCGCCAGCGCCGCCGGAGGCGATGACCGGAACCGGGACGGCCTCCGCAACGGCGCGGGTAAGCCGGATGTCGTAGCCATCATTCGTGCCGTCGCGGTCCATGCTGGTCAACAGCACCTCGCCCGCCCCGCGCTCGACCGCCTCACGTGCCCAGCCGACCGCGTCGCGCCCGTCGACCCGCTTGCGGCCGCCGTTCACGTAGACGCCCCAGCCGCCCTCCTCGGCTTTCGCGTCGATCGCGATCACCACGCACTGGGCGCCGAACTGGTCCGCCAGCTCGGTCAGCAGCTCCGGCCGCGCCAGCGCCGAGGAGTTCACCGAGACCTTGTCGGCCCCGGCGTCGAGCACCGCCTGCGCGTCCTCGACCGAGCGGATCCCGCCGCCGATCGTGAACGGGATGAAGACGTTGTCCGCGGTCCGGCGCGCCAGCTCCACGATCGTCTCGCGCTTTTCGTGCGAGGCGGTGATGTCGAGGAAGACCAGCTCGTCGGCCCCCTCCGCGTCGTAGCGCTCGGCAAGCTCCACCGGGTCGCCGGCATCGCGGAGCCCGACGAAGTTCGTCCCCTTCACCACGCGCCCCGAATCGACGTCGAGGCAGGGAATCACGCGCTTCAAGACCATGGCTTCAGGCTAGGGCAGCGATGCCCTCGGCGACGGTGAACCTGCGCTCGTAGAGGGCGCGGCCGACGATCGCGCCCTCGACGTTCGGCGCCTCGGCGCCGAGCTCGGCGAGCGCCGCCAGATCGGCGAGGGCGCCGACGCCGCCGCTGGCGATCACCTGGGCGCTGGTGCCACGCGCGATCCGCCGCAGCTCACCGACCGCAGGCCCCTCCATGGTCCCGTCGACGTCGATCTCGGTGCAGAGGAACCGGGTCACCCCCCTCGCACCCAGCGCTTTCACCGTCTCAGCCACGTCTTGCTCCGTGGCCTCGGTCCAGCCGGAGAGCGAGACCTTGCCGCCACGCGCGTCAACCGACGCCACCACGCGCTCCCCGTGCTCCGCCACGATCGCATCGAGGAACTCCGGGTCGCGCAGCGCCGCGGTCCCGACAACCACCCTCTCCACACCGCAATTCAGGGTCGCCGCCACGGCCTCGCGCCCGCGCAGCCCACCGCCGACCTGAATCGGGCAGCCGAGCGCCGCGATCGCTTCGATCGCGCCGAGGTTCCGCGGCTCCCCAGCCTTCGCCCCGTCCAGGTCCACCACGTGCAGGAACTCGGCGCCTTCGTCGATCCACCGGCGCGCCGCGTCCACCGGATCGGCGTCATAGACCGTCTCGCGCGCGTAGTCGCCCTGCAGCAGCCGCACCGCCTGGCCGCCGCGGATATCGATCGCGGGGTAGAGGATCACGCCGGCACGGAGGCGCAGACGCCGGCGAAGTTGGAGAGCAGCCGCAGGCCCGCGGCGCTCGACTTCTCCGGGTGGAACTGGACCCCGTAGACGTTCTCGCGCTCGGCCGCGCAGGCGAAGCGGGCGCCGTAGGCGGCGGTTCCAAGCAGATCGTCGCCGTTCGGCGCCGGCGCAAAGGAGTGCACGAAGTAGAACGGGGTCTCGGTCTCGATCCCCTCGGTCAGCCGCGACTCCTGTTCCCAGCGGACCGGCGACCAGCCGATGTGCGGGACCTTGAGCCCGTCGGCCTCGAGCCCGGCGACGGGGCCCGGCAGCAGCCCGAGCCCCTCCGCCCCACCCAGCTCCGTGGTCGAGTCGAAGAGCAGCTGCAGGCCGAGGCAGATGCCGAGGATCGGCACCCCCGCGGCGCGCCGCTCCTCGATCAGCCCGTCGAGGCCGCGCTCGCGGATCCGCTCCATCGCCCGCGGGAAGGCGCCGACCCCGGGCAGGACCAGGCCGTCGGCGTCGCGCACCTCGCCCGCGTCGTGGGTGATCGCCGCCCGCGCGCCGACGTGCTCGAGCGCCTTCTCGACCGAGCGCAGGTTGCCCATCCCGTAGTCGAGGATCGCGATCCGGGCGCTACTCACTGAGGGTCCCCTTGGTCGAGGGCACGCCGGTCTCCTCGGGGTCGATCGAGACGGCGACCCGCAGGGCGCGGGCGAAGGCCTTGAAGCTGGCCTCGATCATGTGGTGCGCGTTGGTGCCCGAGCGGACCCAGACGTGCAGGGTCAGCTTGGCGCTGTTGGCGACGGCGCGGAAGAACTCCTCGGCGAGGTCGGAATCGAAGCCGGCGATCGAGACGTCGGGCAGGTCGGCGTCGAAGGCGACGTAGGGCCGCCCCGAGACGTCGATCGCGCACTCGGCGAGCGCCTCGTCCATCGGCACCAGGGCCGAGCCGTAGCGGCGGATCCCGGCGCGGTCGCCGAGCGCCTCGTCGAGCGCCTGCCCGAAGACGATGCCGACGTCCTCGACCGTGTGGTGGGCGCCGGTCTCGAGGTCGCCCTTGGCCTCCACCTGCAGCCCGAGCCGGCCGTGACGGGCCAGCAGGTCGAGCATGTGGTCGAGGAACCCGACCCCGGTCGAGGCGCTGTAGTCGCCCCCGTCGAGGTCGAGCGCAAGCTTGATCTGGGTCTCCGCCGTCTGGCGCTCCCTGTTCGCGGTTCTGCTCATCGCCTAATCATCGCCGACTCGCCGTGAACCGGGAAGCCCTCCGCCCGCGCAAGCACGTCAGCGTGCGGCGCCAGCGCCGCCGCGGCGGCCCTGTCGAGGTCGACGCTGGAGATGCGGCGGCGGAAGGAGGCGGGCCCGAGCGGGCCGGAGAAGCGACCGGCGCCGCCGGTCGGCAGCACGTGGTTGGAGCCGGCGACGTAGTCGCCGAAGGCGGTCGCGCCGTAGCGGCCGACGAACACGCAGCCGGCGGTGATCGCCCGCTCGGCCATCAGCGCCGCGTCCTCCTCGTCGAGCTCGAGGTGCTCGGGCGCGTAGGCGTTGGCGAGCTCGATCGCCTGCTCGACCTCGTCGACCTGGACCAGCGCCAGCGGCGCGTCGGCGACGCTCGGGCGCTCGGCGGCGGCCCGCTCGGTCGCCGCGGCGATCGCCTCCAGCACCCGCTCCTCGACCGCGGCGACGACCAAGGGGCTGTCGGCGCCGTGCTCGGCCTGGGCGCAGAGGTCGAGCGCGGCCCACTCGGGGTCGGCGTCGTGGCCGGCGATCAGCATCAGCTCCGAGGGACCGGCCAGCGAGTCGATCCCGACCGAGCCGTAGACGGCCCGCTTGGCCTCGCGGACCCAGGCGTTGCCGGGGCCGGCGATCACGTCGACCGCGGCGATCGTCTCGGTCCCGTAGGCGAGCGCGAAGATCGCCTGGGCGCCGCCCATCGCGTGGATCTCGTCGACCTCGCAGAGGGCGGCGGCGGCCAGCACCAGCGGGTGCAGCTTGCCGTCCGGCCCGGGCGGCGAGGCCAGCGCGAGCCGGCCGACGCCGGCGGCGCGGGCCGGGATCGCGCACATCAGCACGCTCGACGGGTAGGCGGCGCGGCCGCCGGGGGCGTAGATGCCGGCGGCGCCGACCGGGACTTCGCGCACGGTCACGGTCTGGCCCTGGGGCAGCTCGACCGGCAGCGGCGCCGCGAGCTGCGCAGCGGACACGGTGCGGACGTTCTCGGCGGCGACCTCGAGCGCCTCGCGCAGCTCCGGCGCCAGCTCCTCCAGCGCCGCGCGGGCGCTCTCGGGCTCGACCCGGGTGCCGGCGAGCGGCGCCTCGGTCGCGTCGAAGCGGTTGGTCAGCTCGAGCACGGCGGCGTCGCCCCGGTTCAGCACCTCCCGGCCGATCGGCGCCACGTCGACCGCCTCGGCGAGCTCCGACGCCCAGATCCGGATCTCGTCGGCGAGCGCCTGCGCCTCGCCCCACTCGAACCGGCGCGTCCTCATCCCCCGCTCGCCTCCCGCAGGCGCGCGGTCAGCTCGTCGACCTCGGCGGCGCGCAGCTTGTGCGCGACCCGGTTGGCGATGAAGCGGGCGGTGCACTCGACGATCTCCTCGCGCACCTCGAGGTCGTTCTCCTTCAGGGTGCGCCCGGTCGCGACCAGGTCGACGATCGCGTCGCTGAGGCCGACCAGCGGGGCCAGCTCGATCGATCCCTTGACCTCGATGATCTCGACCTGGCGGCCGGTCGACTCGAAGTGGCGTTCGGCCGTGCGCGGGTACTTGGTCGCGATCCGGATCAGCCCGAGGCGGCGCTGCGCTTCGCCGAGCCGGTCGTCGCCGACCCGGCCGGCGAGGACCATGAGGCAACGGCCGTAGCCGAGGTCGAGCAGCTCGTAGACGGCGCGGTCGACCTGCTCGAGCAGCACGTCCTTGCCGGTGATCCCGACGTCGGCGGCACCGGACTCGACGTAGGTCGGCACGTCGGAGGGCCGCATCGTGACCAGGGTCGGACCGTCGGTCTCGAAGATCAGCGAGCGCGAGTCGCCGCGCGGCTCGGAGGTGTCGATCCCCGCCTGGTCGAGCAGGTCGAGGGTTTCGCCGAACAGCGCCCCGCGCGGCACGGCGATCTTCAGCGGCCCGTCCGGGCGGGCGCGGCTGCCGGCGAACGAGCTCACGCGCCCGCCCCCCGCCGCTGCTCCTCCATCTGGGCGATGTGGACCCGCTCCAGGTAAAGCGCGAACCCGGCCGCGGGCAGGTCGAGGCCGAACTTCTCCATCAGCCCGTCGTAACGGCCGCCGCCGCCGAGCACGTGGCCGAGCGCCGGGTCGTAGACCTCGAGGATCGCGCCGCTGTAGTAGCCGAGGTCGCGGAGCAGGCCGAGGTCGATCTGGACCCGGTCGGCGACGCCGCGCTCGGCCAGCGCCTCGTAGGTCTCCTGTAGCTGTGCGGTCGCCCGCTGCACCGCTTCGCCGCCGAGCTTGCGGGCCTGCTCGAGCACCTCGCTGCCGCCGCGCAGCTGCGCGAGCGCCAGGCAAGTTGCGGCCTGTGTGTCGCTGATCTCCGGCAGCGCCAGCAGCTCGTTCTCGAGCCCGACCATGTCGTGGGAGGCAAGCCGGGCCAGCAGGCCCTCGCGCGCCCCCTCGCCGATCCCGAACTCGGTGAGCAGCTGGCGGTAGAGGTCGGCGTCGCCGAGCCCGATCACGGCGCGCTCGAGGCCGGCGGCGTCGAGCGCCGCCTCCAGCACCTCGATCACCTCGACGTTGCCCTGCGGGGCCGGCGCCCCGATCAGCTCCACCCCGGCCTGGACGAACTCGCGCATCTGGCCGCGCTGAGGGCGCACCGAGCGGTAGAGGCTGGCCAGGTAGCAGAGGCGCAGCGGCGGCTCGGCGGCGGCGTAGCGGCTGGCGGCGAGGCGGGCGATCGGCACGGTCATGTCGGAGCGCAGCGCCAGCATCGCGCCGCTCTCGTCGAAGAACCGGTAGCCGCTGCCGGCGCCGCGGCCCTCGCCCCGGTTGAGCACGTCGTCGTACTCGATCGCCGGCGTCGCCACCTCGCCGTAGCCGCGCGCTTCGAAGACCTCGATCAGGTTGCGGTTGAGCCTGCGCAACTCGCGCATCTCGTCGGGCAGGATGTCCCGCGATCCAGGTGGAATCGGGTGAATCACAGCCCTGACCTTACGAGAGCGAGGCGCCGCGCCCCGCTACGCGGGGACCTCGGCCGAGACCCGCTCGATCTGGGCGCCGAGCGCGCGCAGGCGCTCGTCGATCTGCTCGTAGCCACGATCGATCTGCCGGATGTTGCCGATCTCCGAGCGGCCGTCGGCCGCCAGGGCGGCGATGAGGATCGCCATCCCGGCGCGGATGTCGGGGCTCTCGACGCGCTCGCCGTGAAGCCGGCTCGGACCGCTGACGATCGCCCGGTGGGGATCGCAGAGCGTGATCCGAGCGCCCATCGCGACCAGCTTGTCGACGAAGAAGAGGCGGTTCTCGAACATCTTCTCGAAGATCAGGATCTCGCCTGTGGCCTGGGTCGCGAGCGCCAGGGCGATCGAGGTGAGGTCGGCCGGGAAGGCGGGCCAGGGACCGTCCTCGATCTTCGGGATCGCGTCGCCGAGGTCGGATTCGATCTTCAGCTCCTGTTCGGGCGGCACGATCACGTCCTTGCCCTCGATCTCCGAGCGCAGCCCGAGGCGGCGGAAGTGGCGCCGCGTCGCCATCAGGTCGAGCGGCTCGACGTCGCAGATCCGCAGCTCCCCCCCGGTCGCCGCCGCCAGCGCCATGAAGCTGCCGACCTCGATGTGGTCGGGGGAGATCGTGTGCTCGGCGCCGCCGAGCTTGTCGGAGCCGTTGACGGTCATCACGTTGGAGCCGATCCCGTCGACCCGCGCGCCCATCTTGGTCAGCAGGCGGGCCAGGTCCTGCACGTGCGGCTCGGAGGCGGCGTTGGAGATCCGGGTCGCGCCCGGGGTCAGCGCCGCCGCCATCAGCGCGTTCTCGGTGCCCATCACCGAGGGCTCGTCCATGAAGATCTCGCAGGGGCAGAGGCCCCCGGGGGCTGTCAGCTCGATCCAGCGGTCGCCGGCGATCACCGCGCCGAGGTCCTTGAAGGCGTCGAGGTGTGCGTCGAGCCGGCGGCGGCCGATGAAGTCGCCGCCCGGCGGCGGCATGTGCGCCTCGCCGAAGCGGGCCAGCAGCGGCCCGGCGAGCAGGAACGAGGCGCGGATCTTGCCGGAGAGCTCCTCGTCGACCGAGGGATCGCTGACGTTGGCGGCGCAGAGCCGCACGCTGTTGTCGGCGACCCAGTCGACCTCGACCCCGAGCCGCTCGAGCAGGGCCAGCTGGGCCTCGGTATCGCGGATCCGCGGCACCCGGTGCAGGATCAGCTCCTCCTCGGTGAGCAGGCAGGCGGCGAGGATCGGCAGGGCCGCGTTCTTGTTGCCGGCGACCGTCAGCTCGCCGGAGAGCGGCGAGCCACCTTGGATTACGAATTTCTGCATCGGCTGAGCTAGGGTAACGAGCGGCATGGGGAGAGGCTGGAAGATCACCTTGGGGGTGGTCGTGGTGGTGGTTTCGCTGCTCGCGATCAACACCCTGCTGGTCGACGCAAAGACCGAGTCGGCCGAGGTCAGCGTGCCCGGCGGCACGATCCTCGATCTCGGCGGCGACGAAGTCCAGGTGGTCGAAGGCGGGCCCCGTGGCGGCGACCCGATCGTGCTGATCCACTGCTTCACCTGCGCGATCGGCTGGTGGGACGGGATGCGGCCGGCGCTCGAACGCGAGCACCGCGTCGTCGCCCTGGATCTGCTCGGCCACGGCGGCTCGGAGAAGCCGCGCGAGGGCTACGACATCGAGAACCAGGCCGACGTGGTCGGCCGGGCGCTGGCCGAGCTGAGGGTTCGCGACGCGACCGTGGTCGGCCACTCGCTCGGCGGCGCGGTTGCTGTGGCCCTTGCTGAAAGCCACCCCGGCGCGGTCGGCCGGGTCGCGATCGTCGACACGCCGGCGAAGCCGGAAGAGGGCGACCTCGGCTTCATCGCCGGCCTCGCCTTCGTGCCGGTGATCGGCGAGGCGGGCTGGCGCCTGAAGACCGACTCGGTGATCCGCGACGGCCTCGAGGTCGCCTTCGCGCCCGGCTACGACTTCCCCGACCGGTTCGTCGACGACGTCAAGCGGATGACCTACTCCGCCTACGACGGGTCCGCCTCGGCCTTCGACGACTACACCGGCGAGCGCTCGCTGGCCGAGCGCATGGCGCAGAACGAGAAGCCGCTGCTGGTGATCATGGGCGGCGAGGAGCAGATCGTCGAGGACCCGCAAGCGGCCCTCGACGAATACGCGCGCGTCCTGCCGCGGGCTCAGACCCACCTCTTCCCCGCCGCCGGCCACTCCCCCAACGTCGAAATGCCCGCGCGGACCAATGCCCTTGTGCTCCGGCTTGCAAAGTAAGCCCGACTCCGCGTACAATCGTCACACAGGCGCTGGAGCCGCAGCAACCGGCTGTATGTCGAGGCTCTATGAAGGGACGCCTAAGTTTTCGCGCTTCTGGGGTTCGCAACGCCACTCAATTCCGGTGGCGTTGCGACGTGCTCTGAATTGAAACTCGTAAATGGCTCCACAGAGCCGTTCACGAGTCCTTGCTGCAACTCTCCTTGCAACACGGAGATGCCGTCCGAGGGCACCCGTACCTTACGAACCTATGTTCGATTCTAAGCAGCAGCTAACACAACGCTTGTCAAACGCCGTGGACCTCGCGATCGACTTCGCCACCCTCGGCGAGTACGGCCTGGAGCCCGTCGACGCCACCTCGGCCTGCGACGACCGCCGCACCCACCTCCAAGAGCTCTACTCGATCCGCACCCCGCGGAGCTCGACCACCAGCTACTCGGCCTCGAGCTGCGGCTCGCGTCGGCGCCTGGCACGCGAAAACGGCCCGCGCCAGTCGCTGGCACGAGCCGTTAGCTAAGAAGAAGAACCGGCGGCGACCTACTCTCCCAGGGGGTTGCCCCCCAAGTACCATCGGCGCTGAAAGGCTTAACTGCTCTGTTCGGAATGGGAAGAGGTGTTTCCCTTTCGCCATGCGCCACCGGAAATTTTGCGAGACCGCCCCGGTGGAGCTTGAAAACCGCACAAGGCCGCATATGGGTACAAAAATATCCGTCAAGCCCTCGACCCATTAGTACCGGTCGGCTGAGTCCATTACTGAACTTACACCGCCGGCCTATCAACCTGGTGGTCTACCAGGGGTCTTACTCCCTTAAAGGGATGGGAGAGCTTATCTCGAGGACGGCTTCCCGCTTAGATGCTTTCAGCGGTTATCCGTTCCGTGCGTAGCTAACCTGCGATGCCCTTGGCAGGACAACAGATACACCAGAGGCACGTTCATCCCGGTCCTCTCGTACTAGGGATGACTCCTCTCAACTCTCCAACGCCCACAGCAGATAGGGACCGAACTGTCTCACGACGTTCTGAACCCAGCTCGCG
>CAYXFL010000061.1:0-16504 GCA_964464285.1 uncultured Conexibacteraceae bacterium
GGCGCTTCAGCGGCCGCAGCCGCCCGCGCGCCTCGCGCTCGACGTCGAGCGCCCGGTCGAGGTTGTCGCGGGTCCCGCGCAGCTTCAGCTCGGCACGGCGGCGGCGCTTGCGGTGCTTGCCGAGGCCGGCCGCCTCCTCGACCAGCAGGCGCCGCTCGCGCGGCTTCGAGAGCACGATCGACTCGACCCGGCCCTGACTGATCACCGAGTGCATCTCCTTGCCGAGGTTGGTGTCGGAGAGCACGTCGGTGACGTCGGCGAGCCGCGCGCGGGCCCCGTTGAGCCGGTACTGGCCGTCGCCGGAGCGGTCGAGCCGGCGCTCGATCGCGATCTCGGAGAACTCGGTCGCGGCGCGGCCGTCGGAGTTGTCGATCACGACCTCGACCTCGGCGGAGCGGCGCTGGCCGGTGCCCTTGCCACCGGCCGAGATCACGTCCTGCATCGAGGCGCCGCGGATCGCCCCCGGGCTCTGCTCGCCCAGCGCCCAGAGCACCGCGTCGGTGATGTTGCTCTTGCCGGAGCCGTTCGGGCCCACGATCACGCTGACCCCGGGCGAGAACTCGAGGTAGGTGCGCTCGGGGAACGACTTGAACCCCTTCATGGATATCGATCTCAGATACATGCGTTGGTCTCCGGCGGCTCCCTAGGAAAGGCCACCGGAAAGGTTCGCGCCCGTCCCGGACGCCGCTGGGCGCCAGTTACCCGCCAAATTGCGACAAAGCCTGCTCGGCCGCGACCTGCTCGGCGGCCTTCTTGCTGCGGCCCTCGCCCGACCCGACGCGCTTGGAATCGACGATCGCCGCGACCTCGAAGGTGCGCCGGTGCGGGGGCCCGGTCGCCGCGATCACCTCGTAGGTTACGCGCGCCCCGCGCCGGGCCAGCAGCTCCTGGAGAGCGGACTTGAAGTCGATCCGGGTCTGCGAGGCGTGCTCGATCCGCGGCTCGAAGGCGGCGGCCACCGCGGCGGCGGTGCGCTCGAAGCCGAACGCCACGTAACAGGCGCCGATCAGCGCCTCGGTCGCCTCCGGGACCGGCCGGCCGCCTTCCAGCAGGACCGCGGCCGGGATCGCCGCGGTGACGTGGTCGGGCTCGTTCCCGCGCAGCATCTCCGGCACCCCGAGGGCGCGGCCGACCTCGGTGCAGGAGACGCCGCTGACAGCCTGGTTGTGGATCTTGGTGAGGCCGCCGGCGGCGATCGCCGGGAAGCGCTCGTGGACGCGGCCGGCAACCGAGAGCCCGAGCACGCTGTCGCCGAGGAAGGCGAGCCGCTCGTAGGAGTCGATCCGGCGCTCGGTCCAGGAGGAGTGGGTGAGCGCCTGCCGGCGCAGGTCGTCGGGCAGCTCCGCGATCAGCGCCGCCAGCGCCGCAACCGCGGAGTCCGCGTCGGCGGCCAAGGTCAGGCGGGGGCGTGCTCGAGGACGAAGCCGACGGCGTCGCCGACCGTCTCGATCCGCGAGGCCTGCTCCTCGCTGACTTTGACGCCGTAGTTGTCCTCGAGCTCCATCACCAGCTCGTAGAGGTCGAGCGAGTCGGCGTCGAGATCCTCGCGGAAGCGGGTGGTCTCGGTGATCCGCTCGATCGGAACTTCGAGCTCCTCGGAGAGGTGCTCGCGGACGAGGGTGAGGACTTGGTCGCGGTTCATCCCGGGTGTCTTATCAGGCGCCATCCCCGCCAGCCAGGTCCGAGCGCGCGGCGCCGCCCGCGCGGAGCAGCGCGGCGGTGCGGCCGACGGCGTCGACCTCGGCGCAGCGGGCGGCGAGCCGGACCGCGTTGGCGATCCCCTCGGGACCGGCGCTGCCGTGGCCGACCACGGCGATCCCGCGCAGGCCGAGCAGAATCGCGCCGCCGGTGGTGTCGGGGTGGAGCTCGCGGCGCAGGCCGCCGAGCGCCGGCTTCAGCAGCAGCCCGCCGAGCGCGGCGACCGGGTTGGAGCGGGCGGCGTCGCCGACCGCGGCGGCGACGGTCTTCGCCGTGCCCTCCATCAGCTTGAGGGCGACGTTGCCGGTGAACCCGTCGGTGACGACCACGTCAACCGTGGCGGCGGGCAGGTCGCGGCCCTCGACGTTGCCGGCGAACTCGATGTTCGCGGCCGCACTGAGCAGCCGGTGCGCCTCGACCACCTCCTCGCGGCCCTTGCCGGACTCCTCGCCGACCGTGAGCAGGCCGACGCTCGGCGTCTCAACTCCGAGCACGGCCTCGCTGAAGGCGGCGCCGAGGAAGGCGAACTGGACCAGGTGCTGGGCGCGCACCTCGACGTTGGCGCCGACGTCGAGGAAGAGCACGGCTTTGCCGGGGACCGGAAGCTGCACGGCCAACGCCGGCCGCTGCACGCCCTTGATCCGGCGCAGGCCGAACGTGGCGGCGGCCATCGTCGCGCCGGTCGAGCCGGGGCTGACCAGGGCGACGGAGTCGCCGGCGGCGACGTCGGCGGCGGCGCGGACGACCGAGGCCTCGGGCTTCGCGCGCACCGCCTTCACCGGGTCCTCGCCGTTGCCGATCCAGGCGGCGGCCTCGACCACCTCGATCCCCTCGGCGCCGTCGAGGCCGAGCTCGGCGGACGGGCCGAAGACGCGCACGCCGATCCCGTCGGCGGCGGCCAGCCGCGCGCCCTGCGCGAGCACGTCGAAGCCCTGCTCGGCGCCGTAGCCGTCGAGGGCGACGGTGACCCGGCGCTCGGGCGCCACGGCTACTCGGAGTCGGAAGCGGTGGTCACCGTGGGATCGGTGACCTGGTGGGAGATGACCTCACGCCCGTTGTAGGTGCCGCAGTTCGGGCACACACGGTGGGGCAGGCGCGGCTCGTGGCAGCGCGGGCAGCTGTTCAGGCGGGCCTTGCCGGCCTTGTGCTGCGCGCGGCGCTTGTCGCGGCGGGCGCTGGAGGTTCTCTTCTTCGGGACAGCCATTGCGACGCGGGATGGTAGCGACTCAGTAGACGGCGCGGATCACGGCGAGGTCATCTGCACGCCAGACGACCTCTCCACCGGACCACTCGGCGAGGTCCTCGGCGGTCTCCGGGAAGTCGTGCGCGGGGTCGATCGGGACCACCTGGACGTCGGACTTGACCACGTCGGCGACGATCAGCGAGCGCGAGTGCTCGCGCACCCGGCGGAACAGGTTGCGCTTCTGCTCGCCGGTCAGGTGATGGACCGAGAGCACCCCGATCACGAGGTCCCAGGGCCCGTCGGGGAGCGGGTCCTCGATCCGCGCCAGCTGCACCTCGTCGTACTCCTCGCGGGCCCGGAAGACCATGTCGGGGCTGGAGTCGAGCCCGATCACCCAGGAGCCCGGATGGGCCTCGATCAGCCGCCGCGTCGTCTCCCCCGTCCCCATCCCCAGCTCCAGCACCCGCTCGGGCGGGAACGGGACCGCCGCCACGGCGGCGGCCTGGAGCTCGTCGTAGCGCGGCACCTCCGCGCGGACGGCGTCCAGGTAAGTCTCCGGTTTCCAGTGGAATTGGCCCATCTCGTAATCTCGTCCCGAGGTGCTCCATCGTAAGTCCCCGGCCCACGGAGGTGCGGCAATGCCCGAGGCGCCAACCACCACCATCGATCTCTCCAGCCTCAACCTCTCCTACGGCGACGGCAAGCGCGTCGAGCTGCCGCTGCGCCTGGAGCCGTTCGAGCTCGGCGGTCAGACCTACCTCCCCGACCCGGTCGAGGCGGCCCGCCTGGAGGTCTCCCGGCCCAGCGGCGGCTTCGCCTTCCACCTCGCCTTCCCGATCCATCTCGAGGGCCCCTGCATGCGCTGCCTCGAGCCGGCCACGCTCGATCTCGACGTCGACGCGCGCGAGCTCGACCAGTCGGCCGCCGAAGACGAGGAGCTGCACAGCCCCTACGTGCAGGACGACGAGCTCGACCTCGGCCGCTGGGCCCACGACGCCACCATGCTCGCCCTCCCGACCCGCCTGCTCTGCCGCCCCGACTGCAAGGGCCTCTGCCCCGTCTGCGGCGAGCCGCTCAACGACGCCGACCCGGCCGCCCACGAACACGAGAGCGCCAAGGACCCCCGCTGGGCCGCCCTCGACGACCTCAAGCTCGAGTAGGGGGGAGAATCCACCCCCGCCGGGCCCTTGTCAGGGAGATGCCCGGCGCGCACTGCCAAGGGGTGATGGTCGACTTCCTCTGGAGGGAGGAGCGGCTCGCCGTCCAGGTCGACGGACCGAACCGCCGCCGGCGCAACCCCGACGAAGCGCTCGCGGACCTGACGCTAGAAGCCGCCGGCTACCGCGTCCTGCATCTCACCGAACGAGAGGTGACGGACGAACCGGACCGAGTCGCCGAGCTCCTCAAGCGAGAACTCACTCAACGAGGCTCGTGAAGGAGGGGCCCCCTCCTTAGCGGCGCTACGGCTGCTGGTCGAGCTCGGCGGCGGGCTCTTCGTCGCGACCGGCGAGGCGGTCGCGGCCGCGCTGCACGGCGGCGAGGAACTTCTGCAGGTTGACTTCCAGCGTGTTGAGGATCTCGTCGGCGTAGTCCTCGGCGCCGAGGCGGATTTCACGCTCACGGTTGCGAGCGTCCTCGACGATCTCGTCGGCGGCCCGCTCGGCCTGCTTGGTGACCTCCTCGTCGGAGATCAGGCGGGCCTGCTGCTCGCGCGCCTCGCGGACGATCCGCTCGGCCTCGCGCTTGGCCTCGGCGAGCATCTCCTGACGCTCCTTGACGATCCAGCGCGCCTGCTTGATCTCCTCGGGGATCGTCGCCCGCATCTGGTCGAGCAGGTCGTAGATCTCCTCACGGTCCACCCGCACCTGGTCCGTCAGCGGGACCGGGCGCGCGTTGTGAACTACGTCGTCGAGCTTGTCTATGAGGACCAGGACGTCCATTGGAAGATCGTAAGCCTACGTGGATGCGGGGGTTTTGGTGAAGATCGCGTAATCGTGGGCGCTTTTTGCAAGCTGGCGCCCACGCCCCAGACTGGAATGCACAGCCTACCGCTCGGGCAGGCGCTCTTTTAGCGCCGCGGCCACGGGGTCGGGAACGAGGTCGGAAACGTCGCCGCCGAAGGTCGCCATTTCCTTCACGCCGGTCGAGGAAAGGAAGCTGTAGTGCGGGGAGGCGATCACGTAGATGCTCTCGATCCCCGGGTCGAGCTTGCGGTTCAGCTGCGCCATCTCGAACTCGTACTCGAAGTCGGAGATCGCCCGCATGCCCTTGACGATCGCCTTGGCGTCGTTGTTGCGGGCGAACTCGACCAGCAGGGTCGCGAAGATCTGCACCTCGACGTTGCCGAGCTCGGCGGTCGCCGCCTCGATGAACGCCTTGCGCTCCTCGGCTGTGAACAGGGTCTTCTGCTTGCGCAGGGGGTTGTTGACGACGCCGACGACGACGCGGTCGAAGACCCGCGAGGTGCGAGCGATGATGTCGAGGTGGCCGTTGGTGACGGGGTCGTAGGTGCCCGGGCAGACGACGGTGCCGTTGCGGGGACTCACGGCTTCGCTCCGTAGATGGTTACGTCGGCGGCGCCGTAGCGACGCTGGCGCAGCGGCTCCAGCGACTCGATCCGGAGCGGGCGGCGAGCGCCGCTCTCGACGATCGCGCGGCCGCCGGGGGCGAGCAACGCGGGCAGGTGCTTGGTCACGGAGGCACTCACGCGGTCGGCGAGTTTATAGGGGGCATCGACGAAGACGAGGTCGAAGCTGCCCCGGGCGCCGGCCTGCGAAACATCGGCCAGCCAGACGGAGGCGTCGGCGCGGACCAGCTCGGCCCGCTCGCGCAGCTCCAGCCGCTCGACGTTGCCGAGCGCCGGACGGGTGTCACGGTCGACCAGGGTGGCGCGCGCCGCGCCCCGCGAAAGCGCCTCGATCGCCAGCGCCCCGGTCCCGCAGTAGAGGTCGAGCACGGCGGCGCCGACCACCCGCTCCCCCAGCGCCGAGAAGATCGCCTCGCGCACCCGGTCCGACGTCGGCCGCACCTTCCACCCCCGCGGCGCCACCAGCGTCCGTCCCTTCAGCCCTCCGGCGATAACCCTCATAGCGCGCCACGATAGGCGTGTCTGACTTAAGGGGGCGATATCGCCCCCTTAAGTCAGACACGCCTGGGGGCGTTAAAGCGGGATCGGGTCGGCGGCGCCGGCGCCGAAGCGGCGGCGGGCGGCCTCTAGCAGCGGGCCGAGGGTGGGGTCTTCAAGCGAGCCGAAGCGCTCCAGCAGGTCGAGCACCTCGCGTTTGGCTTCGAGCAGCAGCGGCAGGTCCTCGGGCAGCTCGGCGACGCCGAAGCGAGGCACGCCGGACTGGCGGGTGCCGAGGATCTCGCCCTCGCCGCGCAGCGCCAGGTCGACCTCGGCCAGCTTGAAGCCGTCGCTCTCGGACTCGATCGCGCGCAGCCGCCGCAGCGCCAGCTCGCCCGCGTCTTCGGCGAACAGGAGGCACTGCGAGGGGTGCTCGCCGCGCCCGACTCGGCCGCGCAGCTGGTGCAGCTGCGAGACGCCGTAGCGCTCGGCCCCCTCGATCACCATCACGGTCGCGTTGCCGACGTCGATCCCGACCTCGATCACCGTCGTCGCCACCAGCACGTCGGTCTCGGCGGCGGCGAAGGCACGCATCGCCTCGGCCTTCTCGTCGGGCCTCATCTGGCCGTGCAGGACGCCGACCCGGAACTCGCGCAGCTCGCCCCCGCGCAGCCGCTCGGCCTCCGCCTCGGCCGCTTTGCCCTGGACTTTCTCGGACTGGGTGACCAGCGGGCAGACGACGAACGCCTGGCGGCCCTCGCGCAGGCGCCGGCGCAGGAACTCGAACGCTTCGTCGCGCTGGGACTCCTCGACCAGACGGGTCTCGATCGGCTGGCGTCCGGCCGGCAGCTCGTGCAGCGCGGTCGTGTCGAGGTCGCCGTAGGCGGTCAGCGAGAGCGTGCGCGGGATCGGCGTCGCGGTCATGTGGAGGACGTGCGGCGCCATCCCCTCCATCCCCTTGGAGTCGAGCGCGCGGCGCTGCTCGACCCCGAAGCGGTGCTGCTCGTCGACGACGACGACGCCGAGCCGGGCGAACTGGACGGTCGGCTCGATCAGCGCGTGGGTGCCGACGATCAGCCCGAGCTCGCCGCTGGCCAGCTGGTCGAGGGCGCGCCTGCGGCTCGCCGCCGGGGTCGAGCCGGTGAGCAGCGAGAAGGGGATCGCCTCCGCCCCGAGCAGGCGGTCGAGGGTGAGCGCGTGCTGCTCGGCGAGCACCTCGGTCGGCGCCATCAGCGCCGCCTGGTGGCCGGCTTCCAGCGCCCGCAGCATCGCGTAGACGGCGACCACGGTCTTGCCCGAGCCGACCTCGCCCATCAGCAGCCGCTGCATCGGCTCGCCGCGCTCGAGGTCGGCGTCGATCTCCTCCAGCGCCTGCAGCTGGTCGCCGGTCGGCTCGAACGGCAGCGAGTCGAGCCAGCGCCCGACCAGCTCGCCGGCGCGGGCGAAGCGCGGCGCCGGGCGGGCGGTGCGCTGGCTGCGTTTACGGGTCGCCAGCAGCGCCTGGTGCAGGAACAGCTCTTCGAAGGCGAGGCGCCCGCGGGCGCTCTCGAGGTCGTCCGCGGTCTCCGGGAAGTGGACCGAGCGAAAGGCGTCGCCGACGCCGGCGAGGCCGCGACGGGCCCTGATCTCGGCTGGCAGCCCCTCGACGATGTTCCCGGCCAGGCCGCAGGCGGCCTCCGCCCATTCGCGGATCTTCTGCGGGCGCAGGTTCTCGGTCGCCGGGTGAATCGGCACGAAGGAGGAGTCCTCGACCTCGCCGCCGGCGTCGACCAGCTCCCACTGGCTGACCGCGAAGCCCCGAATGGTCCGTTTGCCGGTCAGCAGCAGGCGCGCGCCGGGGACCAGTTTGCCCGCCACCCAGGGCTGGTTGAACCAGGTCGCCCGCACGTGGCCCGACTCGTCGCCGACTTTGACCCCGACGAAGGTGAGGCGGCCTTTGCGGAAGGGACGCGGCTGGGCGCCCTGGACCTCGACCAGCACCGTGCCGGTTTCCCCCGACTCGACCGCGGCGAGCTGGCGCACCTGGAGATCGCGGTGGCGGCGCGGGAGGCGGAGCAGCAGGTCCCAGACGGTGCGGATGCCGGCTTCGGCGGCCGCCGCGGCGGTTTTCGGGCCGACGCCGGGAAGCGACTGCAGGGAGGCGTCGAGGACGCTCGGGCGGGGCCAGTGGATCGGTGCCCGGCGCAGCTCGGCGGGGCCCAGCTCGCTCGTGCCGGCGAACGCGCGCGGCGGGCCCGCGGGGCCCGGCACTACTGCGCCGCCAGCAGCCACCACCAGCTCGGCTGTCCCCCCTCGTGGGTCTCGATCTCGACCCCGTCGGGGACGTGCGTGTCGATCTCCGAGAGCGGGATCGGCGCCTCGGCGCCGGCGATCACGGTGACGATCTCGACCTCCGAGGCGAGGTGCTGGATGGTCGAGGTGAGGGTCGAGCCGGTGCCGCCCCAGGCGACGATCTCGCCATCGGCGAAGCCGACCGCGTCGCCTTTCTGGAAGCGGCCCTGAGCGTCGTCGCGGGCGGCCGGCGCGACGCCGCCGGTGGCGACCCCGCTGAGCGCGTCCTCGAGCCGCTCCGCGTTCTCCGCCGCGGAGGCGGCCGGGTCGAGCTCGACCAGGGCCAGCAGGCTCGCCTGCTGGGAGAGCGCCGGCACCACCCGGGCCGGCTTCTCGGAGAGCTCACAGGCGCGCTCGGCCGCCATCACCACATTCGAGGAAGAGGGCAGGACGAGGATCTCGGCGGCGGCGATGCTGTGGATCCCGGCCAGCAGCTCGTAGGTCGAGGGGTTGAGCGTCTCGCCGCCGGGCACGACTGTGGCGCCGAGCTCGCCGAACAGCCGCTCCAGCCCCTCCCCCGCCGCCACCGCGACGACGCCGGTGCGGTCGGCCGCGCCGCCCAGCCGGGAGCTGCGTTCGGCCATCTGCTCGCGCATGTCGGCGACGTCGAGGTTGGTCACCGAGCCCGTGCCGTCGAACAGCGCCACCGCCCGCTCCGGGTCGTCGGTGTGGACGTGGACCTTCAGGGTCACGGCGTCGCCGACCACCAGGACCGAGTCGCCGAGCGCCTCCAGGCGCGGCAGGAACTCACGGCTGTCGAGGCCGCTGCCGGAGACGATGAAGTTCGTGCAGTAGCGGAAGCGGCTGTCCTCGTGATGGGGCAGGCTCATCCGCGGCGCCTCGTGGTGTTTGACCTCGGGCAGCTCGCCGTCCTCGCCGCGCAGCCCGGCGACGACCCCGGCGAGGATCAGCACGAGGCCGTGGCCACCGGCGTCGACGACCCCGGATTCGCGCAGCACGTCGAGCTGCTCGGGGGTGCGGGCGACCGCCCGCTCCCCGTCTTCGATCGCCCGCTGCAGGACCTCGGCGAGCACCGCGTCCTGCTGCGCTTCGCCGACGTCGCGGCCGAGCCGCTGCTTGTCGGCCTCGAGGTGGGCGAGCTGGCGGGTCAGCGAGTGGGCCATCTCACGGAAGACGGTCAGCATCGTGCCCTCGGCCGGCTCGCGCACCGAGTCGTAGGCGGCGTCGGCGGCGCTGGCGAAGGCGGCGGCGACCAGCACCGGGTCGACCAGCTCTCCGGGCCGGCTGGCCAGCTCCTCTGCGGCGCCGCGGACGATCTGGCTGAGGATCACGCCGGAGTTGCCGCGGGCGCCCATCAGCGCCGCGCGGGCCAGCGCCTGGACCAGCTCGGTGCGGCCGATCTCGTCGACCTCCTGGCCGTCGAGGCGGTCGAGCTCCTCCATCACGGCACGCAGGGTCATCGCCATGTTGTCGCCGGTGTCGCCGTCGGCGACCGGGAACACGTTGAGGTCGTTGACCTCCTGGCGGCGCGCCTCCAGCGAGGCGTAAGCAGAGGTGATTACCCGCCGGAAGCGGGCGATCGATGGATCGGGCATCGAGGGGAATCTATCCGGCGCCCGCGACGTTCGGAAAATGCCGCGCATCCAGCGCCCGAAGCGGGCCGAGGCCGTTGCTAGCGTGCCCGGCGCGATGCGCTCGTTCGCCACCTGGATAACCGGTCACCGCAAGACGGTGATCGCCGCCTGGATCGTCGCCCTGGTCGGAATCGGGTTGGTCGCCGGCTCGGTCGGGGCCGACTACAGCGAAGACTTCAAACTGCCCGCCTCCGACTCCGAGGAAGCCTTCACCCTGCTCGAAGACCGCTTCCCGTCCCAGTCGGGCGAATCCGCCCAGATCGTGTTCAAGAGCGAGGCCGGGATCGAGTCTCCGGCGGTCAAGGCGAAGCTCGAGCGGGTCTTCACCGAGGTCGAAGGGCTGCCCCACGTCAGCGAAGTCGCCAGCCCCTACGTCAGCGGCGGCGCGGCGGCGATCAGCGAGGACGGCAAGATCGGCTACGCGACCGTCCAGTTCGACGTCTTCAGCAACGAACTCGCCGACGACGAAGCGCGCAAGCTGATCGACGCCGGCGAAGCCGTCGCCGGTGACGGGCTGCAGGTCGAGTTCGGCGGCGGGCTGATCCAGGAAGCCGAAGCCGAGGAAGAAGAAGACGCCTCGTTCATGGTCGGGCTGCTGGCCGCGGTGGTGGTGCTGCTGATCACCTTCGGCTCGGTGATCGCGATGGGCCTGCCGATCCTCACCGCGCTGTTCGCGCTCGGCGTCGGGCTCAGCTTCGTCGCCCTCGGCACCCACGTGTTCAGCACCGCCGACTTCGCGATCACGCTGGCGGCGATGATCGGGCTCGGGGTCGGCATCGACTACGCCCTCTTCATCGTCACCCGCTTCCGCAACGGCCTCGACGAGGGGCTGGAGAAGCGCGCCGCGGCGATCGCGGCGATCGACACCGCCGGCCGCGCGGTCCTGTTCGCCGGGATCACGGTGATCATCGCCCTGATGGGGATGCTGCTGCTCGGGCTCAGCTTCCTCTACGGCGTCGCGCTGGCGGCCGCGCTCGCCGTCCTCTTCACGATGATCGCGGCGCTGACGCTGCTGCCGGCGCTGCTCTCGCTGGTCGGCGGCTGGGTCAACCGGCTCAAGGTCCCGGGGCTGGGCGGCCGCAGCACCAGCCTCGACGAGACCGGCTTCTGGTTCCGCTGGAGCCGCGGGGTGCAGCGCCGGCCGTGGCTCGCCGCGCTGCTCTCGGGCGGCCTGCTGATCGCGCTCTGCATCCCGACCCTCTCGCTGCGGCTCGGCACCAACGACGCCGGCACCAACCCGGCCGGGACGACCACCCGCGAGGCCTACGACCTGCTCGCCGAAGGCTTCGGGCCCGGCTTCAACGGCCCGTTCCAGATCGTCGCGGCGCTGCCGCAGAAGGGCGACGACTCGGCCCTGGTCGAACTGCACGAACAGCTGGAAGGGGCCGCAGGGGTCGAGGCCGTGACCGAAGTGATGCTCAACCCGGCCGGCAACACCGGCGTGTTCCAGCTCTACCCGACCACCTCGCCGCAGAGCGAGGCGACCACCGAACTGCTCGACCGCATCCGCGGCGAAGCGATTCCCGCCGTCGAGGAACGCAGTGAAGCCGAAATCCACGTCGGCGGCATCAACGCCGTGTTCGAGGACTTCGGCACCGCGATCGCGGAGAAGCTGCCGCTCTTCATCGGCGTCGTCGTGCTGCTCTCGGCGCTGCTCCTGATGGTCGTCTTCAGGTCGGTGCTGGTGCCGCTGAAGGCGGTGCTGATGAACCTGCTCTCGATCGGCGCCGCCTTCGGCCTGATCGTCGCCGTCTTCCAGTGGGGCTGGGGCGCCAGCCTGATCGGCGTCGACAGCACCGGCCCGATCATCTCGTTCTTCCCGATCTTCCTCTTCGCGATCATCTTCGGGCTCTCGATGGACTACGAGGTCTTCCTGATGTCGCGGATCCACGAGGAGTGGGAGCACACCCACCACGCCACCGAATCGGTCACCCGCGGCCTCGCCCTGACCGGCCGCGTGATCACCGCCGCCGCGGCGATCATGGTCACCGTCTTCGCCTCCTTCATGCTCGGCGACGACCGGATCATCAAACTCTTCGGCCTCGGACTCGCCGCCGCCGTCTTCATCGACGCGGTGATCATCCGCACCGTCCTCGTCCCCGCGATCATGCAGCTGCTCGGCAAGCGCGCCTGGTGGTACCCCTCCTGGCTCGACTGGCTCCCGAAGCTCCACGTAGAGCCGGCCGAGGGCGACCCCCGCCCCACCGGCGAGCATCCGGTGGTCGAGAAAACCTAGGTAGCTCGACGAAGGATGGGCTGAGGCCGACTGGCCAAGCCAGAGTGGTGACGGCGATGAGCTGGTAGCGGAGCTACTTGCGAAGAGGCGGCGCCGCTATGGCGCCGGTCAGGCGGCCTCAGGCCGCCTTCGTCACCTTGTTGGCCTTGAGGCAGCGAGTGCACACGTAGGTGCGGAGCGGGCGGCGGTCGAGCCGCCGGTCAAAAAAAGTGACAGGTCGCGCCCGATCGCAACTGACGGATGCGCGGAGGACGGTCGCTCCTCGCCCATCCGTCGTGATCTTCCAGCGGATGAACCTGTCAGGCTCCCAGCATGGAAATTACTCGTAAGGTCGACATTATTTCGGCCGGAAGCTTCTCGCGATCCGCGCTGTGGAAGCGAGCACGTCTCGATATCGAGGAGGCCATCTGGTCAGCCGACTGGCCCCACGGCAGCGGCAGCTTTTCGCTCAACCCGACGGCATCGGTTTATCGCGCTGGGAAACGGGCCGGAAAACCGGATAGAAACCCCAATGGCGTCACGCCAATCAAGGTGCCGATCCTCTTGGAGCTAATGAAGCGAGGGTGGAGCACTGAGGACCTGCCTCCGGTTCCACCGAAACAGCTACTTAAGACCGGCGATCTCGATGGCCTGCTCAGGGTCAGAGGAGTCTTCGTGGGCTTCGAGTGGGAGACCGGGAACGTCTCCTCGAGTCATCGAGCCATCGCCAAGCTCCTTGATGCCCTCTACCGAGGGACCATTCGGGGTGGATTCCTTGCGGTCCCGGATCGCGAGATGAGTCGATACCTAACCGAACGCGTCGGCAACTTCGAGGAGCTTAGTCCCTATTTCGAACACTGGAGCCGCTACCCAGTCGCGAATGGGGCGCTCCGAATCTACTCCGTGAAACACGACAATCTGGACGAGGATGCCCCCTATATCCCGAAGGGAACGAGCGGCCGGGCCCTTGGCTAGCTGTAGTTCCCAACCAGGTTGTTCCCGAGCAACTCGTTGAGGCGAGCCGCTGGCGGGCGGTGGCCGAGGGAGCCGTGCTTGCGTCGGTAGTTGTAGCGGTCGAGCCAGCCGGCGAGCTGGTTCGACCGCTCGGTTGAGCTGCCGTAGATGCGCCCGTAGGCCACTCGTGCAGCATCGTCTGGATGAAGCGCTCTGCCTTGCCATTGGTCCGGGGCCGGTAGGGCTGGGTGCGGAGGTGGCGGATCCCGAGCTCCCGGCAGGCGCGGGCGTGAACGACCGAGCGATAGGGCGAGCCGTTGTCGGTTATCACCCGCTCGACCCTCACCCCTCGCTCGGCGAGTCAGGCAACCGCCCGGCGCAGGAAGCCGACCGCAGTCTCCCCACGCTCGTCGGGTAGGACCTCCACGTAGGCCAGACGGGTGGCGTCGTCCACGCAGACGTACACGCACTCCCAGCCGTAGCCGCGGCTGCTGTTGCGGTTGCCAATCGCCCGTTTGCCGGCCGCCCCGAAGCGACCCAGCTTCTTGACGTCGACGTGGATCAGCTCTCCGGGCCGGGAGCGCTCGTAGCGGTTGGGTGGCTCCGGTGGCGCCAGGGCCGAGCGCTTGCCGAGGCCAACGCGCTTGCACCACAGCGAGACCGTCGAGAGCGCCAGGCCGAGAGCCTCGGCGATCTCTGCGGCTGTCATTCGCAGGCGCCGCAAGGCGGCGATCGCCTTGACCACTGGCTCGGGCGTGCGGTGGGAATGCGCTTGGGGGCGGAGCTGCGGTCCGCCAGCCCGGCTCGCCCTTCTGAGCGGTAGCGGGCGAGCCACTTCGAGCAGGTGCGCTCGCTGACTCCGGCGGCCTCGGCCGCCTCCGCCAGCGACCACCCCTGCTCGATCACCCTCTGACACATCAACAGCCTGCCGTTGGGGTGCAGCTTGGCGTTACCGTGAACCTTCATCCGGTGTCCTCCTTGGGGTGGGTGGCTTCAACACCCCCAGCCTTCAAGGAGGCCCGGATGAACAACCTGGTTAGGAACTACAGCTAGGCAGCTGCCCGCTCGATCCAGTCACTGCTCAGGTGGTGCTCCACTGAGGTGCTACCCATCCTCTCGATAATCACGTCGCAACTCTCGATCTCGCTACCAATCCAATAGCGGTCGTGGTGTTCGGCGACATCGAACGTCGTGCCGCTACCCCCAAAGGGATCGAGGACCAAGTCGCCCTCGATCGTTGAGAGGTGAATGACGCGAGATACGAGCTTCGTCGAAAGTTGGTTCGCACCACGCTTCTTACTCTTGAACTTCCAGTGACGAACAGGAGGGACGTCGGTCCAGACATCGCTGAGGTTTACGCCATCTGGATGCATCGCGTCCCGGTGACCACCGTAGTCCTTGATCTCGCCACCGCAGTGTCGGCAGAGTTCGATCGGCGTCCGAATCTTCCGAAACGTCTTCGGTTTGCCCTTCGAGTAGTAGATGAGGCTGTAGTGAGCGGGGTACAGCCTGCCCGGAATCGGCAGGCCAGCCTTCATACTGACCGCGATCCAGTGACGGAAGGTCATTTCGCGCGCCATCAAATGAGCGCCGATAACAACGTTCCAGCGCGGCAAGTTGTAGATAAAGAGCGATCCTCCTGGCTTCAAAACCCGGATGCACTGGTCAGACCAAGCCCGACACCACTCAACGTATTGATCCTCGGACATCCGATCGTCGACCCTGGGTCCATAGACCTTGCCAAGGTTGAACGGAGGATCTGCAAAAACGGTATCGACGGACTCGTCTTCTACGCGCTTCAGGAAGGAAAGACAATCCTCGTTGAAGAGGGCACCTCGCTTCGTTCTGAGAACAGCCGCATCGCCGTCCGCCATTACGCTGACGGGCTCGAAATCCTTTAACGCTGGAAGACTCATCGTCGTCGATAGAGCCTATCCACTGGCCCGGTCGTACGAACAAGCGTTCGCTCTACCGCGACTCCGAGGTCAGGCGGCCTTGGTGACCTTGTTGGCCTTGAGGCAGCGAGTGCACACGTAGGTGCGGAGCGGGCGGCCGTTCTCGGTGATCCGGACCTTCTGCAGGTTCGGGTCGAAGCGTCGCTTGGTGGCGACCATCGAGTGGCTCCGGGACTGGCCGAAGCCTGGTCCCTTGCCGCAGCTGTGGCATACCTTGGCCATGAGGCGGGGGATTATGCCAGTTGGCGCCGCAGGAGGGCCATGCGGGCGACGGTGAGGGCGCCGTTGCGGCCCTGGTCGCGTTTGCCTCCGCCCGAACGGGCCAGTGCCTGGTCCATGTTGTCGCAGGTGATCACGCCGAAGGCACAGGGAACGCCGGTCGCTAGCTGCACGTCCTGGATCCCGCGCGCCGACTCGGCGCAGACGAAGTCGAAGTGGTCGGTCTCGCCGCGGATCACGACCCCGAGGCAGACCACGCCGGCGTACTCGCCGGCCTCCGCGAACAGCCGCGCTGCGTAGGGCAGCTCGTAAGCCCCCGGGACCGAAGTGCGCTCGACCGAGTCCGGGGGGACCCCGATCAGCTCGAAGCCCTCGTCGGCGCCGGCCAGCAGGCGCTTGGCCAGGTCCTCGTAGAAGCGGCCGACGCAGACGGCGAAGCGCTGCCCCGCCAGGTACTCCTTCTCCGCGGCGCTGAACGACTCGAGGAACTGCCCGTCGCCGTCACCCATTCGCGGCCTCGGCGTCGTGCTCTTCCTCGTCGTGGATCATCTCCTCGTCGAGGGCCAGGCCCTGGTGGTGCAACGAGTGGCCGAGTTTCTCGCGCTTGGTGCGCAGGTAGGCCTCGTTGTGGAGGTTGGGCGAGGATTCGATCGGCACCTGCTCGGAGACCGAGAGGCCGTAGCCCTCGAGGCCGACGATCTTTTTCGGGTTGTTGGTGAGGATGCGGATGCTGGTCAGGCCGAGGTCGCCGAGGATCTGAGCGCCGATCCCGTAGTCGCGCAGGTCGGCGGGCAGGCCGAGCTTCAGGTTGGCCTCGACCGTGTCGGCGCCCTCCTCCTGCAGCTTGTAGGCGCGCAGCTTGTTCAGCAGGCCGATCCCGCGGCCCTCCTGGGAGAGATAGAGCAGCACGCCCCTGCCCTCCTCCTCGATCATCGCCAGCGCCGCTTCGAGCTGTTCGCCGCAGTCGCAGCGCATGCTGTGGAAGACGTCGCCGGTGAGACACTCGCTGTGCACCCGCACGAGCACGTCCTCGGCCCCGTCGACCTCGCCTTTGACCATTGCCACGTGGTGCTTCTCGTCGACCAGCGAGCGGTAGCCGACCGCGGTGAAGTCGCCGAAGGTGGTCGGCAGCGCGGTCGCGACCACCCGTTCGACCAGCTTCTCGGTGCGGCGCCGGTAGGCGATCAGGTCGGCGACCGTGACCATCTTCAGGCCGTGCGCCTGGCAGTACGGGATCAGATCGGGGACCCGGGCCATCGTGCCGTCGTCGTTCATCACCTCGCAGATCAC
>CAYXFL010000062.1:0-16200 GCA_964464285.1 uncultured Conexibacteraceae bacterium
GGAGGCCGCGCAACGCGGCAGCACAGCACTCCTCGTCCAGTGCATGAGGCACCGATGCGCCTGCACCCGCACAGAACGTGCGCGCCGCAGGGCGTCGGTGCCGTGGATCTTCACGACCTCCCGGCAACGGGCACTCACTCTCGGCTTGCCCACCCGGGGGATGTCGAGCCCGTCACCCCACTCGGCGGCGGTGGCGGGCTCGACATTGGTTCTTCCGCACCTTCGTCCTCGGGCCACCCCGGGTCCAGTCGGGGCACCGCCCGCCCGGATTCCGACACGCCCCCCGGGGGGCACCCCCACCGCGAGAACCGCTCGCACCCCGACACCGGGTGCCCCCTGCCCGCGAAAAAATCAGCGATTGACAGGGGGGCGGGTCTGAATGCGCTCGCAGTTTACCCCTGAGAATCGCGGCGCCTTGGTCGAGCGGACCGCTGCCGGCGTTTCGCTTCCTGACGCCTGCCGAGACGTTGGTCTTCGCCTTTCAACCGTGAAGACCTGGCTCACTCGCGGCCGCAAAGAGGACGGCCCGTACTCCGACTTCGTGCTCGCGATCGAGAACGCCCGCCAGGCCGCGGCAGACCGCCCCCGACCGATGACGGGAATCGAGCTGCGTCGTCGCGTCTCCGAAAGCGCACGAGGCGGCTCCGTCGCGGCGATGAAGTTGATGTGGGAAATGCTCCGCGCCGATAGCGCACCGGGTGACGATGAGAAGCCGACGCCGTTCGATGCACTGGATGACGACACGGAAGAGGGGGTGACGGCGCGTGTTTGAACCGAAGCCCCTTGAGATTCGCATTCAGTGCCCTCCGAAGAAGATCGACATCATGGTCCGCCTGGGCGACGGACCCGCGACCCCAACGGCTGGTTTCGCCTCATGGGAGGTGGTCGACCGGGTGGAAGGCAAAGGCGTCACCGATCGCGTCGGCGCCCCCCCCTTTCAGCAGGACGTGCCGATCTTCCTCGACGGCTACGCGAAAGACAACTCCATCCAGGGGCAGCTAAACACGCTCCTGCGCCTTGGCGGGCCGGACGCTGTGCCTTTCCGCTGCACGGGTCCGATCCACAAACCGCACCTTCGCTACGTGTTCGGGGGCGAGCCGGAGTTCGGCGAAGCGATCCGCGACGACAGCGAAGACGATGGCAGGTTGCTCCGGCAGCGCGTCACTCTTCACCTCCTCGAGTACGTCAGCCCCGACACGATCCGCCGCAGGAAACGCAAGATCGGGATCAGCAACGCCGTCGTCGCATCCCACGCGATGGGGCTGAGTGATGCCGTTCCCCTGTCTGCCACGGTCCGCGCTGGCGACAACCTGCAGACGATCGTTGCGCGGGAGCTTGGCGACTGGACGCTCTGGCAGGAGGTTGGCCGAAAAAACGGCATCCGTGACCCGTTCAAGAAGCTCGACCCGGGCCGCGTGATCCGTCTATGACGCGCCACAACTCGATCGATGTGTTTCTAAAACTGCATATTCAGCGGAAGTTCTCGAAGGAAACCGACGCCGCGGCGAAGAGCCTGGAAGCAGTCGGGATGCGCGGTGCCAAGAGCATCGCTTCCTTCGCTGCGACCGGCGAAAAGCTGAAGAACTTCGGGTCCACGATGACGCGGGGAGTAACGCTCCCAATCCTGGGGATCGGGGCGGCGCTCTTGTCGCCGCTCAACAAGGCGATTGAGCTCGGCCTGACCCGCACGGAAGTCGCGGATGTCCTTGCCCGCCTCTATTTCGAGCACCCCGAAGAAATCACGGTCGACGTACTCCTGGCTGCTCTACTCGACCAACTCGAAGGGACCCAATGAACGAACCGCCGTACACGCCGGAAGAGATCATCTCCGAGTTCGCGGGGCGGCTCTGTCTCTGGTCCGGTCACCCGGTCACCAACTGCTATGCGGCCCTGTTCAACGGCGCCCTCGAGCGCGGGGTGAGCCGCGAGCAGATCCGGGCGACCATCGACACGGTGGAGGCACCGTGCTTCCCGTTGGTCTTCGATCTCATCGACGGCCTAGTCGGCGTGGAGGCATAGAGATGCCCATCGTCATCGATCCACCCGAAGCACCGCCCCTTCCGCCCCCCGCTGACGACGGCTCTTTCATCTGGGAAGAGCTGTATGAAGCCATGGGCTGGCATCGGGTGGATGATGCTGATCTCGGCTACCCCCTCCGGATCTTCTGCGAAGGCTGGGCGGCCCCGCTGCAGAGGGTCTACGACATCGTTCGCGACCGCGGGGACCGGCCGGGCTGGGCGATCCTCTTTGACCCTGACGAGTGCCCGGCCGAGGCGCTCCGCTACCTGGCTCAGTTTGTAGGGGTCACGTTCACGGACGAGATGACCGAGGCTCAGAGGCGAGCCGAGATCAAAGAACCGAGCACCTGGCGCCGGGGGCAAACCGAGACCTACAAGACGACCTTGCGCCGGACCCTAACCGGGACCAAGCGCGTGATCGTTCGCGAGCGCACGCCGGAAGCGCACGACCTCTACGTGCGAGTGCTGGCGAGCGAGTGTCCGGAACCGGCTCGCACCGAGCGGCTTGCCCGTGAATTCAAGGTGGCGGGTCTGGTGCTCGACTTCGACGTGCTCGAAGGCGTGACCTACTCCGACATCTCCGCCGGCTGGGACCACTTCGACGCCCTAACCACGGCGTTCCCGACCTTCGACTCCATCGCAGACGTCTTGCCCGACCAACTCCCCGAACCGTAGGAGAACCACGAATGCCCGCTGAAACCGCAGCCCACAAACTCCCATATCCCGTCGGGAGCGACTCGCCACCCGATGTGCCCGCACATATGCAGGCGCTGGCCTCGGCGGTCGACACGAAGCTCGGTGCCATCGACGCCTCTTCGCAGATCGCGGTCCCCGGGGGCGCAGGAGACGCCGGCAAGCTCCTGGTGGTCCAGAACACCGGAGCCCTCGCCTACAAAGCGATGGGTGGTGATGCGACGATCGACAAAGACGGGAACCTTCAGCTTGGCGCCGGGGTGGTGGGAGCGACCGAGCTTGCGAGTTCGGCGGTCGAGACGGGGAAGATCAAAGACTCCGCAGTGACGGCAGCGAAGCTCGCGAGCAACTCTGTCGAAACGGGGAAGATCAAAAAAGCTGCGATTACCGATGAGAAGCTCGCCAAGCCGATCATTCGAGGGCAGATACTGGCCAATGGATTGGTGACCGCAGGATCGGGGTTCGGCGCCGAAAAAACGGCTACGGGGAAATACCGGATCATCCTGGATACGCCGACGGTCGAAGACCCGATCTTCGTAGTCACCGTCGTATCTGGATTTTCAGATATGCGCGCCCATCTGAAAACCGTCGTGCTCAAGGAACAATTCAACTACGAGGTCAGGAACAACGTTGAACTCACTGACGCTGCGGTCAACTTCTTCATCATGGAAGCTTGAAGTTAGGCGTCAGAGCCGAGATCAGCGTCAGGCTTCCACCTCAGTCGACCTTCTGCCAGGTGCCACAGCCTTCGGTTACGAAGTAGGGCGAGTCGATTTCAGCCAGGATGTTTGAATCGCCGATGCCCCACTGGCCGGCGCCTTCGGCTTCCTTGCCCAGGCTTTGGCGCTGTTCCCATTCGCACATTGGACCGCCCTTCGCGCGATAGGTGCCCGGCGTGTACTCGCCCTTGGCCCAGGTCCCGTCGGGGATCGTCGTCGCGGTTGGTTCGTCCGTGGTCACAAGGGGTTCAGATGCAGCCTCGGTGGTCGTTTCGGGTGCCGGGTCTGAATCATCGACCGTCACCGTCTCGGTGACCGTCTTCGTTTCGGTCGACCCACAGCCGACCAGCGCCAAGATCAGTGCTCCAGCCACCAGCCCGAACAGAACCCTCATGCGCATCTGAACCCCCCGCTGCCGGTTTTGGGGGCGTCAAGGACACGCCCCTCTGAACGACCGGCACCGTACCAAGACGTGACCGACCAAGATGGTCTGCCACGCCGGGCTCCTCCTATTTCCCTACGCCCCCGCTCAACCCGTTGCGGAGGCGCTGGAAGGCAAGGGGCGCCCGCCTGAAGGAGATCCGCCTTGACCGAGCCGCGCTGAGCGGTATAGGGTCGCCCGCGTAAAGAAACGGGGAGCCGCGCTGTTGTCGCAGCACGACCCCCCTTCCGCACCCGGATACACAGGCTCCGAGGCGGCACCGGGAAGTTCTACTCCCGTGGCTCGCATCCTGCCCGTGTCTCCGGTCGGAGCACAATCCGACACAGGAGGATGACGATGGCTGAGCAGGGGAACGCGGGCGAGAGCCCGGCGCGGAGCACGAGGGAACGATTCAACCTCTCCCCGGCAGTTGACCGGGCGGTAGCGACGGTCGAGGCGTTCGCCGCAGTTGATTCCTTGAATACGGGCGCCTACGCCGTCTTTGACCAAGACCTACGGGACTGCTGGATCTCGCGTGACGAGATAGAGGCATCGAGCAGCGCGTCGCGCGGTGAGATCCTGGTCGCGATTCCCCCCGTGCCGCCGGACGATGGGCATTCCGTCGAGGCGAGGATCAACGTCATCGCTGGTCTGGTCCGCCACCTCGAATGGGGCACGCACATGGCCGCGTCCCTCGACGGCCCCGACGCGGACCCCTACGCGCGGATGGTCGACACGGCTCACCGGCATCTCTTTGGTGGCGGGGACGACGCGGCGAATGAGGTCGAGCGGCGACCCGGCGGCGAAGAGACGGAATCCTGGGGCAAGTACCTGCCCAAGCAGCGGGAAGCCCTGGAAACCCTCGTCGCCGCCTGCGAGGGCGTCAGCGAGGTATTTACGGACGATTCGGCCTGGGGCGGTGCTAGCCGGGTTGTGGCGCATCAAGTTTCGACGGCGCTCCGGGGCGATGCGCGCCGTGCGTCCGCTCGGGAGGCGAGCTGATGCCGACCAACCTGCGACTTGTCGCCGAGGACACCGGGAGCGTGGCTCAGCGGCCGGCGCCGATGCTGGGTGAGGTCGACGCCGCGCGTGCGCTGGCCGAGTTTCATCAGGACGTTGCCTCCCAGATGCCCCTTGAGTCGGAGATGCGAGGGGTGGTTCTCCGTTGCTCCACACATTGGAAGCACTTGGCCACGATTCGACTCAGCGAAGCGGGCCGGGGAGGGCAGTGCTGATGGCGACCGCAACGCGGCACCTGCACGTACCCCGCGAGCACGTCCCGCGCTTCCGAGTCGCTTCGCTCCATCTCCTTGCGGCGGACGCCCTGGAATTGGAGATCCTGACCACGAACGCGCTCTACGGTGATACCTCGATCGACGTTGCTCGCAGCATCGCGGCGAAGGTCAACGGCCTCTCGGCCGCACTCGACGTGATCGGTTGGAGCGACGAGAGGGACGCTACTGGGAGCTTCGAGTGCGAGCCGGCGCTACTCGCCTACATCCTCGAGGAAGTCGAGGGCTGTCCGGGTGCTCCCGACGAACCCGACGACCCCAGCCCCGCATACACCGACTGGCTGGCCGACGCCCGGAAGGCGGTGGCCTGATGGGGCGGGCTGTGGAGGGGGCGCCGATGATCGTCAAGCCCAACCCGCTCGCCCTCGCCCTGGTCTACTGCCTGCCGTTCTGGGCAGTCGTCGGCATCGTCGCGGTGGGGGTGATCGGGTGACCGTCCTGCGCGTCGTCAACGGGGAGGGACAGGAAGACTCCGGCCGCCCCGCAGCCGAGGCTGCAATGGAGCAGTTCAAGCGCTCAGCCGAACAAGCCGCGTTCGTGCTCGGCACCGCATCCCCCTGGGGGCACGCCGCGTCGGAGATCGCGAAGAAGATCGACACGTCATTGCGCGACGGCGGCGACCTGAGGGGGATCGGATGACTCACCTATCGGTTGTGCCCGGCGGCGGGGTGGCGGTGGGAGCGCTGCCCCGCCCCGAGGAGCCGAGCGACGCTGAGCTGATCTCCGATGCGCTCCTTTCTCTTCGTCGGCTGACCGCACGGAAGCCCGCGCAGATACCTGCCCACTCGATCTCGGCGCTGGGGGCGAGCACTTCCCTGCTGGAGTTGTTCGCGCGGACGCCTTCCAGGGTCGCGGAGAGCGGGAGAGGGCGATGAGCGAGCAGGCGATCGACGTTCTGTCCGATCTCTTAGAGGCGGTCGAAGACGCCGCAGAGCGCCTTGATCCCTGCGATCCGTGGGCGGTGGCGTGCGACGGAATCGCTATCGAGATCGCAGGGCAGATCGCCGCCTGGGCGGCCAGCCTCTCCTCGTCGGTAAGCGGTGACGAGTCGTCACTGCTTCCGGAGTTCGATTATCGAGCGGTGTGCGAGCGCCGCCGTCGTCCTCGCAAAGGCAGAAGAATTTGACAGCACTGAGAGGGCCGGCCCACTGGCCCGACTCATCCGGGTCCGTGTCTAGCTTCTTTCTTCTACCGATGCTCAATCACTCGTTCGGAACAAAGCTAACCGCCGCCATCGCGATACTGATTGCGACTTTCTCGGGAGCATCGGCCGAAATGGTCAGGGAGGCCATTGATTCGCTTCCGGAGCCTGCAAGCCCCATCTACGTCATTGAAGACGACGAAGGGGCCTTGTTCGAGATCTACCGCACCAGTGATCTCCCAGCTGATCTCCCGATCGATCCCGCCGCGGGCGTCGAGAACATCCAGACGGGCGGGACGATCGCTGTCGAGATCTTGGGTTCGTAACTCCCACCCCCCGGGGGGGCACCCCCACCGCGAGAACCTCTCCCACCCCGACACCGTACGAAATTGGGAGGGTTGGCCCCGACCCTCTCCTACTGCGGCCGGGGCGGTTTGGGCGCACAGCCCGATCCTGCGCCCAAACCCAGCCGAAACCGGCCCAAATGAGCCCAAAAGAGGCCGCCCGGCCTTAGGGTCAAGTTGCCCCTTTTGTACTCCTAGAGCCAGATACACCGATCCGAGCCGAACGATTATGAGTCCCGTGCTCTGACCAACTGAGCTACCGCCCCGGAGGCCGGACGATACGCGCTGCGGGCGCCGCGGTCTGGCGACCTGAGATCCTAGGCGGCGGATGGACTGCTTCTGTGGCTGTGGAAGGCGCGTCGGCCGCCGTGACGTGAAGGTGGCCCTGCAGGCAGGGCGGGTGGCGCTGGAGCTGATGGCCTGGGACAAGGCGCGGGTCGCCGGGCACCTCGGGTCGCCGCCCGATCCGGAACTCGAGCGGTTGATCGAGCAGGGCGGCGAGTGCTACCGACGGCTGATCCGCTTCCTGCACGGCGAGCGCGAGGTCTACGACTTCGAGGAAGGCGAGCGCTGGATCGCGGCCTCGGAGGGGCAGCGGCTGGAGCGGCCGGAGATGACGAAGAAGGGCGGATTCTTCGCGCGCGACCAGCTCGTCATGGGCGACGAGGAGATGGCCGCGCTCGACCGCGCGCACCCCGAGCTGAGCTTCAGCGCCGCTGCCGAGAAGGGCCGGCCGGACGACACGGTGGTGCGGCTCGAGCGGCTGGCGGCGCTGCACGGCAAGGGCGCCCTCACCGACGCCGAGTTCGCGGCGGCGAAATCGCGGGTGATGTCAGGCGACGGCTGAGGCGGCCCGGGTCCGGTCGCTCAGTGCCCGGCGGGCTCGCGGCGCCGCCGTTTTTCTTTCATCTCCCTGCTTTTCACCTTCGCGTCGGCGTAGGAGGACTCGACCAGGGACCTGCCCCCGGTCCAGCCGAACACCCAGGAGACGAGGACGACGGCGAACAGCACGTTCCAGGCCGAGGTGACCAGCTGCTGGCTGATCGAGTAGGCGGTTGCGGTCGCCGCGTCGGTCGAGCCGGAGAGCGCCGCCGTGTTCATCGCCTGGGTCACCCCGATCCCGCCCGGCGTCGCCGAGACCGAGTTGGAGATCGAGTTGGAGGCGGTGACGGTGGCGACGTTGTGGAAGGTGACCGGGATCCCGTAGGCGCCGAGGAAGACGCCGACGATCGCCAGCCGGGCGGCGTAGCTGCCCAGCGACGGCAGCACGACGTCGAGCAGGAAGCGGCGCGGCGTGGCGAGGATCGCGCCGCCTTCGGCGACCTGGGCGCGCAGCCCGGCCAGCCGCTCCCAGAAGACCCGACCGAGCAGGACGACGAGGAAGATCCCGCCGGCGGCGATCGCCACGACCAGGCCGGTGTGGTCGGCGAGCAGGCCGAGCTCGATCGAGAACGAGCCCGCCACAGAGAGGAACAGGTACAGGTAGAGGGCGAGGCTGAAGACCGTGAACGGGATCTTCTGCACGACGATGCTGGAGAGCATCATCGTGAAGGTGGCGCCGGCGAACAGGGTGGTGAACATCAGCAGCATCACCCAGGTGCCGATGTTGGCCGGCAGGAAGCTGTTCATCGCCACCGCGGTCGCGTAGGAGGCGAGCACGATCCGGTAGGTGACGCCCGCCCGCGGCAGCGCCGCGCGCAGGATCCCGAACCAGGCGAGCGCCGCCAGCGCCGTGTTGGCGCTCTGCAGGACGATCGCGACGACGATTGCCCAGGCCGGGATTTCCTCCAGCTTGTCGAGCAGCGCTTCGATCCACTCGCTGACCGGTACCCCGACCAGGTCGAGGAGGAAGATCGCGAGGGCGACGCCGCCGATCCAGAGCGCGATCCGCGCCAGGCGCTTGCTCACCGGAGGTTCCTGGCGCGGATCGGTTGGCCCTGTCGTTACTCGACTACGGGATCAGGTCTTCCGCCCGTTCTTTCGCTTCTTCGATGCCCTTTTCGGCCTGCTTGCGGCCCTCTTCGATGCCTTCTTCGGCGCGTTTGCGGCCTTCTTCGACGCCCTTGGAGGCCGAGCCCTTGCCCTTTTCGATCTGGTCACGCGCTTCTTCGAGGCCCTTCTTGGCCTCTTCGGCGCCCTCGGTGATGCCCTTTTCGGCTTCCTCGACGCCCTGTTCGATTTCGGTCTGGGCCTTCGAGCTGACGTCGGTCGTGTCGCTGTCGCTGCCACAGCCCGACCAGACGACGCCCGCGGCGGCGATCGCCAGGACGGCGAGGGCAGCGCGCGACACGCGCAGTTTCTTTGGCTTCTCCGGCTGGTCCTCGGTCATCTCTTCTCGCCTCCGCATCAGGGTTGGTTCGGTATTCGCTGGTACCGGGCTTGCGCCCGTCCCTGCGAACGTATTGCATTGTGCGGATGGGCGAGCAACCGGAAATGGACGAGTTCGAGGCCCTCGTGGCCGACGCGATCGACGCCCTGCCCGAGCAGTTCCAGCGCCTCCTCGAGCGGGTCGCCGTGATCGTCTCCGACCTCGGCGAGGAGCACGACGCCTACGGCCACTACTTCGGCGACGGGATCGCCTTCGAAGGCCTCGAGGACCGGATCGTGATCTACCGCGACACGCTCGAGCGCGACTTCGGCCACGACCGGGCGGAGCTGGCGCGGCAGGTCGAGCAGACGCTGCGTCACGAGCTCGCTCATCACCTGGGCTGGGACGAGCGTGGGGTCGGTGGGCTGGGGTTGTAGGACGGGGTGCTTCGGGGGGTTTCCGCCGGAGGGGTCGGTGGTGTCCTTCTACTCTCGCTGGGCGAATTCGCCTGGATCGCAACCGGGCCGGTCCGAGAGCGTCGCTTGGGCGAATCGCGGACGCCGCTCGACGAAGGACACCACCGACCCCTCCCAACGAAAGCGCCCCGAAGTTCCGTTGGGCTGAAGGCACCCGGAAGTTCCGTTGGCTCACTCGTGAGGCGGGTGGCGGTTGACGAGTCCGTGAGTCCGTACTTGACCACCGCATGGGTGCCGAAGTGCAGACTCGTGGTCGGGGCTCGGGCTTTTCAGCGAATCCGCCCCGTCACGCCGGCCAGCGCCCACACCTACCTGCCAAGACGAGGTGTGGGTGCTGGCCCGGCCTCGGACGGCCCCGGTCAACCCCGAACGTGGCAGACGCGGGAGAGGGCGGTGTCGATCTTGGTGCCGTCGGTGAAGTGAAAGGTGCCGCGGGCGAGGGTGAAGGGGACGCTCGTGAAGCCGGCGGGGGCGGCGCACCTGGCGCTGATGTAGCCGCGGCGCTGGCCGCGGTAGCGGTAATCGCGGCCGATGTCGAGCGAGATTTCGGTGACCGAGCCGACCCCGCCGGCGATCCGCGGCAGCTGGCCGGTGAGCACCGTGCCGAGCTCGCCGCGGCGGTGGGTGATTCGCAGCGGCAGCACGAAGGAGGCCTCGATCGGGGTCGTCCCGTGCAGGTGGAGCAGCAGCTCCGGTTTGCCGCTCCGCACGGCGTTGAAGACGAGGATGCGGCCGCGGCTCGGGATCGGGTCGCCGACTTCGGACAGTTCGGCGCCGAAGCGGCCGCGCCCGACCAGGGCCCCGGGGCAGCGCCGCAGCGCCTCCTGGCCGGTGGTCGACTGCAGCAGCGAGGAGCGGCAGCTCGGTAGCCCGGCGGTGTCGATGCGGCCGGCGCGGTTCAGCTCCAGCTCGATCCGGCGCAGCGGCGGCGGGTGGCTGCCGTCGGCGGTGGAGACGCGGCCGTCGACCGAGATCGTCACCGGCACGGCGCGCTCGCGGGGCAGCGACTTCGGCGTGAAGCTGCCGTTGAACTTGATCTGGATGTTTCCCGAGCGGCGCACCTCGGCGCTCGCCAGCGCCGCCGCCGCGAGTCCGACCGCAACCAGTGCCAGAGCTATGCCAAGCCGTCCCCGCATCTTCCTTGCGCCAGTCTAGGCCGGGGAATCTGCGGCTAGGGTTGTGCGATGGTTGAGCCTGACGGCTGGAGCGAGCTGGCCGCCGGCGACGTCTTCGCCGGCTACCGGATCGAGCAGCGGCTCGGCCGCGGCGGCATGGGGATCCTCTACCTGGCGGTCGAGCCGGGCCTCGAGCGGCGGGTGGCGCTGAAGCTGATCGCGCCGGAAGCCGCCGCCGAGGAGGTCTTCGCCCGGCGCTTCGCCGAGGAGTCGCGGATCGCCGCCGCGATCGAGCACCCGAACGTGGTCCCGATCTACGCCGCCGGCGCGGAGGACGGCGTTCCCTACATCGCGATGCGCTACGTCGCCGGCTCCGACCTCGGCCGCCGGATCGCCCGCGAGGGCCGGCTCGAGCCCGGGCCGGCGGCCGCCCTGATCGCCCAGGTCGCCAACGGGCTCGACGCGATCCACGCCGCCGGCCTCGTGCACCGCGACGTGAAGCCGGCCAACGTCCTGCTCAGCGGCGAGCAGGGCGACGAGCACGCCTACATCACCGACTTCGGCGTCGCCCGCAACGTCGCCACCAACTCCGGCCTGACCCAGACCGGCCGCTTCGTCGGCACCCTCGACTACGTCGCGCCGGAGCAGATCTCCGGCGGCCAGGTCGACGCCCGGGTAGACGTCTACGCGCTCGGCTGCATGCTGTTCAAGCTGCTGACCGGCGAGGTCCCGTTCCCGCGCGAGGGCGAGGCCGCCCGCCTCTACGCCCACCTCAACGACCCGCCGCCGGCGCCCTCGCTCTACGTGCCCGCGATCGGGATGGCGCTCGACGACGTCGTCGCCCGGGCGATGTCGAAGCAGCCCGGCGACCGCTACCCGTCGGCCGGCGACCTCGGCCGGGCCGCGGTCGCGGCGCTCAGCGGCGCCCCGGTGACGGTCCCCGAGCGCACCGTCGCCACCGGCGCCGCCGCGACGGTCGAAGCGGAGACGGCGCTGCCGGCCGAGCCGACCGCCGCGGCCACCCCGCCAGAGACCGGCCGCCTGCACCCCGGCCCACCCGAGACGCTGACCGAGCCCGTCGTCGAGGGTCCGAAGCGCAACCCGCTGCTGATCGGCGGGGCGCTGGGGGCGATCGCGCTGATCGTCATCGTCGGGTTCATCCTCACCTCCGGCGGCGGGGGAGGGGGCGGTGGCGACGGGACGGCGGGGGGCGTGACGACGACGCCCGTGGATACGACGGAGAAAGAAGCGGGTGGGGAGGAACCCGCGCCACGGCGCCTCACCGCCGGCCAGCTGATCGCCCAGGGCGACGCGATCTGCGAAACCTCTCGCTCCACCTACAAAGAAGTGCGGAACCCGGAATTCGAGCGGGTGCCGAACGTCGAGTACGCCGAACAGCTGGTCGGGATCTCGAGCCGGGCGGTCCGCGAGTTCCGCAAGCTGAACCCACCGCAGGCCAAGCAGGCGGCGTACGGCGAATTCGTCGACTCCCAGGAAGACGTCGCGCGCTGGGACAAGGATGCCCTGCGCGCCGCGCAAGCCGGCGACGCGGCCGCCTACCTGCAGGCGCGGGAAGATCGCGACGAGACCGAGGACAACCGCAAGCGCATGGCCGAAGCGGTCGGCTTCAAAGAGTGCGCCGGCAGCGACCTGTAGGGAGCGGTGGGGTGGCGGAGCTGACGACGCGGCTGGAGGGGGAGCTGGTGGTGCTGGAGCCGCTCGGCGCCGGCCACGCCGACGAGCTCTGGGAGGCCGCGCAGGCGCCGGAGATCTGGCGCTGGCTGGCCCACGTCGGGAGCGACCGCGAGTACTTCGACCGCTGGCTGGAGCTGGCCCTCGACGCCGCCGCGGCCGGGACCGAGGGCCCGTTCACGGTCCGGCGGCGCACCGACGGGCGCGTGGTCGGCAGCAGCCGCTACCTGGCGGTGCGCCCGGCCGACCGGGCGCTGGAGATCGGCTGGACCTGGTTCGAACCGGGTGCCTGGCGGACCGGGATCAACCTGGAGACGAAACTGCTGTTGCTCGGTCACGCCTTCGACGACCTCGCCTGCGTGCGGGTCGAGTTCAAGACCGACGCGCGCAACGAGCGCTCGCGGGCGGCGCTCGCCGCGCTGCCCGCCCAGTTCGAGGGCGTGCTGCGCAACCACATGATCGTCCCCGGCGTCGGTCAGCGCGACAGCGCCTACTACTCGGTGATCGACTCCGAGTGGCCCGAGGTGCGCGCCAACCTCGAGCGCCGCCTGCGCCGCTGATCGCCTCGCGCTTCCGAGTTTGTGGTGGCCATAGCCCCTACAAACTCGGAAACGGCGTTCAGTCCTTGCGCCGGTCCTCTGGGTGGGTCAGTTCTTCGGCTTTGTGGCGGACTTCTTCGCCGGCTTCGCGGGTCGCTTCGCCCGCTTCCCGGGTCGCCGCCAGCGCCTCGTCCTTGACCGCTTCCAGCCCCTCGCTGGGCTTGCCGCCGACGATGTCGCGGAAGGCGTTCTTGAAGCGGTCGGTGCGGCGGTCCGGGGGGAAGCGCTTCTCCGCCTTCGCCTGTTTCTTCGGGTTGCGGGTGCCGTAGCGCCGGCGCGCCCAGCCCGAGTCCGGCTTGCCGATCCGGCAGGCCCCGTAGAGCGAGAACGGGAAGAGGAAGAAGCCGACGATGCCGTGCATCCGCCGCCCCTTGAAGAAGCAGATCGCCACGCAGCTCAGCAGGATCAGCGCCGAGACGATCGCCGCCGGCACCCCTTCGGAGCTGTCGCCGAGGTCGAACGGGTTGACCCCGAGCACGACCAGGCCCATCGCCCCGGCGGCGATCACGGTCGCGTCGATCGAGCTGCGCCCCTCCTCGGCCCAGTAGACGTCGTCGAGGTAGACCCAGAGCGCGAACTCGTCGATCGTCAGGCCGATCCCGATCCCGAAGAGGAGCGCGCAGATCTCCATGTAGGGGCTCTCGCCGGCGGCGGCGAAGCCGAGCGTGCCGGCGATCATCATCGCGACGATCCCGAACACGAGGTGGTGGATGTGCACGCCGCCCTCGCTGACCACGCTGCCCGGCCACCAGGGGACCTTGGGGCTGCGCATCAGCCGCGTGCTCATCCGGATGAAGGCGAAGGAGACGATGAACCCGACCAGCACCAGGAAGACGTGCTGGCGCTGGTGTTCGACCAGCTGGTTCTCCCAGAATTCGGTGACGATCGAGGCCAGGGTGAGGCTCATGCGGCCACCGTCCGTTCGACCGGGGCGGGCTTGTGCTTCAGCGGCGGGGCCGCGCCGTCACGCCGGTGGATCAGGTCGAGGGTGAGCAGCACCACGGCGACCGCGTAGAGCGGCGAGAGCACGCTGCTGGAGACCGTCTCGGCAAGCCAGTCGCCGAGGAAGCCGGTGACCAGGTCGTCGACCCAGTGGCCGAGGAGCTCGCCGACCGTCTCGCCGAGGATCTCGATCGGCGCGAGCACGAGGAAGACGAGCCAGAAGTTGCCGCGCACGAGGTCGAAGCTGCGCCGGAAGGCCTTGCGCACGGTGCGCTCCTCGATCTCGACCACCGGCCCGGCCAGCCCGAGGTAGATGAAGACGAGCACGCCGGGGATCACGAAGGCGGCGATCCCGAGGATCACCAGCGCCACGTAGATGACGTCGATGATGATCAGCCGCTTGTAGTTGATCCGCCGCGCCATCTCGCGCAGCTTCGGCGGGTGCTCGTGCTCTGGGTGGGTGAGGCCGATCGCGATCGCGCCGCTGTAGAAGACCTCGCCGAGCAGGCTGGTCGCGGTGAGCGCGCTGATCGCGCCGATCAGGGCCGCGATTTTCACCGCGCTGTCGAGCTCGAGCGACTGGACGTTGACCTCGGCGGTGAGCGCGCCGAGCAGACCGAGCGGCAGGAAGACGATCGCCGCCAGCAGCATCAGGGTGGGGAACCACGCCACGTACACGCGGGCGATCCGCGCGTACAGGGAGCCGACTTCGCGAACCCGGTTCACGTCAGCGGCGACGGCGCCCGGACGGCATGCGGCCGCGGCGCTCCAGCTTCGACTGGGTGGACTCGCCGGCGGGCACCCGCTTGAGGCTGCCGAGCTCGGGGATCAGGATCTCTTCGGCGCAGCGCCGGTGCCAGTGGTGGTGGTCGGTGCCGCCGAGCCGGCGCACGTACTGCACGATGGTGTGCTCGTCGCCGACCTCGATGTCACCGTGACAGCCCGGGCAGTGGTAGAGCTTGCGGGAGATGCCGCGGATCAGCCAGGCCTCGTCGCCCTCTTCGGTGATCCCCTGAAGGCTCCAGCGCACACTCGGCTGACCGTCGAACCCGCCCACGTCAGCGCCTCTTCGAGAGCCAGGCGAAGCCCGCCGCCATCGCGACGTTGGCGGCGCCGGCGAGCACCAGGCCGGCCTTGGCGCCGGGCCGGCTGACCGCCGGCGAGCGCGCCCAGAGCGCGTCGGTGGCGATCTCGGTCGCCCGCAGCCAGGCCAGCGACTGCCAGTCGGCGGCGCTGCCGCGGCGGTCGGCGACCAGGTGCGCGGCGGCGAAGGTGAGCCAGATCGGGCCGCAGCGCTGGAACAGGTGCTTGGCGTCGGGCGAGGGCTCCTCGTGTCCCAGCACCTTCAGGGTCGCCGCCGGGGCCGCGATCGCGGCGCTCCCCAGCAGCAGGTCGAAGGCGATCATGTTGCGGTTGGTGAACCGAACGGCGTCTTCCAGCGTCATTCCAGGAGTTTCTCAGAAGGGAAAGAGTCAGGTTCGGCGAAATGGACCGCCGTGACCAAGACCGCGACGAAGTCCCCACAGCTCAAAAGCCTTTCCGACTACATCCAGGAGCGTTTCGACGAGTTCTCGCGCTCCCAGAAGGATGTCGCTCGCTACATCGTCGATCACCTCGACGAGGCTGCCTTCCTCACCGCCGAGGAGCTGGCCCGGAGAGCGAGCACCTCGTCATCGACGGTGGTGCGCTTCTCCCAGGCCCTCGGCTTCGAGGGGTATCCGGAGCTCCAGCAGGCGGCGATCGAGGAGTACCGCACGACGATCGCCACCGCCGGCAGCAACAGCGGCGCGCTCTTCTCCTTCGACCACTCCGAGCTCGAGGGCTCGCTCAGCGCCGACTACTCGAACCTCGAGGAAACCGCGCGCAAGCTGACCCCCGAGCAGGTCGACGCCTCGGTCTCGGCGCTCGCCACCGCGCAGCGGATCGTGATCGTCGGGGTCGACCAGATGGCCTTCTTCGCCAGCTACCTTCGTCACACCCTCAGCCTGCTCGACATCCGCTCGGAGATCGTCGCCAGCACCGGCGGCGAGTCCCTGCAGCGGCTCGGCCGGATCGACGACGAGACGCTGGTGATCACGCTCTCCGCGGGCCGCGCCCACCCGCTGCTGCTGCGGGCGATGAAGCTTGCCCTGCATCGCGGCGCGCGCACCCTGGCGATCTCCGACGCGACGATGTCGGAGGTCGGCGAGCACGCCGAGTTGACCCTCTACTTCTCTTCGAACAGCCCGTCGTTCACGCGCTCGCACACGGCGCTGATGGCGCTGGTCCAGGGGCTCGCGCACGGTCTGTACGCGCGCGACGAAGCCGCGCACAAAGATCGCATCCGCGCCTACAAACTGAAGTAGGGCCCTCGCGACTCCCCGGCCACGCGCCCACGTAATATGGGCGCGATGGCCGAACGAGCGACTTTCCGACTGAAGACCGGCCTCGCCGAGATGCT
>CAYXFL010000063.1:0-16128 GCA_964464285.1 uncultured Conexibacteraceae bacterium
GCGTTCTGGTACTGGATCGAGGTGAAGCCGTCGCCGTCGATCGACATGTCGAAGCCGGCGTCGCGCAGCGCCCCCGCCTTCTCCTCCTCCTTGGCCTTGCACCAGATGAAGTCCTCGACGTCCGGGTGGTCGACGTCGAGCACGACCATCTTCGCCGCGCGCCGCGTCTTGCCGCCGGACTTGATCGTGCCGGCCCAGGCGTCGGCGCCGCGCATGAAGCTGACCGGGCCGGAGGCGAGGCCGCCCTTGGAGAGGTGCTCGACCGAGCCGCGGATGTTCGAGAGGTTGATTCCCGAGCCCGAGCCGCCGCGGAAGATCATCCCCTCCTTGGTGTTCCAGTCGAGGATCGACTCGATGGTGTCGTCGACGCTGAGGATGAAGCAGGCCGAGCACTGCGGCTTCTCCTCGAAGCCGACGTTGAACCAGACCGGCGAGTTGAAGGCCGCCTTCTGGTGCAGCAGGATCGCGGTCAGCTCCATCTCGAAGGCGTCGGCGTCCTCGTCGGAGGAGAAGTAGCCGCCCTCGCGCCCCCAGTTCGCGATCGTGCCGGCGACCCGGCTGATCATCTGTTTCACCGAGCTCTCGCGCTCGGGGCTGCCGAGCTTGCCGCGGAAGTACTTCTGGGCGACGATGTTGGTCGCGTTCTGGGACCAGCTCTTCGGGAACTCGACCCCGCGCTGCTCGAAAGCCGGACTTTCCGGATTCCCGATCACCGCGTCGCGGATCTCCCACTCGATCTGGTCGAAAGGATGCACGCCGGCAGCCGAAAACCGCCGCTCTATCGAGAGGCCCTGGAGACCGTTTTTGGGACTGGTAGCGGCGGTCTGGGACATCAAACTTCTCCTCTCGAAGCGACTTTCAGGGGTAACAGAGGAGGATTGCTCTCCGCTCGGACAGAACCCGCGCGTCAGACGCGCAAGACGCGCGCAAATCTACGACGCCAGGCGCGCGTGGGCGTCCCTGAATTCTGACAACCCCGCTACCTCGGCGATTCGGTCTCCCGGTACCCTGGGACGAATGGTCGATGAGCTTCGCAAGAGCGCCGAGCTGGTGGGGGAGAAAGCCAGCGCCGCCCGCGACGCGGTGGGCGACCGGGTCGACGCGGCAAAAGAGGCGGCGCAGGACGCGATAGCCGCGGTCAAGCCGAAGCTGCGCGGCGTCTCCCACAAGTGGGCCTTCTTCGCCTCGCTGGTGCTCGGGGCGGCCCTGATCTTCCTCGCCAAGACCCCGAAGGCGACCCTGGCGGTGGCGATCTACGCGCTCAGCCTGTCCGCCCTGTTCGGCACCAGCGCCCTCTACCACGGGGTCGACTGGAAGCGGCCGGACGTGCGCATGTGGATGCGCCGGCTCGATCACTCGATGATCTTCTTCCTCATCGCCGGCACCTACACGCCGTTCGCGCTGCTCGTCCTGCACGGCGCCCTGGCGACAGCGATCCTGCTCGTCGTCTGGATCGGCGCGATCGCCGGCGCGATCGTCGAGACGGTCTGGATCGAGCACCCGAAATGGGCCTCGGCGCTGATCTACGTCTCGCTCGGCTGGGTCGCCGTGGCCGCCTTCCCGGCGCTCTGGTCGGCGCTCGGCGTCGCCGGCTCCCTACTGGTCGTCGCCGGCGGCCTGCTCTACACCGCCGGCGCGGTCATCTACGCGACCCAGCGACCGAACCCGAGCCCGGCGATCTTCGGCTACCACGAGGTCTTCCACCTCTTCGTGATCGCCGCCGCCGTCGCCCACTTCTCCGCCGTCGCCTTCTTCGCCCTGCCGCAGGCCTAGCTAGCGCACCGGCAGGGTGCGGACCCGGTCGCGGCTCGGGGTGTAGATGACGATCTTCGCCACCCCGCGCGGCTGGGCCAGCGGGCCGTAGTAGAGGAACGCCTGCTGGTCGCCGGCGATCGTGAAGACGCGCGAGAGCTCTTCGCGGCCGCGCCTCGTGTAGCGCTCGATCGTCAGCCGGTAGCTGCGCCGCTCGGTGGTCTCGTCGCCGATCCAGAGCAGCTGCTCGGCCGGTCGCTTGACGAAGGTGATGCTCGAGCCGCGCGGCGCGCGCAGCCCCTCGACCGAGATCTTGTAGGCGGCCTTCTTCGCTTCGGCGCCGAGCGCCACGACCGGCGTCTCGGTGCGCGCGGTGCTGCGGTACCTCAGCAGCCTGGCGCGCGGCGCGAGCAGGACTTCGGCGGTCTGCCGGGGCCCCATCTCGATGTCCTCGATCGTCGCGTCGTAGGTCGGCCCGACCACGCTGAGCACCTGGCGGACCGGCTGGCGCAGCTCCCTGCCTTCGATGCGCAGGCGGAAGCGGGTGCCGCGCGGGATCCGGTAGACGGGCTCCGGCGAGTCGCGGAACTGGGCGATGCCGGTGGCCGCGGCGACGGCGCCGCCGGAGGCGCGCGGGATCATCTTGGCGCCGGGGATCTGGTTGACCGCGCGCCCGTCGACGAAGCCGGTCCTGCGGCCCTTGGCGTCGATGATCAGCAGGCGGGCGTGTTCGCCGCCTACCCCGTCGAGGCGGATCTCGTTGAACTTCGAGTCCAGCCCCTGGCGCCCGGCGCAGAACCAGCACGGCTGCACCCCGAGGCTCTGCAGCACCGGCATCAGCCGCAGGGTCTTGGTCTCGGCGTCGCCCTCGTAGACCGCCTCGCGGATGCCCGGCTTGGTCGCCGCGTAGTAGCGCCAGGTGTTCTTGCGGGTGTTGACCCGCAGCCGCCGCTCGGCGTCGCCGGGCCAGTTGTTGTCGTAGACGTGGACGTCGAAGACGCCGTTGCGGCGGCGCTCGATCGCGTAGGGCGTGATCGCGTGCCCGCCCTTGAAGCCGCGCTGGAAGATCCCGAAGGTCCAGCTCTGCGGGTCCTCCTGGCCGAGGCCGGCGCGCAGCTCGGCGAGGATCCGGTTCGGCGTGCCGATCACCGTGCCCGCGTCGACGGCCGGCAGTTCCTGCAGGACGAAGGCGCGGGCGATCGTCCGCTGCAGGCGCCGGTTGCCCTCGATCCGCAGCTCGAACGGCACCTTGGCGCCGGCGCCGAGCGCCGAGAGCGAGCGGAAGCCGAACTCGGCCAGCTGGCCCTTGTGGATCAGCTCGGCGAGGGTTGCGAGGCCGTAGCAGTGGCCGCCCGACATGCCGGCGTTCTGGGCCTGCATCCAGGCCCGCGCGGTCGGCGTCAGTACGCAGCGCCCGCCCTCGCCGGGGAGGCAGACGGCGGGCCCGAAGAGCCGCTGCATCTGGGTCACGTTGAGGTTCGCGTAGCCCTCTTCGCCACCGTAGTTGGGGAAGGAGAACCCGTTCGGGTCGGGGCGGAAGCCGGAGTCGGCGACGATCGGCCCGGCGCTCGCGCGCGGCGCCAGGGTGAGCGCCGCGCAGGCGAGCGCGACGAGCAGCAGGGCAAGGACGTTGAGGGCGCGCGAACGCCGCGCGCCGGGCCGAGATGGCACTGCGAAGACCTCCGGGGGTTGGGGGGCGAGCGCCCGGGACCTCCCGGGCGTACCCACCGCTTCGCCGGAGCGCCCCGGACTCCTCGCGCTAGGCGGGCGCCAGCTCCTCGACTTCGGCGAGCAGCTGGTTGAGGATCTCGTCCAGCCGCTCCGCCTGTGCGGGCTCCAGCTCGAGCTCCCCGTCGCGGTAGTTGTCAGCCGCGCGGGGGACCGGCAGCTCGGCCTCGACCACGCGCCCGCCGAGCGCGCCGAGCACCTTGCGCGCCTCGGCCTGGGCCCAGACCGCGCCGAACATCCCGGTCGAGGCGCCGATCGCCGCCGCCGGCTTGCCGTTGAGAGCGCTCTGGCCGGCGGGGCGGGAGACCCAGTCGAGCGCGTTCTTCAGCTGACCCGGCAGCGAGTGGTTGTACTCGGGCGTCGCGACCAGCACCGCGTCCGCCGCCCGCACCGCCTCGCGCAGCTCCTCGACCGCAGCGGGCACGCCGTCGGCTTCGAGGTCGGCGTCGTAGGGCGGGATCGCGGCGAGGCCCTCGTAGGAGACCAGCTCCGCCCCTGCGGGCAGCCGCTCGGCGGCTGCCCGCAGCAGGGCGCTGTTGTACGAGTCCCGGCGCAGGCTTCCGGAGATGCCGAGGACTCGCATCGCTACTCCTCCTCCGCGACGAACTGCAGCTCGACCTCGATCGCGACCTCGTCCTCGAGCGCGCGGCCGCCGGCCGGCAGGTCGGCGTTCCAGCTGACCCCGAAGTCGTTGCGGTCGATCGCGACCTCGACCGAGAGCCCGAGCCGCTCGCGGCCGTCGAGGTAGGCGGGGACGCGGGCGAAGCGCCCGGCCGTGCTGACCTCGCGGGTCTCGCCGCGAATCTCGAGCTCGCCGCTGAGCCGGACGCTGCCGTCGTCGGCGACGTCGAGCGCGGTCGAGCGGAACTTCAGCTGCGGGTGGCTGGCGGCATCGAAGAAGTCCGGGCTCAGCAGGTGGCCCTTGAACTGCTCCTCGGCGATCTCGATGCTGGTGACCTCGACCGCGCCCTCGAGCCGCGGCTGCTCGCCGCCGGTCAGGGTCGCGGAGTACTCGCCGAAGCCGCTGCGGAAGGTGGCGATCCCGCTGTGGGTGATGCCGAACTGGATCGTCGAGTGGACCGGGTCGACGGTCCAGGTCCCGGCGGGGATCTGCTGGTTGACGGTCTCGGTGCTCATTTCTGCCTTTCGGTGGGGGGAGGGCGGTTGCTGCGCAAAAAGTTGTTGCAGAAACAATCGTAGCAGAAATGATTTCTATCTCAACTATTGTCGGATCAACATTATTCTGCGATAATCGGCACATGTCCGAGCCCAGCACCGCACCGGCCGTCCCCGAGGCACTCGTCCACGAGGCCTGCGGCGGCACTCCGCACCGCGACGCCTGGCTGGCGCTGGCCCGCGCCCACGCGGCGATCACCGGACGCATGCAGGAGTCGCTGACGGCCGCCGGCCTGCCGCCGCTGGCCTGGTTCGAGGTGCTGGCGACGATCTCCGAGGCGCCCGAGCGGCAGCTGCGGATGGGGGAGCTGGCGGAGGCGCTGGTGATCACCCGCGGCGGCCTGACCAAGCTGGTCGACCGGCTGATCAAGGCCGGGCTGCTGGAGCGGACCTTCTGCGAGACCGATCGCCGGGTCAGCTACGCGACCCTGCTGCCGGCCGGGGCCGAGCTGCTGGAGGAGATGCGGCCGGTGGTCAGCGCCGAGCTCGACGTCGCCTTCGACGGCAACCTCAGCGCCGGCGAGGCGGAGCAGTTGCGCGAGGCGCTCGAGCGCCTGCGCGGCAGCGCCTGCGACGCCGGCTAGGCGAGCGCCGCCGCGGCCCGCTGCTTGGCCGCCTCGACGATCGCCAGCACGGCGGCCTCGTCGCCGGCCCGGATCAGCTCGATCGGGTCGGGCTCGCCGTTGACGATGCCCTCGAAGAACTCCTTGCGGTCGTCGTAGGTCGGCAGCGTGCCCTTGGCCCAGCCGCGGGCGTCGTTGAGGATCACCGCCAGCCGCGCGTACTCCTCGCCGAACAGCTCGGCGATCTCGCGCTTCATCCGCTTCGCCAGCGCCGGTGAGGCGCCGGCGGTCGAGATCGCGATCGCCAGCGGCCCGGTGCGCACGATCGCCGGCAGGATGAAGTTGCAGAGCGGCGGCACGTCGACGATGTTGACCAGCATCGCGCGCCGCTCGGCGTCGTCGAAGACCCCGATGTTGACCTCGCTGTCGTCGGTCGCCGCGATCACCATGAAGACGCCGTCGAGGTCGGCCTCGCCCGCGTACTCGCGCCGCTCCCAGGCGATCGAGCCCTCCGCCGCCAGCGATTCCAGCTCCGGGTGGGCGGTCGGCGCGATCAGGGTCACGTCGCCGTCGCAGGCGAGCAGCCCCTCGACCTTCTCCAGCCCGATGTCGCCGCCGCCGACGACCAGGCAGCGCCGCCCGCTCAGCTTCAGGCAGGCGATGTAGAACGGCGTCTCCAGCATGTCCCGCACGCAGGTCTGATCGCAGATCCCCTTGCGGAACTGGCAGACGCACTCCTTGCCGGCATAGGCCTGTGCGGGCATGCCGAACAGGTTAGAGATGCAACCCGGTCGGCTCGCCCGGGGCGCTCGGCGGTGCCTAGATCGCGTCGAGGGTGCGCCGCAGGCCGTCCTCGAGGCTGGTCCCGGGGCGCCAGCCGAGCTCGCGTTCGGCCAGGCCGGCGTCGAGGGAGATCCGCTGCACCTCGCCCGCCCGCGGCGGCGCGAACTGGGGCTCGAAGTCGCCGCGCGCGCCGAGCCGGGCGAGGATCTCGACCAGCTCGAGGACGCTGGCCTCGCGGCCGGTGCCGAGATTGACCGAGCCGTTGACGCGGGAGTCGGCGGCGGCGAGGGCGGCGTCGACCACGTCGCCGACATATATGTAGTCGCGGGTCTGGGTGCCGTCGCCGTAGACGGTCGGCTGGCCGCCGTCCTTGAGCAGGCCGCAGAAGATCGCCACCACGCCGGCCTCGCCGAGCGGGTCCTGGCGCGGGCCGTAGACGTTGCCGAGGCGCAGCGACATGCCGGAGACGCCGTAGAGGCGCTCGTAGAGGGCCAGGTAGCCCTCGGCCGCGTACTTGCTCTGGCCGTAGGCGGAGAGCGGGGCGATCGCGGTCGCCTCGCCGAGCGGCAGGTCCTGGCCCTCGCCCTCGCCGTAGATCGCTCCGCCGGTGGAGACGAAGACGACCCGCTCGCTCGCCGCCGTGCGCGCCGCCTCGAGCACGTTGGCGGTGCCGCCGACGTTGACCGCGGCGTCGAAGGCCGGGTCCTCGAGCGACTTGCGCACGTCGATCTGCGCGGCCAGGTGGAAGATCGTCTGCGGCCGGCGCTCGGCCGCCAGGGCGCTCAGCGCCTCCGCGTCGCGGATGTCGAGCTCGACCAGCTCGGCGCCCGCCGCCAGCGCGCCCTCGAGGTTGATCAGCCGGCCGGTGGAGAGGTCGTCGACGACGGTCACCTCGTCGCCGCGCGCGAGCAGTCCGTCGACCAGATTCGAGCCGATGAACCCCGCGCCGCCGGTAACGAGACACTTCATGAGTGCGCCGATCCTAAGGGGATCGGCGGGACGCAGGCTCGCAGTCACCGCTTCGGCGCGGCGCAAAGGACGGCCGCGCGCCCCTGCTACCCTCGCCGCCCCATGAGACTGATCGTCACCGAGAAGAACAGCAGCGCGAAAAAGATTGCCGAGATCCTCGGCGCTCCCCAGGGTGGTCCGAAGGAAGACAAGACCTTCAAAGTCCCCTTCTACTCCTGGAGCGACGACGCGGGCGACCACATGACCGTCGGCCTGAAGGGCCACGTGCTCGGTCCCGCCTTTCCCGAGGGCTACTCGAACTGGCAGAAGACCGACCTGCACGACCTGATCGACGCGAAGCTGATCAAGGAACCGACCGACAAAAACGTCGTCAAAGCGATCAAGAAACTGGCCAAAGGCGCGGACGAGCTCGTGATCGCGACCGACTTCGACCGCGAGGGCGAGCTGATCGGCCTCGAGGCGCTGGAGGAGATGCTCGACGCCAATCCGGAGCTCGGCACCCGCGAGGAAACCGACGCCGGCACCCTGGTCGTGCAGCGGGCCCGCTACTCGGCGCTGACCAAGGAAGAGATCGAGCGCGCCTTCGGCGAGATCGACACGCTCTCCTACCCGCTCGCCAACGCCGGCGCCGCGCGCCAGGACATCGACCTGCTCTGGGGCGCGACCCTGACCCGCGCGGTCTCGCTGGCCAGCCGCCGCTTCGGCTCCAACTTCCTCTCGGTCGGCCGCGTGCAGAGCCCGAGCCTGGGCCTGATCGTCGAGCGCGAGATGGAGCGCCGCGCCCACGTCCCGAAACCGTATTGGGAGATCTTCGCGAACTTCGAGCACCCCGACGGCAGCTTCCAGACCCACCACACGGTGGACAAATTCTGGGAGAAAGCCGAGGCCGACAAGGCGTTCGCCGGGACCAAGGGGCCCGGCACGGTCAAAGCGGTGACGGCGCGGAAAAACACCCGCAAGCCGCCGACTCCCTACAACACCACCGCCTTCAGCACCGACGCCTCCAGCCGGCTCGGGATCACGCCCGCGAGCGCGATGCGGATCGCCGAGGACCTCTACATGGACGGCTTCATCTCCTACCCGCGCACGGACAACACGGTCTACCCGGCCTCGCTGCCGGTGCGCGAGCTGGTCTCCTCGCTGGTCCGGGTCAAGGAGTTCTCCGCCGCCGCCGGCCTGCTCGACGGCGAGCTGAAAGCGACCCGGGGCAAAAAAGAGACCACCGACCACCCGCCGATCTACCCGACCCAGGCGATCCACCCGGGCGCCCTCGACGGGTCCAAGAAGCGCGTCTACGAACTGGTCGTGCGCCGCTTCCTCGCCACCTTCAGCCCGCCGATGATCACCGAGTCGACCCGCGCCGACATCGAGGCCGGCTCGGAGACCTACTTCGTGCGCGGCTCGGTCGTCGTCGACCCCGGCTACGCCGGCATCTACACCTACGCGCGCTCCGCCGACGAGGAGATCCCCGCCCTGCAGGAGGGGCAGACGCTGGAGCTGGCCGCGCCGCCCGCGGTCGCCGGCGAGGACGGCGTCACCGAGAACCCGTGGATGGTCGGCAAGGAGACCCCGCCACCGAGCCGGATCTCGCAGGCGAAACTGATCGAGATGATGGAGGAGCGCGGCCTCGGCACCAAAGCGACCCGCGCCGACATCATCCAGAAGCTGTTCGACCGCGGCTACGTCTACGGCAACCCGCCGGTCCCCTCGGAGACCGGGATCGCCCTCTACGAGGCGTTCAAGAACTACGTGCCGGCGATGGCGACGCCGGAGATGACCGCCCAGCTGGAGGCGGAGATGGACCGGATCGCCGCCGGCGAGATGACCAAGGGCGCGGTCGTCGGCGAGAGCCGCGAGCTCCTCCACAAGACCTGGAGCGAAATCGACGAGAGCCGCGAGGACCTCGCGAAAGTGATCTGGAAAGGGATGGACGAGGACCGCATCCTCGGCCCCTGCAAGGTCTGCGAGGAAGCCGGCCGCACCAAGGAGGACGGCTCGCCCAACATGCTGCGGATCATCCGCGCGAAAAAATCGGGCAAACGGTTCGTCGGCTGCAGCGGCTGGGTGCTCGACGACCCGGAGTCATGCGACCAGACCTTCCCGCTGCCCCAGCGCGGCGACGTCTTCCGGCTCGAGGAGCGCTGCTCGATCTGCGATCAGACCCCGCGGCTGAAAGTCGTTCCCTTCCGTGGCAGGGCCTGGAACCTCTGCCTGAACGACGACTGCGAGTCGATGCAGGAGATGAAGAAACGCCGGGCCGAGCGCGAAGCGGCGAAAAAAGCCAAAGAAGCGATGGCGAAGGAGCCGGAGCCCAAAGGCGACGAGGACGCGCCCGCCAAACCGAAGCGGAAAAAAGCCAAAGCTTCGAAAGCGGACACGGCGACGCGCGGGCGCAAACGCGCCAAAGCCGGCACCAAAGGCTGAGGCACGGGCGTGTTCATCTCCCTCGAGGGAGTGGACGGCTCGGGCAAGAGCACCCAGGCGAAGCTGCTGGTCGAGGCGCTCGGCGCCGAGACCGTTGCGATCCGCGAGCCCGGGGGGACCGAGGCCGCCGAGCGGATCCGCGACCTGCTCGCCGACGGCTCGGTGCCGCTCGACCCCCTGGCCGAGCTGCTGCTCTTCCTCGCCGCCCGCGCCGACCTCACCGAGCGGGTGATCCGGCCGGCGCTGGAGGCCGGTCGCGACGTGGTCAGCGACCGCTTCTCCGATTCCAGCGTCGCCTACCAGGGCGCCGCCCGCGGGCTCGGCGTCGGCGAGGTGATCTCGCTCTGCGACACCGCCACCGACGGCCTCTGGCCCGACCTGACCCTGCTCCTGCAGATCGACCCCGAGGCCGGGCTCGGCCGGGCCGGGGGCGAGGACCGCTTCGAGGCCGAGGGCCTGGAGCTGCAGCGCCAGGTCGCCGAGGCCTACGCCGAGATCGCGATCATCGCCTCCGACCGCGTGGTCAGGGTTGACGCCAGCGGTAGCCCCGGCGAGGTCCACGCCCGCGTGATCGAGGCCGTGAATGCCCACCGCGCTGGCTGAGGCGACCGAGCACCAGGGGCGGGCGCGGGTGGCGCTGAGCGCGGCGCTCGCCAGCGGACCCTCGCACGCGTATCTGTTCCGCGGCCCGCGGGGAGCGGGAAAGCGGGCGGCGGCGCGGGCCCTGGCCGCCGAGATCCTCGCCGCCGGCGCACCCGACCCCGAGGACGCCCGCCGCCGCGCCCTGCTCGACCCCTCGCCGCACCCCGACCTGGTCTGGCTCGCCCCGCGCGGCGCCCAGCACCTGGTCGAGGAGGTGCGCGAGCGGGTGATCCGCGCGGTCGCCTACCGACCCTTCGAAGGCGGCAAGCGCGTGTTCGTGGTCGAGGCCGCCGAGGCGATGCGCGACGAGAGCCAGAACGCGCTGCTGAAGACGCTCGAGGAGCCGCCCTCCTACGCGCACCTGATCCTGCTCAGCTCCGAGCCGGAGGCGCTGCTGGAGACGATCGCCTCGCGCTGCCAGCCGATCGAGTTCGCGCCGCTGCCGGCGGCGGTCCTGGAGGCGGAGCTGGCGGGGGAGGGGGAGCCGGCGGCGGTGGCAGCCGCGGCGCGGCTGGCCGGCGGCGACCGCGAGCGGGCGCGGCTGCTGCTCTCCCCGCGCGGGCGCGAGCTGCGCGGGGAGGCCGAGCGCTGCCTCGCCGCGGCGCTCGACGGCACGGTCGGCACGGCGCCCTGGAAGCAGCTGCTGGGCGAGGCCGAGGGGGCCGGCTCCGACGCCGAGGAGGAGACCCGGGCGGCGCTCGAGGAGGAGGCCAAGAGCGGCCGCAAGCGCACCGTCCGCGAGATCGGCGAGGAGGCCAAACGGGCTGGCCGCCGCCGCCGCACCGAGATCCTCGACCTCGGCCTCGAGCTCTGCGCGCTCTGGCTCCGCGACCTCGCCGCGTTCGCCGGCGGCGCCGAGGAGGTCGTCTACAACCGCGACCGCCTCGACCTGCTCCGCAGCCAGGCCGCCGGCCTCGACCCGGCCCGCGCCCGCCGCGGCGCCGAGCTGGTCCAGGCCGCCCGCCGCAGCCTCGACCTCAACGTCTCCGAAGAGCTGGCCCTAGAGGCTTTGTTCTTCCGCCTCGCCCGCCTGCTCGGCTGAGGGCGCGCCGCCGTTGCCGTTGCGCTCCTGGTCGCGTGCGCCCTCAAGCGCCCGTTCCTGGGCGAGGCGGGTGATCTGGGCGGCCTGGCGGGACATGATCACGCTGAAGTTGAGCGCCAGGCCGAGCAGGAAGAAGAGCACGATCGAGAAGAGGGCGACGTTGGTGTCGCGCACGCCCATCGCGTCGGCGACCAGCTCGAGCAGGCCGGGGAAGGCGGCGCCGGCCAGCATCCCGAGGCCGGCGACGAACCAGATCACGCTGTAGCGCTCCTGCAGCCGGTCGCGGCGGATCAGGTCGAGGATCGCGAACATGAAGGCGATCGCCAGGATCGCGGCGACGATCCGGGTCTGGGCGGTCAGGTGGACCGTGGTCTGCTCGGCGCTGGCGGCGAGGGGGATCATCGCTCCGCCCCGACCCCGCGCGGGCGGAACTGGCCGACCAGCAGCACGACCAGGCCCTTGAAGATGAAGAAGGCCGACTTGACCGGGGTGAGGAAGGAGCTGCCGCCGGCCCGCTCGAGCATCCGCACCGGCACCTCCTGCACGCGCAGGCCCTCGCGCACCGCCAGCTGCAGCGACTCGATCTCGGCGAAGTCGGGCGAGTAGTGGACGCTGAACAGCGCCATCACCCGCCGGTTCGCCGCCCGCATGCCGCTGGTCGTGTCGGTGAAGCGCTGGCGCGTCGCCAGGGTGAGGAAGAAGCGGAAGACGCTGGTCCCGATCCGGCGCGAGAAGGTCGGCCGGTAGTCGTCGGCCTCGGCCTCGGCGGCGGGGTCGGTGTAGCGGGAGCCGATCACCAGGTCGGCGCGGTCGGCTTCGATCTCGGCGAGCAGGCGCGCCACCTCCTTGGCCGGGTGCTGGCCGTCGGCGTCGAGGTGGGCGCAGAAGTCGTAGCCCTCGCGCAGCGCCATCAGGTAGCCGGTCTGCAGCGCCGCCCCCAGCCCCTGGTTGAAGGGCAGGGTGGCGACCAGCACGCCGGCCTCGCGGGCGGTGCGCGCGGTCGCGTCGGTCGAGCCGTCGTCGACGACGAGGATGTCGGCGGCCGGCAGCGACTCGCGGACGTCGGCGATCACCTCGGAGATCGAGGCGGCCTCGTTCCAGGCGGGTATGAAGACGAGCGTGCGCATTCTGTGTCGATTCTCCCACGAAGGAAGCCGGTTACCGGCCCGGCCGCTCGCGGCGAGCAAGGGATTGTGTTAGTAAACCTTCATGAGTAGCTCGGACGGGACGTCCACCCGCGTAGGGCCGATCGCGCCGCGGATCGGGATGCGCCTCTGGCTCACCGGCGCCTTCGGCTCGGTCAGCCTGATCACCGCCGCCGCGGTCTACCTGTTCGGCGACAACGTGCAGGCGCTGATCGCCTCGGTGACCACCGGCGTGCTCGCCGGCTTCCTGATCGCGGTCGCGATCTCCCACCGGGTCGTCCGCCTCGCCCGCGCTGCCAAAGAGATGGCCGGAGGCTCCTTCGACGCGCCGCTCAACGTCTCCGGCCCCGACGAGATCGGCGACCTCGCCCGCGCCCTCGACTCGATGCGGGCCTCGCTGAAGGAGAGCTTCGGCGTGCTCACCGCCGACCGCAACAAGCTCGCGGCGATCTTCGACGGCCTCACCGACGCGGTGATCGTGGTCGACTTCGAGGGGCCGATCCGGTTCGCCAACAAAGCCGCCTCGCGCCTGCTCGACGCCAACGGCCGCCCGCCCGACGTCGTCCTGCCGCAGCTCCACCGCGCCTCCGAGGTCGGCTTCGCCGCCCACCCGGCGCTGCGGATCGGCGACCACGCCTACGCGATGACGGCGCGCTCGCTGCCCAACGAGCGCGCCGTGCTGGCGGTGCTCCGCGACCGCACCGACGAGCTGCGCCGCGAGCTCGCCGAAGCCGACTTCGTCTCCAACGCCGCGCACGAGCTGCGCAACCCGCTGGCCGGGATCTCCGGCGCGATCGAGGTGCTGCAGAGCGGCGCCAAAAACGACCCGGTCGACCGCGATCACTTCCTCTCCCGGCTCGCCGACGACGCCGAGCGGATGAACCGGCTGACCCAGTCGCTGCTCACCCTCGCCCGGGTCGAGTCGCGCGGCGCCGCCGAGAGCGAGGTGGTCGACGTGCCGGCGGCGATCCGCGACGTCGTCGCCGCGGTCGAGGAGCCGCCGCACGTGGCGCTCGAGGTCGACGTCGAGGGCGACCTGGCGGCGACCGGCGACCCGGTTCTGCTGCGCCAGGTGATGATCGGCCTGGTCACCAACGCCTTCAAGAACACGCCGCCGCCCGGCACCGTTACCGTTCGCGGCCGGCATGACGGTCATGGAGAGGTCATCTTGGAGGTCATCGACACCGGGACCGGGATCCCGGCGGCGGAGATCGAGCGCGTCTTCGAGCGCTTCTACCGGCGCAGCGAGTCGCGCAAGCAGGAGGGCTTCGGGCTCGGCCTGGCGATCGCCAGGCGGATGGTCGACGTGATGGGCGGCCAGATCGGCGCCGACTCGGTGCTCGGCGAGGGCAGCACCTTCTGGGTGCGCCTGCCGGTCGCCCAACCCAGTCCGACCCCGGTCGCCTAGAGGAGTGGAGATGAGCAGCGGAGAGCGAACATGAGTACGGGACGCATCCTGATCGCCGACGACGAGCCCTCGGTTCGCGACTCGGTCGGCTACGCGCTGACCCAGGAGGGCTTCGACGTCACCGCCGCCGCCGATGGCGACGAGGCCACCGAGCTGCTCGGCAACGGCATCCCCTACGACCTGCTGATCCTCGACATCATGATGCCGGGGCCGAGCGGGCTCGACATCTGCCGGGACGTGCGCTCGCGCAGCGCCGTCCCGATCATCGTCCTCACGGCCAAGGACGCCGAGGTCGACAAGGTGGTCGGGCTCGAGGTCGGCGCCGACGACTACGTGACCAAGCCGTTCTCGGTGCGTGAGCTGCTCGGCCGCGTGCGCGCCCAGCTGCGCCGCCGCGAGCTCGACCGCTCGCCGCTCGCCCAGGCGGTGAAGATCGAGGCCGGGCCGGTCTCGATCGACCTGGTCCGCCACGTCGCCACCGTGCGCGGCCTGCCGGTCAACCTGACCCGCTCCGAGTTCCAGCTGCTGCGCCTGCTGGTCGGCCGCCCCGGCGAGGTCTTCGCCCGCGCCCAGATCATGGAGGAGCTCTGGCAGACCGAGTTCGACGGCGACGAGCGCGCCTGCGACGTGCACATCTCCAACCTGCGTCAGAAGGTCGAGCGCGACCCGCAGCGCCCCGAGCTGGTGCTGACCGTGCGCGGGGTCGGCTACAAGTTCAACGCCGACGGCGCCTGAGCGAGCCCGGCGAGCGGGTCGCGGCCGTCCCAGAGCCCGCGCGAGGCGTAGGGGCGCAGGCGCACGAAGGCCGATTCGTGGTGGAAGGGCCGCTCGCGGTCGCTCTGGACGGCGGCCCGGTGGGCACCCCCGGCGCCGGCGGCGTAATCGCGCATCGCGGCGACGCTGCGCCAGACCGAGAAGGTCGAGACGACCCGCGGCGGTCGCGCCAGACCGGTCGAGGCGACCATCGCCGCGGCCCGGGTCGCGTCGGCTTCGGCCGCCGCGGCGCTGCGCAGGAAGGGCAGCAGGCGGCCGAGCCGGGGCCGGCCAAGGGTCAGCGCCGCGACCGGCTCCTCGTCGTCGACCGGCAGCGGCCGCTCGGGCAGGCCCGGCATCCGCGGCCAGGCGCCGAACACCCGCACCGGGTGCGCCCGCATCTCCCAGCCGCGCGCCAGCGCCCGTCCGACCGGGTGCTCGCGGCCGAACTCGTCGATCGCCTCGTCGGCCTCCCAGGCGGCGACCATCGCGACCCGGCGCGGCTGCGGCGAGGGCAGCAGCCCTGCGGCGATCGGCGCGGTGGTCGCCGTGAACACGTAGGCGAGGCCGGCGACGCGGGCGGGGCGGGGTTGGCGCAGCAGCGCGCCCGCCGCCGCCCGCGGCCCGAGGTCGGCGATCTGGACGGTGACGATCATCGGCTCCTGCCTTTCCGTTACCTAGTGGGAATTAGGTTTCACCGACAGTACCTAGGGAACGTTAGGTTGTCAACGTGAGCGAGCCGCAGACCCGCCGTCGCCTCTCCGCCGCCGCCCGCCGCGAGCTGATCGCCGCGGCGGCGACCGAGCTGTTCGCCGAGCGCGGCTACCGCGGCGCCTCGATCGAGGAGATCGCCCGCCGCGCGGGGGTGACGCCGCCGGTCGTCTACGACCACTTCTCCTCCAAGCGCGAGCTCTACCGCTCGCTGCTCGAGTCCCACTTCGCCGACCTGCGCGAGATCTGGCAGCTCAACTTCGTCGGCGACGGGCCACCCGGCGAACGGGTCGAGCGCTCCTTCGACGCCTGGTTCGCCTACGTCGAGCAGCACCCGTTCGCCGGCCGGGTGCTGTTCCGCGACACCAGCGACCCCGAGATCGCCCCCGTGCACGCCGAGGTCGCCGCTGCCAGCCGCGCCGCGGTGATGCCGCTGGCCGCCACCGAGCCGGGGCTCGACGCCGCCGGCGAGGCGCAGGCGGAGATGCTCTGGGTCGTGCTCCGCGGCGTGCTCCAGGGGCTGGCGATCTGGTGGACGGACCACCCCGAGGTGCCCCGCGAGCAGGTGGTCGCGGTGGCGATGAAGGCGCTCTGGACCGGGTTCGAGCCTCGACCTGAGTAAGGTCGTAGGGCAACTTTCGTCAGCGATTCAAGGGGAGGCCCAATTGCCACTGGTACCGATGGTCGTCGAGCAGACCGCTCGCGGCGAGCGCTCCTTCGACATCTACAGCCGGCTGCTGGCCCAGCGGATCGTCTTCCTCGGCGAGCAGGTCACCGACGATCTCGCCAACCTGATCATCGCCCAGCTCCTGCATCTCGAGGCCGACGATCCCGACAAGGACGTCAGCCTCTACATCAACTCGCCCGGCGGCAACGCCTACGCGGGCCTCGCGATCTACGACACGATGCAGTTCATCAAGCCCGACGTGCAGACGATCTGTTACGGGATCGCGATGTCGGCCGGCTCCCTGATCCTCGCCGGCGGCGCCGCCGGCAAGCGGATGGCGCTGCCCAACAGCCGCATCCTGATCC
>CAYXFL010000064.1:0-16072 GCA_964464285.1 uncultured Conexibacteraceae bacterium
CTCTCGGCGGGCCCGGATCTACTTCATGGCGTTCGGAACGTCCCTGGGCTCGTCACCTAGCGCGTCCGCGCCCGGCCTCTCTAGGGTTGTTCTCGATGATCGAGCAGCTTGTCGAGCAGATTCAGGCGCGCTTCGCGGAGCTGGAGCGGTTGATGTCCGATCCGGACGTGATCGGCGACCGCGAGCGCTACGCCGAGGTCGGGCGCGAGTACCGCGACCTGCAGCCGGCGCGCGCGCTGGCCGACGAGTGGGCGACGCTGCGCGACGACCTCGAGGGCGCGCGCGAGCTGCTCGAGGAGGGCGAGGACGCGGAGCTGCGGGCGGTGGTCGAGGAGGCCCCCGAGCGGCTGAGCGGGCTGGAAGAGGAGATCCGGCTGGCGATGGTCGAGCGCGACCCCAACGACGACAAGAACGTGATCGTCGAGATCCGCGGCGGCGCCGGTGGCGACGAGGCGGCGCTGTTCGCCGGCGACCTCTACAAGATGCTGACCCGCTACGCGGAAACGCGCGGCTTCGCGACCGAGGTGCTCTCGCAGTCGGCCTCCGACGCCGGCGGCTTCAAGGAGGTGACGCTGGCGGTGAAGGGCGACGGCGCCTACTCGGTGTTCAAGTACGAGGGCGGCACGCACCGCGTGCAGCGGGTGCCGGAGACCGAGTCGCAGGGGCGGATCCACACCTCGACGGCGACGATCGCGGTGCTGCCGGAGGCCGAGGAGGTCGACGTCGAAGTCGACCCGAACGACCTCCAGGTCGACGTCTACCGCTCCTCCGGACCGGGTGGGCAGTCGGTCAACACGACCGACTCGGCGGTGCGGATCACCCACAAACCGACCGGGATCGTGGTCTCGATGCAGGACGAGAAGTCCCAGCTTCAGAACAAGGACAAGGCGATGCGGGTGCTGCGTGCGCGCCTGCTCGAGCGGGAGATCGCCGAGCAGCAGGCGAAGATCGCCTCCGAGCGCAAGGCCCAGGTCGGCAGCGGCGAGCGCTCGGAGAAGGTGCGCACCTACAACTTCCCCCAGGGCCGGGTCACCGACCACCGGATCAAGCTGACCTCGCACAACCTCGACGGGGTGCTGGGGGGAGAGCTGGGGGAGTTCACGGATGCGCTGAGCGCGGAGGAGAAGCGGCAGAGGCTCGAGGCCGCGGCCGTCGGCTGATGCCGGCCGCGGTCGCCTCTGTTCGCGAAGCGCTCGACGCGGCGGTCGACGGGTTGGCGGCTGCCGGCGTGGAGTCGCCGCGGCTCGATGCGGAACTGCTGCTGGGTGGGGCGATGGAGTGCGGGCGCGCCAGGCTGGCGGCGGAGCCGGGGATGGAGGTGCCGGCGGGGGCGGCGCGGGCGTTCGGGGATCTGGTCAGGCGGCGGCTGCGGCGCGAGCCGGTGGCGTACATCCTCGGGAGCAAAGGGTTCCGGCACATCGAGCTGGCGGTGGACCGGCGGGTGCTGATCCCGCGGCCGGAGACCGAGCTGCTGGTGGAGCTGGCGGTGGAGCGGGGCGCGCGGCGGGTGCTCGACGTGGGCACGGGCTCGGGCGCGATCGCGCTGGCGGTGGCGGACGAGCTGCCCGACTGTGAGGTGGTCGCCACCGACACCTCGCCCGGCGCGTTGGAAGTGGCGCGAGCGAACGCGGCCCGGCTGGGCCTCGCGGAGCGCGTGACCTTCGTCGAGGGGACTCTCCCCGAGGGCGACTTCGACCTGGTCCTCGCCAACCTCCCCTACGTGCCCGACGGCGACTGGAGAGGGCTCCAGCCGGAGGTGCGCGACTGGGAGCCCCGCGAGGCGTTGACCGCCGGCCCCGCCGGCCTCGACGCCTACCGCGCCCTGATCCCCTCCGTATGCAGAAAGTCACCCTCTGGGTTGCCAAGTGCATGCGGTGACGCTCTTGCGGTGGAGATCGGGATCGGGCAGGCGGAGGCGGTCGGCGAGCTGATGCGGGCGGCGGGATTCGGCGAGGTTGAGGTGCGGCGGGACCTGGCTGGGATCGAGCGGGTCGTGGTTGGTCTTTCGTACACGCCAGAGCGTGCACAGGTGACCGAGGGCGGAGGGGAGGAGCGGTGACGCGGGTGGTCTCGGTGGAGCGCGACGGCGCGGCGGCTGCTCGCACCGCGCTGGAGACGACGATCGCCGGTGGGGGCGTGGTGGTGTTCCCGGCGGACGGGCTGTACGGGCTGGCCTGCGATCCCCTCGATGCGGCGGCGATCGGGCGCATCCACGAGCTGAAGGGACGCGACGACGGGAAGCCGTCGGCGGTCATGTACTTCTCGCCGCTGGCGATGCGGGAGCTGGTCGGGGGGCTGGGGCCGCGGGCGAAGGCGGCGGTCAGCGCGCTGCTGCCGGGGCCGCTGACCCTGGTGCTGGACAACCCTGAGCGGCGCTACCCGCTGGCCTGCCGCGAGGATGCCGGGCGGCTCGGGGTGCGGCTGCTGGGCGGTCCGCTGGCCGGGGCGATGGTGCCGATCTTCCAGACCTCGGCCAACTTCAGCGGCGAGCCGGCGCCGGGGCGCTTCGCGGACGTGCCGGAGGCGATCGTCGCCGGCGCCGACCTGGCGATCGACGGCGGCGAGCTGACCGGGCTGCCCTCGACCGTGGCCGACCTGACCGCGATCGACGCCGACGGCTCCTGGCGGATCCTCCGCGAAGGCGCGGTCTCCGCGGGCGACCTGGCCGCGGCGCTCGCCTCCTTCGGCGTCGACTAGGGGCAGCTGCTGACCGGCCCGGTGTAGGGCAGGCGGACGAGGCGGCGGGAGGTGTTGTCGTCCTCGTTGGACTCGAAGAGCAGTTCCCTCGGGTCGACGGTCATTTCGTAGACGAAGCAGCCGCTGAGCCCGGAGACGTTGATGAACTGCTGGTGGTAGGGCGCCGGGTAGACGTCCGACCAGCCGACCGAGGTCCCGAGGGTGACCCGGTTGCGGTACGGGTTCTGGTTGCAGGCGGGGTAGTGGCGGGCGGGCGGTGAGACCAGGCTCGGCTGGGTGCGGTCGAGGTCGCGCAGGCAGTAGTTGAGCTTCGGGCTGGTGCGGACCGGCTCGCCGATGCTGCCGTCGGGGGCGACCGGGCGGAGGTCGAAGCGGGCCAGCTGGTGGACCTTCCAGTAGGAGCCGCCGAACTGGTAGCCGACCTCGGTGAAGCGCAGCGTCGCTTCGCTCTTCACGGTGATGTGGCCGCCGCCGACACGGTAGATGCGCTGGTTGGTCCGCATCGTGCGCCAGCCGTTGCGCTTGCCGATCAGCTCCATCGGGCCGCGGCCGCGGCTGCGCACGTCGCTGGTCGCCCGCAGCAGGACTTCGCCGGCGCCGCGGTTCTCGACGTAGAGCTCGGTGGCCGGGCCGATCCGCAGGTTGGGGCAGAGCAGCTGCTTTGCTTCCTTGCTCTGGCAGGGGTTCTCGACCTGCGCGGCGGCTGTCGGGGCGACGGCTGCGAGTAGCGCCAGGGCGGCGATCAGCGGGGGGAAACAGCGCTTCACGGGGCCGGAGACTATCCCGAGGCGTTGCTATCGTCGCCCCTCGATGACTGACCTGCCCGAGAACTTCCAGACCGCTCCGCTCGCCGAGGTCGATCCCGAGATCGCCGCCGTGCTGGAGGGCGAGCTGCGGCGCCAGCGCGGCACCCTGGAGATGATCGCCTCGGAGAACTTCGTGCCGCAGGCGGTGCTCGAGGCGGTCGGCTCGGTGCTGACCAACAAGTACGCCGAGGGCTACCCCGGCCGCCGCTACTACGGCGGCTGCGAGGAGGTCGACGTCGCCGAGCAGCTTGCGATCGACCGCGCCAAGGAGCTGTTCGGGGCCGAGCACGCCAACGTCCAGGCCCACGCCGGCGCCCAGGCCAACAACGCCGCCTACATGGCTCTGATCCAGCCGGGCGACACGATCCTCGGCCTGGCGCTCGACCACGGTGGCCACCTCAGCCACGGGATGAAGCTGAACGTCTCCGGCAAGCTCTACAACCCGGTCGCCTACCACGTCAGCCGTGACGACTTCCGGGTCGACATGGACGAGGTCGCGGCGCTGGCCGCCGAGCACCGGCCGGCGCTGATCGTCGCCGGCTGGTCGGCCTACCCGCGCCAGCTCGACTTCGCCGCCTTCCGCGAGATCGCCGACTCGGTCGGCGCCAAGCTGATGGTCGACATGGCCCACTTCGCGGGCCTGGTCGCCGCCGGCGAGCACCCGAACCCGGTCGAGCACGCCGACGTGGTGACGACCACGATCCACAAGACTCTCTGCGGTCCGCGCAGCGGCATGATCCTCTGCAAAGAGGAGCACGCGAAAGCGGTCGACAAAGCGATCTTCCCCGGCCAGCAGGGCGGGCCGCTGATGCACACGATCGCGGCCAAGGCAGTGGCGCTGCACGTCGCCGCCAGCCCCCAGTTCCGCCGCCGCCAGAGGCAGACGATCGCCAACGCGCGCGAGCTCGCGACCGGCCTCGAAGCCGGCGGCGTGCCGGTCCTGACCGGCGGCACCGACGTCCACCTGGTGCTGGTCGACCTGACCCCGACCGGGCTCGACGGCCAGACCGCCGAGGACCGGCTCGAGGAGGTCGGGATCACGGTCAACCGCAACGCGATCCCCTTCGACCCGCGGCCGCCGATGAATCCGTCCGGCCTGCGGATCGGCACCCCGGCGCTGACCACGCGGGGGATGGGCGAGGCGGAGATGGCCGAAATCGCCTCGGTGATCGCGGTCGCGCTGACCGGCGACTTCGTCTTCGAGAAGGACGGCCTGCGCGCCCGCGCCGAAGCGCTGATGAGTCGCCACCCGCTCTATCCCGAGCTGGCGACCGCCTGACGCAGTGAAGATCTGGGTCGACATGAGCGCTCCGGCGCACGTCCTCGTGCTGCGCCCGATCATCGAGCGGCTGCGCGCCGAAGGCCACGAGGTCGAGGTGACCTCGCGCGACTACGCCCAGACCCAGGCGCTGCTGGCGCTGCACGGGATGCCGCACACGCCGATCGGCCAGCACGGCGGCGCCGGCCGGGTCGGCAAGGCTTACCGGCTCGGCGAGCGCACCGCGCGGATGCTCGCCTATGGCCGCGGCCGCGGCTTCGACCTGGCGCTCGCCCACGGCTCCAACGACCTCGCCCTGGCCGCTCGCGCGCTCGGCGTCCCCGAGGCCAACATGCACGACTACGAGTACGCGGTCACCCAGCACCGGATCGGCTGCCGGCTGGCGCGGCGGGTGATGTTCCCCGACTCGGTCCCAGCCTCGCGGCTGCGCCGCTTCGGGGTCACCGAGGAGAAGCTCTTCCCCTACCCGGGGCTGAAGGAGGAGTACTACCTCTTCGACTTCGAGCCCGACCCCGAGGCGCTGACCCGGCTCGGGGTCGAGACCGAGCGCGTCGTCGTGATCGTGCGCCCGCCGCCCGACGTCTCGCTCTACCACCGCAAGTCGAACCCGCTGTTCCCGAAGGTGCTGGAGCGGATCGGCCGCGACGAGGGCGTCCACGCGGTGGTGCTGCCGCGCACCGAAGAGCAGCGCTCCTTCATCAACGGGCTGGCGCTGCCCTCGCTGATCGTCCCCGACCAGGCGGTGGAGGCGCAGAGCCTGGTCGCGCTCGCCGACCTGGTGATCTCCGCCGGCGGCACGATGAACCGCGAGGCGGCGGCGCTCGGCACGCCCGTCTACACCACCTACGGCGGCCGCCTCGGCGGCGTCGACGAAGCGCTGATCCGCTCCGGCCGCCTGCGCCCGCTGACCGACCAGCGCGCGGTCGTGCTGGAGAAGCGGAGTGCTGCGGCGACCGCGACCAAGCGCGACCCCGCCGCCCTGGTCGAGACGATTCTCGGTACGGTCGGGGCGAAATTGCGCGGCGAAGCTCCCCAAGTAACTCGCTCCTAGGCGACACCGGGCTCAGCGAAGAGACCCTGGAAGAGCTGGTCGCGCACGCCGCGGAGGGTGAATCGCGCCCTGTCGACGTCGTCCTGCGCGGGCTCGACGTGACGATCTCGGGCGCCGCGCTGCTGGCCCTCTCGCCGCTGCTGGCGGTGACCGCGCTGGGGATCCTGCTCACCTCCGGCCGCCCGGTCCTCTACCGCGGCGCCCGCGTCGGCCGCGCCGGCCACCTCTTCTGGATGTACAAGTTCCGCACCCTGAAGCCGGACGCCGAAGACCGGCTCGGGCCCTACTACGGCGAGGAGCTCTCGCGCCGCACCGAGGAAGAGCGGACCCTGATCGGCGGCGCCCTGCGCGCCACCCACCTCGACGAGGTGCCGCAGCTTTGGAACGTGCTGCGCGGCGACATGGCGATCGTCGGCCCGCGCCCGATCCGCCCCTCCTTCTTCGCCGAGCTCTGCCGCGAGATCCCCCAGTACTGGCAGCGCCTCGTCGTCCGCCCCGGCGTCACCGGCTTCGCCCAGACCCGGGTCACCCGCGAGGAGTCCTGGGCCAACAAGCTCGCCCACGACATGGAGTACATCGCCGACCGCTCCGTCGGCCTCTACTTCAACGTCCTCTTCGCCACCGTCGGCAAGGTGATGGGCAAAGGCCCGGCGGCGCCGGGCAACGCCGAGCAGTAATCGCTGGGCAGCCAGTCCGGCTGCGAGACTCTCCCGCTCATGTGCGGGATCTGCGGAATCGTCAGCTCGGGAGGACGGCCCGACCTGGGGGCGGTGCGGCGGATGAACGGGACGATCGTGCACCGCGGGCCCGACGACGAGGGCCTCTTCGACTCCGGTCCGGTGGCGCTGGCCGCGCGCCGGCTCTCGATCATCGACCTCGCCCACGGGCACCAGCCGATCGCCAGCGAGGACGGCAGCGTGGTCGTCGTCCAGAACGGCGAGATCTACAACTACCGGGAGCTGAAGCGGGAGCTCGAGGGCAAAGGGCACCGGTTCGCCACCGAGTGCGACACCGAGGTCCTGGTCCATCTCTACGAGGAGCACGGCGAGGCCTTCGTCGAGCGGCTGCGGGGGATGTTCGCGATCGCGCTCTGGGACGAGCGCCGCCGGCGCCTGCTGCTGGCCCGCGACCGCTTCGGGATCAAGCCGCTCTACTACCGCCACGCCGGCGGCGAGCTGAGCTTCGCCTCGGAGCTGAAGGCGATGCTCGAGCAGCCCGGCTTCTCGCGGCAGATCGACCCCGAGGCGCTCGCCGCCTACCTCGCCTTCAACTCGATCCCGGCGCCGCTGACGATCTTCGCCGAGGCGCGCAAGCTGCCCCAGGGGCATGTGCTGACCTGGGAGGACGGCAGGGTCGAGCAGTTCCGCTACGCGCGCCCCGGCCCGCCGCCGGCCGCCGAGCAGCGCCGCGGCTCCGCCACCGAGCTCGCCGCCGAGCTGCGCGAGGTGCTCTCCGACTCGATCCGCGCCCACCTGGTCGCCGACGTCCCGGTCGGCGTGCTGCTCTCCGGCGGCGTCGACTCGGGTGGGATCACGGCGCTCGCCTCGGCCCACTCCGAGCAGCCGCTGAAGAGCTTCTCGATCGGCTTCGAGGAGGCCGGCTTCGACGAGCTCGAGCGGGCCCGGCTGGTCGCCCGCCAGTACGGGACCGATCACCACGAGCTGGTCCTGCGTCCCGATGCGGTCGAGCTCTTCCCGAAGCTGGTCGAGGCCTTCGACGAGCCGTTCGGCGACTCCTCGGCGCTGCCCACCTACCTGGTCTCCGAGCTGGCCGCCTCCGAGGTCAAGGTGGCGCTCTCCGGCGAGGGCGGCGACGAGCTGTTCGGCGGCTACTACACCTACGTCGCCGACCTGCTGGCGCCGCGGATCGGCCGCCTCGCCGCGCTCGCCGCGCCGCTCGCCGAGCGGCTGCCGAGCGGCGATCGCCGGGTCGGCTTCGACTACAAAGCCAAGCGCTTCGCCCGCGCCGCCCACCTGCCGCCGCTGGAGGCCCACCACGCCTGGAAGGAGATCTTCTCGCCGACCACCCGCGCCGCTCTGCTCGGCGCCCGCAATCCGGCCTGGGACCCGGTCGACCTCTACCGCGAGCGCTACGCCGAAACCGCCGGCGCCGAGCCGCTCGCCCGCCTGCAGGACGTCGACCTCGGCATCTACATGGTTGACGACCTGCTGGTCAAGACCGACCGCTCGAGCATGGCCCACTCGCTGGAGACCCGCGTCCCCTTCCTCGACCAGAAGGTCGCCGAGTTCGCCTTCTCGCTGCCGCGGCCGCTGCGGGTGCGCGGCTTCGCCAAGAAGCGGCTGCTGCGCCAGGCGCTGGCGCCGCTCCTGCCCAAGGAGGTGGTGGGGGGGCGCAAGCAGGGCTTCTCGGTCCCGGTTGCCGCCTGGCTGCGCGGGCCGCTCGAGCCGTTCGCCCGCGAGGTCCTCTCCGCCGCCAATCTGGAGAGCCAGGGATGCCTCGACCCGGCGACCGTGCGCGGCGTGCTCGACGCGCATGCCACCGGCCGGGAGGACCTCAGCCGGCAGCTTTGGGGCCTGATCGCGTTCACTCTCTGGTTTGACCGCTACGCCACCTAGACTGAGCCGCGCCTGGCTGGAGCGCCGATGAACCAGATCCCCGAGACGCTGGATGCGCTTTACGCCTTCCTCCTGGCGGGCGTGCTGACGATGCTCCTGGTGCCGCTGACGATCCGGCTGGCGCGGCGCCTCGGGGCGATCGACCTGCCCAACGAACGCTCGCTGCACGACCTGCCGACGCCGAAGCTGGGCGGCCTCGCGGTGCTGGTCGGGGTGCTCGTCGCAGGCCTGATCTGGCTGCCCGACGACACCGAAAGCCACGCGATCCTGATCGGGGCCGTCTTCGTCGCCCTCTTCGGGGTGCTCGACGACGTCTTCGAGCTCGGCCCGGTGCCGAAGCTGATCGGCCAGACGGTCTCGGTGGTGATCCCGGTCTCGGTCGGGGTCACGGTCGACGACTTCACCTTCCCGTTCCTCGGCCGGGTCGAACCGGGCGCGGTCGAGCTGCTGACCCTGCCCGGGGGAGGGGTGGTCGACCTCGGCCAGGTGCTGACCGTGCTCGGGATCGTCGCCGTGATCAACGTGATCAACCTGCTCGACGGGGTCGACGGTCTCGCCGCCGGCGTCTGCGTGATCTCGGCGCTTGCCCTGGCGGTGGTCGCGCTCTCGCTCGACCGCACCGCGGCCGGCATCCTGGCGGCTCTGGTCGCCGGCTCCTCGCTCGGCTTCCTGCGCTACGGCTTCCCGCCCGCCAGCACCTTCCTCGGCGACACCGGCTCCAACCTGCTCGGCTACCTGATGGGGGTGGTCGCGGTCCAGGGCGCGCTGAAGACGAACGCCGTGATCGCCCTCTTCCTGCCGCTGATGGTGCTCGCGGTGCCGATCCTCGACACCGGCTTCGTGGTCGCCAAGCGGCTCAAGTACCGGCGCCCGATCTACCGCGCCGACCGCTGGCACTTCCACCACCGGATGGCCGACATCGGCTTCTCCCAGCGCCGCACCCTGCTCTACCTCTACGGCTGGACCCTGGTGATGGCGGCGCTGGCGCTGGCCCTGCGCTTCGTCCCCTACAGCGACGATCGCGGCAACTTCGACCTCTTATGGTCGCTGGTGATGGGGGCCTGCCTGGTGCTCGCGGTCGGCGCCAGCTTCTACCTCGTCACCGTGCTGGAGATCTTCAAGCTGCGCCAGGTGCGGCTGCGCCAGCTGGTCACCCTGCGTCAGCAGGTCGGCGCCCCCGATCCGCAGCCCGACGAGGTCGATGCCGCGGTCGAGCGCGAGCTGGAGACCGGCAGCTTTCCGACGATCGACCCGGAAACGGGAGAGTTCGGCGCGGTCGAGCCGCCAGAGGGGCGGTAGGGGAGGGACCGTCCCAAGTCGCGCTCGCGACATTAGGGCCCCCTGGGGGCCTCAATGTCGCGAGCGCGAAAGAGCAGACCATGCGCAACCCCTCGAAGCACCCCGTCCCGCGGCAGCCCAGCCCGCGCTAGTAACAGGTTGTGACAAGGGGCACTATCCCGCATCAGAAAGCGGTTCCCGGGGCTCTTTGGTTATAGTCGCGCCTTGCCCGCCTCGCAGAGAGTCGGGTCCCTTATGTCCCCTCCTAAGTACGTCGACCTTCTCCTGCTTGCCGCCGGGCTGGCCGTATTCCTCATTGGGGGTTTCCCGATGCTCGGTTATGCCGTCGGCGCCGCCGTCTGGGTGCTGCAGCGGCTGGTCCAGGTCTTCGCCGCTTCCCGCGCTACCCAGGAGCTCGCCACCGGTAACCGCCAGAAAGCGATGGGGATCGTCGCCGCGACCACGCTCGGCCGCGTCTGGCTGATGGCCACGGTGGTTCTGATCACCGGGCTCTCCGACCGCGAAGCCGGCCTCGCCGCCGCGGTCCTCGTGCTCGCCTACTTCACCGCTTCCTTCGCCGCCCAGGGCCTCGCGTACCTGTTCGGCAACAACGAGCCCGAGGGGCAGGGGGCCGCGTGAGCGCCGAGGCAGCGGTCGAGACCTCGGGCAACGCTCCCAAGTCGGGCGGCCTGAGCACCAAGGCGAAGGTCTTCATCGGGCTCGGCGCCTACTTCGCGCTGGCCGCCCTGATGCTGCTGATCTTCGGCAGCGCCGGCAAAAACGAGGGCTTCCAGCCGCAGAACGAGTTCAAACTCGAACCGTGGATCACGCTGAAGCTCGGCGGCGTCGATCTCAGCATCAACAAGGCCGTCTTCTACCTGATCCTCGCCAGCGCGCTGACGATCCTGACGATGCTGTGGATCTCGAAACGGATGCAGCAGAAGCCGAACCGGGTCCAGGTCGCGATCGAGGTCGCCTACGACATGACCAAGAAAACGATCGCCGGCGACAACATGGACAACCGGATGGCCGCCCGCTGGTTCCCCTTCCTGGCCGCGCTCTTCTTTTGGATCTGGTTCTCGAACATGATCGGGTTCCTGCCGCTGCCGATCAACACCGAGCACCCGGTCAACATCTTCGGCCTCGAAGTCCCCGCCTTCGCGCTCTACGCGGCGACCGCGAACCTCTCGATCCCGCTCGTCCTCACCCTCGTCGTCTGGATCAGCTACCACGTCGAAGGAATCCGCGCCAAGGGCTTCTTCAAGTACTTCGCCAGCTGGCTGCCCCCCGGCCTCGAGGACATGAACGGCGCCTTCAAGGCCTTCATCTTCGTGATCGAGGCGATCTCCCACTTCGCCCGTCTGATCTCGCTCTCCGTCCGGCTCTTCGCCAACATCCTCGCCGGCCACCTGCTGCTGCTGTTCATGGGCGGCGGGCTGGCGGTGCTGCTCGGGATCGCCGCGCTCGGCGCGCTCACCTTCCCGCTGGCCTTCTTCTTCTTCATCCTCGAGGTTGGCCTGATCGCCACCCTCCAGGCGTTCATCTTCTCCATCCTCACTGCCATCTACCTCGGCGGAGCTACCTCCGCCAGTCACTAGAAAAGGAGTCACCTCGATGGATCTCACGTCCCTTCCGATCGCCGAGATCACCGACGAAGGAATCACCGACGCCGGTAAGGCGATCGCCCTCGGTGTCGGCGCCGGACTCGGCTCGATCGGCGCCGGTATCGGCATCGGCTTCATCTTCGGTAAGGAGATCGAGTCGGTCGCTCGCCAGCCGGAGATGAAAGACGAGCTCCAGAGCATCCGCTGGCTCGGCTTCGCCCTGACCGAGGCCGTGGCCTTCTACACGTTCATCTTCGGCCTTATCGCTTTCTTCCTCTAGGCCACGATGGATCTGCTCGGCACCATAATTCCGTTGGCGACCGAGGCCGCGGGTGAGGAAGGCGGTGGCAGCTTCCTCGTCTCGCCGGGTCTCGGCCTGATGATCTGGACCCTCGTGCTCTTCCTGATCACGATGTGGGTTCTGAAGAAGCTCGCCTTCCCGAAAATCCAGGAGGCCCTGGATCGCCGGGCGCAGGTGATCGCCGAGTCGATCGAGGCCGCCGAGCGCCAGCGCAGGGAGTCCGACGAACTGCTCGCCGAGTACCGCGGCCGTCTGGCCGAGGCCCGCGAGCAGGCCGACGACATCATGGCCCGGGCGCGCAAAGCGGCCGAGACCGCCGAGGCCGAGGCCACCGCGGCCGGCCGCGAGAAACGCGAGGAGCTGGTCTCCCAGGCGAAGCGCGACATCGAGGCCGAGACGCGTCGCTCGCTCGAGCAGATCCGCACCGAGGTCGCTGACCTGACCGTGCTGGCGACCGAGAAAGTCACCCGCAAAAGCCTCAACGCCGAGGACCAGAAGCGCCTCGTCGAGGAGGCGCTTTCCGAGGTCGACTTCTCGGCGCTCTCGGGGGCGGAGAAGAACTAGATGGCCGAGGCCGCCCGCGTATACGCCGAGGCCCTCTTCGAGGCCGGCAAGGACAAAGGCAAGCTCGACTCGCTGCAGTCGCAGCTTGCCCAGTTCGTCGACGCGGTCGACGACAATCGCGAGCTGCAGGTCTTCCTGTTCAGCCCCTACCTCTCCTCCGCCGACAAGCGCGAGGGTCTGGGACGGGCGATCTCCGGCGCCGAGCCGGAGCTGACGAATTTCCTCGAGCTGCTGGTCGAGAAGCAGCGGATGGCGGAGATCTTCCGCATCCGGCGCGAGTTCGACGAGCTCTGGAAGAAGGAGAACCGCCGCCTCGACGTGACCGTGGTCAGCGCCGTCGAGCTCGACCAAGCGGTGGTCGACAAGATCGGCCAGGAGGTCGAACGCCAGACCGGGGAGGCCGTGGAGCTGTCGAGCCGCGTCGACGACGGCATCCTCGGCGGCATCGTCCTGCAGGTCGGCAACATGGTTCTGGACGCGAGCATCCGCAGTCGCCTGGAGAAACTTAGAAAGACCGTCGCCACCGCGGCGTAAGGAGGAACTGAGCACCCGATGGAGATCAAGCCGGACGAGATCGCAAGCATCCTGCGAGAGCGAATCGAGGGTCTGGAGACCGACTCCGCCGACCTCACCGAGGTCGGCACGGTCCTCTCCGTGGCCGACGGCATCGCCCGCATCCACGGCCTCGACAACGTGATGGCGCTGGAGATGCTCGACCTGCCGCACGGGGTCACCGGGCTGGCGCTCAACCTCGAGGCTGACAACGTCGGCGCCGTGCTGTTCGGCGAGTGGGACAAGATCGTCGAGGGCGACACGGTCAAGCGGACCGGCCACCTGCTCGAGATCCCGGTCGGCCCGGAGCTGCTCGGCCGCATGGTCGACCCGCTCGGCCGCCCGCTCGACAACCGCGGCGAGGTCGCCACCACCGAGACCCGCCCGGCCGAGTTCAAAGCGCCCGGCGTGGTCGAGCGCCAGCCGGTCGAGGAACCGGTGCAGACCGGCCTGATGGCGATCGACGGGATGATCCCGATCGGCCGCGGCCAGCGAGAGCTGATCATCGGCGACCGCCAGACCGGTAAGACGGCGATCGCGATCGACACGATCATCAACAACAAGGACAAGGACCTGATCTGCATCTACGTCGCGATCGGGCAGCGGATGTCCACCGTGGTCCAGCTCAAGGAGACGCTGGAGGAGAACGGCGCGATGGAGAACACCATCATCGTCGCCGCTCCGGCTGACGAGGCGGCGCCGATCAAGTACATCGCCCCCTACGCCGGCTGCGCGATGGGCGAGCACTTCCTCTACAACGGGAAAGCCGCGCTCTGCGTCTACGACGACCTCACCAAACACGCTTCCGCCTACCGGCAGATGTCGCTGCTGCTGCGCCGCCCGCCGGGCCGCGAGGCGTACCCGGGCGACGTCTTCTACCTGCACTCGCGGCTGCTCGAGCGCGCGGTCAAACTGAACGACGACCTCGGTGGCGGCTCGCTGACGGCGCTGCCGATCATCGAGACCCAGGCCTCCGACGTCTCCGCCTACATCCCGACCAACGTGATCTCGATCACCGACGGTCAGATCTTCCTCGAGTCGGACCTCTTCTACTCGGGCGTCCGGCCGGCGATCAACGTCGGCATCTCGGTCTCCCGCGTCGGCGGCAACGCGCAGACGAAGGCGATGAAGAAGGTCGCCGGCAAGCTCCGTCTGGAGCTGTCGCAGTACCGCGAGCTGGAGGCCTTCGCGCAGTTCGGCTCCGAGCTCGACCCCGAGACCCAGCGGACGCTGGCGCGCGGCGAGCGGCTCGTCGAGGCGCTCAACCAGGGCGAGCGGCAGCCGCTCTCCGTGGCCGACCAGGTCGCCGCGATCTACGCCGGCACCGGTGGCTACCTGGACCGGATCAAGGTCGATCGGGTCCCCGCCTTCCTCAGCGACCTGCGTGACCGGCTGCGCAGCGAGCAGTCGGCGCTGGTCGAGGCGATCAACTCCGACGGGCAGCTCTCCGACGAGCAGGAGGAGCAGCTCGGCAACGCGATCGCGGAGATGATCGACGACTTCGGCCCGGACTTCGACGCCGAGGGCAACGAGCTCGCGGAGGGCGAGTCGGACCGGATCCTCTCCGAGGAGGAGCGCGGCAGGTCCTCGAAGTCAGGGTCCACCGACGAGGGGCAGGACGCCGAGGTCGAGGAGGTCGGGGCAACCGTCTAGCACCCGCGAGGGCGCGCAGCGAGCTGACCTGAAGGAGCCATGGCCACCCAGAAGGACGTCAAGAACCGGATCTCCTCCGTCAAGAACATCCGCAAGATCACGCGGGCCATGGAGATGGTCGCCGCTGCGCGCTTGCGCCGGGCGGAGCAGCGGATCGACCAGATGCGCCCCTACGCGCAGGCGATCCGCCGCGTCACCCAGCAGGTGGCCGAGGCCGCCGGCCAGGACGGCAACCGGGTGGCCCTGCTGAACGAGCGCGCCGAGATCAAGCACGTCGCGATCGTCCTCGTCACCGGCGACCGTGGCCTCGCGGGCTCGTTCAACACGCAGATCATCCGGGCGGGCATGCAGCTCGCGACCGAGCTGCAGGCGGAGGGCAAGAGGACGTCCTTCTACGTGGTCGGCCGGCGCGGCAACTCGGCGCTCAACTTCCGCGGCGAGAACGTCGTCGCCTCACACATCGGCTTCACCGACCAGCCCGCGTTCGGCAACGCGCGCGACATCGGCGACGGCCTGGTCGCCGACTACGTCGACGAGAAGATCGACAAGGTCGAGCTGATCTACAACCGTTACGTCTCGCCGCTGACCCAGTACGTGCGCCGCCACACGCTGCTGCCGCTCTCGCAGGCCGAGGTCTTCGGCGAGGGGGTCGCCGAGACGGAGGCCGAGGAGGACCAGGAGCTGGCCGACGCGCATCGCCGGGCCGAGTGGATCTACGAGCCGGAGCCCGAGGAGGCGCTGAAGCTCCTCTTCGAGGAGTACGTGAACCTGTCGATCTTCCGGGCGCTGCTCGAGTCGGCCGCCTCCGAGCACGGGGCGCGGATGACGGCGATGCGGAGCGCGGCCGAGAACGCGGGCGACATGATCGATCGCCTGACCCTGGAGATGAACCGGGTCCGTCAGGCCGAGATCACCCAGGAGATCCTCGAGGTCGTGGGCGGCGCGGAGGCGCTCGCGTCCTCGTAGGACGGAGAACCAGACTTGAACGAACGTCGAGAGACTTCAGAGACCAGCCAAGGAGCGAATGAGATGTCGGAGAACGGAAGCGGAGCCAACAAGGGCACGATCGAGCAGGTGATCGGCGTCGTCGTCGACGTGGTCTTCCCCGACCACCTCCCCGAGATCTACTCGGCGCTGCGGATCCAGATCCCCGAGGGCGATGGCCGCCCGGCGATGGATCTCGTCTGCGAGGTCCAGCAGCATCTCGGCGACGATCGCGTCCGCGCGGTCGCGATGGACGCCACAGACGGGCTGCGAAGGGGGGATCCGGTCATCGACACCGGAGACGCGATCACGGTCCCGGTCGGCAAGGACACGCTCGGCCGGATCTTCAACCTGCTCGGCGAGCCGATCGACGAGAAGGAGCCGGTGGAGGGCGAGGCGCGCTGGCCGATCCACCGTCCGGCCCCGACCGCCGAGGACCTGACTCCGACGCTGGAGATCCTCGAGACCGGGATCAAGGTCATCGACCTGCTCGCTCCCTACGCGAAGGGCGGCAAGGTCGGCCTGTTCGGCGGCGCCGGCGTCGGCAAGACCGTCCTGATCCAGGAGCTGATCTCGAACATCGCCACCGAGCACGGCGGCCTCTCGGCCTTCTGCGGCGTGGGCGAGCGCACCCGCGAGGGCAACGACCTCTACGTGGAGATGCAGGAGTCCGGCGTCATCGACAAGACGATGATGGTCTTCGGGCAGATGAACGAGCCCCCCGGGG
>CAYXFL010000065.1:0-15629 GCA_964464285.1 uncultured Conexibacteraceae bacterium
ACCCCAGCCTTCAAGGAGGCCCGGATGAACAACGTGGCTAGGAACTACACCTAGGAGGGACTAGCGAGACCCGAGGCACGGCCTGCTTCGAAGGGTTTCCGCCGGAGGGGTCGGAAGTTCCGTCGGATCCGTGAACCCGTTCTTCACCCCGGTATGCGGGGTCAAGGACGGGTTCGTGAGATGGGGCGGTTGACCGCCTGAAGGGCCCGTGCTCAAGAGCAGACTCGTGGGGGCGGAATCGGTTGGGGGTCGGTGCTGTTGAGGTTTGTCTCGCCTACCGCGACAAACCTCAACAGCACCATGCGCGCCCGTCCCGCGACCACGCATCGAAGCTCCCCAAACGGCCCTTCAGCCCAGCCGGACCAGCTCCAGCTAGAACCCGCGGCAGCTGTTCAGGCCGTAGCGCCGGGCGAGGCGCTGGAACTCGACCAGGGCCTGCAGGCCCTCGGGGGAGACGGCGCTGGTCGCGGTCTCGAAGCCGCGCGCGGAGGCCGCCACCGCGGCGGCGATCGCCCGCGCCCCTGCGTCCCCGGGCGGCACCGCCGCCTCGAAGTCGCTCGCCGCCTCGCGCAGCACCGGCGCGCCGGCCGAGCGGACCAGCGTCTGGGGATCCGGCGGCTCGCCGCCCTCGACCGCTTCCCGCTGCACGCGTTCGACCTGCTCGCGCATCTTGCGCGGCAGTTCCCGGCAGATCGCGTTGCCGCGGACGATGAAGGCGGCGCGACTGCGAGCGGCGCTCTGCCGCCTCGCGCGGGCGGCTTCGCGGGCCACGCGCGAGCGCGCCGCACGGCGAGCCGCCTCGCTCCGAGCCAGCCGGCGGGCCTCGGCCCGCCGGCTGGCCGCGTCCGCCCTACCGGGCTGCGCGTCGGCGCCCCGCGCCGCCCGTGGCGACTCCGGCGGCTCCGACTCGCGGGTGCCGGCCGGCTCGCCGTCCGCCCCCGGCCGCTCGACCGCCGCAGGGGCCGAGACCGGGTCGCCGTCATCGCCGCTCCCGTCCACGTAGCCGTAGACGACCGCGGCCGCGAGCACGACCACCAACCCGATCAGCAGATACTTCAAGCGCTCCACCCGGCCTCCTCATGCCAAGTAGTTTTTGAGCAATCGGAAACTATAGGCACCAGGATGCCGGCCCGGGACCGCGCCGTGGGCCGAGGCCCACGCGACACCGATCGATGACGTCGTGATAGGAACCCGCAAATGAGCTCGAATCAGGGGTACGAAAGTCCGGGGATCGCGGGGAGCGGGGCAATCGCCACCGGCCTCGCCGCCGTCTCGACCACCACCGCGGAGACGATTCTGCTCGCCCGCAGCGAGGCCTCGGCCCTGCGCGCCGAGGAGAAGGTGGTCGCCACCTGCGCCAAGATCGAGGGCGCCGATCCCTCGCGCTTCCGGGTCACCACCAACCCCAGCGACCTCGCCAACTGCGACGTCGTCGTCGAGGCGATCGTCGAGGAGGTCGCGCCGAAGGGCGAGCTGCTGGCCGCCGTCGCCGCCGCCGCCCCGAACGCCGACCTGGCGACCACCACCTCGTCGCTGAGCATCGCCGAGATCGCCGCCGCGGCGGGGACCGAGAAGCTCTACGCCCTGCACGTCTTCAACCCGGTGCCGCGCATGCAGCTGATCGAGGTCTGCGTCCCGAACGGCGCCGCCGCCTCGCGCGAGCGGGCGCTCGCCTGGTGCGAGGCGCTCGGCAAGACCGCGGTCGAGGTCCCCGACCAGGCCGGCTTCGTGGTCAACCGGCTGCTCTTCCCCTTCCTCTTCGAAGCGGTGCGGCTGATGGAGCGCACCGGCATGGGCGCGGCCGAGGTCGACACCTGCATGAAGCTCGGCGCCGGCCACCCGATGGGCCCGCTGGCGCTGCTCGACTTCGTCGGCCTCGACGTCTCGAAGGCGATCGGCGACGCGCTCTACGCCGAGAACGGCGAGGTCGCCAGCCAGCCGCCCGGCCTGCTCGTCGAGCTGGTCGGCGAAAACAAGCTCGGCCGCAAGAGCGGCGCCGGCTTCTTCGACTACAGCTGAATCAGTCGGCGCTCGCCGTCTTCTTCCTCTTCCCCGACCGGTCCCAGATCACGTCGGCCTCGGAGATGTTCTGGCGGCGGGCGATCGACTCGATTTCCTCCCACGGCAGCTCGGCCTCGGGTAGCTCGTCCCAGCGAGCGAGGTCGAGCGCCTCGATCGAGCCTTTCAGCGCCGGGCCGAGGTGCTCCTCGGAGCGCAGCAGCGCCCTCAGGACCTCGAGCTGCTTGTCGGTCAGGCGTACAACCCACATGCGGTACCTCCACTGTTCGGCGGGTCGCGGGTTGCCCGGAAAAGCTAGGTCTGCGGACGGACGGAACCGCTGATCCGGACCGCCTCGATGCGGTTCTCGCGCACCGCCTCGACCCGGATCGTGTACCCGTTGGAGACGATCGAGTCGCCGCGCTTGGGCAGCCGCCCGAGCTCGCCGAAGACGTAGCCGCCGACCGAGTTGTAGGCGTCGGTGTCGACCGGCAGGTCGATCCCCGCGTCGGCGAGGTCGCCGAGCGAGACGTGGCCGCGCACGAACCAGTCGCCGTTGGTGAGCTGGCGCAGGGCGGCTGCGCGCGGGTCGGTCTCGTCTTCGATCTCCCCCACCACCTCCTCGATGATGTCCTCGACGGTGACGATCCCGACCGTGCGCCCGTACTCGTCGACGACCACCGAGAGCGAGGTCCGCTGCACCTGCAGGTCGTGCAGGAGGTCGTCGAGCGGGCGGGTCTCCGGGACGATCAGCGCGTCGCGGATCAGCGACTCGATCGAGGCGTCCGGCCCGTCGCTCATGTAAAGCCGGGCGAGGCTGTTGTTGTGGAGGATCCCCTTGACCCGGTCGGGGTTGTCGTCCTCGATCACGACCAGGCGGGTGTGGCCGGAGGTGACGCAGCGCCGCAGCGCCGCCTCGACCGTCTCCGCGGCGTCGACCGTGACCACCGCCGGGATCGGCGTCATCACCTCGCGCGCCTCCTGCTCGTGCAGGTGGAAGACCCCGACCAGGTGCCCGGCCTCGCCGACGTCGAGGTTGCCGCTGCGCGCCCCGCGCGAGATCAGCAGCCGCAGCTCCTGCGGCGAGGTCTCCTCGCTGATTTCGGTGTCGACCCGGAAGACCTTCTGGACGAGGAAGTTGGCCGGCGCGTTGGTGGCGACGATCAGCGGGTGCAGGACGGTGCGGAAGAGCGCAAGCGGCCGGCCGATCCAGAGCAGCACCCGCTCGGCCCGCGCGATCGCCAGCATCTTCGGCGCCTGCTCGCCGAGGATCACGTGCAGGAAGGTGACGATCGTGAAGGCGATCGCGATCGCGATCGCCACCGCCACCGCGTGCGAGAAGAAGTTGCCGAAGATCGGCTCGAGCAGCGCGGCCAGCGCCGGCTCGCCGAGGAAGCCGATGCCGAGGGAGGCGAGCGTGATCCCGACCTGGCAGGTGGCGACGTAGACGTCGACGTGGTCGATCTGGTCGAGCGCCCGGTGGGCATCGGCGACCCCTTCGTCGCGCAGCTGCTCAAGCCGCGAGCGGCGCGAGCGCACGATCGCGAACTCGGCAGCGACGAAGAACCCGTTGGCGGCGACCAACAGCAGGAGGATGACGAGCAGGACGACGCTCATCGCTTATACGGCCCGGTACTTCGGGGTAGGTCGTCTTCGGCCATGCGGCGATGGGAATATAGCTGGCGCAGATGCGGGTGGCCACGCTAACCGAGATGCTCGAAGAGGTCGTCCGGCTGGGCGAGGCAACCGGCATGGAGGACCACGCCCACGAGCTGCGCGGGGAACTCGAGGGGCGGCTGGCGACGGTGCGGGCGGCGCTGGCCGGCACCTCCAGCCCGCGGGTGATCGCGCTGGAGCGCTTCGACCCGCCGCGCGTGGCCGGCTACTGGATCCCGGAGATGATCTCGATCGCGGGCGGCGTCGACGTCGCCGGCGACCCCGGCCTCGACCCGCCGCAGGTCGGCTGGGGCGAGCTCGAGAGCCTCGGCGCCGAGGTCGTGATCGCGATGCCGGACGGCGCGCTCGCCGATGCGCGCGCGCAAGCGATGGAGCACTGGGAGCGGGTCGCCGCGCTCGGCGCCGCGCGCGTCTTCGCGGTCGACGCCGAGGCCGCCTTCACCGACCCGGGCCCGCGCCTGGTCGACGGGGTCGAGCTGCTCTGCCACCTGCTGCACCCGGAGCTGATGGGCCCACCGGGCACAGTCGGCTTCGAAGCGCTGTGCGCGCCGGTCCCGCGCCCCTAGGCGACGGCGATCCCGCCGAAGAAGCCGAGCGCGCCGACCGCGATCAGCGCCGCGTACTCGACCACCTTCCCGTTCGGGCCGAGCTTGCCGCGCGCGCCGGCGATCAGCACCAGGGCGCAGATCGCGCCGCCGACCAGGCCGCCGAGGTGACCGCCGGCGCTGATGTTCCTGACCATGAAGCTGAAGGCCAGGTTGATCACGATCAGCAGCCCGAGCTCGCTGGCGAGCGTGTTCATGCCGCGCTCGCGGGCGAGCAGGAAGCCGGCGCCGAAGAGCCCGAAGACGGCGCCCGAAGCGCCCACGGTGAGCGCGTTGGGGTCCATCAGCAGGGCCCCGAGCGAGCCGCAGAAGAGCGAGGCGAAGTAGAGGAGGACGAAGCGCGGCGTGCCCAGCGCGGGCTCGATCAGCCGCCCGAGCATGAACAACAGGAACATGTTGAAGCCGATGTGGATCAGGCTGGCGTGCAGGAAGCCCGAGGTGACCATCCGGTACCACTCGCCTTCGGCGACAAGCGGGCCGAAGAGCCCCAGGTCGATGAGGACGGGGTTGCCGGCTCCCGGGCCGAACCCGCCGCCGCCGCCGGCGCTGATCTCGACCAGGTACATGACCACGTTGATCGCGATCAGCACGAAGGTGGCCGGCGCCGCCGCGAAGCCCGTGGCCGGCGCGCCGGTCGGGTTGCGCACGACCCGCGTCTTCTGTGCGCTGCACTCCGGGCAGCGCATCCCGACCGGGGTCGGCGTCATGCAGTCGGGGCAGATCGGGCGGCCGCAGGCGGAGCAGGAGACGCCAGTCTCGCGGTCGGGGTGGCGGTAGCAAGTCTCGGCCATCGGTCGGGGGAGCCTACAATCGGCGCCGATGGAGGACGCCAGCCCCGCCCGCCTCTACGCGTCGGCGCTCGGCGCGCTGCTGTTCGTGATCGGGATCGCCGGCTTCTTCGGCGCCTTCGAGGTCGACGCCGCGCGCAACTTCCTCTACGCCGGGACCGGCGCCCTCGGGCTGCTCGCCGCCAGCTACGCGCCCCGCCCCTACGCGCTCGCGGTCGGCCTGCTCTACACGGTGCTCGCGGTCTGGGGCTTCGCGCTCGGCGCCGGCGAGGAGATCCTCGGCTTCCTGCCCGCCACCCGGGCGGACGACTGGCTGCGCCTCGTCGTCGGCCTGCTCGGCCTCGGCGCCGCCGCCGGCACCGAGCGGCGGGCGCGGGTGAAGAAGCGGCTAAAGCCGCGAGCGGACGCCGCTGGAGAGGGCGCGTAGGCCGCTCTCGCTCTTCTGCCGGCTGCGCCGGCGCAGCTCCAGCACGACCAGCGCCCCGGTGGCGATCCCGCCGGCCCCGACCGCGACCACCGGCCGCACCCAGTTGCGCGGGTCGCGCAGGGCGCGCAGCTCGCTCTCGGAGAGCTCCTCGGCCCAGGCCGAGAGCTCCTCGGCAGCGGTCTGGGTGATCGCCGCGAAGGTGTCCTCGATCCGGCCCGAGAGCCGCTCCGGCGGCTCGATCGGGCGCAGCGCGTCGGCCAGCAGCCCTTCCACGTCCCAGCTGCCGCTGAGCCCCTCACTCGTCTCGCTCATCGCTCATCTCCTCCTGCAGCTGCTTGATCGCGCGATGGATCAGCACCTTGGTGGCGCCGTCGGTGCGGCCCAGCGCCCGCGCGATCTCGCGGTTGTCCATGCCCAGCGCGAAGCGCATGATCAGCGCCTCGCGCCTGTCCTCGGAGAGGTGGTCGAGGTTGGCCATCACCTGGCGCAGCTCCTCGCGGCCCTCGGCGATCGCCTCGGTGTCGTGCTTGGCGGCGATCGGGTCGGCGCTTTCCAGCGGCGTCTGCGGCCGCCGCGAGCGGTCGCGGTAGTAGTTCGAGGCGAGGTTGTGGGCGATCCGGATCAGCCACGGCCGCAGCGGCCGCCCGTCTGACTCGCGCCGTGCCCGGTCGAAGTGGCGGTAGGCCTGCAGGAACGCCTGCTCGGTGAGGTCCTCGGCGTCGTGGTGGTTGCCCACCCGGTAGTAGGCGTAGGAGTAGACGTCGCGCAGGTGCGCGCGGTAGAAGTCCTCGAAGGCGCGGTCCAGCTCCCGCTTCGCCGCCGGGTCCATCGACGCCGGCTCGACGTTCTCCTCGGGGCCGCTCACCGTTCCAGCCTATTCGGCTCACGCCGCTCGCCTCGCGCGCTCGACCCGGCGCAGGCCGGCCACCCACGCGTCGGCGTCGATCTCCCCCCGGATCAGCTCGGCGAGCCCGCCGAGCGCCTCGGCGGAGACCCCCGCGGCGGCCACCGTCTCGGCCAGCAGCGGCGTCGTGTCGAGCCCCTCGGAGGCCTGGCCGATGATCGCCGGGATCTCCGCCGCCGGGGTGCCGGAGCCGAGCAGCTCGCCGGCCCGGCGGTTGCGCCCGGTCGGCGCCATCATCGTCGCGGTCAGGTCGCCGACCCCGGCGAGCCCGGAGAAGGTCTCCAGCGCGGCGCCGCGGGCGAGCGCGTACTCGATGCACTCGCTCCAGATCTCGGCGACCGCGATCCCGGCCGCGTTGAGGCCGTGGCTCTCGGCCGCGGCGGCGGCCAGCGCGGCGGCGTTCTTGGCGGCGCCGGCCATCTCCACCCCGGTCACGTCGGCGGTGCGCTCGCAGACCAGGCCGGCGTGGTCGAAGACCTCGCCCATCTGCACCCGCAGGTCCTCGTCGGCGGAGCCGAGCACCAGCGCCGCCGAGCCGGAGACCGACTCGCGCGCGTGCGCGGGGCCGCCGAGGCAGGCGATCGCGCGGGCGCGCACCCGTTCGCCGACGTACTCGGCCGGCAGCTGGCCCTGCGGTCCGACCAGGCCCTTGGTCAGCAGCAGCACCGAGGAGCGCCCGCCGACCCGGTCGGCGATCGCCCCGACCGCCTGCGGCAGCGACTTCGAGGGGATCGCGAGGCAGATCAGGTCGAGGCCGTCGAGCTCGATCCCGCTCGCCTGGCGCACGTCGATCGAGTCGGGCAGCTCCACCCCGGGCAGGTAGCGCCGGTTCTCGCCGTGCTCGGCCAGCTCAGCCGCCGCCTCGGGGGTGCGGGCGCCGAGCTGCACCTCGAGCCCGCCGCGGGCCAGCAGGACGGCGACCGCGGTGCCCCAGCTGCCGGCGCCGATCACCGCGGCGCGGCGCATCGGCGGCAGCCCGCCGAGGTCTTCCCACTGCAGCTGCACGTTCGGCCAGATCCGCGCGGTCACCGTTTCGGCCAGCGTCGGCGAGGGCTCCTCCGCCTGCGGGAAGGTCATCGCTTTGCCGAGCCGGACCCTGACCTTGCGCGGGCGGATGCGCCAGCCGCGGCGCACGTGTTCGGTCCCGATCACCGCGGTCGGAACGACCGGCGCGCCGGTCTGCAGGGCGAGCCGGCCGACCCCGCGCTTCGGGTTGCCGAGGGTGCCGCGGCGGTGGCGGGTGCCCTCGGGGAAGATGCAGACGGCGCCGCCGCGTTCGACCGTCCGGCGCGCGGTCTCCATCGCCAGCTCGTCGGACTCGCCGCGGCGGATCGGGAAGGCCCCGAGTCGCGAGAGGAACCAGCCCTGCAGCGGGTTGCGGAACAGCTCGACCTTGGCGACGTAGTTCATCGGCCGCGCCCAGGGCAGGCAGCCGCCGACCACGAACGGGTCGAGGAAGCTGCGGTGGTTGGAGGCGACGATCAGGCCGCCCTTGAGCCGCGCGTGGTCGCGGCCGGTGCGCCCGTAGCGGAAGTAGACGAGGAAAAACGGCGTCAGGAAGATCCTGGCCAGGATGTACATCGGCCAGTTGACGCTGTGCTTGCGGGTGTACGCGTGGTACTTGTCGAGACGTTCCTGGGGGATCACGCTCTGCGTGCTACACGGCGGTGACGATCGGGTTACGCCCAGGCCCGCGAGACGATCCCCGCGAGCTCCGCACGGGTGACCGCGGGGCCGGGGACGTGGGCCAGCTCGGAGCGCTTCAGCATCGTCTCGAGGGCGGAGTCGAGGCTCTCGGGCTGGGTGGAGAGCGGCCCCAGGGCGGGTGGCTGGCCGAGCGCGGCGGCGCGGGGCGCGAGGCCGTCGAGGTCGGTCCCCAGCGCCGCGGCGAGCGGCTCAAAGGCGGCCGGCGCCCGTGCGGCGAGGAAGGCAAGGGCGTGCGGGAGGATCGCGGCGTTGGTCTCGGCGTGCGGGGTGCCGCAGACCCGCACCAGGGCCTGGCAGACGAGGTGGTGCAGGCCGAGGCCGGCGGAGTCGATCGCGTAGCCGCAGAGGATGGAGCCGAGCGCGAGGCCGGCGCGGTCGCGATCCGCGCGCGGCTGGTCGAGCGCGGCCGCGATCAGGCCGGCGCCGCGGACCGCGGCGTCCCCGGCGACCGGGTTCGCCAGCGGCGTGTAGAGCGAGTCCGCCCCGTGCGCGAGCGCGTTCATCGAGCTCGCTCGCAGCTGCGCCTCCCCCTGGCTCGTCATCAGCTCGGGGTCGGCGATCACCAGCCGCGGCCGCACCGGCCCTCGCGAGCGCCCCTCGGCCCCCGCCGGCAGCCGGTGGATCGCGGTCATCTCCGCTCCCGACATCGTCGTCGGAATCGCCGCCACCTCAGCCCCGACCACCGACGCCACCGCCTTCGCCACATCGACCACCCGCCCACCGCCCACCGCCACCAAGCTGGGTGGTCGCCATTTCATCCGCATACCGGAAGAAATGGCGACCACCCGCGGGAGGACGGTGGCGGCGGCGTCGGGTACTTGGCCCTGCGGAACCTCGTGGACGGCGCTGGCGGCGGCGGCCAGGCCCTGGGCCCCGGGGACGGCGCCCGCGGCGGCGCCGCCGAGCGCCCGCTCGGTGCTGAGCACCTGGAGCTCCCCGATGCCGTGCTCGGCGAGGATCTCCCCCGCGCGCTCGGCCCCGCCCGGGCCGAAGACGACGGTTCGCCCGGCGTCGCGCCAGACGAACTCGCGCACTAGGAGGCGCGCGGGTTGACCACCGGGCGCAGGTTCGGTTCGACCTCGGCGCGCAGGTGCTCGAAGTCGGGCGGCAGCGAGAGCTTCTCGCCGAGGCTCTCGAGCGGCTCGTCGACGGTGAAGCCGGGGCCCAGCGTGGCGATCTCGAACAGCACCCCGGAGGGCTCGCGGAAGTAGATCGACTTGAAGTAGAAGCGGTCGATCTCCGGGGTCGGCGAGGCGCCACCCTGGGCCGCCTTCTCGCGCCACTGCATGTGCTCCTCGATCGTCGAGGCCCAGGCGATGTGGTGGACGGTGCCGGCGCCCTGGATGCCGCGCTCGGCCGGCGGCTCGTCGTAGAGGTAGAGGCCGCCGCGGCGCTCGCCGCGCGCCTCCCAGGTGCCGCCCTCGAGGCGCTCGAACTCGAGCGCCTCGAGCAGCTCGCTGCTCGCCTCCGGCGCCGCCGCGTAGGCGCGCGCCGCGTGGAAGCCCTGCAGCGCCAGCTCGCCCGGGATGTCCGGGTGGTCGGCGACGAGCGGCGGGTCCTCGACCGTGACCACGGCGAGCTCGTGGTCGAGCCCCTCCGGGTCGGAGAAGTGCAGGCTCTCGCCCTCGCGTCGCGAGGCGACGTCGTTGCTCGCCAGCCGCGTCGCCCAGAAGTCGAGCGCCTCGGTCGAGGCGACCCGCCAGACGATCCGGTGCACCATCCCGGCACCGGGCCGGCCCCGGGCCGCCCCGGGGTACTCGAAGAAGGTCAGGTCCGAGCCGGCGTCGCCGTCCTCGTCGGCGAAGAAGAGGTGATAGACGGTCGGGTTGTCCTGGTTGACCGTCTTCTTCACCAGGCGCAGTCCCAGCACTCCCGCGTAGAAGTCGACGTTGCGCTGGGCGTTCTCGGTGATCGCGGTGATGTGGTGAATTCCCTCTAGCTTCATTGCTCACGTATACCATCCCGTTCCAATGAGCCGCGCACGTCGCCGCATCGTCAAGGGGCTCATCGTCCTCGCCTCGTTCTTCGCGTTCTTCAGCGTGATCGGGATCTGGGTCGAGCGCCAGGCGCTCAACACCGACGACTGGGTGACGACCAGCGGCGAGCTGATCGAGGACGCGAAGATCCGCACCGCGCTCGCCGACTACCTCGTCGACCAGCTCTACGAAAACGTCGACGTCCGCAAAGAACTCGAAAGCAAGCTGCCGGGCGACACCAAGGAGCTGGCCGGGCCGATCTCCGGCGGGATCCGCCAGTTCGCCGGCGACGGCGCCGAAAAGGTGCTCGAAACGTCGACCGCCCAGTCGCTCTGGGAAGACGCCAACCGGACCGCCCACGAACAGCTGATCGCCGTCCTCGAAGACAAGAAAGAGGCGGTCTCGACCGAAGGCGGCACCGTCCGCCTCAACGTCGGCAGCCTCGTCACCAACCTCGCCAACCAGGTCGGGATCGGCGCCGACCTGGCGAAAAAACTGCCGCCCGACGCGGGCCAGATCGAGATCATCCACTCCGACGAGCTGAAGACGGCCCAGAACATCGCGATCGCGATCAAAGGCCTGGCGCTCGTCCTCACCATCCTCACCTTCGCGCTCTTCGCGCTGGCGATCTACCTCTACAAGGAGAACCGCTGGGTCGCGGTGCTCTTCTCCGGGGTCGGCCTGATCGCCGCCGGCTTCGCGGTGATCGTCGTCCGCCAGATCGCCGGCGGGATCGTGATCGACCAGCTGGTCACCGACCCGGGTGTGAAGCCGGCGGCCGAATCGGCCTGGTCGATCGCCACCTCGCTGATGGTCAGCATCGCGACGACGGTGATCGTGGTCGGCGTGCTGTTCGCCGCCGCCGGCTGGCTCGCCTCGCCCCACGCCAGCTCGCGGGCCACCCGCAAGGTGATCGCGCCGGCCCTGCGCGACTACGTGCCCTGGGTCTACGCCGGCCTCGCGATCCTGGTCAGCTTCTACTTCCTCTCCTCCTCGGTGCAGAGTCTGCGCGCCTTCCTCACCGTGCTGATCGTCGCCGCGATGGCCGCCGCCTGGATCCACGAGCTGCGCAAACAGTGCATCGAGGAGTTCCCCGACGCCCAGTTCAGCGACACCTTCGGGGCGCCGCGCGACAAAGTCGTCAGCGCGGTCAAAGGCGCCAACCTCGGCGAGCGGGCGGCGAAAGCGCGTGAGAGCGCCTCGAAACTGCGCCTCCCCGAGGTGCGCCGCGAGGAGGGCGACGAGGCGCCGGGCGGAGCCGGCGCGGCGGCCGAGGCCCCGACCGCGGTTATCAGCGACGAGGACGCCCGCCTGGCCCGCCTCGAGCGGCTCGGCGAACTGCGCGAGAAGGGCATCCTCACCGACGAGGAGTTCGCCGCCGAGAAGTCCCGCGTGCTCGGCTCCTAGGCGGGATCGGCGACACCGCGGTTCGGAGAACAAGCCCCCCTCCGGGTTCGAACCGGAAACCTCTCGATTACAAATCGAGTGCTCTCCCAGGTTGAGCTAGGGGGGCGTGCTGCCGAATATAGACAGATGGGTGCGTCGTTCAGATTTCTGAGGCCCGACGAAGGGCGGGTCCTCACCGCCGCGATCGAAGCCGCCTACGGGCAGACCTACGACGTGCGCTGGGTCTACGACGAGGCCGAGGTGGCGGCGCGGCTGGCCGACGGGCGCTACGTCTCCTGCGTCGCCGAGACCCCGGAGGGGGAGCTGCTCTGCCACGAGGGGATGAGCCTGGCGGCGGCCGGCGACGCGGTCGCCCACAGCGGCCAGGCGGTGACGATGCCGCTCGCCCGCGGCCAGCACATGTTCACCCGCACCAAGCGCTTCCTGATGGACTGGGCGCAGGGCGAGGGCCTTGCCGGGATGTTCAGCGAGGCGACCGCCGCCCACCCCTACAGCCAGAAGGCCAACGTCGAGCTCGGCGCCCACGAGACCGGCTTCCTGCTCGGCTGGATCCCGGCCACGGTCGACAACGACGCCGCCGCCGGGGCGCCGCGCCGGCGGCAGTCGGCGGCGCTCTTCTACACGAAGCTGAACGACGGCCACCAGCGGCCCGTCTACGCGCCGCCGCGCCACCGCGAGGTCGTCGCCCGGACGATCGAGCTCTGCGGCCTGCGCGGCGAGCTGACCCCGCCGCCGGCCGGGTTCGAGCTGCCCGCTCGCACCGAGCTCCAGGTCGAGGTCGACGCGGACCACAACCTGGCGCTGATCACGATCACCGTTCCCGGCGCCGACCTGGCCGAGGTGCTGCGGGCCGAGCGCCACCACCTCTTCCACGCCCGCAACCTCGACGCCGTCTACTTCGACCTGCCGCTGCAGACCCCGGCGACGGCGCTGGCCGCCGCGGACCTCGAGCGGCTCGGGATCTCCTACGCCGGCGTCTTTCCCAACCACCGCACCGACGGCGACGTGCTGCGCCTGCAGTCCCTGCACCGGGTCCGAGTCAAGGCCGACGACATCGCCGTCGCCTCGGACCACGGGCAGGAGCTGCTCGACTACGTGCTGGCCGACCTGCCGGCCGCGAAGACCGCCTAGCTCAGGCTGCGACCTCGCGGGATGCGAGGTGGGAGCCGACCTTGCGCTTGACCCGCTGCAGGGCGTTGTCGACCGTCTTCGTGTCGCACTCCAGGCGCTCGGCGATCGCCTCGTAGGAGTGGCCGTCCAGGTAGAGCGAGAGCACCCGGCTCTCGAGGTCGGAGAGCACCCCGGAGACGCCGGAGAGGCAGGAGACGAGACTCTCCAGCTCTTCGGTCGCGATCACCTGGTTGACCGGGTCGTGAACCGACGGCCCGGGCAGGATCTCGTCGAGGGTGGTGTCGGAGTCGCCGGCCGCGGCCGGGGTCTGGCTGAAGGAGACGTACTGATTCAGCGGCGTGTGCTTGTTGCGGGTCGCCGTCTTCACCGCGGTGATGATCTGGCGGGTGATGCAGAGCTCGGCGAAGTTGCGGAAGCTCGACTCGCGATCGGTCCGGTAGTCGCGGATCGCCTTGTAGAGGCCGAGCAGGCCCTCCTGGATCAGGTCGTCGGACTCGCCGCCGAGCAGGAAGTACGAGGAGGCCTTGAGGCGGACGAAGCCCCGGTACCGCTTGACGATCATGTCGTAAGCGTCCGTGCGTCCGTCCTTGGCGAGGGCAACCAGGTAGTGATCATCAAGCTCAGCTTGAGGGTTAGCCTGAGCAGGGGACTGGGAAACAGCTGATAGAGCCACGGTCCTTCTCCTTGCTGAAGGGTCGTGACGCCGCTTACCTCCCCAGGGGCGCCGTCTATGACGGGATGGAGCTCAGACTCAAGCTGAACTTCACCCTTACTGAGGCGGCATGTTTACCGCTCGGCGGAGTTCTGTCAACCCCAAATTGCGAAAACCTGCAACCGCCGTTGCAGATGCTTGGGTGACCGCCCCGCTACGGGTCGCGCTGGCGGACCGCCTCGAAGAGCAGCGCGGTGGCCGCTGCCGAGACGTTGAGGGAGTCGACCCGGCCGCGCTGGGGCAGCGCCACGAGGCCGTCGCAAGCGGCCGCCACACGCGGCCGCAGGCCCTTGCCCTCGCCGCCGAGCACGAGCACGGTCGGGCCCTTCAGGTCGACCGCCCAGGGAGCGCTGTCCGCGTCGGCGTCGGCGCCCCAGATCCAGAAGCCGGCCTGCTTGGCCTCCGCCAGCCAGTCGGCGAGGTTGCGCACGCGGGCCACCCGCAGGTGCTCGACCGCGCCGGCCGAGGTCTTGCAGGCGACCGGGGTGATCGCGGCGGAGCGCCGTTCGGGGATCACGACGCCGGCGGCGCCGGCCACCTCGGCCGAGCGGCAGACCGCGCCGAGATTGCGCGGGTCCTGGATCTCGTCCAGCGCCACCAGCAGCGCGTCGCCGAGCCCGAGCAGCTCGCCGGCGCCGGCGTAGGGGTACGGATCGACCTCGGCGACCACTCCCTGATGGTCCGGCGAGCCACAGAGCCGCTCCAGCTCCGTCCCGCTCATCTCCGGAGCCCGCCAGATCCGCTGCACCCGCCGTCGCCCCCGCTCCGCCTCGGCGACCGGCTGGCGCCCGTAGATGATCTGGCTCGCCATCAGGACCGCGAGACCAGCTTCGGCCCCGTGGCCGAGTCCCGCACTTCCCAGCCCAGCTCGGCCAGCCGATCCCGCAGCTCATCGGCCCGCCCGAAGTCCTTCTCCGCCCGAGCCCGCTCCCGCTCCGCCATCAGCTCCTCCGCCTCGGCGCCCGCGCCCGCTTCACCTTCCGCCAGGTTCCCGAGCCCGAGCACCGCGAGCATCTCGTAGACGGCCTCGGCCGCCCCAGGCGCCTCCCCCCGATTCGCTTCCCCGACCAGCTCGAACACCTCGGCCATCGCCCTGGGCGTGTTGAAGTCATCAGCCAGTGCCGAGAAGAACGCCTCTCGCCGGGCAGCAGCAACGGCATCGGCGCTCCCCTCCGCAGCGGCCTCGCCGACAGGGTTGTCGCGGAAGAAGTTCTTCAGCCTCTCGACCTGAGCCACCGCCTGCTGCATCTGCTCAGGCCCGAACGCCAGCGGCTGCCGGTAGTGCCCGGAGATCAGATACGCGATCACCGCATCGCGCCCGTAGCGATCGAGCGCCTCCGAGAGCTGAAAGATGTTGCCGTCCGATTTCGACATCTTCTCGGCGCCCGCCTCGACCATCCCGTTGTGCATCCAGGCGCGCGCGAACGGCCTCCCGGCCGCCTCGGACTGGGCGATCTCGTTCTCGTGGTGGGGGAAGACCAGGTCCGAGCCGCCGCCGTGGATCGCGAACGAGGCGCCCAGCTCCTGCTCTGCCATCACCGAGCACTCGATGTGCCAGGCCGGCCGGCCCCGCCCCCAGGGCGAGTCCCAGCTGCTGTCCTCGCCCTCCTTGTGGGCTTTCCAGAGCGCGAAGTCGAGCCGGTCCTCCTTCAGCGAGGCCGAACCCGCCTCCTCGCCCTGGTCCATGTCCTCGGGGCGGCGGTTGGAGAGCTTGCCGTAGCCGTCGAAGCTGCGGACCCGGAAGTAGACGTCGCCGCCCGACTCGTAGGCGTGCCCGGACTCGACCAGCTCGCCGATCAGGGAGACGATGCCGGCGATCCGGTCGGTTGCCAGCGGCTCCGCGTCGGGGCGGCCGACCCCGAGCCGGTCGGTGTCCTCGAAGTAGGCGGCGGTCATCCGCTCGGCGAACTCGCCGGAGGGCTGGCCGGCGGCCGCGGCCGCGGCGTAGATCTTGTCGTTGACGTCGGTGACGTTGACGACGAGCCGTGACTCGTAGCCCTGCGAGCGCAGGAAGCGGGCGAACAGCGAGAAGACGACGTAGGGCCGCGCGTTGCCGATGTGGATGCGGCTGTAGACGGTCGGGCCGCAGGCGTAGATGCCGACCTCCTGGTCGGCGTCGAGCACCCGCGGCTCGCCGCTCAGCGTGTCCCTGATCCGCACCTCTCGCATCGCTCAGGAGGATATGCGCAGGGGACCTCGACTTGCACTCCTCGCCCCCTGGGCGAGAAGTGCGGGGCCCCGGCTAGATGTAAGTTCCAGCAACGTTGTTCAGCTCGGCGAGCCGAGCCCCGGGCGGC
>CAYXFL010000066.1:0-15433 GCA_964464285.1 uncultured Conexibacteraceae bacterium
CACCTGGGCCAGCGCCTCGGTGTTCGAGGCCGCAGGGCTGTGCTTGAGCGTGCAGCTGATCACCAGGGCCCGCATCGAGCCGCAGCTACCCCGTGGGCGCTGCGGGCACACCGTCGTGCCGTCGCGGGCACACCGTCGTGTGCCCGCGCCGCGCGGTTTCGCGCCCGCGCCCGGGGGTAATCGACGGCCATGGGTTTCGGGGCCGAAGAGCGCGAGGAGGAAGGGGTCGCAGAGGAGGAGGCCGCGGCGGCCGCCCGCGAAGCCGGCGCGATCGGCGGCAAGGTCCGGCACGACGCCGAGGACCCCGCCGAGCAGCCGCTCGCCGAGGCCGGCGAGGGCGAGGCCGAGGGCTTCGAGCTGGCCGAGCGCGACCTCGAAGACATCGCCTCCCACGGCGACGAACGCCGCTTTCCCGACAACGTCCCCTCCGCACCGGAGGAGCCCACCGACGCCGTGTACGGGGAGGCCGACGGGCCGATCCGATCCGATGAGTGAGTGAACCGACCGAGGGGGTAGAGATGGCGCACCGACTGCTCGCAATCGTCACCGACGGCCTGCACGGCGAGGAGGCGTTCGAGGAGATCCGCCGCACCGCCAACGGGGCCGGGTTCGAGCTCCGCGTCGTCGTCCCCGCGGTCGAGGCGAACGCGTTCCAGCACACGCTCGGAGACATCGACAAGCCCAAGGCCGAGGCCGAGGTGCGCCTGCGCGAAGTGCTCGAGCAGCTGCGCCGCGCCGGCATACGGGCGGCCGGGGAGGTCGGCGATCCCGACCCCGTGCAGGCGGCCCAGGACGCGTTGCTGAAGGCCCCCGCCGACGAGATCTTGATCTTCGAGCACGAGAAGGACCAGGCGCTCTGGTTCGAGGAAGGCCTGCTCGAGAAGGCCCGGGCGGGGCTGGAGCCGCCGCTGCGCATGGTCGTCCTGCACGGCGACCCCGACGGCACCGAGCACGTGGTCGAGGTCGAGACCAAGGAGCGGGGGACGTTCGACCCGGTCGAGGGCCACGAAATCGGCACCTCCTACGTGCCCGGCCTCTCGCGCGGCGACTTCGGCGGGATCGTGCTGGGGATCTTCGGGACGATCATCGTCGCGATCCTCGCCGCCGCGGTCTCCGCCGGCAGCGGCAACGAGACCGGCGCCCAGGCCGTCGCGATCCTGGTCGCGATCGGCGTCGCCCTGATCAACATGGCCCACGTCGTCGGCCTCACCCTGATGGAGAGCGTCAGCTACCGGGGCGGCTTCAACAAGTTCTTCCGCTACCTCTCACTGATCGGCACGCCGCTGGCGATCGTCATCAACCTGGTGCTGCTGGTCAGCCAGTGACGCCGCTGCTGTTGCCGGCGCTCGCCTCGGCGCGCTCCTGGCTGCGCAGCGCCTGCAGCACCTCCTCAGCCAGCTGCGAGCCGTCCTCCGGGCGCAGCGGCGTCGCGTTGACGCGCAGGACGACGCTGTCGTGGTCGAGTTCCTCCAGCGAGACGCTCGGCCGGTAGCGGGTCGGCACGGTGATCTCGCGCAGCAGCCGGCGCTCGATTCGCTGCGGGCTGGCGTCGCTGGGGAAGCGGACCCGCAGGTCGACCTTCTCCGGCTCGCGCAGGGGGACGACGGTGAGCTGCAGGAGGATGCTGTTGGGGACGAGCAGCCTGTCGGCCCCCTGGCTCAGCGTCGTGTAGAAGAGGCCGAGCGAGGAGACCGTGCCCTCGAGCGAGCCGGCCAGGGCGCCGCCGACCAGCCGCACCCGTTCGCCGACCCGGAACGGCCGCGTGCTCTGCAGCACGATCCCGGCGAAGATCCCGCCGAGGCTCTGCTGGGCGGCGAGGCCGAGCAGGACCGCGGTGAAGGCACCGCCGACGGCGAGCGTGCTGGCGGTGACGCCGGCGATCCGCAGGGCGACGACGACCACCGCGGTCATCGCCAGCAGCCGGATCACGAAGCCGGCGGTGCCGGCGGTCGCCGGGTCGAGCCGCCGGTACATGCGCGGCGCGAGCCCCTTTGCCAGCCAGTGGGTCGCCGCCGTGCCGACGAACACCAGGACCACGACGGTGCCGGCGCGGATCCACTCGCCGTAGCCGGGCGCGATGCTCGCGCGCCGGTCGTAGACGACCAGGGTCGCGGCGATCACCAGCAGCGCCAGCAGCAGCCCGCCGAGCGCCCGCCTGGAGAAGCGCGGTTCCAGCTCGGCGCCGAGCCCGAGCGCGTGCCAGGTGTGGCTGCGGGTCTCGAACAGGTCGCGGGGCAGGCGCGGGCGGCGGGGGGCGGGCATCAAGATCCGCTACCCCGCTGGCCGGGGGCTACGCAGTGTGTGACGCCTGAACGGTGGCGGTCGTTCAGCCGCGCAGGTGCGCGAGGCCGGCGTCGCGGCTCTCCTGAACCGGGATCGACCGGTCGAGGCCGCTGACGTCGAGGACGCGGCGCACCTGGTCGTTCGGGCAGCAGATCGCGAGGCCGCCGGCGCCGTTGCCGTCGAGCCGCTGCCAGGCGCGCACGATCAGGGCGATCCCGGTCGAGTCGATGAACTCGCAGTTGGCCAGGTCGATCAGAACCGAGGTTCCGCCGCCGTCGATCGCGGCATCCAGAGGGCCCTCCAGATCGGGTGCGGTGCTGAGGTCGAGCTCGCCGCTGACGGCGATCACCCGGACCCCATCGACCTCCGTGGACGACGTCTGAAACGGCAGCGGATGCACGTGCCGATGCTACCGCAGCGTGCCCAGCCAGTCGCCTTCTGCACGCGGTTTGCCGGCCTATGGCCAGGGGTACCCGGTGGCTCAGGCGGTGGTGCAAGCTATGCTCGGCGCCGCAATCGGACCGCGCCGCGGCGCCCCCGGATAGGAAACTTGGACACGCAGATCGACGATCAGCCAGGGCTTCGGATGTCGCTCCCGGCCCGCGCGGAGAACGTCGCGGTCGTCCGTCACGCCGTCGCCGGCCTCGGCGAGCTGCTGGGGATGGACGAGACCTCGCTCGCCGACCTGAAGACGGTGGTCACCGAGGCGGCGATGAACGTCGTCGTCCACGCCTACCCGGATACAGACAACGGGCTGCTCGCGGTCAACGCCCACGCCGAGCACGACGGCCTCACCGTGGTCGTGCAGGACTTCGGCGGCGGCATCCGCCCACGCCCCAACCCCGAACGGTCGAGCCTGCGGATCGGCCTCAGCCTGATCGCGGCGCTCTCGAACAGCTTCGAGATCAAGGGCGGCCTCGACCGCGGCACCGAGATCCGCATGCACGTGCCCCTGCGCGCCGCCGACTCGGACGGCAAGGCGCCGCTCGCCGAGCCGGTGCTGGCCGGCGAAGCGACCGCGGTCCGGGTCGGCCCGCCCGAACTGGTCGGCCCCGTGCTCAGCCGCGTGTTCGGCGCGCTCGCCGCCCGCCACGAGATCACCGTCGACCGCCTCTCCGACACGATGCTGCTCACCGACGCGATCTCCGCCGCTGCCCCGGAGGGCTTCGAGGACGGCCACGTCGAGCTCAGCATCGCCGACCGCCCCGAGGGCGTCGAGCTGCGCGTCGGCCCGATGACAGGCGGCGGCGCCGCCCGCCTGCGCGCCGGCCTCGACCTCCCCCAGGTCGGCTCGCTCGAGCAGCTGGCCGACGACCTGCGGGTCGAAGAGCGCGACGAAGGCGAGTACCTCGTCGTCGCGATCAACTCCCTGGCGGCTTAGGGGCGCAGCGCCAGCTCCCGAGGTGGGGGTTCAGCTAGGCCGAGCCGACCCCGGGCCCGCGAGGGGAGGATGGGGCACCCTCCGAACGTTTTGCGGAACTTTGCCGGCGACGGCAACGCGGACGACAGGAGACGCAGCTCAAAGGATCCGAGTGAGGAGGGTGCCCCATCCTCCCCACCCGCCCGAGGTCAAGAAGAGGGACCCTCCTCCGCCGCCCGGTTCTGTTCGGCGACCTCGTCGCGGATCCGCTCCAGGGTGCGGCGGAGGATGCGGGAGACGTGCATCTGGGAGTGGCCGATCCGGTCGGCGATCTGCGACTGGGTCATGTCCTCGACGAAGCGCAGCTGCAGGACCAGGCGCTCGCGGTCGTCGAGGTGGGGGAGGACGCCCTCGAGGGCGAGCTTGTCCTCGATCAGCTCGAAGCCGGCGTCCTCGTCGCCGACCCACTCGGAGGCGGGCGATTCGTCCTCCTCGCCGCCGACCGGGCGGTCGAGGGAGAGCGGGCGGCGGTTGTGGTTCGCCTCCAGCACCTCCAGCACTTCGGTCGGGTCGACCTCCATCTTGGCGGCGATCTCGGGCACCGAGGGGGAACGCTGCAGCTGCACGGTCAGCTCGGTGATCGCCTTCTCGACTTCGGCCATGCGGTCGTGCAGGCCGCGCGGTACCCGTACGGTCCAGACGCGGTCGCGGAAGTGGCGTTTCAGTTCGCCGAGGATCGTCGGCGAGGCGAAGGCGGTGAAGGGGGTGCCGCGCGAGGGATCGAAGCGGTCGATCGCGTTGACCAGTCCGAGGCTCGCCACCTGCAGCAGGTCGTCGAAGGACTCGCTGGCGCCGCGGTAGCGCAGCGCCAGGCTCTTCGCGAAGGGCAGGTAGCGGCGCACCAGCTCCTCGCGGGTGGCCGGGTCGCGCTGCTCGCTGAACCGCTGCCAGAGCGCGCGCTCACTGGCGAGGCCGTCGGTCGCGTGGTCGCCGACCGGCTGGGGAGGTGAGGTCTCGTCGCTCATCGCTGCTGTCTGGCTTCCGCGCCGGGTTGTAGGTCCGGCGCCGCCCAGAGGGCGTTCTCGTCGAGAGGCCGTGCAGCGCCCGGGGACCTGACGGCCACCGTTCGCTCACACCATAGCGGGCGATGGGCACGCTGCCGAGAGGCCCCGCGCCGCGCGGCAGTTGCAGCGGCGCGGGAGCTCCGGCTACTCGTCGGCGGCGTCGTTGCCGGCGAGTTCGGGCGGCGACTGGAAGTGCATGATCGCGACCTTCGAGAGCAGTCCCCGCCGGCCTTCGGCGGCGAGCCGCTGCTGCGCTTCGGACTGGATCTCGGCGAGCCGCTCGCGCGTCTCGTCGAGCAGCGTGGCCGCGTCCCTCCAGCCCTGCTCGTCGGCCTCCATCGGAATGGCCAGGAACTGGCGGCGGGTCGCCTTGTAGAAGTGCTCGGTGGCGCCGCGGCGCTGTTTGGTCTCGACCAGCTCGACGCACTTGTATTTCTCGAGCACCCGCACGTGGTACGCGACCAGGTTGAGGCTTTTCCCGAGCTCTTTCGAGAGCAGGTTGGGGCTCGAGTTCCGCTCGTTGAGGACGATCAGGATCTGCACGCGCAGCGGATGGGCGAACGCTTTCGCGATCTGCTGTTCGACGCTCTCCTTCTTTTTCATCGGCTTGTTGGGCTTCTTGGACTTCGGCAAGGCACATTCCTTCGGCTCGGTTGCGGGGAAGCGGCCGGGATTTGACCACTGTAGGACTGTTAACTCAGGAAATCCATAACAGTCGCGTTCTTCGGCTTTATTTCCGCAATCTCGGATCGACGGCCTGCGAACCTTGCGGGAATGACCCCGTGGAAGCTGCCCCTGATCGTGCTCGCGATTGCCGTGCCGACCACGTTCTCGTTCTACTTCGGCGGCCCCGGGGTCGGGGTCACGGTAGGCGCCCTGGTCGCGGTTGCGATCGTCGTCGTCGCAGTGCGCCAGCGACCGCGTGGGGCGCTCGGTGCGGGCGGCGACGGCGCCGTCCCGACCCGGCTGCTGGTGGTTGCCGCCGCCCCGGTCGAAGAGGAGCGCACGATCGCCGCGATCGCCGCCGCTGCGGGCGCCGCGTCCGCGGCGCGGAGCGCCGTCCGGGTGCTGGCCCCGGCACGGATCGGGTTCCTCGACCGCTGGGCCTCCGACGTCGAGGGCGCCCGCCGCGAGGCGCAGCGCAACCTCGTGCTCGCCGTCGCCGCGCTGGCCAAGGCGGGGATCGAGGCCGAGGCGAGGGTCGGCGACGAGGACGTCGTGCAGGCGGTGGAGGACCAGCTCGGCAGCTTCGAGGCGACCGAGGTGATCCTGGTCAGCGCCGCGCCCGGCGAGGATCCGCGCGCCGCCGAGGCCGCCGCCGAGCTGAGCCGGCGGTTGCGCCCGCGCTTCCGCTGGCTGACGCCCGCCGGCCCCGGCGCCGCCTGAGCTCAAAGCCCGAGGTCGCTGAAGTGGAGCGCCGCGCGGGTCGGCAGCAGCAGGTCGCCCTGGATGTGCAGGAGGCCGACCCCGGCGAGGTCGCGGGTGGCGCGTTCGATCGCGTCGCGCTCGGCGAACGGGGGGTCCTCGCCGGCCAGCTCGCGGACCAGCTCGGCCAGCGTGACCAGCACCGGGTGCACCTCCAGCACCTGGCGCATCACCGTCGACTCGGTCGCCAGGTCCGCCGCCCGCGTCGTCCAGTTGTCGCCCCTGCCGTCCATTCCTCCCCGGCCTAAGTCTTCGAGCCGTCCGAACTCTCCCCCGGCTGGGCCTCGCCCCAGGGCTCGAGATCGATGATCTGCCGCGCCCAGGCCGGTTCGACCGAGCTGCGGTAGTAGTGCTTGATCGCCCCGCGCACCGGTTTCACCCGGACCAGGGTGATCGCGCCGCACTCGGCGAGGATGCGCACGTGGTAGGCGACGCTGCTCAGCGGCAGCCGGAACTCACGCGCGAGCTGTCGCGGGCTGATCATGTCCACGTCGCGCATGCGCCGCAGCACCTGGCGCCGGAACGGGTTGCCCAGCGCCGCCAGCAGATCGTTTTCCTCGGAGCGGTTCAGTCCTGCCATCCCGCGCCAATATAGAGCAAAGGAAACGTTTTGTCTGCAAAGCTCCTGCGCGCACAGGAAACCGCTGCGTCGGATCAGGCGCTTTCGCGGATCCCGCCCATCTCGCTGAACACCGCCGTGGTCCCGCCGTCGTCGCGCTGCTCGTCGGCGATCACGTGCGAGACGGCGTTGATCAGGGCGAGGTGGGTGAAGGCCTGCGGGAAGTTGCCGAGGTGGCGGCCGGAGTCGGCGTCGAGCTCCTCCGCGTAGAGGTCGAGCCAGCCGGCGGCCTCCAGCAGGCGCTCGCAGAGCACCCGCGCCCGCCCGCTCTCGCCGATCTCCGAGAGTGCCGAGACCAGCCAGAAGGAGCAGATCAGGAAGGTGCCCTCCTCGCCGTGCAGGCCGTCGTCGGTCTCCTGCACCTTGTAGCGGAGCACGAGGCCGTGTTCGGTCAGATCGGAGGCGATCGCCTCGACCGTCGCCTGCAGCCGCGGGTCGCCGGGGGGGAGGAAGCGCAGCAGCGGGATCAGCAGGGTCGAGGCGTCGAGCGCGTCGGTGTCGTAGTGCTGGCGGAAGACCCCGTCGCGGACCCCGCGCTCGAGGATCTCGGCCTTGAACTCGTCGGCCTTCGCGCGCCACTCGGTGGCGTAGTCCTCGCGCCCGATCGAGGCCGCGAGCCGCGCCCCGCGGTCGACCGCGACCCACAGCATCAGCTTCGAGGAGACGTAGTGCTGGGGCTCGCCGCGCGACTCCCAGATCCCCTGGTCCGGGTGCGGCCAGGCCGCGATTGCCGCCTCCACCTGGTAGCGGATCAGCTCGCGGTCGGCCGGCGTGCCGTGTCCGGCGAGCGCTTTCTCGTGGATGTAGATCGAGTCGAGCAGGGCGCCCCAGACGTCGTTCTGGCGCTGGTCGAAGGCGCCGTTGCCGATCCGCACCGGCTGCGCGCCGCCGTAGCCGGAGAGGTGGTCGAGGGTGCTCTCCTCGAGCTCCTTCTCGCCGCCGATCCCGTACATGATCTGGAGGTCGCGGTCCTGGCGGCAGACGCCGACGATGAAGCGCATGAAGTCGCGCGCCTCCTGGTCGAAGCCGAGCGTGTGCAGGGCCCAGAGGCTGAAGGTCGAGTCGCGGATCCAGCAGAAGCGGTAGTCCCAGTTGCGTTCGCCGCCCGGCGTCTCCGGCAGCGAGGTGGTCGGGGCGGCGACGATCGCCCCGGTCGGCGTGTAGGTGAGGCCCTTGAGGACCAGCGCCGAGCGCTGCAGGTAGATCCGCCAGGGGTGGTCGGGGAAGTCGCCGTCGCGCAGCCACTCGCGCCAGAACTCCTCGGTCGAGTCGAGCCGCTCGCCCGCCTCCGGGGCGCTGCGCGGCCCGCCCAGCTCGCCGGTGCCCCAGCTCAGCGCGCAGAACCCGGTTTCGCCCTCGCGCAGGGTCAGGGCGCCGCGGGCGCTGCCGCCCTCGAGGCTGAGCTCCATGTCGCTGGTCAGCTGCAGGGAGGTGCCGTCGTCGGCGTGGGCGAGCGCTTCGCCGAGCTCGCCGCCGGTCCAGGCGGCGTCGTCGAGGCCGTAGGCGAAGCGCGGCATGCACTCCATCTCGAACTCGACCTCGCCGTCGATGCAGGTGACCGTGCGCAGCAGCGAGCGGTCGGACTCGTGGCCGGTGTCGGGGCGGCCGTCGCGCCCCTCCGGGGAGCCGGAGCTGGCCCACTCGGCGATCGTCAGCGCGTCCTTGACCACGGCCCAGCCGGTCTCGGTGACCCAGGTGGTCTCGAGCACCAGCGTGCCCGGGTCGTAGCGGCGGCTGATCGGGACGATCACGCCGCGCGGGCGCAGCGTCCAGTGCCCGGCGCCGCGGTCGAGCAGCGCCGCGAAGGTGCTCGGCGAGTCGAAGCGGGGGAGGCAGAGCCACTCGACCGCCCCCGAGTAGGAGACCAGCGCCGCGGTGTGGCAGTCGGAGAGGAAGCCGTAGCTTCCGATCGGGGGGAAGTAGTCGTCGGCCGAGGGCATCGGGCGCCGCCAAGCTAGCAGCGGCGGCGGGGGACTCCCGGCCCAGGGCCGTCGCTACGCTGGGATTCGAATGACCCCGCCGTTGGCCCTCGCCGGCTCGCTGCTCGGCTTGCTCGAGCTGGTGCCGCTCATCGTCGCCGCCGTCCTCTACGCGAAGCGCTCGGCGACCCTGGCCGGGAAGGGCCGGCCGGTGCCGCTCTGGCGCCAGATCTGCTTCGCCGCCGGGCTGCTGACGATCTTCGCCGCGATCGCCTCGCCGATCGACTACATCGCCGAGGAACTGGTGATCGCCCACATGGTCGAGCACCTGCTGATCGGCGACATCGCCAGCCTGCTGCTGGTCCTCGGGCTGACCGGCCCGCTGCTGCAGCCGATCCTCGCGATCCGCTTCTTCGACCGCCTCAAGGTGCTCGCGCACCCGCTGGTCGCCTTCCCGCTGTGGGCGGCGAACCTCTTCTTCTGGCACGTCCCGGTGATGTACGACGCGGCCTACGGCGGCGCCTTCCTGCACGCGGTCGAGCACAGCAGCTTCATCTTCTTCGGCTGCCTGATGTGGATGCCGGCCTTCGGGCCGCTGCCCAACCCGCCCTGGTTCACGGCCGCCTGGAAGGTCGTCTACGTGATCGCGGTGCGCTTCGTCGGCGCGATCCTCGGCAACATCCTGATGTGGTCGGGCACCGTGCTCTACAACCGCTACGAGGAGGGTCAGCTCGCCTGGGGCCTGACCCCGCTGGCCGACCAGAGCACCGCCGGGGTGATCATGATGATCGAGGGCACCTTCCTCGCCCTCGGCCTGCTCGCCTGGTCGTTCTTCGAGGCCTCCCGCGAGGGGATCGAGAAGCAGCGCCTGCTCGACCTCGCCCGTGACCAGGGCGTCGAGCTCGACCCGGCGCGCGCCCAGCGCGCGGTCGCCGCCGGCCACGGCAAGCGGCTCGAGCGCCAGCTGCTGGGCGGCGGCCCCGGCGCAACCCCCCACGAGAAAGAGGCGAAGCGTGAGAACGAACCGGTCTGAGCGCCTCTTCCTCTTCGCCCTGGTGCTGGTCGTCGGCTCCTCCAGCCTCGGCTCCGAGATCGCCGCGGCGCGCATGCTCGCGCCCTACTTCGGCGAATCGACGATCGTCTGGGCGAACACGATCGGCGTGGTCCTGGTCGCGCTCTCGATCGGCTACTGGTTCGGGGGCCGCTACGCCGACCGCAACCCGCACCTGCGGCCGCTCTGCTTCATCGTGCTCGGCGCCGCGGTGCTGATCGCGGCGATCCCGTTCGTCGCCCGTCCCTTCCTGGCGCTCTCGGTCGAAGCGTTCGACGAGATCTCGATCGGCACCTTCGCCGGCTCGCTGTTCGGCGTCCTCGTGCTGGTCGCGGTACCGGTGACGATGCTCGGCGCCGCCTCGCCGTGGGCGGTGCGGATCGCCGTCGGCGACCTCGACAGCTCCGGGGAGATCGTCGGCCGGCTGTACGCGATCGGGACCTTCGGCTCGCTGCTCGGGACGATGCTCTCGGCGCTGCTCTTCATCCCCCTGCTCGGCACCCAGCGCACCTTCCTCGTCTTCGCCCTCGCGCTGGCGCTGGTCGCGGCGGCGGGAATCGGCTGGCGGGCCAGCGTGGTCCCGGCGGCGCTGGCGCTGACCCTGCTGCTCCCGGTCGGCACGATCAAGGTCGCGGGTGAGGGCGAGGTGCTGTTCGAGGACGAGACCACGCACCAGTACGCGCGGGTGATCGAGCGCGACGACGGCTCCCGGGTGCTGGAGCTGAACGAGGGCCAGGCGGTGCACTCGCTCTACCGGCCGGGCAGCTACCTGACCGGCGGCTACTGGGACGGCCACCTGGTCCTCACCTTCGCCGCCCAAGACGACCCTCCGGAGCGGATCGCGATCCTCGGCAACGCCGGCGGCACCGTCGCCCGCGCCTTCGGCCACTACTTCCCGGGGACGGAGGTCGACGCGGTCGAGATCGACGGCGAGCTGACCGAGCTCGGCGAGCGCTACCTCGACCTGCGCAACCCGCGGATGACGGTGTTCGCCGAGGACGCGCGGCCCTGGCTGCGCACCGCGGAGGGGGGCTACGACGCGATCATGGTCGACGCCTACCGGCAGCCCTACATCCCCTTCTACCTGACCACCAGGGAGTTCTTCGAGCTGACCCGCGAACGGCTCGCCCCGGACGGGATCACGATCGTCAACGTCGGCCACCCGGAGACCAGCGACCAGCTCGAGCGGGTGCTGGGGAGGACGATGGCGGAGGCCTTCCCGGTCGTCCTGCGCTACCCGATCGAGGACACCAACACGCTGCTGATCGGCGGCGCCGAGGGGCTCTCGGCGGCGCGCCTGCGGGCGGCCGCCGCGGACCTGCCGGGCGACCTCGAGCCGCTCGCGCTGGAGGCCGCGGCGGCGATCGAGCCGCGCCTGCCCGGCGGCGAGGTCTACACCGACGACCACGCCCCGGTCGAGTGGCTGATCGACGAGTCGCTGCTGGAATACGCGAATGGGTAGCGGCGGCGCGCTCGGGCGCCTGCGCGCCTGGCTGGTCACCGGCCCGCTCGGCCGCGGCCTCTCCTTCGCGCTCGACTTCGCCGTCGCCCTGCGCACGATGCTGGCGAGGCGCCGGGCTCGCTAGGGTCAGCTTCCCCTATGCAGACCAAGCTCAACGAGCTGGACGACTCACGCGTCAGCGTCGAGGTCGAGGTTCCGGCAAAAGACGTCGATCGAGCCGCCGCGCGCGCCGCCCGCGCGCTGGCCAAAGAGATGCGGATGCCCGGCTTCCGAGCCGGCAAGGCGCCGCCCTCGCTGGTGATCCAGCGGCTCGGGTTCAGCACCGTCCTCCAGGAGGCGATCCGCGAGGCGCTGCCGGAGTGGTACGAAAAGGCGCTGCTCGACGCCAAGGTGACGCCGATCGGCGACCCCGACATCGAGATGACCGCGACCCCCGAGGACGAGGGTCAGCCGCTCGGCTTCAAGTTCGAGGTCGCCGTGCGTCCGGTCGCCGAGCTCGGTGACTACAAGGGGCTCGAGGTCGGCCGCGAGGAGAAAGAGGCGCCCGACGAGGTCGTCGACACCGAGATCGAGCGCATTCGCGAGGGCTTCGCCCGCCTCGAGCCGGTCGAGCGCGAGGCGGCCGAGGGCGACGCGGTCCTGATCGACTTCGAGGGGCTGCTCGACGGCAAGGCGTTCGAGGGCGGCAAGGCCGAGGACTACCTGCTGGCGCTCGGCTCCAACCAGCTGATCGAGGGCTTCGAGGAGCAGCTGGTCGGCGCCAAGGGGGGCGAGGACCGCGAGGTCAACGTCACCTTCCCCGAGGACTACCAGGCCGAGCACCTGGCCGGCGAAGACGCGCTCTTCAAGGTCAAGGTCAAAGAGGTGCGGGAGAAAATCCTCCCCGAGCTCGACGACGAGTTCGCCTCCGATGCCTCCGAGTTCGACACCCTGGAGGAGCTGCGCGCCGACATCGCCGAGAAAGTCAGCGGCGCCCTCAACAGCCGCGCCGAGGAGGACTTCCGGATGCGCGCGGTCGACGCCGCCGTCGCCGCCTCGAAGGTCGAGGTCCCGGCGGAGATCGCGACCGCGCGGGCGACCGAACGCTGGGAGCGGATGGAACGCCAGCTCGCCCAGCGCGGGATGGACCCGAACCAGTTCCTGGCGATGCAGGGCAAAACCCGCGAGGAGCTGATCGAGGAGACCAAGTCCGACGCCGAGCAGGAGCTGAAACGCGAGTCGGTGGTCACGGCGATCGCCGAGGCCGAGGCGATCGAGGTCGCCGAGGAGGAGCTGATCGAGGCGCTCGAGCACACCGCCGAACACGAACGGACGACGCCGCAGAAGCTGCTGGCGCGCCTGCGCGAGAACGGCCGCGCGGCGATGATCGAAGAGGACATCAAGGCGCGCAAGGCGATCGAGGTCGTGGTCGAGGCGGCGCAGCCGATCCCGCTCGAGCAGGAAGAAGAGGCGCAGGCGAAAGCCGAGGCCCGCGAGAAGCTCCTCACGCCCGAGCAGGAGGGCGAGAAAGCCGGTGGCAAACTTTGGACGCCGGGCGACGAGTAAGGTTCGGTCGATGAGCCCCCTGGTTCCGATGGTGGTCGAGCAGACCTCGCGCGGCGAGCGCGCCTTCGACATCTACTCGCGCCTGCTCGGCGAGCGGATCATCTTCCTCGGCACCCCGGTCACCGACGACATCGCCAACCTGATCGTGGCGCAGCTCCTCCACCTGGAGTCCGAGGACCCCGACAAGGACGTCAGCGTCTACATCAACTCGCCGGGTGGCTCCGTGTACGCGGGCCTCGCGATCTACGACACGATGCAGTTCATCAAACCGCAGGTGCAGACGATCTGCGTCGGCGTCGCGATGAGCATGGGCGCGCTGCTGCTCAGCGGCGGGGCCGCCGGCAAACGGATGGCGCTGCCCAACTCGAAGATCCTGATCCACCAGGTCTCGGCCGGCTTCCAGGGTCAGGCGACCGACATCGAGATCCACGCCAAGGAGATCATCGACGTGCGCCGCCGCCTCGACGAGATCATCGCCCACCACACCGGGCAGCCGTTCGACAAGGTGACCAAAGACACCGAGCGGGACTACTTCATGAGCGCGGAGGAGGCGAAGGAGTACAACATCGTCGACCGCGTGATCGAGCACCACTGAGGCGCTCGCTGCTCCTCGTCCCGGTCCTGGCGGCGCTGCTGGCGACGCCGGTGGCCGCCCAGCCGGTCAGCCGCAACGGCGGCCTCCGGTATTACCCGCACGTCTTCCCGGTCGACGGAGCGCACGGCGTGCGCGGCGCGGTCGGCGTCTTCCACGCGGCCCGCAACGGCGGCCGCATCCACGAAGGCTTCGACGTCACCGCCGCCTGCGGGACGCCGCTGGTTGCCGTCCGCGGCGGCCGCGTGCGCAAGGCCGGCTACGACCCGGACCTCTACGGCCACTTCGTCCTGCTCGGCGGCGAAGGCGAGCGGCGCGCCTACTTCTACTCGCACCTGCTGCGCCCGGCCAGCGTGCGGAGGGGCCAGCGCCTCTTCACCGGCCAGCGCCTCGGCGTCGTCGGCGAAACCGGCAACGCGGCCGGCACCGGCTGCCACCTCCACTTCGAGGTCCACACCCCAAGCGGCCCCGTCGACCCGCTCCCCCTGCTGACCCGCTGGGACCGCTACAGCTGAATCGAGGCGTCGATTTTGGGTCCATGGGACCCAAAAGTGACGCCTCGATCTAGAGCGCCCGTTCGAGCCAGAGGTCGGCTTTCGGGTTGCCGTTGTAGTCGGGGACCTCGCGGTAGCCGGCGGCGGCGTAGAGGCCGATCGCCTCATGCAGGTAGCTGGAGGTGTCGAGGCGGATCGCGCGGCAGCCGCGCGCGGCGGCGATCGCGTGCAGCTCGCCGAGCAGGCGCCGGCCGAGGCCGAGGCCGCGGTGGGCGGGGGAGACGTACATGCTCTTGACCTCGGCGGTCGCGGTCCCGAGGTGGCGGACGCCGCCGATCGCGGCCGGCTCGCCGCCGACCCGGGCGAGCAGGAGGAGGCCGCCGGGCGCGACCAGGTCGGCCGGCGGCCCCGCCGCGATCTCGGCGTCGAGGTCGACCGCGTCGCCCAGCGGGCCGTCGGCCTCGCGGATGAAGTCGGCGTAGAGCGCCAGGACCTCGGGCGCGTCGCGCGCCACCGCTTCGAGCACGATCGAGGCGGCGCTCAAAGCTCGATCTCGTAGCTGACCCACTCGCTGCGGGCGGCGCCGGTCCCGTCGTAGAGCCGCTGCGCGGTCGCGTTGCCGGGTTCGGTCGTCCACTCGAGGACGGCGGCGCCGCGCTCGCGCCCGACCGCCGCGCTGGCCTCGATCAGCGCCCGGCCGACCCCCTCGCCGCGTGCCGCGGCGACGACGAACAGATCGTTCATCAGCACCGCGTCGGCAGCCCTGGTCGAGCTGAAGTGCCAGTAGAGGCAGGCGTAGCCGAGGAAGCCGTCCCCGCCGCGGGCGCCGAGCAGCAGCCCGACCTCGCTGGGGGCGAGGAAGCGCCGGAAGAACTCGCGATTGCGCGCTGTGTCCGGCTCCGCCCGGTAGAACCGCTGGTAGTCCGCGATCAGCGGCAAGAGTCCCTCGAACCGCTCCGCATCCACAGGCGCGATCTCGAAATCCATCCGCCAACCGTAGACGCTCGATGAATCGTCCTCCCTATGGGGAGAAAAAGTCATCGAGCGCAAGGCGGCGACCAGGGGGAGGGACGGGCGCGGCGGCGCCGTAAACGACCCAGGTAACCCGGCAGGGCGCCCCGTCTAAGCTTTCGGGGCTGCCGGAGCTCAAGACGATCCCGTTAGGAGGGGATTCCGCTGGCACGTCCCACAGACTCGAACGAGCAGCTCCTCTGCAGCTTCTGCGGCAAGTCGCAGCGCCAGGTCAAAAAGCTGATCGCCGGCCCCGGCGTCTACATCTGCGACGAGTGCATCGACCTCTGCAACGAGATCATCGACGAGGAGCTGACCGCGCCGCCGGCCTTCGAGCTCGAGAACCTGCCGAAACCGCGCGAGATCAACGAGGTGCTGGAGGAGTACGTGGTCGGCCAGGAGTCCGCCAAGCGGGCCCTCTCGGTCGCCGTCTACAACCACTACAAGCGGGTCCAGATCGCCCAGTCCGAAGAGACCGAGGTCGAGCTGCAGAAGTCGAACATCATGATGCTGGGCCCGACCGGGTGCGGCAAGACGCTGCTCGCCCAGACCCTCGCCCGCATCCTCAACGTGCCCTTCGCGATCGCCGACGCGACCGCGCTGACCGA
>CAYXFL010000067.1:0-14899 GCA_964464285.1 uncultured Conexibacteraceae bacterium
ACCTGCCGAAGTGGGTGTGGGTCCTGGCCCGGCCTCGGACGGCCGCCCACCACCCGGCCGGCGGCCGATCCCTCCTAAGCTGCCCCCTTGGCCTCCTTCCCCCTCTCGATCCTCGACCTCGCCGCGGTCAGCCGGCACGAGACCGTTGCCGAGAGCTTCGCCGGCAGCGTCGAGCTGGCGCGCGCGGCCGAGCGCGGCGGCTACGCGCGGGTCTGGTACGCCGAGCACCACAACATCAGCTCGATCGCCTCCTCGGCGACCGCGGTGCTGATCGCCCACATCGCCGCCCACACGGAGACGATCCGGCTCGGGGCCGGCGGGGTGATGCTGCCCAACCACTCGCCGCTGGTGATCGCCGAGCAGTTCGGCACCCTCGCCACCCTCCACCCCGGCCGCATCGACCTCGGCCTCGGCCGGGCGCCGGGCAGCGACCAGGTGACGGCGGCAGCGCTGCGGCGCGACCCGCGCGCCTCCGAGCGCTTCCCCGAGGACGTGGTCGAGCTGCAGGGCCTGCTCGGCGAGGAGAGCCCGCTGCCCGGCGTGCGCGCGATCCCCGGCCGCGGCACCGAGGTCCCCCTCTACATCCTCGGCTCCTCGCTGTTCGGCGCCGAACTGGCGGCGCTGCTCGGGCTGCCCTACGCCTTCGCCTCGCACTTCGCGCCAGCGGCGCTCGACGACGCGCTGGCGATCTACCGCGAGCGCTTCAAGCCCTCCGCCCAGCTCGAGCGGCCCTACGCGATCGCCGGCGTCGGCGTGATCGCCGCCGAGACCGCCGAGTCGGCCGCCGCGCAGCTCGAAGCGGCCCGCCGCCTGCGCGCCCGGGCGCTGTTCAGCCGCGGCGACCGCAAGCTCACCGACGCGGAGGTCGAGGAGGTGCTGCGCTCACCGCAGGGGCAGGCGGTCGAGGAGATGCTCACCTACACCGCCGTCGGCACCGCCGCCGAGGCCGCCGACTACCTGCGCCGCTTCCAGCGCCGCACCGATGCCGACGAGCTGATCACGGTCCACTACAGCGACACGGTCGCCAACCGGGTCCGCTCGGTCGAGCTGCTGGCCGCGGCGCACGCCGGCGGTGGGGGCTCAGGCGAAGAGGCCTGAGTTCGCAGCGACGATCATCGACGCGGCCATCGATCCCGAGGCGACGGCGGCGGCGACCGATGGTGGCCGGTCGAGAACGTCCCCGGCCGCGTAGAGGCCCCCCACCGCGGCGCGCATGGTCGTGTCGACCTCGATCGCCTCGGCGCCGAGATGGGTCGGCGCGGCGTAGGTCGCCCCCAGCCGCAGGGCCAGGTCGGAGCGCTGGTGAAGCGTGATCGGGACCAGGAGACCGCCGCAGGCGCGTTCGGTCCCGTCCTCGAAAGCGACCGCGGCGAGATCCGCACCCGCCCCGCGCAGCTCGGCGATGCCGCGCTCGTCGATCTCGATGTCCCGCTCGCGGAGGCGGGCGAGGTCATCCGCGTCGAGCTCCGCCGGCCCGTCGCTGAGCAGGGCGACGCGATCGCTCCAGCTGCGCAGCATCGCCGCCCGCTTTGCCGCCATCGGATCGTTGCCGAGCACGGCCAGCGGCTTTTCGCGCACCTCCCAGCCGTGGCAGAAGGGGCAGTGGAAGACCGAGCGCCCCCACTTCGCGGCGGCGCCGGGCAGGTCCGGGTAGCGGTAGTCCATGCCGCCGGCGAGCAGGACGGCCGGCGCCTCGACCCGGGAGCCGTCGTCGAGCCCCAGGACGAAGTCCGAGCCGTCGCGAGTGCCGCTCGTGACCGTGCCGGAACGGGCCTCGACGGCCGGGTAGGCGGCGAGCTCGGCGCGCCCGGCCGCGTAGAAGTCCGCGGGCGGGCGGGCGTCCTGGCCGAGCATCCCGCCGATCCCCTCGGCGACCCGGTTGCTCTGCTTGCCGGCGTCGACCAGCAGCGTCCGCTGCCGGGCGCGTCCGAGCACCAGGGCGGCGCTCAACCCGGCGGCGCCACCTCCGACGACGATGCAATCCCAGTTCGTTTCCATGGCAGACACCTTGCCCGGCCTCGCCGGTTCTGTCAATCTCTATTGCTGAAATGGCAAAGGAGACGACCGAGACGATGGACAGCCGGGTGCGGCGGCGCCTGCGCGAGCTGCGGACCGAGAGGGACATGACCCTCGCCCAGGTCGCCGAGCGGGCCCAGATCGACGTCTCCACCCTGAGCCGGCTCGAGTCCGGCAAGCGCCGCCTCGCCCTCGACCACCTCCCCGCCCTCGCCGCCGCGCTCGAAGTCAGCACCGACGAGCTGCTCGGCCCACGGCCCCGCCAGGACCCCCGCGTGCACAGCGAGCCGATCCGGCGCCGCGGGATCACGCTCTGGCCCCTCAACCACCGCGCCGGCGGTAGCGGCCTCACCGCCTACAAGGTCCACATCAGCCGCCAGCGCAACGAACCCCCCGCCGAGCTCCCGGTCCACGAGGGCTCCGACTGGCTCTACGTCCTCTCCGGCCGCCTGCGCCTGCTGCTCGGCGAAGAGGAGTACGTCGTCAAGCCGGGAGAGGCGATCGAGTTCACCACCTGGACCCCGCACTGGTTCGGCGTCCTCGAGGAGCCGGTCGAGCTGATCCTGATCGTCGGCCCCCAGGGCGAGCGACTGCACCTGCACGACTGACCGGCGCCGCTAGCATCCCCCACGTGGAGCGACCCGAGAAGGCCAGCTCGTCCGCGGCCGCCGACGCCGAGGCCGCCAGAGTCCAGCGCCTCCGCGAAGACGCGCAGCGGCCGCTCAGCGTCAACCTCGCCGAAGGCATCGCCCTCAGTCACAAGCTGCTGCAGTTCACCGGCGCCGCACTGAAACATTGAGCGAACCTGCCTTCGACGAGCTGCTCAGGCGCCTCGCCGAGGCCGAGGCCGAGTTCGTCGTGGTGGGTGGACTTGCCCTTAACGCTTGGGGAGTCGCGCGAGGCACCAAGGACGTCGACGTGGTCGTCGCGTCGAACAGCGAGAACCTCGCGCGGGTTGCCGAGGTCGCCGTGACCGCCAATGGACACGTGCAGCAGGGAGAGGCTTCGCTCGGCAGCGCGTTCTCGATCGCCGCAGCGCTTGCCGACGGCGACCAGCTCGCGATCGAGACCGACCTCGGCCGGCTCGATGTCGTCCAGGGCCTCGACGGGGTGCCGAGCTTCGAGGACCTGCGGTCGCGAGCGGTGGAAGCTGACTGTTCGGATCGAAAGTGTGGGTGTGCTCGCGCGATGACCTCAAGGCCATGAAGCGTGCCGCCGGCCGAACCCGAGACCTAGCGGATCTCGAGGATCTCGACGCCGCCAGTTAGTACGTTGCGCCGCCCGCCTAACCTAGGTTCATGACGACGACCGAGGTGAGGCGACTCATCGGGGCGCCGCGCGCAGCGATCTACCGGGCGCTGGTCGACCCTGATGCGATTGCGGCCTGGCGGGTTCCGGAGGGGATGACCTCGGTGATCCACGGGTTCGACGCCCGCGAGGGCGGGACCTTTCGGGTCTCGCTCACCTATGACGCACCGAGTGAGACCGGCAAGTCGGGACCGCAGACCGACACCTACAGCGGCCGCTTCGCCCGCCTCGTCCCCGACCGCGAGGTCGTCGAGGTAATCGAGTTCGAGGCCGACGACCCGGCGCTGGCGGGTGAGATGACGATGACCACGACGCTGACCGACGTCGAGGGCGGCACCGAGGTGACGATCCGCCACGAGGGCCTGCCCACGGGCGTCCCGCCCGAGCAGAACGAGAGAGGGACGCGGATGGCGCTCGACAACCTCGCCGCGCTGGTCGAGGGCCGCCGCGGACCGGGCACTCAACCGCGGTGATTCGAAGCGTCGACCCGGCTGGCCCTGGCGACCTCCGTCTCGATCGGCAAGGCCGAGCAGCCCCTTCTCGACGGCAATGCGTCGTCGATCCCGATATCTCCTCGTGGCATCTGGAGTGGTCGTGATGTGGTCGTACGGCCTCACCGCCTACCCGAGCGGCGAAGAGGTCGGCGCCCCGGTTCAGGGTCGACTCGATCTCCACGACCACGAAAGCTCGTTCAAGAACGGCGAGGCAAGAAACCGCCATGTAGTGCCCAGCGCCCGCGCTCGTCGGTAGCGTGCCGCGACCAAGTGACGGCTTTGGGGATTCGGGGCGGGAGCGGAATCGGTCACGCGGCGGGGTGCGCGTCACTCCTTGTGGTGCTTGCCGTGGCGCTTTGCCTGCCCGCGAGCGGCGCGGCGCAAGCCCTCACCAACGCGGCGATCGTCAAGGCCGCGAAGGGGAGCAAGGGCTTCTCCGGTCAGTGCCGGGGCTTCGTCAACGAAGCGGTGCTGAAGGCCAGCGGCGGAAAGGTCCGGACCAACGCCGGGCTCGGCGGCTACAACGGCGCGTTCAGGAAGGCCAGCGGCAAGAAGGTGAGTGCGAAGAGTGCGCTGGCCGGCGACATCATCCAGGTGTTCCCGAACGGCGCCACCGACACCCACCTCGCGCCCAATCCCTCCGCCCCCCTGCATACCGCGATCATCCTCGCGAACCACAGCGGCGGCAGCTTCAAGGTGATCGACGCGAACTTCAAGTGGGACGGGAAGGTCCGCGAACACTCCTTCGACCCCTACTCGTTCGCGGCGAAGCGCGGCTTCGTGACGATCTGGCGACTGGGCAAGGTGAGTGCCCCCAAGGCCCCGAAACCCGCGGACACCGACAAGGACGGCGTCCCGAACGCGTCTGACAAGTGCCCGAAAACGAAGGGCCCGAAGTCGAACGGCGGCTGCCCGGTCCCGCAGCCGGGCGGGTTCACGGTCAAGGGCGTGTACACGCCGATCGCCGGCGACTTCAACGGCGACGGGCGCGGCGACGTGCTCTGGTATGGCCCCGGCGACGCCCACGACGCGCTCTGGTACGGCACCGAACAGCCGGGGACCTTCGCCGACGCGTCGGTGACGGTGCACGGCACCTACACCCCGATCGCGGCGGACTTCGATGGCGACGGCAGGACTGACATCCTCTGGTACGGACCGGGCGACGGGTTCGACACGATGTGGTTCGGCGCCCCTGCGCCGGGCCAGTTCACCATGGGGATCGATGTCACGGTCAAGGGGACCTACGCGCCGGTCGCCGGCGACTTCAACGGTGACGGCAGGACTGACATCCTCTGGTACGGACCGGGAGACGGGTTCGACACGATGTGGCTCGGAACTCCCCTCCGGGGACAGTTCACGGTCGGGGTGGAGGTCACGGTGAAGGGCACGTACACGCCGATACCGGCCGACTTCGATGGCGACGGCAGGGCCGACGTCCTCTGGTACGGCCCGGGCGACGCGAGCGATGGTCTCTGGCACGGGACGGCGACCCCCGGCCAGTTCACGAACTTCCCGAGCACGGTCGTCCACGGCGTCTACCGCCCCGTGGCGGGCGACTTCAACGGCGACGGGCGCGGCGACGTGCTCTGGTACGGGCCGGGTGAAGGGCCCGATTCGCTCTGGTACGGGACCCCGGCCCAGGGCCAGTTCGCGACCGGGATCGGCGTCACCGTCAGGGGGACCTACACGCCGGTCCCGGGCGACTTCAACGGTGACGGCAGGGGCGACGTCCTCTGGTATGGACCGGGCCCCGAACCAGACTCGATCTGGTTCGGCCAGCCCGGCCTGGGTCAGTTCTCCTAGCCCCGAACCGCCCCGACCCGCCCGAGGAAGCGCTCGACCCGGCGCTCGTAGAGGCGCGGGTCGACGTTCCAGGCCTCGACGTGGCCGGCGCGCGGGACGCGGTGCAGCTCGACCCGGTCCGGCAGCGCCAGGGCGAAGGCTTCGCTGACCGAGAGCGGGACGAGGTCGTCCTCCTCACCGTGGAAGAGCAGGATCGGCAGCTGGAAGTCCTCCGGGTGGCGGGCCGCTTCGAGGCTGTCCCAGTCGACGTCGATGCGGGCGCCGACCGCCGCCTCCACCGGCTCGGAGGCGAAGGCCGGCAGGCCCATCTCGGTGGCGCCGAAGGCGAGGATCGCCTCCCAGTCGAGCGCCGGCGCGTCGAGGATCAGGCCGGAGGCGCGCGCGGCGAGCGGCGAGCGCTGCATGAACTGGGCGACGATCGCGCCGCCCATCGACTGGCCGACGAGGACCAGCCGGCGGGCGCCGTGCCCGAGCGCGTAGCGGGCGGCGCTCTGCAGGTCGCGCCACTCGGTCAGTCCCATGTGGTGCTTGCCGTCGGCGGACGGCGCGCCGGGGTCCTCGCGGTAGGCGATCACCAGCGTCGGCAGGCCGGCCCGGCGCAGCATCGGCAGCAGGCGCAGGCCGCCCTGCGGGTCGCCGTTGATCCCGTGCACGACGATCGCCCAGGTGCGCGAGCGGCCGGGGACCTCCCAGGCGGGCATCGGGCCGAGCTCGCTCCCGTAGCGGACCTGGCGGAACGGGATGCCGAGCGCCTGCGCCGGGTCGCCGGCCCAGACGTTGTTGTCGATCGCGACCTCCCGCCCCGGGACCAGGTAGCCGTCGACCTCGCGCAGCTGCCGCGTCACCGTCTCCTCGTCGCTGCGCAGCACCTCGCCGACGACCGCCCGGCCGCCCTGCCAGAAGAGCCCGTAGACGCCCGGCCGTTCGGTGTCCTCGTCGCGCGAGAGGACGATCCGCTCGCCATGCATCGCCTCGACCGTGACGTCCTCAGGCCACTCGGCCTTCTGCGGGATCACCACCAGCGAGGAGAAGCTCCAGGAGACGACCGCGATCACGCCGGCGGCGAGCAGGGCGACCGCGGCCGCGACCAGGCCGAGGGCGAGCCGGTGCCGGCGCAGCCAGCCGGGCCCGCCCGCCGGCGGCTCCGGCACGGCGCGCCGCTCCCGGTCCTGCTCCCCAACCCCCGTCACGGAACGAGCCTAACGGGAGCTGGGCAAGCCCACCGCTCCAGGTGGAGCCGGTTTCGCCGCTCAGCGCGGCGCCGTAGCGGCCCTCATCGCCCGCGCCGTGGCCGACAGCGGCGGCGGCATCCACTCCCGCCGCTCGGCGGGCGACCACGCGTAGGCCGGCGTGCCGTCAACCACGAGACCGGCGATCGCCGGCTGTGCGAGCTCGCGCGCGGACCAGTCGTAGAGGCGACGCAGGCGCGGCATGATCACCGCGTAGTCGAGCAGCCGGCCGAAGCTGTGCTCGGCCTGCAGGTACACCCCGAGGTCGTCGTCGGCCGGATAGCGGCCCGGAAGCACCCGGCCCATCGAGAGAAAGACGCCGGCCATGCCCAGCCGCGGGTCGCCGAGCAGCCGGCCGCAGGGGGCGAGGCGGCCGAGCGCGAGGCGCGGTGCGGCGACGAGAGCGTGCGCGTAGAGCACCCGGAGCAGCACGACGTTGAGGAAGAAGCGCTCCGTGCGGCTCTCCTGCTCGGCCAGATCGCGATGCTCGAGGTAGGCGGCGACGATGCTCGCGTTGTGCGCCCGGTACCAGGTCCTCGCCGTCGGCCGCTCGACGAAGGCGTCCCAGAGCTCGATCGTCGGCGCCGACGCGGGGCCGCCGCGACCGCCGGCGCGCTCGACCGCCTCGCACCCGTCGCGCAGCAGCCGCTCGTTCATCGCCCGCCACCACCTGCTCCCGGCGGGCTCGTCGTCGAGTGCGTTGAGCACCCCGCGCTCGGCCTCCCAGCGCATGAACGAGATCGCCGCCCGGCGGAACGGGAGGTGGCGCGGCGCGTTCCCCGTCGGCCCCCTGTAGGTGGCGCTCGCGAGCGCCAGGCGCCTCCCGGGGTCGTCGCGGACCGCGGCCACCCTGGCGGCCGCAACCGTGGCTGCGTCCCCGGCCGTCGTGCCCTCCCCCTCTCCGTCGGTCAGCGAGAGATCTGGACTTCTCGCGACAGCGGCTTGGCGACCCCGGCGAGCTTGACGGTGAGCTTCGCGGCGAGACTACTGCGACCTTTGGTGGCCGCCCTGCCGCGTTTGGTCAGGGGTGCTTTGAAGACCTTCTGCTTGCCGCCCGGGATGGAGAATTTCATCTGTGCGAGCAGGACCGTCCCGCGTTTTTTGCCGCCGCCTTTTTTCGCCGGCGCCGGCCGCGTCAGCTTCAGCTTGCCGGTACAGGCCGGGCCGGACTGGCAGGACAGGGCCACGGAGACCTTGCCTTTCTTCAGCTTCAACGTTTTCGGCAGCGCTTTGAGGCGCGCCCGGGCCGGCGGGCCGGCGGGAGGAACGGGCGGGCTGGCGACCGCGAGCTCGGCCGCCCCCGCGTCGCAGGCCGGCCCCTGTGGCCGCGCGATTCCGCGCGCGTCGGTGGCCGGGCAGGGAGCCACCGCGCGGTCCAGCGCCGGGCTGCCGGCGAGCGGCTCGAGCACCGGAATCGCGCTGGCGCTGAGCGGTCCGAGCAGCGGCTGCGCGGTCAGCGCGTCGCTGGCCTGGGCCGATTCGCATCCCGGGGAGATGACGTTCCCACCCAGGCTGACGAGCCCGAGTTTTGCCTCGCAGTCCGGTCCGGTGGTCTCCGTGCTGTTGCCGGCGAGGATCGACGAGCGCAGTCGCACGTCCGCGCCGTTGCCGCCGATACCCCCGGCGGACTCGCCTTGGTTCCCGGTGATCGTCGTATTGACGATCTCCGCCGGAACCTCGGCGTTGAAGTAGATCCCGCCCCCGGGCAGGCCGGTCGCGAGGTTCTCGGCGATGGTGACGTTGGTCAGCGAGAGCGAGGCGCCGCCGCCACCCCCGCCGATGAAGATCCCCCCGCCGGCCCCGACGCCGGTGGCCTGATTGCCGACGATCGCCGCGTCGCGTACGACCAGAGGTCCCTGCTCCTTGTAGATCCCACCGCCGAAGCCGTTGCTCGCTTCTCCACGCGCGAGGTTGCCGCGAACGACCACCCGTTCGAGGAAGAGTTCGCCGCCGCTCTGGGACCTGATCCCACCGCCCCTGTCCTCCGGGCTCAGAGCCCGTCCGCCGGTCACGGTGAGATCGAGCAGCCGCAGGTCGGCTTCACTGCCGCCGTGAAGGTCGATCACCCGGTCGTCGAGAGCGCTCTGGATCGTCGTCGCCGCCGGACCGGCCCCCCGGATCGTGATGTCGCTGTGGACGTCGATGTCGCCGGACGCGTTGAGGTCCTCCTGGATCGGGAACAGCGTGAGGCGCAGGACGCCGGCCGGCAGGAGAACTTCGTCCGCTCCCCCACTCGCGTTGGCGGCGTCGACCGCCTCCCGCAGCGAGCAGTCGGTATTGCAGACCCCGTCCCTGCTGTCCTCTTTCTTGGTGACGACGAAAGTCGCGGCCTGGGCCGGGGCGGCAACCAGCAGCGAAGCGAGCACAGCGAGCAGGAGCCGGATCCTCATCGCCGGGAGCGTAGCCGACGCGGGCGTTCCAAACAAAGCACTCGTCCGCCGGTGCCTGCCGCGCGGCGTGGTCAGCGCACGCTCGACCGCGTCCAGGGCAACGCCCGGCGAGTCGCGGACGTTTGGCTCGCGCGCCGTGGGAGCGCTGGCCGAGTCGCCAGGGCCTCTCGGCAGGAGAGGTTCCTCACGCCGGGACCGGGGAAGCCGAAGGCTTCGCGCCAGAACCAGGGCGCATGCAGGCCGAGGCCTTCCTGATCGAAGGGCTTGTAGAGCGGTTCGAAGAGGGAGGCCGGCGGCGACGGTGGCTTCGCTTCGGTGCCGCGGGTCGGCACCTTGGCGCCGCGCTCGACCAGGACGCCGAGGATCGCGGGCGTAAACGCCGGGGGCGTCGCGAAGACGTATTCGGCGCTGGCCGAGGAGCTGAAGGGCTTGTAGGTGAGTTCGGCGCCGGAGCGGCCGGGCTCGGTGATCGTGCACTCCCAGTCGCTCGCCGACCGCGGCAGCGGATTGTTGAGGGGCGAGTCGTAGTCGTAAGTGCCCCGGCCTCAGGTTCAGCGCTTCGAAGCCCGCGCCGAACAGGGTCGCGTAGGTCCACTGCCTGCTGCCGATGACGAGGTTTTCGGTCGCGGATTCGATCGTTTTCGGGGTGAAGCCGGCGAAGCTCGGATCTTCCGTCACCGCCTTCAGCTGAAATTCTCCGCCAGCTCCAGCGCGACTTCATCCGCCCGCAGGCTGAATTCTTCCTGGCGCTTTTTTCGCCGGTCGAGTACATCGCCGCGACGCCGATCGCCCCGGCGATGGCGCCGGTCACGACGGTCGGCGGAATCCCCGCCTCCTCGAGTTCGATGTAGGAAGCGGTGTAGATGGTTCACCTCCCGAAAACCTACGGGGAGAGGCTCGCCGATTCCAGCCCGAGGGATACTTCAGAGCCCGCTTCCCAAGCGGGCTCTGAAGTATCGGGGAGACAGGATTTGAACCTGCGACCGCTCGGCCCCCAGCCGAGTGCGCTACCAGACTGCGCCACTCCCCGTGGGGTGAGATCGCATTCTGACGGATGCCACGGAGCGTCGCTCTCCCCCACCGCTCGATCGCCTGGTGGTGACATTTGAGCGAACGTCTGTTCGCAGCTATAACGTTGCGGTAGATGCGGAGGTGCGGACGGTGCAAGCGGAAGAAACCGGCAGAGGAGTTCGCCTGGCGCCGGAAGGCGAAGGGGCAGCGCGACAACTACTGCCGCCCTTGCCGGGCCGCTTACAAGCAGGAGCACTATGCGGCGAACCGGCGGCGCTACATTGAGCAGGCGAGCGTGCGGAGGACGGCGTCGGTGCTGGCCAGAACGGAATTCCTGGTCGCCTTTCTGCGCGAGCATCCGTGCGTGGACTGCGGGGAGGGCGATCCGGTGGTGCTCGAGTTCGACCATCTCGGTGAGAAGGAATTCAGCATCTCGAAAGGGCTGCGGAGCCGAAACTGGCAAAGCGTGCTCGACGAGATGGCAAAGTGCGAGGTCGTTTGTGCAAACTGTCACCGGCGACGCACCGCTCGGAGGGGCGGATTCGTGCGCGCGGCGGTAGCTCAACGGTAGAGCCTCGCCCTTCCAAGGCGATGATGCGGGTTCAATTCCCGTCCGCCGCTTCTCCGGGCGTCCAGGGATTCGCGGGGTGGCTTTAGTCGGGGCGCGGGTGGGCCGATGACTCGGCAGGGATGCACTTCCTCTCTCGCAGTCGTGGATCGTTGCTCGCCGGCCTGGTGCTGGCGCTGGTTGCCTTGGTGGTGGTTGGGTGCGGGTCCGACGAGGGCGGGACGGTCTCGGGGGCTTCGGAAAACGACGGGGCCGGGGAACCGGGGTACGTGGACTGGCCGTTCTTCGGGCGGGTGCCGGAACGGACGCACTACCTGCCTTCGGAGGAGCGGGAGCTGAATCCGCCGTTGCGGCAGGCGTGGTCGGTCAACACGCACGCGCTGATCGAGTTTCCGCCGGCGATCGCGGGCGGGGTCGCCTACGTGATCAACAAGTACGGCAACGGGAAAGCGGTGCAGCTGAGCGACCGCAAGGTGCTGTGGGAACTGAACCTGCGGCCGAGCGACGAGGGGCACCAGATCGACGTCACCGCGCCGGTCTATTACGAGGGGCGGGTCTACGGGACCTTCCTGGACGGCTACGTGGCTGCCGGGGACGCGGCCGACGGCAGCAAGGCCTGGGTGCGCAAGCTGAAGACGCCGCTTGAATCCTCGCCGCTGCCGGTCGGCGAGCTGCTCTACTTCGGGACCAACCGGCAGGGGCTGGTGGCGCTCGACACGGACACCGGCAGGACGCGCTGGACCTTCAAGACGCCGGGCGCGGTGAAAGCGAGCCCGAGCTTCCACGGGGGCCGCGTCTTCGTCGCCGACTACGAGAGCACGATGTTCGCGGTCGACGCCGAGACCGGCAAGGAGGTCTGGCGCACGAACACCTCGCAGCAGGCGCCGTTCGGCCGCGGCGGCTTCTTCTCCTCGCCGGCGGCCGCCTTCGAAAAGGTCTACGCGGCCCGCGACGACGGCACCGTCTACGCCTTCGACGAGCAGACCGGCAAGGTCGCCTGGTCCTTCGCGACCGGCGGCCAGGTCTACGGCTCGCCGGCGGTGGCGCAGGTACCGGGGACGCCGCCGACCGTCTACATCGGCTCCGAAAACGGCCGTTTCTTCGCGCTCGACGCCAGGACCGGCAAGCTGCGCTGGAGCTACGACGTCGGCGGCCCGGTGCCGGGCACGGCGACCGTGATCGGCCACACCGTCTACACCTCGAGCTTCGAGACCGACCGCACGATCGGGCTCGACGTCCACACCCACGAGAAGACCTTCGAGGCCAAGCAGGCCGGCTACACCCCGGTCGTCTCCGACGGCCGCCGCCTCTTCCTGATCGGCTACTTCGCCGTGCTCGGGCTCGAACCGCGCAAGGGCCAGGGCCTGTCGAGTTTGTCACCCCGTAGGTGACTAACTCGACACCGGGGTCGGCAGCGGCTCGCCGCGCGCCGCCGCGAGCGCGTTCCGCGCCGCCAGCTCGGCCATCGCGGTCCGCGTCTCGACCGTCGCCGAGCCGAGATGCGGGACCAGGACCGCGTTCTCCAGATCGAGCAGGCCGGGATGGACCTCGGGCTCGCGCTCGAAGACGTCGAGCCCGGCGGCGGCGATCTCGCCCGCCCGCAGCGCCTCGACCAGCGCCGCCTCGTCGACGACCGGGCCGCGGGCGGTGTTGATCAGCGTCGCGGTCGGCTTCATCGCGGCCAGCTCGTCGGGACCGATCAGGTGGCACGTCTCCGCGGTCAGCGGGCAGTGCAGGGTGAGCACGTCGGCGCGCGCCAGCAGCTCATCCAGCTCGAGCCGCTCCGCCGCGAGCGGCTCGGTCACCTCGGCCGGCGCGACGCCGCGGTTGAAGTAGGCGACCCGCATCCCGAATGCTCGCGCCCGTGCCGCGACGCGGCCGCCGATGCCGCCGAGCCCGACCACGCCGAGCAGCTTGCCGCGCAGGTCGGTGCCGAGCATGAAGTCCATGCTCCAGCGCCAGGGCCGGCCGGAGCGGATCAGCCGCTCCCCCTCCCCCAGCCGCCGCGTCGCCATCAGGATCAGGGCGAGCGCGAGGTCGGCGGTCGCGTCGTCGAGCACGCCCGGGGTGTTGGTCACCGCGACGCCGCGCCGCGCCGCCGCCTCGAGGTCGACGTTGTCGTGGCCGACGGCGACGTTGCAGACGCAGCGCAGCCCCGGGCCGGCGGCGTCGAGCAGCTCCCCGTCGACCCGGTCGCCGAGCTGGGTGAGGATCACGTCGGCGCCCGCCACCAGCTTCAGCAGCTGCGCCCGCGACAGCGCCGCGAAGGCCTCGGCGGCGCGCAGCTCGCCCGCCGCGCGCAGCGGCGCAAGCGCCGCCTCGGGCAGCCGGGCGGTGACGACGAAGAGAGACACGCGGCGGACGCTAGCGCGGCGGCGGACCGGCGCGGTGCGGCCTCCTCGGTCCCTACCCTGCTTGCTCCGGCGCTCGCCGGATCGGCACCCGCGCCAGCAGCTTCGCGATCCCCTCCTCGGAGCGGACCTGGAGCCGCACCCGCAGGGTCGCCCGCCGCCCGCCGAGCGCCGCCAGCGCCCGGGGCGCCAGCCGCGCCCGCACCGTCGCGCTCGCCCCGGCCGGGATCGAGGCCGGCGCCAGCACGTCGGCCCAGTAGGTGCGGCCGCCGATCCGGACCGGCGCGTTCCTCGGCGCCCGCACCCGGCAGGGCCGGGCACCGGGGCAGCGCAGCGTCGCCACCTTCGCCCGGCGCCCCGGCCCGACGCCCTGCACGCCCCTGACGGCGCCGATCGACGGCGGCACCGGGACCGCCGGCACCGGGGGAGCCGCGGCGGGCGGCGCGGGCTTCGAGCCGCCTGCGCTCTTGGGCGGGGGCACGTCGTCGAGCGGCGGCGCCTCCTCGCCCGCGAACTCGACCCTGAACGGATCCGGCGCCTTGTACGGGTCGGCGGTCCCGCCCGACGAGTACCAGTAGGAGAAGAGGCCGGTCTGCAGGTGGTAGTCGACGAACGGCTGCGGCCAGGAGCCCCAACCCGGCCCGGAGCGCACCTGCTGCGCCTTGCCGGCCGGCACCGTCACCTCGACCCCGGCGTAGACCGGCGTCACGTTCAGCGTCCCCGCCGGGTCGACCTCGACCCCGGAGAAGCTCGCCACGGTGACGCCGGCGGCCGGCGGCAGCGGCGTGCAGATGCTCGGGTTGGCCATGCTCGAAGCGCAGCCGACGAGGTCGGCGCTGAGCTCCCCGTCGCCGTCGGCGTCGACGCTCAGCACCGGGTCGCTGAGCGTGAACGGGGCGAGCCCGCCGTAGAAGCTGACGCTCCAGGCGCCGTCCCAGGCAACCGTCGCCGAGCCGTCCTCCTCGACCCGGCCGCTGCCGCCGTAGAGCCGCACGAGCTGCTTGCCGCCGGCCAGGTGGGCGGCCCGGGTCGCCCAGGTCGCCAGCGCCTCGGCACCGCCGGCGCCGACCTGGAACGCGAACGCGTTGCCGTCGCGGCCGTGGAAGCTCGCCTCGTCGCCGGCCGAGACGCCTGCCGAGAAGTAGTTGCTGCCGCCGAACGGAGGCGCCTTCTGAAGCTCGGCGCTGCCGCTCCACTCGAGCGTCGCCCGGTCGAGCTCGACCCCGCCGGCGGGGATCGTCACCTTCGGCGTCACCGTCAGCTTCGCCGGCGCCGAGGAAACAGTGCCGTGCGCGTTCGCGACCCGCGCCCGGAACAGCGCCCCTGACTGGTCGCGATTCGTCCCCAGCACGGTCAGCGAGTTGCCCGCGGCGACGACGCTCTCGTCCTCGTCGCCGACGTTGACCCAGAAGCCGCCGACCCGGCGCTGCCAGGTGACGACCGGCTCCGGCGCCCCCTCGGCAAGCAGGGCGAACTTCGCGTCGGCCCCCTCGGCGACCTTGGCGTCGACCGGCTGCTGGCGCACCAGCGGTGCGTACTCGACGCTCAGCCGCGCCGGCTCGCTGGCGACTTTGCCGGCGGCGCTGGAGTAGACGGCGCGGTATTCGGCACCGCCATCCGCCCGCGTCGCCGCGACGCTCAGCTCCGCCCCGCTCGCGCCCGCGACGTCGACGAACCGCTGTGAGCCGGGCGCCTTCACCTGCCACTGGCGAGCCGGCGCCGGCTCGCC
>CAYXFL010000068.1:0-14883 GCA_964464285.1 uncultured Conexibacteraceae bacterium
ACCCGGGCGAGACGATCGCGATCTTCCGCATCCCGGGCGCCTGGGAGGACGAGGGCTTCAAGATCCTCGAGCGCTACGGGGTCGAGTACTGCGACCGCTCGGTCTCGATGTGGGAGGCCGCCGGCCGCGCCGTCGCCAAGATCCAGGGAGCGGCCGCCTGATGTCGATCCTGCTGAACCGCGACACGACCTTCATCGTCCAGGGGATCACCGGCCGCGAGGCGGTCAACCTGACCCGCGAGTGCCTCGACTACGGCTCGAAGATCGTCGGCGGCGTCACCCCCGGCCGCAAGGGCCGCGAGGTCCACGGCGTGCCGGTCTTCGACACCGTCAAGCAGGCGGTCGAGCACCACGGCGGCCCGATCGACGGCTCCGTCGTCACCGTCCCCCCCGCCTTCACCAAGGACGCCGTCTTCGAGGCGATTCTCAACGGGATCAAGCTGATCGTCGTCGTCACCGAGCGGATCCCGCGCCGTGACGTCGCCCAGATGGTCGAGCTGGCCAACATGGAGGGCGCCCGGATCATCGGCCCCAACTGCCTCGGCCTGATCGTCCCCGACGTCTGCAAGATGGGCGGGATCGGCGGCCCGGCAAAGGACGCGGCCAAGGCCTACGCCCCCGGCCCGGTCGGGGTGATGAGCCGCTCCGGCGGGATGACCACCGAGATCTCCTCCTCGCTGACCCAGGCCGGCCTCGGCGTCTCGACCGCGGTCTCGATCGGCGGCGACGCGATCATCGGCTCCGCCTACGCCGAGCTGATGCCCTACTTCGAGGCCGACGAGGAGACCCAGGCGATCGTCATTTACACCGAGCCCGGCGGCCGCATGGAGGCCCAGCTCGCCCAGTGGGTCGCCGACAACGACAGCCGCCTGCCGATCATCGCCTTCATGGCCGGCAAGTTCATGGACGACGAGGAGATGAAGGGGATGAGCTTCGGCCACGCCGGCACGATCGTCGAGGGCAAGGAGGACACGGCCACCGAGAAGATCGCCCGCCTCGAAGCGGCCGGCATCCGCGTGGTCGAGCGGATCGACGAGATCCCGTCCGCGGTCAAGGAGAAGCTGGCGGCCTGATGGCGGAGCAGCTGAACAGCGTCTTCATCGAGGTCACCGTCGACGAGCCGACCGCCTCCGACCCCGCCCTCGGCGCCAAGCTCGAGGAAGTCTGCCCCGTCAGCATCTTCAAGGGCACCGACGCCGGAGTCGACGTGGTCGAGGAGAACACCGACGAGTGCGTCCTCTGCAAGCTCTGCCTCGAAGCCGCCCCCGCCGGCACCGTGCACGTCAAGAAGCTCTACGACGGCACCGAGCTGAGCTAGTCGCTCAGCAACAAGCCCCGGAATCACGAAGACCCGCCGAAGCGGGTCTTTTTCGTGCGGGGGAGCTACCCCCGAACCGACTGACACTCGAAGAAGGAGGCTACCGCAACCCTTCTCAGAATCAGGGGGGCGAGTTCTCCATCCCCTGGCCTTATGTCAGCTACGCGAGCGGCGGGGCGACGCCGTTGAGGGCCTCGGCTTCGGCGCGCAGGCGGTCGGGGAGCTCGACCAGGGCGCGGAGGCGGAGCAGGACGGCGGGGTCGCCCTCGATGCCGACGCGCTCCTCGGCCTCGCCGCCGATCACGATCGCGGCGATCACGTCGGGGGCGCTGCCGCTGAGCACGAGGTCGGGGTCGGCCGCCTCGCCGCGGCCGGCGCCGGCCCCGCCGTCGGCGAGGCGGAGCCAGTTGGAGTGGCCTTCGCTGTGGATCTGCAGGAGGATCGGCTCACCCGCAGCCGGCGGGCGCAGGACCACGCGCAGGGCGTTGGCGATCGAGGTCGTGACCAGGCCCGGCAGATCCTCGACGCGGTAGAAGTTGAGCCCCCAGCGGCCGAGGTCGAGCACGGTCCCTTCCAGCTCGACGCCGATCTCGGTCAGCTCGTAGACGGCGCCGGAGGCGGGCGGGTCGAGCTCGCGGCGACGCACGATCCCGTCCTGCTCGAGGTCGCGCAGGCGGCGGGTGAGGATGTCGGTCGGCGCGCCGCCGACGCAGCGGGCCAGTTCGGAGAAGCGCAGCGGCCCGAGCAGCAGCTCGCGCACGATCAGCACCGACCAGCGCTCGCCGATGCGGTCGAGCGCGCTGGCAACGCTGCAGGCCTGGTCGTAGCTCCTCCGGGACACCGCCAAAGACTAGCTTAACTTTGGATTCCAAAGCAAGCGCTTGGATTTCTGGTAGGTTCGCCGCCGATGGGCCGCGTCGCCGACCTCACCTGGAAGCACCCGAAGCTCGTCCTGCTCGCCGTCGGCGCCTTCGTCCTGATCGCGATCGCGGTCGGCCGCGACGTCGAGAGCCACCTGAAGGCGGCCGGCTTCACCGACAGCGCCTCCGAGAGCGAGCGGGCCGGCGCGGTCCTGCGCGACTCGCTCGGCTACGACCCGAACCCGGGCCTCGTCGTCGTCGTCCGCAGCCCCGACGGCGGCCGGCTCGACCTGCGCTCCCCCGCGGTGCGCCGCGAGGTCGACGAGCTGAGCCGCGAGATCGCCGCGGTCGAGTACGTCGGCCGGGTCGTCAACCCGCTCGCCAACCCGGAGACCCGCGGCACCCTGCTCGCCCGCGACGGCGAGTCGCTGGCGATCGCCGTCTACCTCGCCACCGACGACATCCAGGAGGACGGCGGCTACGCGGCCGAAGGGGTCGAGCCGCTGCTCGCCGCCAGCCCGCTCGACGCCGCGATGGGTGGCTACGCGGCCGGCTTCGACGAGACCAACGACCAGACCCGCAAGGACCTGGTCAAGGCCGAGCTGATCGCCTTCCCGCTGCTGACCCTGCTGCTCCTGTTCGTCTTCCGCGGCGTCGTCGCGGCGGCGATCCCGCTGCTGCTCGGGGTGATCTCGATCGTCGGCACCCTGCTCGTCCTGCGGGTGATGGCGAGCTTCGCCGACACCTCGCTGTTCGCGCTCAACATCGCCACCGGGCTCAGCCTCGGCCTCGCGGTCGACTACGCGCTGCTGATGGTCTCGCGATATCGCGAGGAGATCGCGCGCGGCGGCGCCACCCGCGAGGCGCACCGGCGCACCGTGCGCACCGCCGGCCGCACCGCGGTCTTCTCCGGCCTCACCGTGGCCGCGGCGATGCTGGCCCTGATCGTGATGCCGCAGCGCTTCCTCTACTCGATGGCCGTCGCCGGCACCTCGGTCGCGATCCTCTCCGCGGTGATGGCGATCCTCGTCGTCCCCTCGCTGCTCGCCCTGCTCGGCGAGCGCATCAACGCGCTCTCGATCCGCCGCGGCCCGGCGGTCTCCGACAGCTCCGACAGCTGGTACCGGCTTGCCCGCGGGGTGATGCGGCGGCCGGTCGCGGTCGCCCTCGCCAGCACCGCGCTGATGCTGACCGCGGCGGCGCCGCTGCTCTGGACGACGCTGACCGGGCCGAGCGCCGAAGCGGTTCCCCCCGGCCAGCCCTCCTACGACGCCTACCGCTACCTCGAGGCGCACTACCCGCGCGACGTCACCGAGGCGGTCACGGTCACCGTCGACGGCAGCGCCGGCCCGGGGCAGCTGGCCGCCCTGCGCGAGCAGGTCGAGGCGGTCGGGGGCGTCGTCCGCGGCACCCCCTTCGCGCCGGCGCCGGGCGGCGTCGCCTACGCCAACTTCGCGCTCGACGGACCGGCCCTGGCTTCCGACTCCCAGGACTCCGTGCACCGGATCCGCGCGCTCGAGGGGCCGGCCGGGACCGAGGTGCTGGTCTCCGGCAACACGGCCGGCTTCATCGACCAGAAGCAGAGCCTGATCGACCACGCGCCGCTGGTCGTCGCGATCGTCGCCCTGACCACCCTCGTCCTGCTCTTCCTGCTCACCGGCTCGGTGCTGCTGCCGGTCAAGACGCTGCTGATGAACATGCTGACGCTCGGCGCCACGCTCGGGATCCTCGTGCTCGCCTTCCAGGAGGGCCTGCTCGACACGCCGCTCGACTACACCGGGCCCGCGGCGGTCGAGGTGACCAGCATCGTCTTCCTCTTCGCCGTCCTCTTCGGCCTCGCCACCGACTACGCCGTGCTGGTGATGGCGCGGATCAAGGAGCGCCACGACGCCGGCGACGACAACGAGGAGGCGGTCGCGGTCGGGATCGCCCGCACCGGCCGCGTGATCACCGCCGCGGCGCTGGCGATCGCCGTCGTCTTCCTCGCCTTCGCCGTCTCCAGCGTCTTCTTCGTCAAGCAGATCGCGATCGGGATGGCCTTCGGCGTGCTGATCGACGCCACCGTCGTCCGCGCCCTCCTCGTCCCCTCCCTGATGCGCCTGCTCGGCGAGTGGAACTGGTGGGCCCCCCGCCCCCTGCGCCGGCTCCAGCAGCGCTTCGGCTTCACCGAGGGCGACCCCGAGCCCGAGCCGGAACCCACCTAGGGACGGGGCCGTCCGAGGCCGGGCCTCGATGTCTAAAGGGCGCTATAGCGCCCAAAAGACGACGAGCGCGTTCGACCCACACGGAACTTCGGAGCGTTCTCGTTGGGAGGGGTCGGTGGTGTCCTTCGTACGAGCGGCGTTAGCGATTCGCACCACTGCGAATCTCGGACGGGAGGGTTGCGATCCAGGCGAATTCGCCCAGCGAAGGTAGAAGGACACCACCGACCCCTCCGGCGGAAACCCCGAAGCACGCCGTCCCTACCGCCGCAACCACTCCGCCAGAAACGGTTCGACGATCCGGTATGCCCCGCGCTCGCCGACCACGATCTCCTTCTGCTCCAGCGCCCGCAGCGCCCGCTGGACGTTGGTCGCCGGGCCGAGGCCGTGGCGGCGGCGGTATTCGGCTTTGAAGGGGTGCCCGGGCTCGCGCGCCAGCGCTTCCAGAGCCAGTTTCTGGTTCGTGCTCGCGCCCTCCCAGAGCAGCGCGAAGTGGGTGTCTTCGGAGCGCAGGACGTCGGCCAGGGCGAGGTCGAAGACCGTTCCGTCGGCCTCGGCCCCCGGCTCGGTCCGCTGCCAGAGGAAGTAGCAGAGCTGCTGGGTCGCGTAGGGGTGGCCGTCGGTCAGCGCCAGCACCGCGGAGACGGTCTCCGGCTCGACCGCCCGGCCGCTGGCGGCGAAGCGCTCGACCAGGAACGGCGCGAAGGCGGCGGGCTCGATCTCGCGCAGCTCGATCGTCTTGGCGCTGCGCCAGAACGGTTCGTTCTGGTCGCTGAAGATCCGCTCCATCACGTGTCGCCGGCTGCCCAGGTAGACGTGCGCGACCTCCGGCTGCTGCTGGAACACCGCCCGCATCAGGTTCGGCAGCCGCGGATCGATCTCGACCACCTGCTGGAACTCGTCCATGATCAGGGCGGTGCGCCGGCCGCGCGCCGCGCCGAGCTCGCCGGGGAGCTGCAGCAGCCGTTCCAGGGTCGCGTCGATGTCGGCCGGCCGTTCGGCGACGCCGAAGTTGAAGGCGTAGGAGCCGTCCTCGGGATCGACCGTGATCGTCGGCTGCACCTGCAGGCGCCTGAACGGGGCCAGCGCCGCCTCCTTCACGCGCTCCAGCGTCGAGGCGATCTGGTCGTAGATCGAGTCGGCGAGCGCGGCGGCGAGGCGCTCCTTGGTCGGGGTCGTCATCAGGTCGACCTGGGCGACCAGGACACCCTCCCCCGCGACCGCCTGGGCGGCGCTCCAGGCGAGCGAGGACTTGCCGAGCCGGCGCCGCGCGATCACGACGACGTCCTGGCCGTTGCGAATGTCCTCCGCCAGCTCGGCCCGCTCGGCCTCCCGGTCGGCGAACGACTCATCAAGGGCGAGCGCGCCGAAGCGGAAGGGATTGTAGACAGAAGGCTTCATACCGGTTTGCATCATACGGACCTGCATATGAGCGTCGCCGTAATCGCCCGCTGAATTATACCTAGACGTATTATGCACTCTCGTATAAGGCACTCCCGAAAGTGACTTGCGTCACGTTACTTGCATATAAATTTATAGCCGGGTAACGTGTACATCGATGGATGCATCGGTTCGCACACGCCTCTCCCGCGACGACCGCATGGCGCAGACGCTGACCGTCGCCCACGGCCTCTTCGCCGAGCGCGGCTACGCCGACGTGAAGATGGACGAGATCGCCGCCGCGGTCGGGGTCACCAAGCCGCTCCTCTACAACTACTTCGGCAACAAGGAACGCATCTACATCGCCTGCATGGAGCGGGCGGGCGACGCGCTCGAAGGGGCCGTCGGCGAGGCGATCGCCTCCACCGCCTCCCCCACCGAAGCGCTCGGCGCCGGCGTGCACGCCTTCTTCTCCTTCCTCGACAGCGACCGCGCCGCCTGGGCGGTGCTCTTCGACGAGACCCTGCCGCAGTCCGGCGAGGTCGCCGAACGGGTCGCCCAGTACCGGGCCAACATCATCGCCTTCGTCTCCGCCTCGATGGTCGCCCAGCTGCCCGACGACAAGCGCGGCGGCGCCAAGGTCGAAATCGAGGCCCTCTCCACCGCCCTGCTCGGCGCCGCCGAGGCGCTCGCCCGCTGGTGGCTGCGCACCCAGGCCGTGACCGCCGACGAGGCGGCCGAGCTGCTGATCGCCACGGTCGAGCCCGGCCTGCGCTCCCGCTCCCAATCCACCACTTCCCTATCCCGAAGCAAAGGACCAACCACCGAATGAACCCGAAAACTCGACGCGTCGCGATCGTCGGCGGCAACCGCATTCCCTTCGCCCGCTCCGACGGCCCCTACGCCCACGCCTCGAACCAGGACATGCTGACCGCCGCGCTCGACGGCCTGATCGACCGCTACGGCCTCGAGGGCGAGGCGATCGGCGAGGTCGCCGGCGGCGCCGTGCTCAAGCACTCGCACGACCGCGACCTCGCCCGCGAGAGCGTGCTGAGCACGCGGCTGGCGCCCGAGACCCCCGCCTACGACGTCCAGCAGGCCTGCGGGACCGGCCTCGAGACGACGATCCTGGTCGCCAACAAGATCGCCCTCGGGCAGATCGAGTCCGGCATCGCCTGCGGCTCCGACACCACCTCGGACGCGCCGATCGCGCTCAACGAGCAGCTGCGCGCGACCCTGCTGGAGGCCAACCGGCAGCGCTCGACGACCGGCAAGCTGCGCGCCCTGACCGGGTTCCGCCCGCAGCACATCCTCCCCAACATCCCCCGCAACGAGGAGCCGCGCACCGGCCTCTCGATGGGCGAGCACTGCGCGATCATGGCCACCGAATGGAACGTCGGCCGGGCCGAGCAGGACGAGCTCGCGGCGGCCAGCCACAAGAGCCTCGCCGCCGCCTACGACCGCGGCTTCCTCGACGACCTGGTCACCCCGTACCTGGGCCTGGAGCGCGACCAGAACCTGCGTCCCGACTCCACGGCCGACAAGCTCGCGAAGCTGGTGCCGGTCTTCGGCGGCCCCGAGGGGACGATGACCGCGGCCAACTCGACCCCGCTCTCCGACGGCGCCTCGGCGGTGCTGCTCGCCTCCGAGGAGTGGGCCAAGGAACGCGACCTGCCGGTCCTCGCCTACTTCAGCGAGGCCCAGACGGCCGCCGTCGACCACGTCCACAAGCGCGAGGGCCTCTTGATGGCGCCCGCCTACGCGATGCCGACGATGCTCGACCGGGCGAAGCTCAGCCTCCAGGACTTCGACTACTACGAGATCCACGAGGCCTTCGCCGCCCAGGTGCTCTGCACGCTGGCGGCCTGGGAGGATGAGTCCTTCTGCCAGGACAAGCTCGGCCGCAAAGCGCCGCTCGGCGCGATCGACCGCGCCAAGCTCAACGTCAACGGCGGCTCGCTGGCGGCGGCCCACCCGTTCGCCGCGACCGGCGGCCGGATCGTCGCCGGCCTCGCCAAGCAGCTGAACGAAGACGGCACCGGCCGCGGCGTGATCAGCATCTGCGCCGCCGGCGGCCAGGGCGTCGTCGCCATCCTCGAGGCCCCGGGAGGTGCCAAGTAACCATGGCCGACCGCTACTCACAGGTCGTCAACGCGCCGCTCGTCGGCACGATCGCCAAGCAGCTGGGCTTGCCCCAGCCCGTCTCGCTGGACCGCTACAAGGCCGGCGCGCCGGTGGTCGGCGGCCCGATCCTCTCCGGCGCCGCCCCCGAGGGCCGGCTCGGCAAGCCGCTCGCCGCGGTCCTCGACAGCGTCAAGGCCGAACGGGCCGGCGCCGAGGGCAAGGCGAAAGCGCTCGTCTTCGACGCCACCGGGATCTCCGACTCGACCCAGCTGGTCGAGCTGCAGCGGTTCTTCTACCCGGCGGTCGGGCGCCTGCAGCGCAGCGGCCGGGTCGTCGTGCTCGGCACCCCGCCGGCCGTCGCCGGCTCGGTCGAGGCCCACATCGCCCAGCGGGCGCTGGAGGGCTTCACCCGCTCGCTCGCCAAGGAGATCGGCGGCCGCGGCGCGACCGCCCAGCTCGTCTACGTCGAGCCGGGCGCCGAGGAGCAGCTGGAGTCGACCCTGCGCTTCCTGCTCTCGCCCCGCTCCGCCTACGTCTCCGGCCAGGTGGTGCGGATCGCCAAGGGCGTGGCGCCGAGCCCGGAGCTCGACTGGGAGAAGCCGCTCGCCGGCAAGGTGGCGCTGGTCACCGGCGCCTCGCGCGGGATCGGCGCGGCGATCGCCGCCACCCTCGCCCGCGACGGCGCCGAGGTGGTCGGGCTCGACGTCCCGGCGGCCGCCGCCGACCTGAAGGCGGTCACCGACTCGCTCGGCGGCCGCTCGATCGCGCTCGACATCACCGCCGGCGACGCGCCGGAGAAGATCGCCGCCGAGCTCGCCGGCGGGGTCGACGTCGTCGTCCACAACGCCGGCGTGACCAAAGACCGGACGATCGCGAAGATGCCGGAGGAGCGCTGGACCCAGCTGATCGAGATCAACCTCTCCAGCGAGGAGCGGATCAACGAGGCGCTGCTGGCCAAGAAGCTGCTGCGGCCGAACGGGCGGATCGTCTGCGTCTCCTCGATGTCGGGGATCGCCGGCAACTCCGGCCAGACCAACTACGCGGCCTCGAAGGCCGGCGTGATCGGGATGGTCGAAGCGATGGCGCCGGCTCTGGCGAAACGCAAGGCGACGATCAACGCGGTCGCCCCCGGCTTCATCGAGACCCAGATGACCGGGGCGATGCCGATCGGCCCGCGCGAAGCCGGCCGCCGGCTCTCCTCGCTCTCGCAGGGCGGTCTGCCGGTCGACGTCGCCGAGACGATCGCCTGGTTCGCCAGCCCCGCCTCGACCGGCGTCAACGGCAACACCGTGCGCGTCTGCGGGCAGAGCCTGCTGGGGGCCTGATGGCCGTCGTAACCCTGGAGGGCCCACCCAGCATCACCCTGCTCTACGCGCGCGCCGCCGCGCCGCTGATCCCGGGTGCCTCGCTGCTGCCGTTCGTTCCCGGCGGCGGCGGCGAGATCCCAGAGCTCGAACTGGAGCTGGCCGGGGTCAGCGCCGACCCGGCCGGCGTCGCCGCCTACGCCAAGGTCTGCGGCTTCGCCCTGCGCGACTCGCTGCCGCCGACCTACCCGCACATCCTCGCCTTCCCGCTGCAGATGGCGGTGATGGCCGACGGCAGCTTCCCGTTCGGGGCGGTCGGCCTGGTCCACCTCGAGAACCGGATCGTCCAGCGCCGCCCGCTCGGGATCGGCGAGCAGCTGACCCTGAAGGTGCGCCCGACCAAGCTCCTGCCCCACCCGAAGGGCAAGACCTTCACCCTGGTCACCGAGGCCAGCGTCGCGGGCGAGATCGCCTGGGAAAGCGTCAGCACCTTCCTGCGCCGCGGCAAGGGCGACGAGTCCGCCGCGGGCAGCGAGCGCTTCGCGACGGTGCCGGCGGAGACCCCGGCGAGCGCCGAGTGGCGGCTCGACGGCGGCCTCGGGCGCAGCTACGCCTCGGTCTCCGGCGACCGCAACCCGATCCACATGCACTCGCTGACCGCGAAGCCGCTCGGCTTCCCGGCGGCGATCGCGCACGGGATGTGGAGCAAGGCGCGCTGCCTGGCGGCGCTGGAGAGCCGGCTGCCCGGCGCCTTCGCCGTCGACGTGCGCTTCCGCAAGCCGATCCTGCTGCCGGCGAAGGTCGAGTTCGCCAGCGCCGAGACAGAGGAAGAGATCGCCTTCACCGTCCGCGACGCCAAGCGCGGCACCCCCCACCTCGACGGGCTGGTCCGCCCCAACGCGACCAGCACCGAGAAACCTCAAGCCACCAAATCCGGGAGGAAGAAGTGACCACGACCACCGACAACAAGGGGATGGCCGAGCGCGGCATGGGCTTCGGCCTGCGGACGCTGAACCGCCTCGCGGGCTCCGACCTGCTCGACCGCATCCGCCTCCGCAAGGGGGTCGAGAAGGCGCTCTTCCAGGGCACCAAGAACGGCTTCCGCACCGCCACCGTCGCCGGCCGCACCTTCAAGTCCGCGCAGCAGCTCGGCAAACCGGCGCGCCAGAAGAAGTCGAAATCGAAGGGCCTCTTCGACGTCACTCCCGACGACGAGCAGCAGATGTTCCAGGAAGCCGGCAAGGCCTTCGCGGAGGAGAAGATCCGCCCGGCTGCGCTGGCCGCCGACGACGCCTGTGCGACCCCGGCGGAGCTGCTCGAGGCGACCAGCGAGCTCGGCGTCAGCATGCTCGGCGTGCCCGAGGAGCTCGGCGGCGTGATGGTCGAGCAGTCGGCGGTGACCAGCGTGCTGATCGGCGAGGCGCTCGCCCACGGCGACCTCGGGATCGCCTACGCGGCGCTCGCCCCGGGCGCCGTCGCGACCGCGATCGGGCTCTGGGGCAGCGCCGAGCAGGAGGCCACCTACCTGCCCGCCTTCACCAGCGAGAACGTGCCGGCGGCGGCGCTGGCGATCCTCGAGCCGCGACCGCTGTTCGACCCCCTGGCGCTGGAGACGAAGGCCCGCAAGGACGGCAACGAGTGGGTGCTCGACGGCACCAAGTCGCTGGTTGCCCGCGCCAAGGACTGCGAGCTGTTCGTGATCGCGGCCGAGGCCGAGGGCGTCGGCCCGGCGCTGTTCGTGGTCGAGTCCGGGACCAAGGGCCTCGCGGTCGAGCCGGAGCCGGCGATGGGCCTGCGGCCCGCCGCCACCGGCCGCCTCGTGATCGAGGGCGCCCGGCTGCCCGCAGCGGCACTGCTCGGCGAGGGCAAGCCGGCCGACTACGCCGAGTGCGTGAACCGGGCGCGGATCGCCTGGTGCGGGCTCGCGACCGGGACCGCGCAAGCGGTGCTCGACTACGTGATCCCCTACGTCAACGACCGCCAGGCGTTCGGCGAACCGATCTCCAACCGCCAGGGCGTCGCCTTCACCGTCTCCGACATCGGCATCGAGGTCGGCGGCATGCGGCTGGCGACCTACCGGGCCGCGGCGCGCGCCGACCAGGGCCAGAGCTTCGCCCGCGAGGCGGCGATCGCCCGCAAGCTGTGCAGCGCCAAGGGGATGCAGATCGGCTCCGACGGCGTGCAGCTGCTCGGCGGCCACGGCTTCGTCAAGGAGCACCCGGTCGAGCGCTGGTACCGAGACCTCCGAGGCGCGGGCGTGATGGAGGGCGCCCTGCTCGTCTAGGCCCCCGCCCGAGCGAAAGGCAACCATGATCAATCTCGAGATTCCCAAGAAGTTCAAGCCGCTGGCGACCCAGGCCAACCAGGTCGCGACGGAGGTGTTCCGGCCGATCTCCCGCAAGTACGACGAGGCCGAGCACGAGTACCCGAAAGAGCTCGACATGCTGGCGTCGCTGATCGACGGCATGAACGAGGGCTCCGACATGGGCGGCGCCGGTGCCGCCGGCGTGCGCCGCGAGAAAAGCGACGACGGCGAGAACCGCAACGGCTCCAACCTCTCCACCGTGCTCGGCATCATCGAGCTCTGCTGGGGCGACGTCGGCCTGCTGCTCTCGATGCCGCGCCAGGGGCTCGGCAACTCGGCGATCGCCTCGGTGGCGACCGAGGAGCAGTTGAAGAAGTACGGCGGCAAGTGGGCGGCGATGGCGATCACCGAGCCGGAAGCCGGCTCGGACTCCGCCGCGATCCGCGCCACGGCCGAGCTCGACGGCGACGAGTACGTGCTCAACGGAGAGAAGATCTTCGTCACCTCCGGCGACCGCGCCGACCTGATCGTGGTCTGGGCCTCGCTCGACCGCAGCAAGGGCCGGGCGGCGATCAAGTCGTTCATCGTCGAGCGCGACAACCCCGGTCTGAAGCTGGACCGGCTCGAGCACAAGCTCGGGATCCGCGCCTCGGACACCGCCAACTTCACCCTGCAGGACTGCCGGGTGCCGAAAGAGGCGCTGCTCGGCGACCCCGAGGTCAAAGAGAAGGGCTTCGCCGGGGTGATGGAAACGTTCGACAACACGCGGCCGCTGGTCGCCGCGATGGCGGTCGGCGTCTCCCGGGCGGCGCTCGAGGAGACGCGCAAGCGGCTCGCCGAGGCCGGGGTCGAGGTCGACTACGACAAGCCGGCGCTCTCCCAGCACGCCGCCGCCGCGCGGTTCCTGGAGATGGAGGCCGAGTACGAGGCCTCCTGGCTGCTCACCCTGCACGCCGCCTGGATGGCCGACAACTCGAAGCCGAACTCGCTGCAGGCCTCGATGGCGAAGGCGAAGGCGGGGCGCACCTGCGTCGACGTCACGCTCGGCTGCGTCGAGCTCTGCGGCACGGTCGGCTACACCGAGAACGAGCTGCTCGAGAAGTGGGCTCGCGACGCGAAGATCCTCGACATCTTCGAGGGCACCCAGCAGATCCAGCTGCTGATCGTCGCCCGTCAGCTGCTCGGCAAGAGCTCTTCCGAACTCCGGTAGTGGCAGGGACCCTCTCCAGACACATCTCGCCTATGGCTCGATGTTGAGTGTCTGGAGAGGGACCCCCCGGCCCCCGTCACATGTCGCGTCCGCTGTTCTTGCGAAAGACTGGGCGGCGTGAACCTGATCGAGGATCTCCTGGAGCAGTCGCCGGCTTCGCGGCTGGGGATCGTCGCCGTCGATGCGGAGGCGAATCGGCGGGACTGGCATTTCGGGGAACTGATCGCCTGCTCGGCCGGGCTCTCCGGCGCCTTCGCCGCGCGCGGGGTCGGCAAGGGCGACGTGGTGATGACGCTGGTCGGCAACCGGATCGAGTGGGTGCTGACCCTGCTCGCCTGCTGGCGGATGGGCGCGGTGGCGCTGCCCTGCAACACGATGCTGCGCGGGCACGAGCTCGAGCACCGGGTCACGGCGGCGCGGCCGCGGCTCTGCGTCGGCGAGGCGGCGCTGCTGGCCGAGCTGCCGGCGGGCGTCCCGACCATGGACCTCGACGAGGTCGCCCGGGTGCTCGACGAGGACCTGCCGCAGGAGACGCCGGCCGCGGTCGAGCCGATGGGCCCCGAGGACCCGGCGCTGATCGTCTTCACCTCCGGCACCACCGGCGAGCCGCGGGGGGTCGTCCACGCCTACCGCTACCTGCTCGGCCAGGAGGCGCAGGCGACCCACTGGTTCGGCTCGCGGCCCGGTGAGCTCGCCTGGTGCACGACCGCCACCGGCTGGTCGAAGTCGGCCCGCAACGTCTTCCTCGCCCCCTGGCTGACCGGCGCCGCGGCGGTCATCCACGACGGCCGCTTCGACGCTGAGGAGCGACTCGAGTTCGTCGCGGCGCTCGGGGTCAACGTGCTCTGCCAGGCGCCGACCGAGTACCGGATGCTGGCCAAGCGCACCGAGCTGCGGCCGCTGCCCTCGCTGCGCCGCATGGTCTCCGCCGGCGAGCCGCTCGACCCGGAGACGATCGCCGCCTTCCACGCCGCGACCGGGCTCGAGCCGGCCGACGGCTACGGCCAGACCGAGACCGGCCACATCGCCGCCAACCAGGTCGGCGAGCCCGTCCGCCAGGGCTCGATGGGCAAGCCGCTGCCGGGGATCGAGACGCGGATCGTCGAGGGCGAGCTGCAGCTGCGCGCCGCCGCCTCCCCCACCTTCTTCTCCCGCTACCTCGACGGCGAGCGCTTCGGCGGCGAGTGGTGGCCGACCGGCGACCTGGTCCGCGAGGACGAGGACGGGTACCTCTTCTTCGAGGGCCGCGGCGACGACATCATCCTCTCCGCCGGCTACCGGATCGGCCCGACCGAGGTCGAGGCAGCGCTGCTCTCCCACCCCGCGGTCGCCGACGCCGCCGCGGTCGCCGCCCCCGACCCGGAGCGCGGCTCGGTCGTGCGGGCGATCGTCGTCCTGCGCGAAGGCGAGCCCGGCGACGAGCTGGCGCGCGAGCTGCAGGAGCACTGCAAACGGGAGGCGGCGCCCTACAAGTTCCCCCGCCTGGTCGAGTTCGCCGCCGAGCTGCCGAAGACGAGCACCGGAAAGATCAAGCGCGCGGCCCTGCGCACGGGTTAGTCTGGGCCATGGCCGCCAGCGACCCCAGCGAGGCGATCAACGCGGCGGGCGAAGCGGAGACCGTCGCCCGCGCCTACTTCGACGCCGTCGCCAAGCGCGACGTGCCGGCGATGGCCGCCTGCTGGGAGCCGGGTTCGCTCGATGTCCTGCACGGCATCGCTGAGCTTGCCGTCCCCGCCGGCCTCGAAGCCTGGTTCGGCGCCCTCTTCAGCGCCTTCCCCGACTTCACCTTCGAGGTGCTCGACGTGGTCAGCGAGCGCGACAAGGCCGCCGTCCACTGGCGCGCCAGCGGCACCTTCGACGGCAGCGCCAGCTTCGAAGGCCTGGAGCCGAACGGCAAGAGCGTCACGATCCAGGGCTGCGACGTGCTCACGGTCCGCGGCGGCAAGGTCGTCCACAACGACGCCTACACCAACAGCGTCGACCTGCTGCGCCAGCTCGGCGCCCTTCCCCCGGCCGGATCCGGTCAGGAAAAAGCGATGACCGCGCTGCTCAACGCGAAGACCAAGGCGACCGCTTGGCTCGCCGAGCGCCGCGGCTGAAGCTCGGCGCGAAAGGGAGTGGCGGAAGGGGGCCGTCCGAGGCCGGGCCAGGACCCACACCCACTTCGGCAGGTAGGTGTGGC
>CAYXFL010000069.1:0-14844 GCA_964464285.1 uncultured Conexibacteraceae bacterium
GCAGCAGGTTGCCCAGGGAGGTGTTCTCGGTCAGCTGGTGCTCGAAGTCGACCTGTGCCCGGAAAATGGTGTCGGGCTCGGTGTGGCCGGTGCGCTCCAGCACCCCGCCCTCTTTGGCCCGCAGCGGGAACATGTGGCCGGGCACGACGACGTCCTTGGGGCCGGACTTGGGGTCGATCGCGACCTGGATCGTGTGCGCGCGGTCGTGCGCGGAGATCCCGGTGCTGACGCCTGTCGCCGCCTCGATCGTGACCGTGAAGGCGGTCTGCAGCGGCGCCTCGTTCTTCGCCGCCATCACTTTCAGGCCGAGCTGGTCGCAGCGCTCGGAGGTCAGCGCCAGGCAGATCAGCCCGCGCGCCTCCTTGGCCATGAAGTTGACGCCCTCCGGGGTCGCGAACTGGGCCGCCATCACCAGGTCGCCCTCGTTCTCGCGGTCTTCGCCGTCGCAGACGACGACCATGCGGCCGCGGCGGATCTCCTCGATCGCTTCGTCGATCGTCGCGAACGGGCTGTCCGCGCCCCTGCTGCTCTTCGTCTCGGTCTCGCTCATCTGGCCCACGTTCAATCCTTTCCGGCGAATGGTGACACCAAACGCTCGACGTACTTCGCCACCATGTCGCACTCGACGTTGAGCCTGCTTCCAGGCTCCAGGTCCCCCAGGTTCGTGCGCTCCCGCGTCTCCGGGATCAGCGCGACCTCGACCCACTCCGGTCCGAGCTCGGCGATCGTCAGGCTGACGCCGCTCAGCGCGATCGAGCCCTTGTCGATCGCGTAGCGCAGCAGCGCCGGGTCGAGCCCGACCCGCAGGCGCCGCGAGAAGCCGTCCTCGCGGTGCTCGAGGACCGTGCCGACGCCGTCGACGTGGCCCTGGACGATGTGGCCGCCGAGCCGGTCGGAGGCGCGCATCGCCAGCTCCAGGTTGACCCGGGCGCCGGCCTCCAGCCCGCCGAGCGCGGTCACCTCCAGGGTCTGGTTCATCGCCTCGGTCTCGAAGCCGCCGGGGTCGGCGGCGGTCGCGGTCAGGCAGCAGCCGTTGACGGCGACCGAGTCGCCGAGGGCGACCTCGGCGCCGAGCGCGGTCGCGATCCGCAGGCGCGCGCCTGCGTCATCGCGATCGAGTCGCTCGACCGTTCCAACGTCCTGAACGAGTCCCGTGAACACCCTCACCACTCCTTGAAGCGGCTGCGGATCAGGGTGTCCGCGCCGACTGTCTCGGTGGTCGACTCCAGGGCCTCCAGGCGGGTGCCCTGTACGGCCTGGGAGGCGGCCCCTCCTCCGAGCAGGACCGGCGCGATGAAGATCCGAACCTCGTCGACCTGGCCCGCTGAGGTGAACGCGGCGGCAAGGGTCCGGCCGCCCTCGAGGAAGACGGAGGTGATGCCGCGACGGCCGAGGTCGGTGAGAGCGGCGGCGACGCGCTCGGCCGGGGTCGAGCCGGGGGCGACGAGGACCTCGGCGCCGGTGTCGCGGAGGGCGCCGAGCCGAGCCGGGTCGGCGTCGGGGGCGACGACGACGAGCAGCGGGGCGCGGTCGAGGGTGGCGAGCAGCTGCGAGCCGCAGGGCAGGCGGGCCTCGGAGTCGAAGACGACGCGGATGGGCTGGCGGGCGCCGGGCAGGCGCGCGGTCAGCAGCGGGTCGTCGGCTAGAACGGTGCCGATCCCGACCGCGATCGCGTCAGCTTCCGCGCGCCACTGGTGGACCAGCGGCCTGCTGCCCTCGCCGGAGATCCAGGGGTCGGCCCCGGGGGCGGTCGCGGTCTGGCCGTCCAGCGACATCGCCAGCTTCAGCGTCACCAGCGGCAGGCCGGTGCGGGCGTGCTTGCGGAACGGCTGGTTGAGCAGGCGGGCGGCGCCGGCCTCGGCGCCGGCGGCGGCGACGATCTCGACGCCGCCGTCGCGGAGCATGCCCGGGCCGCGCCCGGCGGCCTTCTCGGAGGGGTCGTCGGAGGCGATCACGACGCGGCCGATCCCGGCCTCGAGGATCGCCTCGACGCAGGGCGGCTGGCGGCCCTGGTGGGCGCACGGCTCCAGGGTCACGTACATCGTCGCCCCGGCCGGATCCTCGCCCCGCGAGCGGCACTCGGCGATCGCCGCGCGCTCAGCGTGCAGGCCGCCGAGCTCGGCGTGGAAGCCTTCGCCGATAACCTCCCCGTCGCGGACGATCACCGCCCCGACCAGCGGATTCGGGCTCACCCTGCCCCGCCCGCCCTCCGCCAGCTCCAGCGCGTGGCGCAGTTGCACTCGATCCGCGTCTGTCAGCTGAGTGTTCATCGGGCGACTGATTGACTCGTCAATCAACCAGGATTCTAGCCCCCTCACGCAGTACCTAGGGATACCCTGAGCCGCTCCACGATGAAGCTGATCATCCAAATCCCCTGCTTGAACGAGGAGGCAACGCTGCCGGCGACGGTCGCCGACCTGCCGCGCGAGGTCGCCGGCTTCGACGCGGTCGAGCTGCTGGTGATCGACGACGGCTCGACCGACCGCACGGTCGCGGTGGCGCGTGAGCTCGGCGTCGAGCACATCGTCCGCCTGACCAACAACAAGGGGCTGGCGGCCGGGTTCCAGGCCGGGCTCGACGCCTGCCTGAAGCTCGGCGCCGACGTCGTCGTCAACACCGACGCCGACAACCAGTACAGCGGCGCCGACGTCGCCAAGCTGGTCGCGCCGGTACTCGCCGGCGAGGCCGACATGGTCGTCGGCGACCGCGCGGTCGGCTCGATCGAGCACTTCTCCGGCGCCAAGAAGGGGCTGCAGCGGCTCGGCAGCTGGGTCGTGCGGCGGGTCTCCGGGACGGAGGTCACCGACGCCACCTCCGGCTTCCGCGCCTACAACCGCGAGGCGGCCCTGCAACTGCTGGTCGTCGACGAGTTCACCTACACGCTGGAGAGCCTGATCCAGGCCGGCAAGATGCTGGTCGCGGTCGACGAGGTCCAGGTCGGCACCAACCCGCAGACGCGCGAGTCGCGCCTGTTCAAGTCAACCGGCGGCTACGTGCGCCGCAACGGGCTGGCGATCCTCCGCATCTACGCCCGCTACGAGCCGCTGCGCGCCTTCGCCAGCGCCGGCGCCGTGGTGATGCTGCTGGCGCTGGCCGCCTGGATGCCGTTCCTGCTCGACTGGATCCTCAACGGCGACCGCAGCGGCCACGTGCAGTCGCTGATCCTCGGCGCGGTGCTGTTCATCGCCGCGATCCAGCTGTTCGCGCTCGGCGTGATCGGCGACCTGCTGGCCGGCCAGCGGGTGATGACGCAGCGGGTCTTCGAGCGGGTGCGCCGGGTCGAGCTGGCGGTCGGGGTCGAGCCCTCGCACTACGAGCGCGGCGACGCGGACCGCTGATGTCGCGGTTCCGGCGCGGGGCCGGCAAGGGCCCATCCGAGGGCGAGACCGCCTCCAGCGGCGAGTACGGCAAGACGGCCAGCTTCCTGGCGATCGGGGTCGGGCTGACCGGGCTGATCACCTACGCCTACTTCCTGATCGCCTCCCACACCCTCTCCGAAGACGACTACGGGCAGATCGCGGTGCTCTGGTCGGCGGTCTTCATCACGATCTCCACCCTCTACCGGCCGGTCGAACAGCTGCTCTCCCGCCACCTCTCCGAGCGACTGGTGCGCGGCGACTCGATCAGCCGGCCGATGCGGGTCGCGTCCGGGATCCAGGTCGGCCTGGCGCTGACCTTCGCGGTGCTCGCGCTCGCCCTGCGCGGGCCGATCCAGGACGGCCTGCTGGAAGGCAACGAACCGCTCTACTGGGTCTACTTCGGCGCCGTCCTCTTCTACGCCGCCTCCTACTTCGCCCGCGGCTACCTCGCCGGCCGCCGCCAGTTCGGCCCGTTCACGGCGCTGATCCTCTCCGAGTCGATCTTCCGCACCAGCTTCGCGGTGCTGGTCGCGATCGGCCTGCTGAGCGGCCAGGACGCGGTCGCGGTCGGGATCGTCGCGGCACCCAGCCTCAGCCTGATCGTGGTCCCGGCGGCGTTCGCCTGGCAGGCGCGACGGGAACGGGCCGCCAGCCCGGCCGCACCGGAGCCGGCCGCGCCCGGAAGCGAAGCGGGGGACGCGACCGATGATCTCTCGCTCAAGGAGGGCTCGGGATTCGCCGCCGCCGTGCTCGTGATCATGTTCAGCGAACAGGCCTTCCTCAACGCCGGGCCGCTGATCCTGCGCGGGCTCGAGGGGGCCGCCGCGGCCGGGTTCATCTTCAACGTGCTGATGCTTGCGCGGGCGCCGCTGCAGCTGTTCCAGGCGGTCTCGACCAGCATCCTCCCCCACCTGACCAGCCTGCACACCTCGACCGACCCCGACTCCGACCGCGAGTTCCACCGCTCGGTCCGCGGCGTCCTGCTCGGGATCGCCGGCTTCGCCGCGTTCACGGCGGTCGTCGTCCTGATCGCCGGCCCGCAGCTGATGCAGCTCGCCTTCAGCGACAAGTTCGAGTACGACCGGCCCGGCCTGCTGCTGGTCACCCTCGGCATGGGCCTCTACCTCGCCGCGGTCACCCTCAACCAGGCCTGCGTCGCCCAGGGCCAGGTGCGGCGCGCCGCCGTGCGCTGGATCTCCTGCGCCGCCTTCTTCGTCGTCTGGAGCCTGCTGCCGGTGATCGGCGACGCCTTCCGCCGGGTCGAGATCGGCTTCGCGCTGACCGCGGGGCTGCTCTTCGCGCTCCTCTACTTCGTCTACCGCCACCCGCACGAGCGCCGCGAGGACGTGCCGGATCCGGGCTCGCCGGAGGAGCTCGAGGCGCGGCTAGCCGCGATCGACGAGAACGTCTGAGCACCGCCCCGCGACCCCGGCGGGCGGAAACGTTAAGCGGTTCATTAGGTTTCCTTAATGGGCGGACACGATGCCGAGCTGATCCTCGTAGCCGGCGTTCTGCTCGCCGCCGGGATCGCCGGGGCGCTGCTCGCCGACCGGGCGCGGATCCCGGGGCTGCTGCTGTTCCTCGCGCTCGGCATGCTCGCCGGCTCCGAGGGAATCGGCGGGATCGATTTCAACGACGCCGAGCTGACCAGGACCCTGGGCACGGTCGCGCTCGTCCTGATCCTCTTCGAGGGCGGGCTGACCGCCGGCTGGAAGGAGATCCGGCCGGTGCTCGGGACGGCCGCCTCACTGTCGACGCTCGGCACCCTGCTGACCGCCGTGATCGCCGGCTTCGCGGCCAAGTACATCTTCGGCCTCTCGACCCTGGAAGGGCTGATCGTCGGCTCCGCGATCGCCGCCACCGACTCGGCCGCGATCTTCGCCGTGCTGCGCAACTCGACGATCGAGAAGCGCCTCGCCCGCTCGCTCGAGGGCGAGTCGGGGATGAACGACCCGGTCGCGCTGCTGCTCGTGATCGGGTTCATCGAATGGATCCAGGAGCCCGGCTACGGGCTCGCCGACATGGCCGAGCTGCTGGCCCTGAAGCTCGGCATCGGGATCGTGATCGGGCTCCTGCTCGGCAAGCTGGCGACGCTGGCGCTGGAGCGGATCCGGCTCTCCTCCGACGGCCTCTACCCGGTCGCCACCGCGGCCGCCGCGGCGCTCGCCTACGGGGTCGCCGAGATCGCCCACGGCTCCGGCTTCCTCGCCGTCTACCTGGTCGCGCTGGCGCTCGGCTCGGCCCGGCTGCCGGCGCGGCGCACCCTGGTCTCCTTCCACGAGGGACTCGGGTGGATCGCCCAGATCTCGCTCTTCATCCTGCTCGGGCTGCTGATCTACCCGAGCAATCTCACCGGGGTCGCGGTCGAAGGGCTGGCGCTCTCCGCGGTGCTGATCTTCCTCGCCCGCCCGATCGCCGCCTTCGTCTCCACCGTGTTCACGCCGTTCAACTGGCGCGAGCGGCTGATGCTCGGCTGGGCGGGACTGCGCGGCGCGACCCCGATCTGGCTCGCCACCTTCGCCGTCGTCGCCGGCGTCAAAGACGGCAACGAGCTGTTCTCGATCGTCTTCTTCGTCGTCGTCACCTCGACCCTGGTTCAAGGGGCGAGCTTCGAGCCGCTGGCGCGGCGGCTCGGCCTCACCACCGACGAGCCCTCGCTGCCCCGGCGCCTGTTCGAATCGGGCCGGATCCGCGAGATGGGCAGCGACGTCGTCTCCTACAAGCTGCCCGAGGGAGCCGCCGCGTCCGGCCACCCGGTGCGCGAGCTGGCGCTGCCGCGCGAGGCGCTGGTCAACGTGATCGTCCGCGACGGGCGGGCGATCCCACCCCGCGGCTCGACCGAGCTGCGCGCCGGCGACGAGCTCCACATCCTCGTCCGCAGCGAATTGCGCGACGAGGTCGAGGCGCTGACCGAGCGGTGGCGCACCGGCCCGATCGGCAAACCGGCGGCGCCGCCGCTGCCGCCCCGCGCCGCCACCCAGGTCTTCACCGTGCGCCCGGTGCGCGCCGACGAGGACCCGCTCGACTTCGCGGAGGTCGACGGCATCGCGGTGCTCACCGTGCTGCGCAGCCGCAGCGACACCAGCGGCGCGATGGTCGCCCTCGCCGACGGTCGCTTCGCGGTCACCGGCGCCGACATCGTCGCGATCGGCGGGCGCCGCGCCCTCGCCGAGTGGTGCGAGCGGCGCGCTTCCCGGCAGAACATCGCGGGACCGGAGCGTGCCTGGTGGCAGGAGGTCACCGGCGCGCTGATCGCGAGGGGCTAGGACCGGCGCATTTCGGCGTCATCGCTCCGGTCATGTGCAGAGCACGCTCCCTCGCTCTTCCTTGAACTGCTTGGTCCCAGCCCCTCGAAGCCGATCAGGTTGCGTCGGCAGCTGCGGCGATGTCGAGGTAGGCCTGGGCCGGATCGTCGGCGCCGAAGACGGCGCTGCCGGCGACCAGGAGCGATGCTCCCGCCGCGGCGACCGCGCCGGCGGTGTTGACGTCGACGCCGCCGTCGACCTCGATCTTGGCGCCGGCGACGATCGCGGCGAGGCGCTCGATCTTGGCCGGCGAGGACTCGATGAAGGACTGACCGCCCCAGCCCGGGTTGACGCTCATGCAGAGGGCGACGTCGGCGAGGCCGCGCAGCTCACTGAGCGCCTCTGCCGGCGTCCCGGGGTTGAGCGCGATCCCGGCCAGGCAGCCGTGCTCGCGGATCGCGTGCAGGGTGCGGTTGGCGTGCGGCGTCGCCTCCTCGTGGAAGGTGATCGAGTCGGCGCCGGCCTTGGCGAAGTCGGCGATCTGGCGCTCCGGCGCCTCGATCATCAGGTGCACGTCGACGGCGCCGCCGGCCTCGTGGACGAGGTCGGCGATCCCGCTGAGGACCAGCGGCCCGATCGTGATCGGCGGCACGAAATGGCCGTCCATGACGTCGAAGTGGATCACCCGCGCGCCCGCGTCCATCACCTCTTCGATCTGGGCGCCGAGCCGCGACATGTCGGCAGAGAGGATCGACGGGAGGACCCGCGTCGCCTGCACCAGCTCCCACATCCGCTCGCTCATCGCGGCCACCCTACTGAGCCGCTGCGGACGCGGGTCAGGCGGCTTGCAGCATCGAGGCGCCGCATTGCTGGCACTGCAGGTCCTCGGTCTGGCTCATCCGCACGATCGTGCCGTGCTCGCCGCAGTTCGGGCACTGCGAGACGAGTTCGAAACGGCTGAGGCAGTTGACGCAGCGCAGCCGGCCCGGCAACTGGGTCGGGCGCAGCCAGGGCTCGCCGCATGTAGGGCAGGGAGCGCGGTTGAGAACGCTGCCGCCGCCGGCTTCCGGTGAGTCGCTCATCGACTAATCATGACGAGTCAGGCGGGCGATGAAGAACCCGGTGGTGCGGTCGCGGTCCGAGCGCAGTTGCAGACAGCGCGGTTCGCAAACCGAGGCGAGGCCGGGGGCGCGCGATCCGAGGTCCTCCAGCTCCAGCTCGGGCACGCCGTCGCTGCCGGCGGCAGCGAGCAGCGCCGCGACCCGGTCCTCATTCTCGGCCCGGGAGATCGTGCAGGTCGAGTAGACGAGCGCGCCGCCCGGTGCCAGCGCCCGCGCCGCCGTGCGCAGGATCGCGTCCTGGACCGCGGTGAGTCGCTCGATCGTGCGCGGCGACTTGCGCCAGCGCGCGTCCGGGCGCGAGGCGAGCGCGCCGAGGTCCGAGCAGGGCGCGTCGACCAGCACCCGCTCGAACTCCTGCGGCATCTGCATCTCGGCCGCGTCGCCCTCGAAGACGGTGGCGCTGCGCAGGTCGAGGCGGCGCGCCTGGCCGGCGATTTCCTCGGCCCGGGCCTCGTCGAGCTCGACCGAGATCACGACGCCGCTGTCACCGCGCCGCTCGGCGATCTGGCCGGTCTTGATCCCCGGCCCGGCGCAGAGGTCGAGCACGTGGTCCTCCGGCCCCGGGTCGAGCACCTCGACCGCGGCGGCAGAGCCGCGGCTCTGCGGGGTCAGCTCGCCGGCCCGGACCATCCCCGGGACCAGCGAACCGGTGCGGCCGGAGATGACGATCGACTGGGCGACGTCGAGCGGCCAGCCGCCGCCCGCCGGCGCGGCCTCCACCCCGCCCTCGCGCAGCCGCGCCAGCGCCGCCTGCGGGTCGCGCGCCCGCATCGCCACCTCGGCCGGCTCGTTGCAGGCCGCGAGCAGCGCCCGCGCGGCCTCGGGCCCGAGCTGCTCCCACCACATCCGCGCCAGCCAGGCCGGCGCCGAGTGGGCGACCGCCGCCGCCTCGGGGGTCGAGTCGTCGCCGAGCAGGCGGGCGGCGAGCTGCTCGCGCTCACGGGCGGCGCGGCGCAGGACCGCGTTGACGAGGCCTGCCGCGTGGGCGACCCTGGCCGCCTTGACCAGCTCGACCGCCTGGTCGACGGCGGCGTGGTCGGGGGTGCCGTCGGCGAAGAGCAGCTCGTAGAGGCCGAGCCGCAGGGCGGCCAGCACCGGTGGGTCGAGCAGCCGGATGGAGCGGTCCGAGAGCGCCTCGATCGCCGCGTCGGTGGTGCCGCGGCGCTGCACGGCGCCGTAGGCGAGCCGCTGCGCCTGGGCGCGCTCGCGCCCGTCGAGGTCGAGCCGCTCGGCGCCGGCGCGGAAGGCGCGCTCGGTGTGGGCGCCGTCCTCGAAGGTCTCGCGCAGCGTCGCGAAGGCGAGGGAGCGGGCGGGCGCGATCACGCCGGCTCCGGCGGCTCGTGGCCGCGCAGGTAGGCGTCGGCCGGCATCGGCTTGCCGCCGGGGGGCTGGACCAGGTCGAGGTTGAGCACGCCCTCGGCGCAGGGGATCGCGAGCGGGCCGTCGGCGGCCGCACTGGCGTGGGCCCGCTTCACCCCCAGCCGCCCGCCGCCGGCCAGCTCCAGGTAGGCGCCGACGTGCGGGGTCAGCGCCCGCACCCGGGCCGCCTCGGCCGGCGCCGGCCGGGTCAGGTCGATGCGGCGCTCGGTCGCCTCGATCTTCTCCGCGTAGGTCGCATCGTCGTCGTCCTGCTCGGTCAGCTCCAGGCGCTCGGCGGCGAGCAGGTCGAGCGCCTCGACCAGCAGCTCGCCGCCGCGCTCGGCGAGGCGCTCCGAGAGCGCCGCGAAGTCCTCCTCCGCGCCGATCGCAAGCCGCTCACAGAGCGCCACCGGGCCGGAGTCGAGGCCGGCGGTCAGCTCCATCACGCAGACCCCGGTCTCCGCGTCGCCGGCCATGATCGCGCGCTCGATCGGCGCCGCCCCGCGCCAGCGCGGCAGCAGCGAGGGGTGCACGTTGAGCAGCGGGAACTCGGAGAGCAGCGGCTCGCGGATCAGCTGGCCGAAGGCGCAGACGAGGATCGCCTCGGGGCGCGCGGCGCGGAGCCGCTCCAGCGGCTCGTCCTCGTTGACGTTGGCGGCCTGCAGCAGCTCGATGCCCAGCTCCCGCGCCGTCTCCGCCGCCGGCGGCGGCAGCTCGCGGCGACCGCGGCCGCGCCGGCTGTCGGGCGGGGTGACGACGAGCGCCGGGCGGTGGGGCGAGTCGGCGAGGCGCCGCAGGACGGTGGCGGCGAACTCGGAGGTGCCGAGGTAGGCGGTCCTCACGCGTCGGTGCGCGGCTCGCGCAGCTCGTCCTCGCCCCCGTCGTCCTCGGCCGGCGGGTGGTAGCTGCCGCCTTCGCGCAGCGCCTTCAGCGCGCCCTTGCGCTGGGCGCGCGTGGTGCGGTCGAGGATCAGGATGCCGTCGAGGTGGTCGATCTCGTGCTGGAGCACCCGCGCCTCGAGCCCGGCGGCCTCGATCACGATCGACTCGCCCTCGACGTCGCGGCCGCTGACCCGGACGTAGTGTGGCCGCTCGACGTCCATCGAGACCCGCGGCAGGCTCAGGCAGCCCTCCTCGGCGAGCACGACCTCGTCGGAGACCCACTCGATCTCCGGGTTGATCAAGGCGGTCGGCTCGGCGTCGGCGCCGGCCTGGAAGACGAGCAGCCGGCGCAGAACCCCGAGCTGGGTGGCGGCGAGGCCGACCCCCATCCCGTCGCGCATGATCGCGATCATGCGCTCGACCTCGGCGCGCAGCTCGGGGCCGAACTCGGAGACCGGCGAGGCTTTGCTCTTCAGCACCGGATCGCCGAACTTGACCACGTGCGAGAGGGCCCTCTCGCGGCGCTCCAGCAGCTCCGCTTCCAGCTGCTTGCGCTCCTGCTCTTCGGCCCCGGTGGCCTGCTCGTCGCTCATCGGCTCGATTGTAAGCCGCCCTACTGCGGGTCGACGTCGACGCCGATCGAGACGTCCTTCAGCGAGCGCTCGGCGGCCCGCCGCTCGACCACGCCGCGGACCGCGGCGACGGTGCGCTCGCGGTCGCCGGCCTTGATCAGGATCCGCCGCCGGTGGCGGTTGCGGACGCGGAACATCGGCGCCGGGCCGAGCAGGTCGGATTCCGGCGGCAGCGCGCCGCGCAGCTCGCCGGCCACCGCCCGCGCGGCGTCGTCGACCTTCGGCTCCAGCTCGGCGGCGAAGTTGATCCGGACCAGGTGCGAGTAGGGCGGGTAGCGGAGGATGCGGCGGCGCTCAAGCTCGCCCGCGAGGAAGCCGGCGGAGTCGTGGCGGGCGGCGTGCTCGATGCTGGCCGCGCCAGGTGCCAGCGTCTGCACCATCACCTCTCCCCCCGCCTCACCGCGCCCGGAGCGGCCGGCGAGCTGGGCGACCATCGCGAAGGTGCGCTCCTCGGCGCGGAAGTCGGGGAAGCGCAGGGTCGCGTCGGCGTCGAGGATCGCGCTCAGGGTGACCTCGGGGAAGTCGTGGCCCTTGGCGACCATCTGGGTGCCGACGAGGACGGCGCTCGGCGCCTCGCCGAAGCGGGCGAGGATGCTGGCGTGGGCGCCGCGGGCGGCGGCGGTGTCGGCGTCGAGGCGCAGGACCGGCATCGGGTCGAGCCGCTCGGCGAGCAGCTCCTGCACCCGCTCGGTCCCGGCCCCGGCCTGCGCCAGCGTGGTCGAGGAGCACTGCGGGCAGGCCCGCGGCGGGGCTTCGGCGTGGGCGCAGTGGTGGCAGACGAGGCGGCCGCTGTGGCGGTGCACGATCAGCGAGACGTCGCAGTTGGGGCAGTTCCAGTGGTGCCCGCAGGAGCGGCAGGTGAGCCAGGGCGCGAAGCCGCGCCGGTTGATCATCACGATCGCCTTGGTGCCGGCCGCGCGCACCGCCTCCAGCGCCGTCCAGGTGTCCGGGTGCAGCGGGCCCGAGCGCGGGTCCGCCTCGCGCATGTCGACCAGGTTGACCGGCGGCATGCGGCGCCCGTCGACCCGGTTCGGCAGCTCCAGGCGCGGCAGCTCCAGCCACGACTCCGGCCGCGGCGTCGCCGTCCCCGCGACCAGCACCGCGCCGAGGTCGGCGGCGCGCTTGCGGGCGACCGCGCGGGCGTCGTAGGTCGGGTCTCCCTCCTGCTTGTAGGACGGGTCGTGCTCCTCGTCGATGACGATCAGGCCGAGGTCGCGGACCGGGGCGAAGACCGCCGAGCGCGGGCCGACGCAGACGCTCGCCTCGCCGCTGGCCAGGCGCTGCCACTCGTCGTAGCGCTCGCCGGCCGAGAGCGCCGAGTGCAGCACCGCGAAGCGGTCGCCGAGCCGGGCGCGGAAGCGGGCGACGGCCTGCGGCGCGAGGCCGATCTCGGGCACGAGGACGATCGCGCCGCGCCCGCGCTCCAGCGCCGCCTCGACCGCGGCCAGGTAGACCTCGGTCTTGCCGGAGCCGGTGACCCCGTGCAGGAGCTGCTCGCGCGGGGCGTCCGCTTCGCCGTCGAGCGCGGCGATCAGCGCCGCCACCGCGGCCTCCTGCTCGGGCAGCAGGCGCGGGCGCTCGGCCGGGGCGCGCAGGCCGGGGCCGCCCGGGGCGCGACGCAGGGTCGAGCTGCGGGTGCCGATCAGCTCGCGCGCCTCGAGCCGGCGCAGGGCCGCGCGGTCGGCGCCGACCGCGGCGGCCAGCTCGGGCCCCGACATCTCCCCCGCCGCGAGCGCCTCCAGCACCGCCCGCTGCTTGACCCCGAGCCGCTCGCCGCCGGAGAGCGCCGCCTCCCCGGCCGGGAGGATCTCCGCGCGCAGCTCGCGCTTGGCGCGCACCGTGCGCCCACCGGACCCCGTCCCGGTCCCCGGCGGCAGGACCAGCTGCAGCCCGCGCGAGGGGGTCGAGCAGTACTCGCGGGCGACCCAGAGGCCGAGTCCGACCAGCTCCGGCGGAGCTCCGGACTCGAGCGCCTCGATCGGCTCGGCCAGCCGCTCCGGCGGCAGCTCCGAGGTCTCGGCGGTCTCGACCACGACCCCGAGCAGGCGCCGCGGCCCGAACGGCACGCGGACCACGCTGCCGACCTCGATCCCCTCCATATCCGCCGGGCGCCGGTAGTCGAACGGGCCGCGCAGGGCGCGCGCGGTGGTCAGCGGCTCGACCTTGAGGATCGCCATCCGGCGAGGGTATGCGGATGGGGGGACGCCGCGGACCGCGGACGCGGACGCCGCCCCGCCGGAGCCTGGCCAGCGCCCGACGCAGGGCTTATGCTGGCGGCCGTGAGCCTCAATCTCAGCCCCGGGGAGCAGGTGATCTTCGAAGGCCACCCGTCCTGGCGGGCGATCCTCGGCTTCTACCTCAAAGGCGTGCTGGTCGCGGTCATCCTCGGCGTGATCGCGAAGCTCGTCGACAGCAACGGCACCGCCTTCCTGGTGATCCTCGTGGTGCTGGCGATAACGCTCCTGATCGGCTTCATCAAGCGCGTCGCGACCCGGTACACGATCACCAACCGGCGGCTCAACATCAAGCGTGGGATCATCTCCCGCGAGATCCAGGAGACCCGCCTCGAGCGAGTCCAGAACGTCAACTACCAGCAGACGGTCTACCAGCGGATCATGCAGATCGGCGACGTCGATTTCGACACCGCGGCGACCGACGGCAGCGGCTTCGTCTTTGCCGGCGTCGCCGATCCCGAGAACGTCGTCCACCGCGTCGACCAGGCCACCGGCCGCCACGCGGCCGGTGATCACGGGTTGGGACAGGCCCAGCCGCCGAGCAGTCCGCCGCAGGCGTAAACACCGGCATTCCCAGCAGCCACCGCAACTATCCTCCAGGCGGTGACCGAGCCTCCCGCACCGCGTAAGTACTTCTCCGAGCGCCAGGGGCGGGGACCGCGAGCGGGGCCGCTACCACATGAGGCAGTCCTTGCCCATGCAGTAACTGCCTTGGAGGGACTGCGGCAGCGAGGCTATTTCCAAGAGGCGTGTGGAAACTGCACGGCCGGGGACTTCGGCACGCTTGGGATTGAACCGCGACTGCACTTCCTGCAGACGATCTCTCGCAATGGAATCTGGCCCTACTGGGAGCCAGAAACGGACGAGCTTGGAGACTTTTACGGGTACCCCTGGGATAGCTGGGACCCCGACACGCTTTTCGATGTGATCGAGGTGACGCACGACCTCGTCTCTAAGCCCGTCGACGAAGGCAATTACTGCTCGAAGTGCAATGGCCACTATTTCGAGTTCAGTCGCACCGAGGGCCAGGAGATCTTTCGACGAGAACTCAACCGGGTGCTCCGCCTAAACGACCCCCCCTACGAGCTCGACGCGGAAGGGCAGATCGTCGAGGCCGCGCCGGCAGAGTTCAGCCAGCTGCTCGACGCGCCTGTTCCGGAGAAAACCGAACACGACCGGATCACTTCACGAATTGATGCGGCCGTCACTCGCTTCAGAACGCGTGGCGCAAGCATCGACGACCGCCGGCACGCAGTTCGAGATCTCGCCGACGTACTTGAGGCGCTCCGCCCAGACATCCGCGAGAACATGCTCAAGGCCGACGAAAAGTCGCTCTTCGAGCTGGCCAACCGGTTCGCCATCCGCCACAACGACCGTCAGCAGAAAGGCGAGTACGACCGGGTCACCTGGCTGCGCTGGGCCTTCTACGTCTACCTGGCCACCATCCACGCCGTTCTGCGGGTCCGGCAGCGAGCGGCGGAATAGACCCCGAAACGCCCTTCCGACTTTGTAGGCGCTCTAGCACCCACAAAGTCGGAAGCGCGGAACAGAAAAGCTACGCGGCCGCGGTGATGCCGGCGGCCTCGCGGAGGGCGTCGGCGCGGTCGGTCTTCTCCCAGGTGAAGTCGGCGTCTTTGCGGCCGAAGTGGCCGTAGGCGGCGGTCTTCTGGAAGACGGGCCGGTGCAGGTCGAGGTACTGGCGGAAGGCGCCGGGGCGCATGTCGAACTCGGCCTCGACCAGCTGGGAGATGCGGGAATCGGGGAGCTTGCCCGTGCCGAAGGTTTCGACCATCAGGGAGACCGGGTGGGCGACGCCGATCGCGTAGGCGACCTGGACCTCGCAGCGCTCGGCGAGGCCGGCGGCTACGACGTTCTTGGCCACGTAGCGGGCCGCGTAGGCGGCCGAGCGGTCGACCTTGGACGGGTCCTTGCCGGAGAAGGCGCCGCCGCCGTGGCGGGCCATGCCGCCGTAGCTGTCGACGATGATCTTGCGGCCGGTCAGGCCGCAGTCGC
>CAYXFL010000070.1:0-14465 GCA_964464285.1 uncultured Conexibacteraceae bacterium
CGTTTACGGCGTGGACTACCAGGGTATCTAATCCTGTTCGCTCCCCACGCTTTCGCGCCTCAGTGTCAGTAACGTCCCAGCGAGCTGCCTTCGCTATTGGTGTTCCTCCTGATATCTGCGCATTCCACCGCTACACCAGGAATTCCACTCGCCTCTTCCGTACTCTAGCTCCACAGTATCCATCGGCTTTCAAAGGTTGAGCCTTTGACTTTCACAACGGACTTATGAAGCCACCTACGCGCGCTTTACGCCCAATGATTCCGGACAACGCTTGCTCCCTACGTATTACCGCGGCTGCTGGCACGTAGTTAGCCGGAGCTTCTTGTGGAGGTACCGTCAATCCGCACGGCTATTCACCGGCGAACCTTCGTCCCTCCTGAAAGGGGTTTACAACCCGAAGGCCGTCTTCCCCCACGCGGCGTTGCTGCGTCACGCTTTCGCGCATTGCGCAAGATTCCCCACTGCTGCCTCCCGTAGGAGTCTGGGCCGTGTCTCAGTCCCAGTGTGGCTGATCGTCCTCTCAGACCAGCTACCCATCGTCGCCTTGGTAGGCCATTACCCCACCAACAAGCTAATGGGCCGCGGGCACCTCCCAATGCGGAGGCCGAAGCTTCCTTTAGTGAACAGGCTTATGCCTGTGCACCACATCCGGTATTAGCCCGAGTTTCCTCGGGTTGTCCCGGTCATCGGGGCAGATTACCCACGTGTTACTCACCCGTTCGCGGCTTTGCCCCAGGGCAAGCCCTGGTTCGTCGCACCACTTGCATGTGTTAAGCACGCCGCCAGCGTTCGTCCTGAGCCAGGATCAAACTCTCCGTGAAATGTACTTCTACAGAGAGCCTGTCATGCCTTAGTGGCCGCCGAGTACACAAGTACGACGGCCGGTATGACGAGGTAAATCAGACCACCGGCGCGCTGGCGCACCGATGGTTCGGGCTCAAACATTCCGCAGACCGTTGATTGGGCCTGCGGAGTGCACGCTGCTCAGTTTTCAAAGACCGTCGCGCTTCTGCGGCGGGGTTCGCCGCCTTCAAACGCCGGGGCTGCTTGACGCAGGCCCAGAAGGACGGGGGAGTATAGCGCTCCGCCGGACGTTTGCAAGTCCCCTCGGCCGATGATCGGCGAATGGCTCTACGGGCCGCTTCTCCGACAGCGCGCTGCCTCAGGTCGTGCCGTCGACCAGCTGCAGGAAGCGCCGCTTGCCGACCTGCAGGACCCTACCGGCGAGCTGCTCGCGTGGCAACTCGAGCGTGTCGGCGGGCACGGCCTCGCCGTCCAGCTTGACCCCGCCCTGCTTGATCAGGCGCCGCGCCTCGCTCGAGCTGAGGCCGAAGCCGGCGCCGATCAGCTGCGGCAGCAGGACCGCACCCGCCTCGCTGCCGCCGTAGGGCCCGATGTCCCAGTCGGGGATGTCGGTGGGCACGCCGCGGTCGACGAAGACCTGGTTGAAGTGGGCCTCCGCCCCCTCCCCCGCGCCGGCGCCGTGGAAGCGGTCGACGATGCGGCGGCCGAGCTCGCGCTTGGCCTCGTTGGGCGGGCCGGCGGGCGTCTGCGCGCCCAGCAGCAGGCGGTAGTACTCGTCCATCGCGGAGTCGGGAATCGACATCAGCTTGCCGAACATCTCCTCCGGCGGGTCGGTGACGCCGACGTAGTTGCCGAGCGACTTGCTCATCTTCTTGACCCCGTCGGTGCCGACCAGGATCGGCATCGTCAGGATCGACTGCGGGCGCTGGCCGTAGGCGACTTGGACGTCGCGGCCGAAGAGCAGGTTGAACTTCTGGTCGGTGCCGCCGAGCTCGAGGTCGGCCTCGATCGCGACCGAGTCGTAGCCCTGCAGCAGCGGGTAGAGCAGCTCCAGCGCCGCGATCGGCTGGTTCGCGCCGAGCCGCTTCTGGAAGTCGTCGCGCTCGAGCAGACGGGCGACCGTGGTCTGGGCGAGCAGCCCGAGCAGCGCCTCCGGCTCCATCCGCAGCCACTCGCTGTTGTAGCGGACCTCGGTGCGCTCGCGGTCGAGCAGCTTGAACGCCTGCTCCTGGTAGGTGGCGGCGTTGGCCTCGATCTCCTCGGCGCTCGGCACCGGCCGCGTCGCCGAGCGCCCGCTCGGGTCGCCGACTCGCGCGGTGAAGTCGCCGATGATCAGGACGACGGTGTGGCCGGAGCGCTGGAAGGCGGCCAGCTTCTCGAGCACGACCGTGTGGCCGAGGTGGATATCGGCGGTGGTCGGGTCGATCCCGAGCTTCACCCGCAGCGGCCTGCCAGCGGCCAGCTGCTCCGCCAGGCGCCCCTCGGGCAGCACGTCGACCGCGTTCTGCGTCAGATCCGGCACGGCGGCAATGCTAAACTGCCGCCTCCGCTCGGCGCCCCGGTACGGTCGCCGGGCTTTCGTGTTTACACCCCTCGATGGCCCTCTTCAGGAGAAAGCGCCGGCAGGACAGCGGCAGCGTTCCGCTCGCCCCTCCGGCTCCCCCGAAGCCGAAGCGACCGCGCCTGAAGAAGCTGCGGATCCTCTTCGTGCTGACCGGGCTGGCGGTGCTGGCGATGGTCTCGACCGTGTTCGGGATGATGGCCGCGGTCTCCCAGGACCTGCCGGCGATCTACAACTTCGCCCAGTACAAGGCCTCCAAGAACAGCGTCCTGGTCGACGCCAACGGGGAAATGCTCGGCACGCTGACCAGCGACGAGAACAAAATCCTGCTCACCTCCGGGCAGATCTCGCCGAACATGAAGAACGCGGTGGTCGCGGTCGAGGACGCGCGCTTCTACGGCCACGACGGCGTCGACTTCCAGAGCATCGGCCGCGCCCTGGTCAAAGACATCCTCAGCATGAGCGCGGCGCAGGGCGGCTCGACGATCACCCAGCAGTTCGTGAAGTCGGCGCTGGCCGCCCAGAACGACCGTTCGCTGTTCACCAAATTCAAGGAGGCGGCGCTCGCATACCGGCTCGAGCAGCACTGGTCCAAGGACAAGATCCTCACCGAGTACCTGAACACCGTCTACTTCGGCCAGGGCGCCTACGGGATCGAGGCCGCCGCCCGCACCTACTTCGGCGACGCCCACCCCGGCTGCGGCAGCCAGGCCGAGCCCTGCGCCTCGGTGCTCGAGCCCTGGGAGGCGGCGATGCTGGCCGGGATCATCCAGTCGCCCTCGGCCTACGACCCGAAGATCTACCCCGAGAACGCGCTGATGCGGCGTGACGTGGTGCTCGAAAAGATGGCCGAACAGGGCTACATCTCCGAACAGCAGAAAGCCGAAGGCCTGAAGCAGGCGCTGCCGGCGCCGAACGCGATCGAGCCGCCCAGCCTCGACTCCAAGGCCCCCTACTTCACCGCCTACGTGCGCCAGCAGCTGCTCGAACGTTACGGGCCCTCGAAGGCGTTCTTCGGCGGCCTGACGGTCAAGTCGACGCTCGACCTGCGGCTCCAGGAAGCGGCTGAAGAAACGGTCCGCGGCTACCTCGGCTACACCCCCGCGACCGCCTCGGTGGTCGTGATCGACAACCGCAACGCCGGGGTCAAGGCGATGGTCGGGGGTCCCGACTTCGACACCAGGCCGTTCAACCTGGCGACCCAGGGGCACCGCCAGCCGGGCTCCTCGATCAAGCCGTTCATCCTGCTGGCGGCGCTCGAAGAGGGGATCTCGCCGCAGGCCACCTACGTCTCCGAACCGCGGGAATTCCCCTACGGCAAGAAGAACCGGGAAATCTTCCGGGTGACCAACGACGAGGACCTCTACGCCGGCGTCAGCACGGTCGAATCGGCGACCACGAACTCCGACAACTCGGTCTACGCGCAGCTGGCGCTGGAAGGGCTGTCGGGCAAGACGGTCCGCGACCGCACCGCGAAGATCGCCGGGATCGCCCACAGGATGGGCTACGCGGACCCGATCTCGACCAACCCGGCGATGGTCCTGGGCGGGTTCGAGTACGGGGTCACGCCGCTCGGCTGGACCTACGCCTACTCGACCCTCGGCAACAACGGCGACCGGGTCAGCGGCACGCTGGCGCCGCGGCCCGGCAACAGCCCGGTCTCCTACACCAAGGTCAGCGACGAGGACGGCAACGTGATCAGGGGCGGCGACAACGACTCGACCCACGACCAGGTCGTCGACGAAGGCGTGGCGCTGGAAGCGAAGCGGATCCTCGAATCGGTGGTCAGCAGCGGCACCGGGACCAACGCCGACACCGGCGCCGAAGGCGAGTGGGGCAAGACCGGGACGACCGAGGAAAACGGCGACGCCTGGTTCTGCGGTGGCGTCCAGGACAAGGTGACCGCCTGCGTCTGGGTCGGCTACGCCGACACGGTGACGCCGATGACGACCCTCTACCAGGGCGGCCCGGTGATGGGCGGCACCTTCCCGGCCCTGATCTGGGCCAGCGTGATCTCCGCATGGGAAAAGATCCAGGCCGAAAAGGCCGCCGAAAAGGCGGCGCGCAAGGCGGCCAAGAAGGAAAAGGAAGAAGGCGAAGACTCGGGCGACTCGACCGAAAGCACCGAATACGAATACGTGCCCCCGGTCGAAGAAAGCTACGAATCCGCGCCCGAAGGCGAATCGGCGGTCGAACCCGAAGAAGCGGCCCCGGAAGAAGAAGCCGAAGCAGCGCCTGAAGCCACGCCCGAAGCGACGCCGGAAGCGGCGCCCGAAAGCGGGTCCGGCGGCGGCGTCACTGCCGGCTGACGGCCCTGGTCGGAGAGCGCCGAAGTTCCGTTGGCTGCTTGGGCCTGGGCTTTGTCCCGATCAGTGGGCTCAGGGACGGGGTCGCGAGAGGGCAGGCTTGGGTGGTCGCCATTTCATCCGCATAGCGGAAGAAATGGCGACCACCCTGTTCCGGTGGGACTTTGGGACGCATAGAGCCCAGAACTCCCACCGGAAGCGTCCTGCCGGCCTAGGACTGCCCTGCTGCTACGGCCAGGGCTTGGAGACGAAGGGGTTGCCGGCGGCGCAGAAGCGCCAGGGGCGGTCGGTGGCTTTGGTGATGCCGATGCGGGGGGCGGTGACGACCTCGGGGGGCTCGCCCTGCGGGGGGAGCAGGAGGAAGGGGTCGCGGGCGAGGTCGGCGTCGTTCTCGGCGAGGGTGATGCCGAGCGCCTCGGTGAGCTTGCCGGGGCCCGAGCAGAGGGCGGCGTCGGGGTGCTGGAGGCCGCGGCGGCGGCGCATGCGGTCGAGGCCGGCGGTCGGCTCGACGGCGCGGATCAGGACGGCGGCGGCGTCGCCCTCCGGTTCGGCGACCGCGTTGAGCAGGCTGTGGATCCCGTAGGAGAGGTAGACGTAGGCGCGGCCGGGCGGGCCGAAGAGGACGCGGGTGCGCTCGGTGAGGCCGACGTAGGCGTGGCAGGCGGGGTCGTCACGCTCGTAGCTCTCGGTCTCGACGATCGTGCCGCCGACGCCGTCGAAGAAGAGCCGGCAGCCGACCAGGTCGCGAGCGACGGCGTGGACCGAGCGGTCGAAGAACTCTCGTTCGAGCCGGCCTGCACCCATCGGCGCCGGGCTCAGCTCCGCCCCTCGGCGAGCCGCGCCTGGACCGCGGCGAGGGTCTCCCGCGCGGCCTCGAGCTGGGCCGCCAGCGGCGCCGAGCCGGTACCGCCGGCGATCCGCTTCGACTCCAGCCAGCTAGCCCGCTGCAGCACCTCGTAGTAGCTCTCGTCGAGCAGCTCCGAGCGCGCCGCGATCTCCTCGCGGCTCAGCTCGGAGAGCGACTTCTCGCCCTCGACCGCGTCGCGGACCAGGGCGCCGACGACGCCGTGCGCCTCGCGGAACGGCATCCCGCGGCGGACCAGCAGGTCGGCGACCTCGGTCGCGGCCAGCATCTCGTCGCCGGAGGCCGCCTCCATCCGCTCGCGGTCGAAGACGATCCCCTCGAGCATGCCCCCGGTCGCGTCGAGCAGGCCCTCGATCGTGTCGATCGCGTCGAACAGCGGCTCCTTGTCCTCCTGCATGTCCTTGCCGTAGGTGAGCGGCAGCGCATGCATCACCCCGAGCAGGGTCTGCAGGGAGGCGGCGACCCGCGGGCTCTTCGCGCGCAGCAGCTCGGCCGAGTCGGGGTTCTTCTTCTGCGGCATGATCGAGGAGCCCGAGGAGAAGGACTCGTCGAGCTCGCAGAATCCGAACTCGGCGGAGCTCCAGATGACGATTTCCGAGCCCAGCCGCGAGAGGTGCATCGCGCAGGTCGAGGCGGCGTTCAGGTAGTCGAGGACGAAGTCGCGGTTGGAGGCGCCGTCGATCGAGTTGTGGGTGACGTGCTCGAAGCCGAGGTCTTCGGCGACCGCCTCGCGGTCGATCTCCCAGTTGACCCCGGCCAGGGCGCCGGAGCCGAGCGGCATCACGCTGGCGCTGTCGAGCGCGAACTGGAAGCGCAGCACGTCGCGGGCGAGCATCCAGAAGTAGGCGAGCAGGTGGTGGCCCAGGTAGACCGGCTGGGCGCGCTGCAGATGCGTGTAGCCGGGCAGCGACCAGTCGGCGTGCGACTTGGCCAGCGCCAGCAGCCGCTCCATCGCGGCGGCGCACAGCTCGATCGCCTCCAGCGAGTGGTTCTGGACGACCATCGCGACGTCGGTGGCGACCTGGTCGTTGCGCGAGCGGCCGGTGTGGAGCTTGCCGGCCAGCGGCCCGATCTCCTCGCCGAGCAGCCGCTCGATCGCCATGTGGATGTCCTCGTCGGAGTCCTCGAAGGCGAAGCCGTGCGCGGCCATCCGCTCGCCGACCCGGTCGAGGCCGGCTTCCATCCGGGCCAGCTCCTCGGCGTCGAGCACGCCGATCCGCCGTAGGCCGCGCGCGTGGGCGCGCGACTGGTCGAGGTCGTAGGGCGCCAGCCACTTGTCGAACTCGAGCGAGCGGTTGAGGCGCCAGAAGCGCGGGTCGGGCTCTTTGCGCAGTCTCTGCCGGGACATCGGAGCGGGCGATTATCCCCTGCCGGCGCTCTGACCGAGTGCCGCCGCCAGCTCCTGGCAGACGCGTGCCACCTCGTCCTCGCGCATCGCCGGGAAGAAGGGCAGCGCCAGCGAGCGCGCCGCGGCCGCTTCGGCGACCGGGAACTGGCCCTCCTGGTAGCCGAGCTCGCGCAGGTGCCCGAAGAGGTGGATGCAGGGCAGGTAGGCCTTGCTGGCGATGCCGCGCTCGCCGAGCCTGGCGATCGTCGCGTCGCGGTCGACCCCCTCGGGAAGCTGCACCGTGTAGACGAACCAGCTGCGCCGCTCCTTGCCGCGGCCGGCGATCGGCGTCTCGACGCCCTCCAGCCCGGCCAGCCCTTCGGCGTAGAGCGCGGCGACCGCGGCACGCCGTTCGAGCAGCCGGTCGAGCTTCTCGACCTGGGCGACGCCGAGCGCCGCGGCGATGTCGGAGAGCCGGTAGTTGAAGCCGAGCCGGTCGTGGTCGAGCCAGCCCATGTCGACGGCGCGGCCCTGGTTGCGCTCGCTGCGCAGGCGGGCGGCGGCGTCGGCGTCGGTGGGCACGATCGTGCCCCCCTCCCCCGTCGTCATCTGCTTGTTCGCGTAGTAGGCGAAGGTGGCGAAGTTGCCGCGGGTGCCGACCGCGCGGCCCTCGGAGTCGAGCGCTCCGATCGCCTCGCAGGCGTCCTCGAGGATGCCGAGCCCGTGCCGTGCCGCCAGCGCCTCCAGCTCCGGCATCGCCGCCGGGTAGCCGAAGATGTGGACCGGCAGGATCCCGCGGGTGCGCTCCCCGACCGCCGCCGCGGCGGCCTCGGGGTCGAGGTTCAGGGTGAGCGGGTCGACGTCGCAGAAGACCGGCCGCGCGCCCTCGTAGAGCAGGCAGTTGGCGGAGGCGACGAAGCTGAACGGGCTGGTCAGGACCTCGTCGCCGGCGCCCCAGCCGAGCTGGCGCACGCCGAGGTGGAGCGCGGTCGTGCCGCTGGAGACCGCGACCGCGTCCTCGACCCCGAGCCAGGCGGCCAGCTCGCGCTCGAAGCGCACCCCCATCGAGCCCAGCGAGAGCTGGCCCGAGCGCAGCACCTCGAGCACCAGCGTCTCCTCGCGGGAGTCGATCTCGGGCCGCGCGAGCGGGATGGGCGGCGCCTCCGGATTCACCCGGGCAGCCTATTCGGCATCGGCGCGGGGCTGGAAGGCGAACTCCAGGGAGTCGACCAGCGCCTGCCAGGAGGCCTCGATGATGTTCTCCGAGACCCCGGTCGTGCCCCATTCGCGGCTCTCGTCGGCGGAGTCGAGCAGGACCCGGGTGACCGCCCCGGTCCCGTGCGCTTCGTCGAGGATGCGGACCTTGTAGTTGGTCAGCTCGATATCCGCCAGGTGCGGGTGGCGCTCGGTGATCGCCGCGCGCAGGGCGCGGTCGAGCGCGTTGACCGGGCCGTTGCCCTCGGCGACCCGGACGTAGCGCTCGCCGTCGACCTCGACCCGGATCGTAGCCTCGGTTTCGACCTCGCCGCCGGCCCGGCGCTCGGTGATCACGCGGTAGCTCTCGAGCTTGAACAGCGGCGTGTAGAGGCCCGCCTCGCGGCGCAGCAGCAGCTCGAAGGAGGCCGGCGCCGCCTCGTAGTGGTAGCCGCGGTGCTCGCGCTCCTTGAGCCGCTCGATCGCCCGCGTCGCCGCCGCGTCGTCGATCTCCAGCCCGGCCAGCGCGGCCTGGGCGCGGATCGTCGCCTTGCCGGAGAGCTCGGAGGGCAGGACCGCGCGCTGGTTGCCGACCGTCGCCGGGTCGATGTGCTCGAAGGTGCGCGCGTCGGCCTCGATCCCGGCCACGTGCATGCCGCCCTTGTGGGCGAAGGCGTTGCGGCCGACGTAGGGCGCGTCGGGGTTCTGGGTGACGTTGCAGAGCTCGTCGACGTAGTGGACGGTCTCGGCCAGCGCGGCGAGCTGCTCGTCGCTGACCACCGAGAAGCCCATCTTCAGCTGCAGGGCCGGCAGGATCGAGGTCAGGTTGGCGTTGCCGCAGCGCTCGCCGTAGCCGTTGACGGTGCCCTGGACCAGCCGCGCGCCCTCGCGTACCGCGGCCAGCGAGTTGGCGACGCCGACCCCGGCGTCGTCGTGGACGTGGATGCCGATCTCGGCCCGCTCGCCCAGCCGCGCCGCGACCACCGCGGTCGCCTCGCTGATCTGGTCCGGCAGGCTGGAGCCGTTGGTGTCGCAGAGGGTGACGTTCTCGGCCCCCGCCCCGACCGCCGCCTCCAGGCAGGCGAGCGCGTAGCCGGGATCGTCGCGGAAGGCGTCGAAGAAGTGCTCGGCGTCGTAGATCACCCGCTTGCCCCGGGCGCCGCAGTAGGCGACCGAGTCGGCGATCATCGCCAGGTTCTCCTCGCGCGAGACCTTGGTCACCTTCTCCAGGTGCAGGGCCCAGGTCTTGCCGACCATGGTCACGACCGGCGTGAACGAGCCGACCAGGGTGGCCAGGGCCGGGTCGTCCTCGGGCGCGGTGTCGCGGCGCCGGGTCATCCCGAAGGCGCAGATCGTCGCCGTCTTCAGGTCGAGCTCGGCGAGCTGCTCGAAGAGCTCGACTTCCTTCGGGTTCGAGCTCGGGAAGCCGGCCTCGATCATCTGCACGCCGAGCTGGTCGAGCGCTTCGACGACGCGCACCTTCTCGGCCGCCGAGAGCGACATTCCCTCACCCTGCATGCCGTCGCGCAGAGTCGTGTCGTAAAGCTTCACCTGTTCCATCGTTGCTGCCTTTCGGTCTGAAGATCGGGGTCGGGCCGGAGCCCGTCGCGCACGGCGGAGCCGCGCCAGCCGCTAGGCGGCAGGGGTAATTCGCCCAATCGAGTCAGACTCGGACCGCGCGGCGTTCTCGCCGGCCGGCGGCTCGACGAAGTCCAGCCACTCGAGGTACTCCTCGGCGCGGCCGTAGAGCGCGTCGACGAACTTTGCCTGCACGTGGCGGGTGATCTCGCCGGGCTCGCCGATCTGGTGGTCGTCGATCTCGCGCACCGGCACCAGCTCGGCCGCGGTCCCGGTCATGAAGACCTCCTCGGCGAGGTAGAGCTCGGAGCGGGCGACGTCGCGTTCGACCACGGTGTAGCCGAGGTCGCGGGCGATCTGGATCACCGACTTGCGGTTGATCCCGTCGAGGATCGAGGCGGAGTGCGGCGGGGTGACGATCTCGCCGTCGCGGACCAGGAAGATGTTCTCGCCGGAGCCCTCGCAGACGAAGCCGCGCTCGTCGAGCAGGATCGCCTCGTCGTAGCCCGAGTTGTAGGACTCGGTCTTGGCGAGGATCGAGTTGAGGTAGGAGCCGGAGGCCTTGGCGTGCGGGATCGAGCTGGCGGGGCTGATCCGGCGCCAGCTCGAGACCTTGGCGCGGATGCCACGGCCGGCGCTCTCCTCACCCAGATAGGCGCCCCAGGGGAAGGCGGCGACGATCACTTCGACCGGGGCGTCCTTGGCGAACAGGCCGAGGCTGCCGTAGCCGCGGAAGGCGAGCGGCCGGATGTAGGCGCTGCCGAGCTCGCAGCGGCGCAGCAGCTCGTGGGTGGCCTGGCGGATCTCCTCCGCCGAGTACGGCATCTCCAGGTAATAGAGCCCGGCTGACTGCTCGAGGCGCTTGAGGTGATCGGCGTGGCGGAAGACCGCGGGGCCGCGCTCGGTCTCGTAACAGCGGATCCCCTCGAAGACGCCGGTTCCGTAGTGCAGGCCGTGCGTGAGCACGTGCACCTGGGCGTCCTCCCAGGCGACGAACTCGCCGTTCTTCCAAATCAAATCCTGCGGCTCCATGTTGGGGAAGTATGCCCGATGGCACGCAGGGCTTCACCCCCATCGGCTCGAATGACCGCTCAAACCCAATCCACAAGGAGCGAACCCAGATGAAATCGAAGCTTCGACTCCCGAAGCTCACCTATTCGAACGTGATCGCCAGCCTCGCGCTCTTCGTCGCGCTCAGCGGCGTCGCGGTAGCGGCGGGTCTGCCGAAAAACAGCGTCGGACCGAACCAGATCAAGCGCGGCGCGGTGAACACGGCGAAACTGAAGAACCAGGCCGTGACCAGCGCCAAGCTCGGCAACAAGGCGGTGACCGCCGGCAAGCTCGGGCCAAACTCGGTGACCCCGGGCAACATCGGCAACGGCGCGATCACCAGCGCCAAGATCGGCAACGGCGCCGTGATCGCGGCCTCGATCAAAAACGGCGTGATCACCACGAACAAGCTGCAGAACAACGCCGTCACCAACGCCAAGCTGGCCCCGAGCTCGGTCACCACCGGCAACCTGGCCAACGGCTCGGTGACCGCGGTCAAGCTCGGCCCCGACGTGGCGCCGCTGGTCAGCGCCCTGCGGTCCGGACAGACCCTGCGCGGCGTCTTCTACATCGCCGGCACGTCCACCGTCGCCGACGAGCTGTTCAGCGACTCGGTCAGCTACCAGTTCCCGATCAGCGGCAACGCGCCCGGGGTCACGGTGCTGAAAAAAGGCGCGGCGGCAACCGCCAACTGCGCCGGGATCGGCAGCGGCTCCGCCCCCACGGCGACCGCCGGGAACCTCTGCGTCTACCTGACGCAGGAAGAAAACCTCGCCGCCGAACCGCTGAGCGTGCAGAACAACACGCGCCTCGGCTTCGGCCTGGCGGCGAAAGCCGTCGACAAAGAAAAAGCCGTCGTGGCCGCCGGCCAGTGGGCGGTGACCGCTCCGTAGCCGCGGCCTGACCGGCGCGGGCGGCTAGGCGGAGAGCTCGGCCAGCACCGCGTCGGTCATCGCCACGGTGCCGACCTCGGCCTCGGGAACGGACTCCGGACCCGAGGTCGGGGCGGTGGTGCCGCTGAACAGGTCCGGCGTGCGCAGGCCGCGCGCCAGGACTGCGTCGACGGCGGTCTCGATCCGGGCCGCCTCGTCGGGGCGGCCGAGCCCGTGGCGCAGCATCAGCGCCGCCGAGAGGAAGGTCGCGAGCGGGTTGGCGACGCCCTGACCGGCGATGTCGGGGGCGGAGCCGTGGACCGGCTCGAAGAGGCCGGGGGCGCCGTCGGCGCCGAGGCTGGCAGAGGGCAGCATGCCCAGCGAGCCGGTCAGCATCGCCGCCTCGTCGCTGAGGATGTCGCCGAACAGGTTCTCGGCGACGATCACGTCGAAGTCGGCGGGGCGTGAGACCAGCTGCATCGCCGCGTTGTCGACCAGCAGGTGGTCGAGCTCGACGTCGGCGTAGTCGGGGGCGACGCGGGTCACGACCTCGCGCCAGAGCCGCGAGGTCTCCATCACGTTGGCCTTGTCGACCGAGGTCACCTTCGGCTTGCGGCCGGAGCCCTCGGCGCGCCGGCGGGCGGCCTCGAAGGCGGTGCGGGCGATCCGCTCGACTTCGGCGGCGCTGTACTCGCAGGTGTCGTGGGCGACGTCGCCGCTGCGGCCGGAGTCGCCGAAGTAGATCCCGCCGGTGAGCTCGCGCACGACCAGCATGTCGGTACCGGCGATCCGCTCCTCGCGCAGCGGGCTGGCCGCGACCAGGGCCGGGCTCGGGCGCACCGGGCGCAGGTTGGCGTAGAGGCCCATCCCCTTGCGCAGCCCCAGCAGCCCCTGCTCGGGGCGCGGGTCGTCGGGGTTGGTGGTGTCCCATTTCGGCCCGCCGACGGCGCCGAGCAGGACCGCGTCGGCGGCCTTGCAGGCCTCCAGCACCTCGTCGGTGAGGGCGACGCCGTGCGCGTCGATCGAGCAGCCGCCCATCAGCTGGGGCTCGTAGGAGAACTCGCCGAGCGCGTCGAGGACGCGGGTGGTCGCGTCGACGATCTCGGGACCGATCCCGTCGCCGGCGAGGACGATTATGCGGGGGGCATCGCTCATCGGCGCTGACTCTATGGCCTAGGAGGGTGCGACCGCGTCGATGTTGAGCCGCACGTAGTCGAGCCGCAGCGGCTCGCCCTCCGCGGCGATGATCGCCTCGAAGAACGGCTCGCGCAGCTCCTCGGGCAGGCGCTCCAGGTGGGCGCCGAGGCAGACGCTGGCGACGAAGTCACGCGGCTCGGGCGGGATCACCGACCAGGGCTGCAGCCAGCAGCGCACCTGCTCGAAGCCGGCCGCCTCCAGGCGCGCCGCGGTGCTCTCGGCGTCGGCGTAGTTCCAGGGCTGGGCGAAGCCCTCGAAGTAGGGGGCGAAGGGCTCGCGGGCGGCCACCTCCTCGCCGGCGCGGCGGAAGGAATCGATGTTGCCGGCGCCGCCGCACTGGGCGGCGATCCGGCCGCCGGGGCGCAGCGCCGCCAGCAGGCGCTCGAACAGCGACTCGTGATCCGCGATCCAGTGGAAGACGGCGCTGGAGAAGATCGCGTCGACCTCGTCCTCCAGCTCCAGCGCGGCCAGGTCGCTGAGCAGCGCTCGATCCTGCGGGCGCAGCACCGCGCCCACCGCCTCGACCATCGAGGGCGAGCCATCGACGGCGAGTACCCGCCCGCGCGGCAGCCGCTCGATCAGCAGGCCGGTCACGCGGCCGCTGCCGCAGCCGGCGTCGAGCACGGTCTCGCCGCCCTCGAGGCCGAGCCGGTCCAGCGTCGCGTTGGCCCACTCCTCGTGTGGGATCGAGACCCGCTCGTAGGTCTCCGCATCCCAGTCGCGGGTGAGCTTCGGCGTCATCGCAGGCTCGTCGTCACCGGGCCGTAGTCGCCGGCGGCGGTCTCCTCGAAGGAGTCGATCGCGTTGACGTTCTCCAGCGTGATCCCGATGTCGTCGAGGCCGTTCAGCAGCCGGTTCTTGACATCCGGCTCGACCGCGAACTGGAAGACGCCGGCGGCGCAGTTGATCGTCTCGTCGTCGAGGTCGATGCGGGCCTCGCCCGCCTCGGCGATCGCCCGGCAGTGCTGCTCGTCGACGATCGCCGGGAGCAGCCCGATCTTCGTGCAGTTCGAGTAAAAGATGTCGGCGAACGAGGGTGCGACGATCGCCTGGAAGCCGAAGTCCTCCAGCGCCCAGGGAGCGTGCTCGCGGGAGGAGCCGCAGCCGAAGTTGGCGCCGGTGACCAGGATCGGGTTCGGCTCCAGCTCGATCTCGCCGTCGCGGATCCAGTCGTAGAAGAGGAACTCGCCGAAGCCGGTCCGCTCGACCCGCTTGAGGAACTGCTTGGGGATGATCTGGTCGGTGTCGACGTCGCTGCGGTCCAGCACCGACACCTTGCCCTCGATTACGTCCAGTGGCCTCATCGCTAGCTCCAATCCCTGATGTCGACGAAATGTCCCTCGACCGCCGCGGCGGCGGCCATCCTCGGGCTGACCAGGTGGGTGCGCCCACCCTTGCCCTGGCGGCCCTCGAAGTTGCGGTTCGAGGTCGAGGCGCAGCGCTCGCCCTCGCTCAGCGTGTCCGGGTTCATCCCCAGGCACATCGAGCAGCCGGCGGAGCGCCAGTCGAAGCCGGCCGCGCGGAAGACCTCGTCGAGGCCCTCCGACTCGGCCTGCGCCTTTACCTGGGCGGACCCGGGAACGACCATCGCGTTGACGGTCGAGGCGACCTTGCGGCCCTTGACGGTCTCGGCCGCCTCGCGCAGGTCGTCGATCCGCGAGTTGGTGCAGGAGCCGATGAAGACGCGGTCGAGCGCGATCTCCTGGATCGG
>CAYXFL010000071.1:0-14378 GCA_964464285.1 uncultured Conexibacteraceae bacterium
ATCCCGATCGGCACGTTGACCCAGAAGACCCACTCCCAGCCGATCCCGTCGGTAAGCACGCCGCCCAGCAGCACCCCGGCGGCGCCGCCGGAGCCGGCGACCGCGCCCCAGATACCCAGCGCTTTGTTGCGCTCGGCGCCGTCGCGGAAGGTGGTGGCGACGATCGAGAGCGCGGCGGGCGAGAGCAGCGCGCCGCCCAGCCCCTGCACCGCCCGCGCCGCGATCAGCTGCCCGGAGGTGGTCGCGAGGCCGCCGGCCAGCGAGGCGGCGGCGAACAGCAGCAGGCCGGCGATGAACACCCGCCGGCGCCCGAGCAGGTCGGCGAGCCGCCCGCCGAGCAGCAGGAAGCCGCCGAAGGTCAGCACGTAGGCGTTGACGACCCAGGGCAGGTTGCTCTCCGTGAAGTTGAGCGCTTCGCCGATCGTCGGCAGCGCCACGTTGACGATCGAGGCGTCGAGCACGACCACGAACTGGGCCGAGCAGAGCAGGATCAGCGCGATCCAGCGTTTGTCGCGCGCCTCCGAGGCGCTGGTCATCGGACGAAACCTGACATCGGCCAGGGAGGATTTCACACCGGCACCGTCGGCCCTTCTCGAATCGTGCGCAATCGCCGAGCGCCCGCCGGACCGGGTCTAAGATCGATCCATGTGCAGAAACATCAGGACCCTCCACAATTTCGATCCCCCCGCGACCGAGGACGAGATCCAGGCCTCCGCGCTCCAGTACGTGCGCAAGATCAGCGGCTCGACGAAGCCCTCGCAGGCCAACGCCGAGGCCTTCGAGCAGGCGGTCGAGGAGATCGCCGCCGTCACCACCCGCCTGCTCGAGCGCCTGGTCACCAAGGCGCCGCCGAGGAACCGCGAGGTCGAGGCCGAGAAGGCCCGCGCCCGCGCCGCCGAGCGCTACGCGGCCTGACGTAGCACGGCCTGTCGCGAGCCAGCGGAAGCGCCGCGAAGCTCCGTTGGCTCGCGAGTCTGCTGTTGGCCACCGTATGGGTGGTCCAGAGCAGACTCGTGGCTGGGGAGCGCGGCTCGGACGGCCGTCCCTTGCGTCCACCTACATAGTTTGCTAGGCTAATTATCAACGCTAACTATGAATGCCGACCCCACCGCCACGCTCACCGACTCCGCCGCGCAGCTGCGCATGGCGATCGTGCGGATGGCGCGGCGGCTGCGGCAGGAGGCGGCGGGGGAGGCGAGCGGGCTGACGCCCACCTCGACCTCGGCGCTGGCCTCGATCGACCGCTTCGGGCCACTGACGCCAAGCGAGCTGGCGGAGATCGAGCGGGTGAAGCGGCCGACGATGACGCGCACGCTCGGCTGCCTGGAGCGGGAGGGGCTGGTCGAGCGCACGCCCGATCCGGCCGACGGCCGCAGCTCGCTTATCGCCGTCAACGCCGTCGGCCGCGAGCGCCTGCGCCGCCTGCGCGGGCGCAAGAACGCCTACCTGGCGCGCGGCATGCGCGAGCTCGACGCCGACGAGGTGCGGACGCTCGAGCGCGCCGCCGAGATTCTCGACCGGATCAGGGAGGGTGAGCCGCGGTCCGGGCGCGAGAGCGCCTCATGAAGTACCACCTGCGCCGCTCCTTCAACTCGCTCGAGGTCCCCAACTACCGGCGCTACTTCGCCGGCCAGCTGATCTCCCTCTCCGGCACCTGGATGCAGACCGTCGCCGCGGTCTGGGTCGTGCTCAGCCTCACCGACAGCGGCTTCGCCGTCGGCCTCACCACCGCCCTGCAGTTCCTGCCGATGCTGCTGATCGGCGCCTGGGGCGGGCTGCTCGCCGACCGGATCCCGAAGCGCCGCCTGCTGATCACCACCCAGGCGCTGATGACGATCCCGGCGGTCGGGTTGCTGGTCGTCACCGCGACCGGCGTGGTCCAGCCCTGGATGGTCTACCTCGGCGTCTTCGGCTTCGGCCTGCTCAACGCGATCGACAACCCGGCCCGCCAGAGCTTCGTGATCGAGATGGTCGGCCCGGACCGGGTGGTCAACGCGGTCAGCCTCAACAGCGTGATCGTGCAGGCGGCGCGGATCGTCGGCCCGGCGATCGCCGGGATCCTGATCGCCACCGTCGGCGTCGTCCCCTGCTTCGCGCTCAACGCGCTCACCTTCGTCGCGATGATCCTCGCCCTGGTCGGGATGGACTCCGGCCGCCTCCACCAGGCGCCGGTCGCCCCCCGCGAGCCGGGCGCGATCCGCGCCGGCCTGCGCTACGTCGCCCGCACCCCGGAGCTGGCCCTGCCGCTGGCGCTGATGGCGCTGGTCGGCACGCTCGGCTTCAACTTCCAGGTGGTGCTGCCGCTGCTCGCCAGGTTCAGCTTCGAGGGCGGCCCGACGGTCTACGGAGCCCTGGTCGCCGCGATGGGTGCCGGCTCGATCGCCGGGGCCCTGATCACCGGCCACCGCGGTCGCACCGGCCCGCGCCTGATCGCCGGCGCCGCGCTCACCTTCGGCGTCTCGGCGGTGCTGGCGGCGGCGATGCCGACGCTGGCCCTGGAGATCCCGCTGCTGGTCATGCTCGGCGGCGCCGCGGTCACCTTCGCGGCGACGATCAACTCGAGCCTGCAGCTGGCGGTCGCGCCGGAGATGCGCGGCCGGGTGATGGCGCTCTACTCGGTCGTCTTCCTCGGCTCGACCCCGATCGGGGCGCCGCTGGTCGGCTGGCTCTCGGAGGCCTACGACCCCCGCGCCGCCCTGCTGCTCGCCGGCGCCGGCGGCCTGCTTGCCGCCTGGATCGCCCACGCCTCGCTCACCCGCTTGGGCGAGCGCGAGCCGGTGGTGGCTTAGCTGGGGGTGGGGGCCGTCCGAGGCCGGGCCGGCACCCACACCCACTTCGGCAGGTAGGCGTGGGCGCTGGCCCGGCCCGACGGAGGGAGGGCGGCGGACCGCGAGGGACGGAAGCGCTCGATCCCACCCCCGTCCCTCCAGCCCGAACACAGCCCCAGCCAAGCCCACGCCCGCTCCCGAACCCCGGCCCAGGCGTGTCTGAGCTGACGGGTCTCTATCCACCCGTCGGCTCAGACACGCACGGCGCATGCGGCCAGAGGGAACTTCGGGACGCTTGCGTTGGGAGGGGTCGGTGGTGTCCTTCGTACGAGCGGCGTTAGCGATTCGCCCAAGGGCGAATCTCGGACGGGAGGGTTGCGACCCGGGCGAATTGGCCCAGCGAAGGTAGAAGGACACCACCGACCCCTCCGGCGCAAACCCTCGAAGCAGGCCGTCCCTCGACCGCGGCCGCCCCGCAAACGCGAGACGACCGCGACCGCCACTGCTTCCGTCAGCCGGTGTAGCCGGCCGATTCGAGGTATTCGGCCGCGACCTGCGCCGCCGGTTCTTTTTCGAGTTCGACCCGGGCGCCGAGCTCCTGGATCACCTCGAGGGTCATGCCCTCCTGCACCTGGGTGATCGTCTTCTCGTAGTCGGGGCCCGCTTCTTCGACGACCTCGGGGGTCGTCACCCAGATCACGTTGCCGGCGGGGAAGACCTCTTGGTCGTCCGCGAGGATCACGAACTCTTCGCTGTCGGCCGCCAGCTGCGGGTCCGTCGTGAACAGGATCGAGAGGTCGGCCTGGCCTTTTTCGAGCACGGTGTAGCGGAGGCCGATGTCGACCGGCGTGAACGACTGGAATTTGAGCCCGTAGTGCTCTTCCAGCCCGGCCAGGCAGTCGATCCGCTGGCGGCACTCCGGCGAGCCGTAGAGGCTCAGCTCTTCGGAGACGCCCTCGAGGTCGGAGACGTTTTTCAGGTTGTATTTTTCGGCCGTCTCGACCGTGGTCCCAACCGCGTTCTCGCTGACGAACGGGGTCGGCGGGAACGCCGTCAGGCCTTCTTTCTCGAATTCGGCTTTCGCCTCTTCGTAGGCCTCGGTGCCGTTGGCCGGGACTTCCTCCGGTTCCTTGCCGAAGAACGAGGTCAGCGCGGTCGAGACGTACTCCGGGTAGCCGGAGATCTGACCCGCTTTGACGTTTTTCAGGGCCACGGTTTCGGAGCCGAGGTTGAGGTCTTTGTTGACGTTGTAACCGGCCGCTTCCAGCGCCTGGGCGTAGATCTCACCGAGGATGATCTGTTCGGTGAAGTTCTTCGAGCCGACGGTCAGGGTGACGTTGCCGTTCTCCGGGTTGGAGACGATCGCCCCGCCGCCCTCACCGCCTTCGGTCGAGGCGCTTTCGGTGGTTCCGCCCGTGGTGTCGTCGTCACTTCCGCACGCCGTGATTCCGAGCGTCAGCGCCAGCGCTGCCATCAGGGCGAGGACCGCTCGCCAACGGGTTGGGTTCATGCTCACTGTTTGCCTCCTCTGTGGGCTTGACTGGGTCGTTGGTGGTTCACGCCGGCCTCAGCTTCAGCCCGGGTGAGGTGAGCAGGCGCTGCACCCCTGCCAGCACCAGCTCGAGTGAGACGGCGAGCAGGGCCACGACGATCGCTCCCGCCAGGACCCCGTTCTCCCCGTACACGTTTTCGTTGATGATGAAGTCGCCGAGCGTTTCGTAGCCGCCGAACGGCGCGATCGTCGCGGTGGCGACGATCGCGATCGTGGCGCTGCGGATCCCGCCCATCAGGGTCGGGATCGCCAATGGGATCTCGACCTTGCGGAGGATTTCGAGCTCGCTCATCCCCATCCCGCGTGCCGCCTCGACGCTCGCTCGGTCGACCTGGTGGACGCCGACGAAGGCGTTGGCGAGGATCGGCGGGATGCCGAGGATCGCGAGCGCGATCATCACGTTGGTGAAGCCGACCCCGATCAGGGCCGCCATGAAGGCGATCAGGATCAGCTCCGGGATTCCGCGGCCGGCGGTGCCGATCGCCACCGCGAGCGTCTCCCACTTGTGCCGGTGGCCGAGGTAAAGGCCGACCGGCAGCGCCACCAGCAGCGCCACCGCGAGCGCTACGAAGGTCAGCTCGAGCTGCTTGACCGCCAGTTCGGCGACCTGTTCGATGCCGCCGACCTTCTCGCCGCCGGTCACGTTTGAGGACTGCGGGGTGAAGATGAATTCGATCGCGCCCCCGAGCGAGGCGAGCGGCGGCGCGCTCATGCCTGCCTCGCCCGCCGCCACGGAGTCAGCAACCGCTGCGCCCAGAGCAGCAGTCCCCCGAAGACGATCGCCAGGCCGACGGTCAGCCCGCCGGCGATGATCAGGTTGGTCTTGAAGGAGAGCCCCAGCTTTTCTTCGCCGACGATCACTTCTCCGAGGCCGCCGCCCCCGGCCAGTGCGGCCAGGGTCGCGATCGCCACCGTGCTGACCGTCGCGATGATCAGGCCGGCGACGATCTCCGGCAGCGCCAGCGGCAGCTCGACCTTGCGCAGGACCTGGCCCCTGGTCATGCCCATGCCGCGCGCCGCGTCGACCGCGGGGCGCGGCACGTTGTCGAGGCCGAGCATCGTGTTGCGGTAGATGATCTGCAGCGTGTAGACGCTCAGCGCGATGATCGCGGTGTCGCGCCCGCGGCCGGTCAGGGGCAGCAGCAGGAAGAAGAAGGCGACGCTGGGGATCGTGTACAGGACGCCGGTGCCGAGCAGGAACGGCAGCCGCAGCCCGGGGCGGCGGTGCGCGAGCAGGGCGAGCGCGAAGGCGGCAACGAACCCGATCAGCACCGAGATCACCACCAGTTCGACGTGCTCGACGAAGAACGGCTGGTAGCGGTCGATGTTGTCCTTCGCCCAGTCCCAGCAGAAGAGGGCCGAGTTGTTCGCCTCGCAGGCGGACGCGTTGCGGTCTTTGAAGAAGTCGCCGCCGACTTCGCCGACCGCGGCCAGGGTCAGCGCGTCAATCATGCGGCCGCTCCGCGGCGCCGTGCTCCTCGACCTTGGCCGCGGGCGAGACGAGGAACTCGGAGATGATCTCCACCGAGAGCACGCCGGCGACCCGGCCCTCGCCGTCGGTCACCGCCGCGTACTGGGCGCCGCCGCGCAGCAGGTCGGAGAGCGCGTCGCGCATCACGTCGGCGAGGTCGAGCACCGGGCCGAGCGGCGAGTCGGGCGACGCCGGCACGGACTCGGCGGCGAGGTCGCGCTCGGAGAGCCAGCCGAGCGGCCGGCGCTCGCCGTCGACCAGGAGCGCGTAGGGGACCTCGACGCTCGGGCTCGCCAGCTTCGCCCGCACCTCGGCGCTGCGCTGACCGACCGTCGCCAGCGGCGCCTCCCAGAGGTCGATGTCGGCGACCCGCATCAGCGCCAGCCGCTTCAGCGCCCGGTCGGCGCCGACGAAGTCCTCGACGAACTCGTTGGCCGGTGCCATCAGCAGTTCGGCCGGGGTCGCGTACTGCTCGACCCGCCCGCCCTCGCGCATCACCGCGATCCGGTCGCCCATCTTGATCGCCTCGTCGATGTCGTGGGTGACGAAGAGGACGGTCTTGCGGATCTCCGCCTGCAGGCGCAGGAACTCGTTCTGCAGACGCTCGCGGTTGATCGGGTCGATCGCCCCGAACGGCTCGTCCATCAGCATCACCAGCGGGTCGGCGGCGAGCGCCCGGGCGACCCCGACGCGCTGCTGCTGGCCGCCGGAGAGCTGCGCCGGGTAGCGGTCGCCGAGCTCGGGGTCGAGCCCGATCAGCGCCAGCAGCTCGGCGGCACGGGCGCGGGTGCGCTCCTTCTTCCAGCCGAGCAGGCCGGGCACGGCGCCGATGTTCTCGCTGATCGTGCGGTGCGGGAAGAGGCCGATCTGCTGGATCACGTAGCCGATCTCCCGCCGCAGCCGGGCCGCGTCGCGGTCGCGCACCGACTCGCCGCCGATCTTGATGTCTCCCGAGGTCATCTCGACCGTGCGGTTGACCATCCGCATCGCGGTCGTCTTGCCGCAGCCCGAGGGCCCGACGAGGACGCAGATCTCGCCGGCCGGGACCTCCAGGGTCAGCGCATCGACGGCCGGGCTCGCGGCCCCCTCGTAGACCTTGGTCGCGGTCTCGTAGCTGACCGCTGAGGCCCCCGTTTGCGGCGATATGTCGGTTGCGCCAGCTCCGGTCGGCACGTGCGCCGAGCCTATACCCCGCCTCACGCGGGATACGCAACTGCGTGAACACGCGGGTTTCTCAAGGCGCGGCCGGCGGCGCGCCGTGCCCCTACAGCCCGAGTCCCCGCGCGCGCTCGGCGGCGCGCGCGACCACTTCGCCGAGGTCGTCCGGCTCGCCGCCGCGCATCAGCACGCGGCCGTCGACGACGGCGGTCTCGACGACGGCGCCGGGTGCTGCGTAGACGAGGTTGGAGGCGAGCTCGCCGAGCTCCAGCTCGGGCGCGCCGGGGCGCAGCAGGAGGAAGTCGGCGGGGGCGCCGACGGCGAGCGTCGCGGCGCCGAGGCGCGGGGCGCTGGCGCCGGTCGCGACCGCCCAGGCGTCGGCGGCGTCGATCGCGGTCGGGTCGGCGGCGGCGTGCTTCTGGATCAGCGCGAACGTCTTCAGGTCGGCGAGCAGGTCGAGCGAGTCGTTGGAGCCGGCGCCGTCGGTGCCGAGCCCGATCGCCACCCCGGCCGCCTTCGCCGCCGGGTACGGGAACGCCCCGCCGACCGCGAGCTTCATGTTGGCGACCGGGTTGGTGACCACGGTGGCGCCGCGCTCGGCGACCAGCGCCAGCTCTTCGGGGTCGAGCCAGACCCCGTGCGCGAGCACCGTGCGCTCGTTCAGCGCGCCCAGCCGGTCGAGGTAGTGGGCGGGGCGCACGCCGTGCGCGGCGATGCAGTCTTCGACCTCTTTCTGGGTCTCGGAGAGGTGGATGTGGATCGGCAGCTCGTGCTCGGCGCCGAGCGCGGCGATCCAGCGCAGCGAGTCCTCGCTGACCATGTATATGGAGTGCGGGGCGAGCGCGGGGGAGACCAGCGGCCCGGCGGCCGCGAGCTGGTCGAGGCTCTCCAGCGCCGAGCGACGCATCCGCTCGGCGCTGCGGCCGACGTCGAACAGCGGCGCCCCGACGGTCGCCCGGATCCCGGCGTCGGCGACCGCCCGCGCGGTCGCCTCCGGGTGCCAGTACATGTCCCAGAAGCGGGTGGCGCCGCCGCGCAGCATCTCCGCGCAGGCCAGGCGGGCGCCCCAGTAGACGTCCTCGCCGGTCAGCTTCGCCTCGACCGGCCAGATCCGTTCCTCCAGCCACGGCATCAGCGGCAGGTCGCCGCCGCTGCCGCGGAACAGGGTCATCGCCGCGTGGGTGTGGCCGTTGACCAGCGGCGGCAGCAGCCAGGCGCCGCCGGCGTCGATCGTCTCCTCGCCCGGCGCCGTGGAGACCTCGGGCCCGATCGCCTCGATCCGCCCGCCGACGCAGCGCACGCCGACGCGCTCCTCGCCCAGCTGCGCGCCGACGACGGTGAGCGTCTCCTTCATCGCTCCGCCGCCGCGAGTAGCGGCAGTGCCGCCGCGAGGCCGTCACGCAGCTTCTCCGCGTTCGCCGCCCGGTCCGCCTCGATCGCGGCGACGCTGAGCTCGCCCTCGGCGAGCCCGTTGGCGAGGTTGTCGACCACGCAGACGGCGGCGTAGTCGAGCCCCAGCTCGCCGGCGACGATGCACTCGGAGGCGATCGTCATTCCGACCACGTCGGCGTGCGCGGCGAGCAGCCGGATCTCCGCCGCGGTCTCGAAGCGGGGCCCGATCGTCTGCCAGTAGACGCCGCCGTCGCGGAGCGCCTGTCCGCCCGCCGGCCAGGCCTCGACCACCTGCGCCCGCCAACCCGTGGCGAAGCCCGGCGCGCTGTGCGCGCGCTCGTCGGCGAACACCGAGTCGCTCAGGTGCAGGGCGATGAAGTCGTCCGGGCAGACGAGGCTGCCGACCGCGAGCTCGGTGCGCAGCGAGCCGACCGATCCGATCGCCAGCACCCGGTCGCAGCCCTGCTCGCCCAGCGCCCGCAGGTTGGCGGCGTGGTCGATCCGGTGGGGGAGCACGTACTCGCCGGAGCCGTCGTGGCGCTGCGCGATCACGGCCCCGTGCGCGGCCGCCGCCGCGGCGACCTGCTCGCCGCCCGGTCCGAGCGCGTTGCTGCCGAGGATCACCGCGAGCCTGTCCATCGCGCGATCCTACGCCGAGCGGTGCGCCCTGAAGGCGGCGACGGCCTCGTCGTGGTCGACGATCGGGTCCGGGTAGCCGCGGCGCTCGGCGGCGGGCAGCAGCCAGGGGCGGTGGACCGTCTTGCCCTCGACCGCCGCCAGATCCGGCAGGTAGCGGCGCACGTACTCGCCCTCGGGGTCGAAGCGCTCGGCCTGGCGCAGCGGGTTCAGCACCCGGTTCGGCCGCGTGTCGTTGCCGGTGCCCGCGACCCACTGCCAGTTGCCGGCGTTGTTGGCGATCTCACCGTCGCTGAGCAGGTCCCAGAAGTGCCAGGCGCCCTCGCGCCAGTCGAGGTAGAGATCCTTGGTCAGGAAGGAGGCGACGGTCATCCGTGCGCGGTTGTGCATGAAGCCCTCGGCGGCGAGCTGGCGCATCGCCGCGTCGATGAGCGGGTAGCCGGTGCGCCCCTCGCGCCAGGCTTCGAGCGCCCGCTGCGAGCGCGACCAGCGGTCGCCGCGCGGGCGGTAGTCGCGGCGCGGCAGCGAGGGGTTCGCGGCCAGCACCTGGTGGTGGAAGTCGCGCCAGCAGAGCTGGCGCACGTAGGCCGCGCCGCCGCGCCGCTCGCTCGCCTCGCGCATCAGCTCCAGCGGCGAGACGCAGCCCCAGCGCAGGTGGGCGCTGAGCCGCGAGGTCGCGTCGCCGGACAGGTCGTCGTGGCGGCTCTCGTAGGCGGCGAGCCCGTCGCGGAGGAAGGCCCGCATCAGCTTGCGCCCCTCGCGCTCGCCGCCGGGCGCCCGCCCGGGCGACGTGCTCCCGCCGCTCAGCTTCGCCAGCGCGGGCAGCCGCCCCGCGGCGAGCCCGCTCGGCGCCCGCAGCTTGCGCGGCGCGCCGTGGCTCGCGCGCAGCGGCGCCGCGGACCAGGCGCGGTGGTAGGGGCTGAAGACCTTGAAGTGATCGCCGCCGGCCGGCGTGACCGCGCCCGGCGGCACGATCGTCACCCCGGGGTGCAGGGTCAGCTCGATCCGCTCCTCGGCGCAGGCCGCGGCCAGGCGCCGCTCGCGCCCCCGCGCATAGGCGCTCCAGTCGGCGCTCGCGTGCAGCTCGCTCGCCCCGCACTCCCGTGCCACCGCGAGCGCCTCGCGGACCGCGTCGCCGCGGCGCACGAACAGGCGCGCCCCCGCCTTGCGCAGCCCCTCATCGAGGTCGGCGAGCGCCTCGCGCAGGAAGGCGACCCGGTTCGGCGCCGCGAAGCGCGATTCGAGCAGGGCGTCGTCGAAGACGAACAGCGGCACCGTGCGCCCGGCCCGCGCGGCCGCGAACAGGGCCGGGTTGTCGTTGAGGCGGAGATCGCGGTTGAAAAGGACGACGGCGGTTATCACGGGGCTTATGGTGACGGGATGACCGACCGGCCCTCCGGCCGCGACGAGACCGAGGCCGCGCGCCTCGATCGCAACCTGGGCGAGCTGCTGCAGGAGCTGCGGGTGGTCCTGCCCGGCGTCCAGGTGCTCTTCGCCTTCCTGCTGGCGGTGCCCTTCCAGGCGCACTTCTCCCAGGTCACCGAGTTCCAGAAGGACGTCTACTTCGCGACCCTGATGCTGACCGCGCTCTCCGCGGCGCTGCTGATGGCGCCCTCGGCGTACCACCGGATCACCTTCCGGCTGCAGCAGAAGGAGCAGCTCGTCTGGCTCGCCAACCGCTTCACGATCGTCGGCCTCGGCGCCCTCGCGCTGGCGATGACCGGGGCGGTCGTGCTCGTCACCGACTTCCTCTTCGGCGCCGCGATGACGATCGCCGCCGGCCTCGCCGCGCTCGGCTTCTTCGCGGTGTTCTGGTACGCGATGCCGCTGAAGCGCCGGCTCAGCGCCGAGGAGTCGGACCGCGACCGGCGCGGGCCCGGTTCTCGTTGATCAGCTCCAGCTCCCGCGCCAGCTCGTCGAGGAAGCGCAGCTCGGCGGCGACCCGGCGCAGCAGCTCGAGGTCGGCTTCCCAGGCTTCCAGCTTGGCGTCGAGGGAGACCTTCAGCTCCTCCTCGACCGCCTCGCCTTCGGCTTCGTAGGCGCCGCGCAGGGCGCGCGCGTTGGTCAGCTTGTCGGCGCCGTAGATCGCCAGCGCCGCCGGCCCCGAGCCGCCGACCCGTTCGCGGTGCTCGTCCTTACGCTCGTCCCAGTCGGCGATCGATTCGTTGTCGCTGAGCGCCGCGACCAGCTCGACCACCGGCTCGTCGAAGCGCTCGCCGAGGTCGTCGAGGGTCAGCTCGCTGTCCTCGACGACGTCGTGCAGCAGCGCCGCCGCCAGCACCTGCTCGTCCCAGTCGTGCCCGGCCAGCAGCTCGGCCACCGCGACCGGGTGCTCGATGTAGGGGATGCCGCCGGCCCCGTTGCGGATCTGCCCCGCGTGTGCCTCGGTCGCCACCGCCAGCGCTTCTCGGATCAGCGGGGAAGGGGGAAGCCCAGCCACGGCCGCAGCGTACCGGCCGGGGCGGGTCGCGGGACGGGGTGCTTCGAGGGCTGCCGCCGGAGGGGTCGGTGGTGTCCTTCTACTCTCGCTGGGCGAATTCGCCAGTGGCGCAACCCTCCCGTCCGAGAACCACAGTTGGGCGAATCGCTAACGCCGCTCCGACGAAGGACACCACCGACCCCTCCCAACGGAAGCGCCCCGAAGTTCCGTTGGCTGCGATGCGCCCTTGCGTGTCTGAGCTGCGGGGTGGATAGAGACCCCGCAGCTCAGACACGCAAGGGCGGGGTTGGGGGCGGCGTGGCCGTGGCTAGGGCTTCGGACGGCCCCTCTCACAACGCTCCGAAGCCGCCGTCCCTGGCCAGCTGGCCAGTCCGTATATGCTCAGCGCTCGATGGACCTGACGCTGTCGCCATCGGAGGAGGAGTTCCGCGACGAGGTTCGCTCCTGGCTGCAGGAGAACAACCCCGGCCCGGAACCCGAAGGCAGCCTCGACGAGGTGATGGCCTTCCGCGGCGAGTGGCAGCGCAAGCTGCACGCGGCCGGCTGGGCCGGGATCTCGTGGCCGAAGGAGTACGGCGGCCGCGGCGCGACGATGATCGAGCAGGCGATCTTCGTCGGCGAGGCGGCGCGCCAGGAAGCGCCGAGCCCGGCCAACGTGCTCGGCCTGGCGATGGGCGGGCCGGTGGTGATCGCGCACGGGACCGAGGCGCAGAAGGCCCGCTACCTGGAGCCGATCCTGACCGGCGAGGAGATCTGGTGCCAGGGCTTCTCGGAGCCCGAGTCGGGCTCCGACCTCGCCTCGCTGAAGACGCGCGCGGTCAAGGACGGCGACGAGTGGGTGGTCACCGGGCAGAAGGTCTGGACCACCTTCGCCCAGTACGCGAAGTGGTGCATGCTGGTCGCCCGCACCGACCCCGACGCGCCCAAGCACCAGGGCCTCACCTACTTCCTGATGGACATGGAGCAGGAGGGGGTGGAGACGAAACCGCTGGTCCAGATCACCGGCGAGGGCGAGTTCAACGAGGTCTTCATCAACGAGGCGCGGATCCCCGACGAGAACGTCGTCGGCGAGGTCGGCAGCGGCTGGGGCGTCGCGATCACGACCCTGATGAACGAGCGCGCCGGGCTCGCCTTCGGGGCGATCTCGCAGATTCAGAACAGTCTCGGCCGGCTCGCCCGGCTGGCCCGCGAGGTGCGGGTGAACGGCGGCAGTGCGGCCGACGACGGCTACTACCGCCAGCGGATCGCGCAGCTCTTCATCGAGGCGGAGACGATGCGCCTCAACGCCTACCGCGGCCTGACCAAGACGATGGCCTCGGGCATCCCGGGGCCGGAGGGCTCGCTCGGCAAGTGGCAGTGGGCCGATCTCAACCAGGGGATCACCGAGCTGGCGCTGGAGATCGAGGGCGCCTACGCGGCGCTCGGCCGCGGCTCCGAGCAGGCGGTCGACGCCGGCGCCTGGCAGTACGGGTTCCTGCGCTCGCGCGCCAACTCGATCGAGGGCGGCACCACCGACATCCTCAAGAACATCATCGCCGAGCGGGTGCTCGGCCTGCCGAGGATGCGGTAGGGGACCTGATGACGGCGGGAGCGTTTTAGGGATGTACTTCGACCTCACCGACGAGCAGCAGGCGATCAGGGCGACCGCCCGCGAGTTCCTCGCCTCGCGCTTCAAATCGGAGCGGATCCGCGAGCTCGCCGCCAGCGAGGACGGGCAGGACCCGGCCGGCTGGAGCGAGATGGCGGAGCTTGGCTGGACCGGGCTCGCCTTCCCCGAAGAGTGGGGCGGGCAGGGCCTGGGAATCGTCGAGTTGGCGGTCCTCTTCGAGGAGATGGGCTACGCGCTGGCGCCCTCGCCGCTGCTCTCGAACACGGTCGTCGGCCTGGCCCTGAGCTTCTGCGGCAGCGACGAGCAGCGCGAGCGCTACCTGCGGCCGCTGGCCGGCGGCGAGCGCCGCGGCACGCCGGCGCTCTGGGACGTCGGCTCGCCCGGCACGGTCGGCGAGTTCACGATGGAGGCGAAGGCCGACGGCGAGGCGGTCGTGCTCGACGGCGCCAAGGCGCTGGTGATGGACGCGGCCGGCGCCGACTTCTTCATGGTCGCGACCAGCGACGGCCGCCGCCACCTGGTCGCCGCCGACGCCACCGGCGTGACGGTCCAGGCCGAAGCGGCGGTCGACCTCACCCGCCGCCTCTCGACGGTGCGCTTCGACGGCGTCCGCGTCGAGGCCGCCGACACCATGCCGGGCGCCGGTGCCGACTACTACGCCGTCTTCCACCGCGTCTGCGTCGCGCTCGCCGCCGAGTCGACCGGGGTCGCCCAGCGCTCGCTCGAGATGGCCGTCGAGTACGCCAAGGACCGCCAGCAGTTCGGTCGCCCGATCGGCGCTTACCAGGCGGTCTCCCACCGCTGCGCGCAGATGCTGCTGGAGACCGAGAACTCGCGCTCGGCCGTCTACGGCGCCGCCTGGGCCGCCGACGCCGAGCCCGACTCGCTGCCGCTCGCCGCCTCGATGGCGAAGGCCTACGCCTCCGACGCCGGCTGGCGCGTCCCCGACGCCTCGATTCAGGTCCACGGCGGGATCGGCTTCACCTGGGAGCACGACCTCCACTTCTTCCTCAAGCGCGGCCGCGGCAACGCCGCCCTGTTCGGCGACGCCAAGTGGCATCGCGACCGCGTCGCCGACTCGGTGCTGGCCGCGTGAGCGCGCTCGACCGCATCTCGGTCGCGGCGATCGGCACCGCGGTCGCCGACCTCGAGGCGGAGACGCTGCGCGCCGAGGCCGCCGGAGTCGAGTGCGTGTGGGCGCCGGAGCTGTTCCGCAGCGCCGTCACCCAGGCCGCCTTCCTGGCCGCGAAGACCGAGCGGATCGACGTCGCCACCGGGATCGTCTGGGCCTTCACCCGCAGCCCCTTCATCCACGCGGTCAGCGCGCCCGACATCTCGTCGACGTCGAGCGC
>CAYXFL010000072.1:0-13977 GCA_964464285.1 uncultured Conexibacteraceae bacterium
CGTCGGCGAAGAACCGCTCCGCCCCGGCCACCGACATCGCCAGCACAAGATCCTCACGCGGCTCGCCGACGTCGGGCTCGGCTACCTCGCGATCGGCCAGCCCCTGACCACCCTCTCCGGCGGCGAGCGCCAGCGCCTCAAGCTCGCCACCCAGATGGGCGAGAAGGGCGGGGTCTACGTGCTCGACGAGCCGACCACCGGCCTCCACCTCGCCGACGTCGAGCAGCTGCTCGGCCTGCTCGACAAGCTGGTCGAGGCGGGCAAGTCGGTGATCGTGATCGAGCACCACCAGGCGGTGATGGCGCACGCCGACTGGATCGTCGACCTCGGCCCCGGCGCCGGCCACGACGGCGGCAAGGTCGTCTTCGAGGGCACCCCGGCCGAGCTCGTCGCCAAGCGCTCGACCCTGACCGGCGAGCACCTCGCGGACTACGTCGGCGCCTGAGGGGGGTTGGCGGGGGCCGCTGCCGAGGTACGGCTTGCTTCGGGGGGTCTCCGCCGGAGGGGTCGGTGGTGTCCTTCTACTCTCGCTGGGCGAATTCGCCTGGATCGCAACCGGGCCGGTCCGAGAGCGTCGCTTGGGCGAATCGCGGACGCCGCTCGACGAAGGACACCACCGACCCCTCCCAACGGGAACGTCCCGAAGTTCCGTCTGGCTCGAAAGCGCCCTTGGGTTCGAGCTGGGGGTGACGGGCGGGGTCGAAGTTCGGGGTCGTGGAGACGGAGGGATCGGGGTGATCGTTTCGTGGGGCTTCGGTAACGGGGAGCCCTTGGTCTCTCGTGAAGCTCCCCGCCCAAGCGGGCTGGAGCTTCCTAATCTCCACCCCTCCCCGACCGGCCTCGGACGGCCCAGTCCCACCCCCGCGGCGTTTCGTCAGCCCTCCCAAGGCCCGCCGGCTCGGCGGGGCTAGAAGCTGGCGGCCGCGGCGAGCACGCCGGCGGTGAGGATCGCGGCGGTGGTGGCCTTGAGCCGGCGCGGGGTCATCCAGCGGGGGCTGTGGACGCCGATCCAGGCGCGAAGACCGGTGGCGGCGGCGCCGGCGGTCGCGGCGGTCGCCATGCATTGCGCGCACATCGGCGGAGTGTATGCGCCCGGATCGCTCAGACCGTGAGGTCGAAGCCGGCGATCAGGCGTCTGAGGCCGGCGGCGAAGAGCTCCTCGTCGCGCTCGGGGTCGGTCGAGGAGATGCCGGAGATCTCGCCGAGGGAGCCCTTCTCCCACTCGATCGAGCGGCCGAGGCGCTGGTCGGCGGACTTGCGGGCGGTGGCGAAGAGGACGGCGCCGATCATGAACGAGGAGTAGGAGTGGAAGGCCGAGTCGAGGACCTCTGGGTCGAGGTCGAGCCGGCCGAAGAGGTTCTTCATCAGCTCGAGCGCGTTGCGGGTGAACTCGGTCGGCGCGGGGCTGGCTGCCATGTGGGGGGCGAGCAGGTGATGGGCCAGCCAGGTGCGGCGGGTGGCGACGCCGACCGCGACGAGGACGTCGGCCGGTGGTTCCTCGAACGGGGCCGGGGCAAGGCGCAGGGCCTCGGCTGTCGCCTCCTGCCAGACCAGGTCGACGGCGTCGGCGAAGATCTCCTCGCGCGAGGCGAAGTGGTGGTAGATCGTCGAGGGCGCCGTGCGCAGGGCCACGGCGAGGCTGCGCATCGAGGGCTCGCGCTCCTCCTCGGTGAACTGGCGCAGCGCCTCGGCCGCGATCTCCTCGCGGGACAGGTGGGTGTCGCGGTGCTCTCCTAGTCGGGTCATGGTCTCGCCTGCCGAGCGTGGAACGGTGGGTTTCCGAACGTCGTTCTACTGCGAAAGCTAGAGGTCGCGGCGTCGAAACGCCAGCGCGGCGAGCGCCATCACGGCGGCGGACCAGACGACGGCCCAGAGCCAGATCGCGGCGCTGATGTCGCTGGCGCCGCCGAACGGGCCGAGCTGCACGATCACGCCGGTGACGCCGTCGATGTCGGCGGTCAGCGCGTGCAGGCCGTTCTGGTAAAGCGCCTCGAAGGGGACGGCCCAGGAGATCGCCGAACTCGCCCTGCTCAGCCCGTCGACGTCGAGCGCGTCGCCGATCTGGCCGAGCAGGCCGGCGGCGAGGCCGGTCGCGAAGACCATGAAGATCGCGATCCCGTTGGCGGTGGTGCCGAGCAGGGTCGAGCCGAGCAGCGAGATCGCGACCACGGTGACGACCCCGAGCGCGAGCCCGGCGGCCGGCACGACGAGCGAGCCGGGGGTGAAGTCGCCGGCGGCGTGGGTGATGACGACCGCGCCGAGGAAGACGAGCACCACGTAGGGCGCGCAGACCGCGGAGGCGGCGATCAGTCGCCCGACCAGCAGCGTCGTGCGGCCGACCGGGCGCACGACCAGCGGCTGCAGCAGGCCGCGCTCGGCGTCGCCTCGGACCGCCCCCAGGGTGAGGAAGATCGCCAGCACGACGCCGAGGAAGAGGGCGACGAACATCGCCAGGCCGAGCAGGGTGCCGCCCGCCAGCGCCTGCTCGTCGACCGGCACGATGCCGCCGGGGCTGGTCCCTTCGAGCGCGTCGAAGGCCTCGAAGGCAGCGAGCGCGTAGAGGCCGAGGAAGGCGGCGGTGAGCAGGGCGACGACGAGCAGGACGCGGCGGCGGACCGCCTCGCGCAGCGCGTGCCCGGCGATCGTCAGCGCGTCGCTCACGAGTCCCGCCCGACCACGGCGTCGAGGTAGGCGTCCTCGAGGGTGCCGCTGACCTCGCGCACGCCGTAGACCTCGGCGCCGCCGGCGACCAGCTCGCGGACGATCCGCGGGATGTCCTCGCGGCGCGCGTCGGGCAGTCGCCGCAGGCCCTCCGAGGTCTCGACCTCGACGCCGCCGGAGGCGGTCAGGTCCTCGGGCCGCCCCTCGGTCACCACTCGGCCGCCGTCGATGATCACGACGCGGTCGCAGACCAGCTCGATCTCGCTGAGCAGGTGCGAGTTGAGCAGTACCCCGACCCCTTCCCCGCGCAGCTCGACCAGCAGGTCGCGGACGGTGCGCCGCCCGCCGGGGTCGAGGGCGCTGGTCGGCTCGTCGAGCAGGACCAGCCGCGGTGCGCCGATCAGCGCCTGGGCGATCCCGAGCCGCTGCTGCATGCCCTTGCTCATCGCCTCCATCGGCCGCTCGGCCTCGGCGCCGAGGCCGACCCGGGCCAGCAGCGCCTCGCGCTCGGCGGGCCCGCCGGTGGAGCGGGCGAGCCGCTGGTGCAGCTCCAGCACCTCCTCGGCGCGCGCCCAGCCGGGGAAGCGGAAGAGCTCGGCCAGGTAGCCGGTCGCCGCGCGCGCCGCCCGGCTACCGGCCGCGGCGCCGGCGACCAGGGCCTCGCCGCCGCTCGGCCGGACCAGGCCGCAGGCGATCTTCACCAGCGTTGACTTGCCCGCCCCGTTGGGGCCGAGCAGGCCGACCAGCTCGCCGGCGCCGACTTCGATGTCGACGCCGGCGAGCGCGGCGGTCCTGCCGTAGTCCTTGCGGAGGCCTCGGGCCGAGAGCGCGTCGGGCATCCGCACAGTCTGGCGGGCGCCGAACCTACGGGGGCACCAGGGTCCAGCTCGCTATCGTCGCGCTTGGCGATCACGACGCCCCAGGCTTTTCCGCCGACCCCTGGGTCCTACGATGGGGCGGTCTTGGCACCGCACCTACATGAGCGCTTCCCGGCGCTGGCCGCGTCCCTGCCGCACCTGTCGCTGTCGGCGCGGCCGACGCCGGTCCGCGAGCTGGCGGGGTTGGGGATCTGGGTGAAGGAAGACGGCGCCTTCGGCTCCGGTGGCTGGGGCGGCAACAAGGTGCGCAAGCTGGAGTGGCTGCTGCCGGACGCGCGGCGGCGGGGGCGGCGGTCGATCCTCACCTTCGGCGGGCTGGGCACGAACTGGGGGCTGGCGACGGCCCTGTACGGGCGCGAGCAGGGGTTCGAGACCGCGCTGGCGCTCGTCGACCAGCCGATCGACGAGCACGTGGAAGCGCAGCTCGGGCGGCTGCGGGCATCGGGCGCGCGGATCCACCGCACCCGCACCAAGGCGCGGACCGTGGCGGCGCTGCCCTGGCTGCTCGCCAGCGGCACCCGGGGTGGGCGCCCCCCTTATCTACTGCCGGCGGGCGGCTCCTCGGCGGTCGGGGTGCTCGGCTACGTCGAGGCGGCGCTGGAGATCGCCGCCCAGGTCGAGGACGGTGCGCTGCCGGCGCCAGCGTGGGTCGTCGTCCCGGTCGGCACCGGCGGCACCGCCGCCGGCCTCGCGCTCGGCTTCCAGCTCGCCGGCCTGCCGACCCGGGTCGTCGGCGTCGTCGTCAACGACCAGCTGCGCCTCGACCCGCCGACGCTCGACCGCCTCGCCCGGCGCACCTCCGCGCTGCTGGCGCGCCGCGGCGCTCCGCTCGGCCGCGACCGCCTCGACCCGGGCGCGATCGAGCTGACCCGCGACCAGATCGGCGCCGGCTACGGCCACCGCACCGAGGCCGGCGAACACGCCACCGCGCTCGCGGTCGAGGACGCCCTCGCCCTCGACCCCGTCTACACCGCCAAGGCGATGGCCGGCCTGCTGGCCCTGCGCGACGCCGGCCGCCTCGACGGCCCCGTCCTCTTCATCCATACCGACGGCCCGCGCTGATCGAGACGTCAATTAGGGGTCTATATGACCCCCAATTGACGTCTCGATCCGGCTCAGACCCGCAGCACGGTGACTTCCTCGAATGAGGAGAAGTCGGCGTCCTGGGTGATGAAGACCGAGGTGTCTGCGGCCGCGCGGCTCAACCGTCGAGCTCGGCGTTGCGGATCTCGGCGAGATCGTCGAGCAGGGCGGGGTCGGCCGGCGCCTCGCTGACGATGCGGCGCAACTCGCCGGACGGCACCCAGGGGTCCCGGACCTCGACGTGGGGAACGATGTCGGCGACCGGCCGCCGGTTCACGGTCAGGGTTAGCCGTTCGCCGGCCTCGAGCTCCGAGATCACCGCCGAGGTCGAGTTGCGGAGCTAGCGGATCGAGACGTCCCGTGCCATGTGCACGAATGTAGCACTCACTGCGACGCCCGCTTCCTTCTCCATGCCTTGATCGTGGCCGGCGAGATCAAACGGAACAAGACGCGCTGGTGCCAATTCCGAAACACCCGGTTCCAGGAACTGTGACGCAGGGAGGGTGCTTGTAACCAAACTAACGTTTGATATGTTCGCCAGATGGGCGGAGTTGAGGGAGCCGGCCGTTCGGGTGCTGTCGAGAGGGTCGAGAGCGACCTGATGTCAGCCGCCGTGCTGGCGGATCCGTACCCGCTCTACGCCCGGCTGCGCGACGAGGATCCGGTGCACTGGAGCGAGGCGCACGAGGCCTGGCTGGTCAGTCGCTACGACGACGTGGTCGCGGCGTTCGCCGACGGGCGCCTCTCCTCCGACCGGGTACGGCCGCTGATCGCGCGCTCGGCGGCGGGGCGGAGCGAGGCGGCGGCGCGGGTGATGGAGCTGCTCGCCGGCTGGATGGTGGTCACCGACCCGCCCGAGCACACGCGGCTGCGCCGGCTCGCCGCCAACGCCTTCAACCCGCGCCGGGTGATCGCGATGCAGGGCCAGATCGGCGCCCTCGTCGACGAGCTGCTCGACCGCTTCGTCGCGCGCGGTGATACGGAGCTGGTCTCCGGCTTCACCTTCCCGCTGCCGGCGACGGTGATCGCCGACCTGCTCGGCGCCCCGGCCGCGGACCAGGACCGCTTCCGGGTCTGGTCCGCCGACCTCGCCCAGGTCGCCTTCGGCGCCGGCGGGGCCGAGCGCGCCGGCCGTCACGAGCGGGCGATGGAGGGGCTCGAAGAGATGCTCGCCTACTTCGAGGGGCTGATCGAGGCCGAGCGCGAGCGCGGCCGGGGCGGCGCCGGGATGATCGCCGGCCTGCTCGAAGGCGACGGCTCCGGCGAGGTGCTCGACCTCGAGGAGATGAAGGCGATGCTGGCGCTGATGCTGTTCGCCGGGCACGAGACGACGACCAACCTGATCGCGATCTCGACCGTGCTGCTGCTCGAGCGCCCCGACCAGCTGGCGCTGCTGCGCGAGCGGCCCGAGCTGATCAACCAGGCGGTCGAGGAGACCCTGCGCTACGAGGGCGCGATCCGGGTCCTGATCCGCTGGGTGACCGAGGACTTCGAGTGGCGTGGGCGGCGGCTGCGGGCGGGCCAGCGGGTGTTCCTGCTGCTCGGGGCCGCGAACCGCGACCCGCGCAAGTTCGCGGACCCCGACCGGCTCGACGTCACCCGCTCGCCGAACCCGCACGTCGCCTTCGGCAAAGGCGTGCACGCCTGCATCGGCGCGCAGTTGGCGCGGATCGAGGCGCGACTGGCGCTGGCGGCGCTGGTCGGGCGGCTGCCGGGCCTGCGCCTCGGCGGCGGCGAGCCCGAGTGGGTGCCGAACCTCGCCTCGCGGGCGCTGGGCTCGGTCGAGGTTGCGTACGAGCGGCGATAGAGAGGAGAGGGACGGGATGGCGAAGTACGACGTCGTGGTGATCGGTGCCGGCGCGGCCGGGCTGACCAGCGCTGCCCTGCTGGCCAAGGAGGGCAGGTCGGTCTGCGTGGTCGAGGCGGGCCCGTATCTGGGCGGTCGCGGCATGGCCGTTCCCGACGAGGGCTTCAAGCTCAACCTGGGTGGCCACCTGCTGGAGGACGGCGGCGGCGGCCTGACCAAGGTCTTCGCGTACCTCGGCAAGCACCTCGGTCACGGCAAGGCCTCCAGCGATCAGCTGATCTGGGACGACGAGGAGCGCCGCTGGGGCTCGATCCGCGACCGCTTCCAGGGCGACCGATCGGAGCTGAAGAAGGTGATCGGGATCCTCCTCGAGACGCCCTACGAGGAGCTCGACCGGCTCGACGACATGCCGCTGCGCACCTGGCTCGAGCGCCACACCAGCGACCCGGCCGTGTTCGACCTCTTCGAGTTCATCTCGGTGCTCGAGTGCATGACCGACGACTGGTACGACCACTCGGCCTCCGAGAACCTGATCTGCCGCAAGATGCACTACGAGGAGGCCGGCCGCGCCGCCTACTCCTTCTGGCCCGAACAGGGCTGGGACGGGCTGTTCGAGGACCTGCGCGACGCGGTCGTCGAGAACGGCGGCGAGGTGATGATGAGCACGCCGGCCGAATCGGTCCTGATCGAGGACGGCGAGATCAAGGGGGTGGCGCTCGGCCGCGACAAGATCCTCCCCAACGAGGTCTTCGAGGGCGAGGTGCTGGAGGCGCCGGCGGTGATCTCGACCCTGCCGGTTTGGAACGTCCTGCGCGTGGTCCCGGAGACGCAGCTGCCCGACTGGTACGCGGCCCAGATCCGCTTCCTCGCCCAGCGCCACCTGCGGATCTCCTGGCTCGGCCTCTACATGGCGACCAAGGAGCCGGTCCACGTCAACGACGCCGCCGAGCTGGCGACCTGGCTGCACGCGCCGACCAGCCGGCTCTCGGGGTTCTTCTTCAACCAGACCGCGATGGACCCCTCATGCTCCCCGCCGGGGACCAACCTCTACGTCTGCGGCGGGATCATCCCCGGCGCCAGGGCCACCGACGTCGAGTACGTGCGGACCAAGTTCGAGCAGTTCGAGGCCGACCTGAAGGTGATGTACCCCGGCCTGGAGGGCACCTACTGGCGCCGCCGCCACCTGGTCCACGACCCTTCCTTCGGGGTGATCCAGAAACCGGGCCTGGTCGGCATCTACCGGCCGCACTGGCGGGCGCCCAGCGTCGACGGGCTCTACTTCGCCTCGGAGACCTTCCGCAGCCGCGGGATCGGCGTCGACCGCGCCGCGCGCGCGGCCCTGACCGTGGTCGAGGACTACCTCGGGCGCCGGCTCGACGGCGATTTCGGCTGGCACTACTGAGGTCGGCCGGTGGCGGCGCGGTGGACCGCGAGCGAGTCGTACCAGGTGCTGACCGCGGCGAGCTTGCCGTCGGCGGAGAAGCGGAAGAGGTCGACCGCGTCGAACTCCAGCTCGGTGCCGAGGCTGAGCCTGGCGGTGACCGCGATGCGGACGGTGGCGCCATGCTCGCTGAACTCGAACTCGGTCGGCTGGTCGCGGTGCTCGGCGAACGGTTCGAACATGCGGCTGAAGTAGGCGAGCAGCTGCTCGTGCCCGCGCTGCGGTCCTCCCGAGCCGGGGCTGCTGGCCTCGCCGTCCGCCGCGAACAGCGCCGTCACCCGCTCGGGGTCGTGCGCGTTGACCGCTTCGAAGTACTCGTCGAGCAGGGCGCGGCGGGCGTTCACGTCCATCGCCGCATCCTAGGCAGGTTGGCAGGAAATGTCCGGTATGTGACATTGCGTACAGGGCCGAAGGAGGCCATCATCGGCTGATGACGATGGGGCGCCAGCCACGCAGGGTCGTGATCCTCGCCTTTCCCGACGTCCACCCGCTGGACGTGGTCGGGCCGGCGGAGGTGTTCGCCGCCGCCGCGGCGTTCGAGCCGGGCTCCTACGAAGTCGAGGTCGTGGCCGAGTCGGCGCGGCCGCTGACAATGCCCGGGAGCGGGTTCGGCCTGGTCCCCGCGGCGACGACCGCCGAGTGCGCGGGTCCGATCGACACGCTCCTCGTCGCCGGCGGCTTCGGGGTCGCGAAGGAAGTCGAGAACGAGGAGCTGGTCGAGTGGATCCGGCTCGCCGCCAGGCGCTCGCGGCGGGTGACCTCGGTCTGCTCGGGCTCGATCCTGCTGGCCCAGGCGGGGCTGCTCGACGGCCGGCGGGCGACCAGCCACTGGTCCGCCTGCGCCGAGATGGCCGACACATTCCCGCAGGTGGACGTCGACCCCGACCCGATCTTCGTCCGCGACGGTGAGGTCTGGACCTCGGCCGGGGTCTCGACCGGGATGGACCTGGCGCTGGCGCTGGTCGCCGAGGACCGCGGCGAGGAGCTGGCGCTGGAAGTCGCCCGCTGGCTGGTCCTCTTCCTGCGCCGGCCCGGTGGACAGGCCCAGTTCAGCGCCCACCTCTCCGGGCGGCCGGCGAGGCAGCCGCAGATGCGCGACCTGCAGGCCTGGATCGCCGACAACCTCGACGCCGATCTGCGGGTCGAGGCGCTGGCCGAGCAGGCCGGGATGAGCCCGCGCAGCCTCGCCCGTGCCTTCCGCCGCGAAACCGGCCACACGCCCGCCGCCTACGTCGAAGCGCTGCGCGTCGAGCGCGCCCGCCACCGGCTCGAGCAGGGCGCCGAGTCGATCGAGTCGATCGCCGGCAGCTGCGGGTTCGGGACGCCGGAGACGATGCGGCGCACCTTCGCGCGGACGCTGCGGATCTCGCCCAGCGAGTACCGCGCCCGTTTCCGCAGCGCGCCCGAGGGGGTGGCCTGAGCGATGGCCGTCGCGACCGCGATCTTCGACGAGACCCGGCGGGCGACCCTGGCGGCGCTCTGCGACACCTTCGTGCCGGCGCTCGAGTCCGACAGCCCGGATCCGGTCGAGCGCGAGTTCCTCGCCCGCCCGGCGAGCGCGCTCGGCGTCGCCGCGATCATCGAGCTGGGCCTGGCCGAAGCCCCGCCGGAGCAGGTCGCCGGGCTCGCCGCCCTGCTCGACGCGCTTGCCGCCGCGGACTTCGCCGCCGCCGATCTCCAGACCCGGACTGCGCTCGTCCACCGCTACCGCGCCGCCGATCCGCAGGCGAAGCACGCGCTGCGCGTGCTCAAAGGCCTCACCTTCCTGCTCTTCTACGCGCTCCCGGGGGAGAACGGCAGCAACCCCAACTGGGCCGCGCTCGGCTATCCCGGCCCGGTCTCGGCGGCGCCGGGCCCCGCGGCGGCGCCGAAGACGATCGCCGTGCGCGCGCCGAGCGGGGCGGCGGCGACCCTGGAGGCCGATGCGGTGGTCGTCGGCTCCGGCGCCGGCGGCTCGGTGATCGCCGCCCGGCTCGCCGCCGCCGGGCGCCGCGTGCTGGTGCTGGAGCGGGGCGGCTACCGCAACGAGCAGGACTTCAACCAGCTCGAGCTCCAGGGGCTGGCGGAGCTGTACCACGGGGGCGGGCTGACCGCCTCGGTCGACGGCTCGATCTCCGTCTTCGCCGGCCAGACCCTCGGCGGCGGCACCGTCGTCAACTACATGAACTGCATCCCCACGCCGGACGACGTGCTCGCCGAGTGGGCCGGTCACGGCCTCGCCGGGATGGGCGATCCCGCTGCCTATCGCCGCGCTCACGTCGAGGCGGTGATGGCGCGGCTCGGGGCGAACACCGAGATGACGCGCCAGAACCGCACCCACGAGCGCCTGCGCGAGGGCCTCGACGAGCTCGGGATCGAGCACCGCCCGATCTGGCGCAACGCCGCGCCGGGCGACGACCCGGCCCGCTGCGGCTACTGCGGCTCCGGCTGCCAGCAGGGCTGCAAGCGCTCGGCGCTGAAGACCTGGCTGCAGGACGCCTCCGACCACGGCGCCGAGGCGATTCCCGGCTGCGCCGCCGAGCGGATCCTGGTCGAGGACGGCCGGGCGGTCGGGGTGGCGGCCACCGTCACCCACGCCGACCTCAGCACGACCGCGCTGACGATCGCGGCCCCGACCGTGGTCGTCGCCGGCGGGGCGATCGAGTCGCCGGCGCTGCTGCTGCGCTCCGGGATCGGCGGGCCGGCGGTCGGCAGGCACCTGCGCCTGCACCCGGGCTACCTGGTCTTCGGTGCCTACGAGGAGCCGGTCGAAGGCTGGGAGGGGCAGATCCAGTCGTTGCTGTCCGATCACTTCGCGCGGCTCGACGACGGCGGTGGCTTCCTGGTCGAGGCGGTCGGGATCGCACCCGGCACCACCAGCACGGTCTACCCCTGGGCCTCGGGCGAGCAGTCGAAGCGGATGCTCGCCGAGCTGCGCTTCCACGCCCCCTTCGTCGCCTTCATGCGCGACCGCGGTGCGGGCACGGTGACGCTCGACTCCGCCGGCCAGGCGCAGATCGAGTGGGCTCTCGACGACGAGGCCGACCTGCGGATGGCGCGGCGGATGAACGTCGAGCTGGCGCGGATCCAGCACGCCGCCGGCGCGGCGGCGATCTGGACCGGCCACCACGATCCGCTGACCTGGGACCGCGGCGAAAGCTTCGACGCCTTCCTCGGCGCGATCGACGAAGCCTCCTACGCCGCCAACGACGTCGCCTGCCTCAGCGCCCACCAGATGGGCTCCTGCCGGATGGGCGCCGACCCCGCCAGCTCGGTCGCCGACGGCCGCGGCGAGCTGCACGACACCCGCGGCGTCTGGATCGGCGACGGCTCCGCCTTCCCGAGCGCCCCGGGCGTCAACCCGATGGTCTCGATCATGGCGCTCGCCCACCGCACGGCCGGGCTGATGCTGGCCGAGTAGTACGGCGTGCTTCTGAGGTCTCCGCCTCCCAACGGAAGCGCTCCGAAGTTCCGTTTGGCTCACGAGTCTGCTGTGACCCGTCCTCAAGACGGGTAAGTGCAGACTCGTGGTCGGGGCCCCCGAAGCACCCCCTCCTAGGGAATCCAGATCGGGCCGGTTCGGACCGTGATGCGGGAGACGTTGGCGAGCAGCGTGCCCCAGATCCTGAAGTTCGTGCTGTCGGGGACCGGCGGCAGCAGGCCGCCGTGGCTGTCGGTCAGGGTCGAGTGGATCTCCACCCGGGCGATCACGCCGAGCAGGTAGGTGCGCCCCTTCTGCACGACGAAGCGGGTGGCGAGCTGGTCCTCGCCGAGCTGGCGGGTCGAGGAGCGCACCGCGCTCTGGCCCATGCCCGACTGCTCGAACCCGTCGTGGACGAGGAACGAGCGCCAGTGGATCAGGTCCCAGCCGTTCGGGATCCGGTGCCACATCGCGACCAGGACGTTGGTGGTGGTGCGGGTGGTGCCCGCGACCGGCTGCGGCAGCTCCTGCAGCCAGCGCGTCTGGCTCGAGCAGGAGACCGTCGGCCGCACGGTGATCTCCCCGTAGGTGAACGGCGGCGAGTAGAGGACGCCGGTGCCGGCCTCCGAGGAGAGGTAGCGGTCCGGCGGCCAGAGCTGGCCGAAGGCGAACAGCTCGCCGCTCACCCGCGAGGCCCGGTTCGGCGCCAGGTTCTTCCAGTCGAGCGCGTAGCGGTGGTCGGCCGGCGGCTCGATCGGCCAGTGCGCTTTGTGGTCGGCGCCGGACGGGATGTACCAGGAGCTCGGCCAGCCGATCCAGATCGGCTCGTGCGGGATCAGGGCCCCGACGTGTTCGCGGAGCGTGTCGTAGTGGCCGGAGAAGACCGACTCGGCCTCGGCGTCGAGCTCGCCGTCGAAGGGGGCGCGGCCGCCGAGCAGGGCGTCGAGGCGCTGGGCGCTGGCGTCGGCGGCCGGGTCGAACTGGGCCGGTAGCTCGAGGCCCTCGGTCGAGTGCTGCTTGGCCGCGCCGCCCACTTGCAGGTTCATCAGTGCCTCCCTCGCCGGTTTTTACCTCCGCGAGGTCAGGGTGGCAGCGAACCTGAACGTAGGCGCGATCCGGGGCGAGTTGTGTCCGTTATGCGGACAAAACCCGCCCCGGAAGCGCTGCTGGCTAGACCAGGTCGAAGCGGTCGAGCTCCATCACCTTGGTCCAGGCGGCGACGAAGGCGGCGACGAACTTCTCGCCGGCGTCGGCGCTGGCGTAGACCTCGGCGAGGGCGCGCAGCTCTGAGTTCGAGCCGAACACGAGGTCGGCGCGGGTTCCGGTCCACTTGAGCTCGCCGCTGGCGCGGTCGCGGCCCTCGAAGGCCGTTTCGCCCTCGCCGATCGACGACCACTCGGTGCCGAGGTCGAGCAGGTTGACGAAGAAGTCGTTCGTCAACGTGCCGGGCGCGTCGGTGAGGACGCCGGCCTTGGAGCCACCGGCGTTGGCCCCGAGCACGCGCAGGCCGCCGACCAGGACGGTCAGCTCCGGTGCGGTCAGGGTCAGCAGGTTGGCCCGGTCGATCAGCAGGTACTCGGCCGGCAGCCGCTGCTCGCCCTTCAGGTAGTTGCGGAAACCGTCGGCGATCGGCTCGAGCGGCTCGAAGGACTCCGCGTCGGTCTGCTCGGCGGAGGCGTCGGTGCGCCCGGGCGCGAACGGGACCTCGACCTCGTGGCCGCCCTCGCGGGCCGCCTGCTCGACCGCCGCGTTGCCGGCGAGCACGATCAGGTCGGCGAGCGAGACCCGCTTGCCGCTGCCGTTCTGGCTGGTGTTGAAGTCGCCCTGGATCTGCTCCAGCACGGTCAGCACCTGGGCCAGGTCGGCCGGGTCGTTGGCCTCCCAGTCCTTCTGCGGGGCGAGGCGCACGCGCGCGCCGTTGGCACCGCCGCGTTTGTCACCGCCGCGGAAGGTCGAGGCCGAGGCCCAGGCGGCCTTGACCAGCTGCGAGACCGAAAGCCCCGAGGCGAGCACCTGCTCCTTCAGCGCCGCCTGCTCCTGGGCGCCGATCAGCTCGTGGTCGACCTCCGGGACCGGGTCCTGCCAGATCAGCACCTCCTCCGGGACCTCCGGGCCGAGGTAGCGAGCCCGCGGGCCCATGTCGCGGTGGGTGAGCTTGAACCAGGCGCGCGCGAAGGCGTCCTCGAGCTCCTCCGGGTTCTCGTGGAACCGTTTGGTGATCTCCCCGTAGGCCGGGTCGAAGCGGAGCGCCAGGTCGGTGGTCAGCATCCGCGGCTCGAGCCGCTGGTCGGGGTCGGCGGCGCCCGGGACCATGTCCGAGCCGGCACCGTCCTTGGGCCGCCACTGCTTGGCGCCGGCCGGGCTGTCCATCAGTTCCCACTCGTAGGCGTAGAGGATGTGGAGGAACTCGTTGTCCCAGCGGGTCGGGTGGTAGGTCCAGGTGACCTCGAGGCCGCTGGTGATCGTCGCGGCGCCGTTGCCGCTCTCGAACGAGTTCTTCCAGCCGAGGCCCTGCTCGGCCAGCGGTGCGCCCTCGGGCTCGGGGCCGACGTACTTTTCGGGGTCGGCGGCGCCGTGGGTCTTGCCGAAGGTGTGGCCGCCGACGATCAGCGCCGCGGTCTCTTCGTCGTTCATCGCCATCCGCCGGAAGGTCTCGCGGATGTCGCGCGCGGAGGCGAGCGGGTCCGGGTTGCCGTTCGGGCCCTCC
>CAYXFL010000073.1:0-13498 GCA_964464285.1 uncultured Conexibacteraceae bacterium
GAGCAGATGATCACCACGTTGTCGTTGCGGTCGCGCATCACCTCGAGCTCGAACTCGCCCCAGCCGATCACCGACTCCTCGACCAGGACCTGATTGATCGGGCTCGCCGCGAGGCCCTCGGAGACGACCTGGCGCAGCTCCGTCTCGGTGCGGCCTATTCCGCCGCCCTGGCCGCCCATCGTGAAGGCGGGCCGGACGATCGCCGGCAGGGTGACGCGGCCGTCGGCGAGCGCCTCCTCGACCTCGCCGAGCGTCTCGACCGTGATCGACCACGGGATCCGCAGGCCCGCCTCGGTCATCGTCTGGCGGAACTTCTCGCGGTCCTCGGCGCGGCTGATCGCCTCCGCGTCGGCGCCGATCAGCTCGACCCCGAACTCTTCCAGGGTGCCGTCCTCCTGCAGCGTCATCGCCAGGTTCAGCGCGGTCTGGCCGCCGAGCGTCGGCAGCAGCGCGTCGGGCCGCTCCTTTTCGATGATCCGGCGCACCGGGCCCGGCTGCAGCGGCTCGATGTAGGTGGCGGTGGCGAACTCGGGGTCGGTCATGATCGTCGCCGGGTTCGAGTTGACCAGCACCACCTCGTAGCCCTCCTCGAGCAGCACCTTGCAGGCCTGCACGCCGGAGTAGTCGAACTCCGCCGCCTGGCCGATCACGATCGGGCCGGAGCCGATCAGGAGGATCTTGTTGATGTCGTCGCGGCGTGGCATCGGCGGCTCCTTAGGCGGGGTCCCCGGCGAGCGCCAGGAAGCGGTCGAAGAGGTGGCGGGCGTCGTGCGGGCCGGGTCCGGCCTCGGGGTGGTACTGGACGGTGGCGCCGGCGACGTCGCGCAGCACCAGGCCCTCGACCGTGCGGTCGTAGAGGTTCAGCTGCGAGAGCTCGGCGACCCCGAAGTCGGTCTCCCAGCGGACCGGCTCGTCGCCGTCGATGCGCGGCTCGCCGCCGGGGCCCTCGACCGCGAAGCCGTGGTTCTGGGAGGTGATGTCGATGCGGCCGCTCTCCAGGTCCTTGACCGGGTGGTTGGCGCCGCGGTGGCCGAACGGCAGCTTGTAGGTGCGCAGGCCGACCGCGCGGCAGAGCAGCTGGTGGCCGAGGCAGATCCCGAACACCGGCTTCTGGCCGATCACGCCGCGGACGGTGTCGACGACGTAGTCGAGCGCGCCGGGGTCGCCGGGGCCGTTGGCGAGGAAGACGATGTCGGGGTCCTCGGCGAGCACCTGCTCGGGGCTCGAGGTGCAGGGCAGCAGGGTCAGCTTGCAGCCGCGCTCGCGCAGCTGGCGGACGATGCTGAGCTTGATCCCGGTGTCGATCCCGACCACGTGCGGCCCGTCGCCGCCGAAGCGGACCGGCTCCGGCGGGGTGACCGTGCGGGCGAAGTCGGCGCCCGCCATCGAGGGCTCGGCGGCGATGCGTTCGCGCGCCTCGGGCTGCGGCGTCGAGGCGGCGAAGATGCCGCCGCGCATCGAGCCGCCGTCGCGCAGGTGGCGAACCAGGGCGCGGGTGTCGATGCCGGTGATCCCGGGCACGCCGCAGTCGCCGAGCCAGTCGAGCCAGCCGCCCTCGGCGGTGGCGACGTCCTCGCGGTTCTTGGCATCGCGCATGACGACCCCACGCGCGTGCACGGCTTCGGACTCCATCGCCGCGCCGCTTACCCCGTAGTTGCCGATCAGCGGGTAGGTGAAGACGATGATCTGGCCCGCGTAGGAGGGGTCGGTGACCGACTCCTGGTAGCCGGTCATCGCGGTGTTGAAGACGACCTCGCCGGTGATCTCGCCGGGGAGCCCGCAGGCATCGCCGTCGAACCGGGTCCCGTCCTCGAGCAGCAGGTAAGCACTCATGCGGCGACCCCCAAGGTAAAACTGCGTAGGCGGAAGGCGACCTGGCCCGCGGCGACGGTCATCAGCACGCGGCCGGTCAGGGTGCGGCCGGCGCACCAGGAGTTCTGCGAGCGGCTCTCGTAGCCGTCCTCCCCCACCGTCCACTCGGCGCCGAGGTCGCAGAGCGCGATGTTGGCCTCGGCGCCGGGCGCCAGCGCCGGGCGCTCGATATCGAAGGGGGCGGCACCGCCGGCCATCCGCTCGACCAGGACACCGAGGTCGAGGACTCCGGGCAGGACCAGCTCGGTGTGGAGCGCCGCGAAGGCGGTCTCGAGGCCGGTCACGCCCATCGCCGCCTGCTCGTAGGGGACCTCCTTTTCGTCCGCCTGGTGCGGGGCGTGGTCGGTGGCGACGCACTCGATCGTGCCATCGCGCAGGCCCTCGATCAGCGCCTGGCGGTCGCCCTCCTCGCGCAGCGGCGGGTTCATCTTGAAGCGCTGCGGGTCGAGGCTGCGGACCTCCTCGTCGGTGAGGCAGAGGTGGTGCGGGCTGGCCTCGGCGCTGATCTTGACGCCGGCCGCCTTGGCGGCGCGGACGATCTCCACCGACTGCTTCGCCGAGAGGTGCTGGACGTGGATCCGGGCGTCCTCGTAGGCGGCGAGGTCGGCGTCGCGGGCGACCATCGTCGACTCCGAGACCGAGGGCACGCCGGCAAGGCCGAGCGCGGCCGAGACCGGGCCCTCGTGCATGACCCCGTCGCCGGAGAGCTCGGGGTCCTCCTCGTGCAGGGCGATGTTGCCGCCGCAGAGGCGCTGGTACTGGAGCGCCCGGCGCATCACCCGGGCGCTGGTGATCGGCAGGCCGTCGTCGGAGAACCCGAGCGCGCCGGCCTCGCGCAGTTCGACCATCTCGGTCAGCTCCTCTCCGCGCATCCCTTTGGTGACGGTGGCGAGGAAGCCGACCGGGACCGAGGCGCCGGCGCGCGCCTGCTCGCGCAGGGCGCTGATGTCGGCGGCGGTCGAGACCGGCGGCGAGGTGTTGGCCATCGCGATGATCCCGCAGTAGCCGCCGGCGGCGGCCGAGCGGCTGCCGGTCTCGACGTCCTCTTTGTGCTCCTGGCCGGGCGTGCGCAGGTGGACGTGCGGGTCGAAGAAGGCGGGGAAAGCGTGCAGGCCCTCGGCCTCGACCACCTCGGCGCCCTCGGTCGCGGCCTCGCCGGGGCCGGCGAGCTCGGCGATCTCGCCGTCGCGGACGACGACGTCGTAGACGCCGTCGACGCCGGCGACGGGGTCGAGCACGGTGGCGCGGCGCAGGACCAGGTGCGCCGCCTCGCCCGGGCGCACGTCGAGCGTGTCAGTGAGGCTCATGCGGAGGTTCCGATCGGGGTCGCGCCCGCCTCGGCGTTGTCTCCACCGGCCTGGGACGGGCGGTCCGGGCCGGTGAGAAGCTCGTAGAGGATCGCCATCCGTACGACCAGGCCGGCGGCGACCTGCTCGGAGATCAGCGACTGCGGGGAGTCGATCGCCTCGCCGGAGAGCTCGACCCCGCGGTTGACCGGGCCCGGGTGCATCAGCAGCTGGCGCGGGCTGAGCCGGCGGGTGTCGACCTGGAAGGTGGCGGCGTACTCGCGCAGCGAGGGGACGAAGCTCTCGCTCATCCGCTCGTGCTGCATCCGCAGCGCGTAGACGACGTCGGCCTGCTCGAGCCCGTCGAGCGAGTGCGAGACCGCGCAGCCGAGCTGCTCGATCCCGCGCGGGATCAGGGTCGGCGGGCCGCAGACGGTGACCTCGGCGCCCATCCGCTGGAAGGCGATCAGGTTGGAACGGGCGACGCGGCTGTGCAGGACGTCGCCGACGATCCAGATCCGCGTCCCCTCGAGGCTGCCGAGGCGGCGGCGCAGGGTGTAGACGTCGAGCAGCGCCTGGCTCGGGTGCTCGTGCTTGCCGTCGCCGGCGTTGACGACCGCGGCGCCGGTCCAGCCGGCGACCATCTGGGCAGCCCCGGCGTAGGGGTGGCGGATCACGATCGCGGCCGGGTCGTAGGCGGAGAGGGTCGCAACCGTGTCCTTCAGCGACTCGCCCTTGTCGACCGAGGAGCCGGCCGCCTTGACCGAGACGAGGTCGGCGGAGAGCCGCTTGGCGGCCAGTTCGAAGGAGCTCGAGGTGCGGGTGCTCGACTCGTAGAAGAGCGTGACCACGGTGCGGCCGCGCAGGGTCGGCACTTTCTTGATGTCGCGGCGGCCGACCTCGGCGAAGCTCTCGGCGCGGTCGAGAATCGCCTCCATCTCGGCCCGGGTCACGTCCTCGATCGCCAGCAGGTTTCTCATCCGCTCGCCTCCGCGGGTTGGGGTTCGGAGATCGTCACTTCGTCGACCCCGTCGGTCTCTTCGAGCCGCACGTTGACCCGCTCCTCGCGCGCGGTCGGCAGGTTCTTGCCGACGTAGTCGGGGCGGATCGGCAGCTCGCGATGGCCGCGGTCGCAGAGCACGGCGAGCTGGACCCGGCGCGGGCGGCCGTAGTCGAAGAGGGCGTCGATCCCGGCGCGCACGGTGCGGCCGGTGAAGAGCACGTCGTCGACGAGGACGACGGTGCGCTCGGAGACGTCGAAGTCGACGTGGGAGGCGTGCACGACCGGCTGGTCGGCGGGGGCGCGGGAGCCGGCGTCGTCGCGGTAGAAGGAGATGTCGAGGTCGCCGATCGGCAGCTCGGACCCTGTGAGCTCACCGAGCACGGCGTGCAGGCGGCGGGCGAGGATGGCGCCGCGAGTGTGGATCCCGACCACCGCGAGACCCTCGGAGCTGGGGTTCTTCTCGGCGATCTCGTGGGCGATCCGCCGCAGCGTTCGCCTCAGATCGTCGTGCTCGAGCACGACCTTCTCACTCACGTTTGCGCTTCCTTCCTGGCCTCACGGGACCGGATTAAAGGACGGCGCCAATGTAGCAGCGCGCGGCGACGAACCGGCCTCCTAGAGTGTCCGACCGAGTGAACCCCCCGGTCGCCAGCGCAGATCCAGCGTCCGGCGGCGTCTCCCCCCGTCTCGTCGCCATCCTCGCGGCCGCGACCGGAGTCGCCGTCGCCAGCCTCTACTACGCGCAGCCGCTGCTCGATCTGATCGCCGAGGGCTTCGGTGTCTCGGTCGGCACCGCCGGCCTGCTGGTCGCGGTCAGCCAGCTGGGCTACCTGCTGGGCGTCATCCTCCTGGTCCCGCTCGGGGACCTGCTGGAGCGCCGTCGTCTGATCGCAGTCTGCTTCGCGCTCGCCGCCGTGGCCGCGGCCGCCTGTGCGGTCGCGCCGACGATCGCCGCCCTCGCCGGCGCCCTCGCCGGACTCGGAGCGCTCGCCGCGGTGGCCCAGATCGTGATTCCGCTCGCCTCCTCGCTGGCGGCGCCGCAGGAGCGCGGCCAGGTCGTCGGCACGGTGATGAGCGGCCTGCTGATCGGGATCCTCGGCGCCCGGGTGGCCAGTGGCCTGCTCGCCGAGCTGGTCGGGTGGCGCGGCGTCTACGCGCTGGCGGCGCTGCTGCTGGCGGCGCTGGCGGCGCTGCTGATGCGCTTCCTCCCCCACGCCCCGCCGCCGCTGGTCGGTGCCAGCTACCGCGCGACGCTGCGCTCGGTCGTGGCCCTGGTCCGCGAGGAGCCCGTGCTTCGGCAGCGGATGGGGATCACCGTGATGATCTTCGCCAGCTTCGCGATCCTCTGGACGTCGCTCACCTTCCTGCTCAGCGCGCCGCCGTTCGACTATGGCGAGGCGGTGATCGGGCTGTTCGGAATCGCCGGGATCGCCGGCGCCGCGATCGCGCCGCTGTCGGGCCGGCTCGCCGACCGGGGCCACGCCCGCCTCGCGCTCACCGTGTTCCTGCTCCTGGTCGCGGCCAGCTGGGGCCTGCTGGCGCTCGGACACAGCCACCTGCTGCCGTTGATCGCCGGGATCGTGATCTACGACCTGGCGGTTCAGGGCGCCCACATCAACAACCAGGCCGCGGTCTACGCGCTGCGCCCCGAGGCCCGCAGCCGCCTCACCACGGCGCTGCTCCTGGCCGGCTTCTTCGGCATGGTGGTCGGCTCGACCCTCGCCTCGATCGCCTACGAGGCGGGCGGCTGGGCGGAGGTCTGCGCAATCGGCGCCGCCCTCTCGGCGGCGGCGGTGGCGATCTGGGCAGCGACCCAGCGGATCCGTCCCGAGCCGGCCCCCGAGCCCGACTCAGCCCCCGGCTGAATCCGGCTCGGTCCGCCGCTCGCGGGCGCCGTTCGCGACGAGCTGGGGTTCTCCTCGCTCGGGGAAGGGGATCTCGATCGTGTCGAAATCTTTGGGGGCGACGGTGGGCTCGAACACGTCGCGGGCCTCGTCGAGGACCTTGCCGACGTGGTAGCGGGAGGAGATGTGGACGAGGGCGAGCATCTTCACGTGCGCCTCGGCGGCGACGGCGGCGGCCTGGCCGACCGTCGAGTGGCCGGTCTCGGCGGCCCGCTGGGCCTCCTCCTCGGCGAAGCTGGCGTCGTGGATCAGCAGCTCGGCGTCGGCCGCGGCGGCGACCGTGGCCGGGCTCGGCGCGGTGTCGCCGGTGATCGCGACGGTGCGGCCGGGGCGGCCCTTGCCGATCACCTGGTCCGGGGTAACCGTGCCCTGCGCGCCCTCGACCGACTCGCCGCGTTGCAGGGCCGCGAAGGCCGGGCCTTCGGGCACCCCGGCGGCCTTCGCCGCCTCCAGGTCGAAGCGGCCCGGCCGCTCCTGCTCGACCAGCGCGTAGCCACTGGCCCGCACGCTGTGCGCTGCTTCGAAGGACTGGATCTCGTACTCGTCGCGGGTGACGACGTCACCGGGCGCCAGCTCCTCCAGCTCGAGCGCGAACCCGAGCCTCCCGATCAGCGGCGAGAGCATCTTGAACAGGTCCCTCAACCCGGCCGGCCCCCAGATCCGCAGCGGCGCCTCGCGGTCGGTGAGGTCGTAGGTCTTCAGCAGCCCCGGCAGCCCGAGGATGTGGTCGGCGTGAAAGTGGGTGAGGAAGATCTCGTCGACCTGAACCAACCCGATCGAGCGCTGCATCTGCCGCTGCGTTCCTTCGCCGCAGTCGAACAGCAGCCGCTCTCCCCCACGCGCGATCAACACGCTCGCGGTCGAGCGCCGCGCCGAGGGCACCGAGCCGCCGGTGCCGAGAAAGACGACCGAGAGGTCCATGGCGCGCGAGCCTACGGGTTCGTCCGGGGTCGAGTGCTGACGGGGTGCTTCGGGGGTTGCCGCCGGAGGGGTCGGAAGTTCCGTTGGCTGCGTGAGTCTGCGTTGGGCTCACGAGTCTGCCGTAGGGGGCGCATAGCGCCCCTAAGTGCAGACTCGTGGTCGGGGGCTCGGGGCTTTTCGGCGAATCCGGCCCGTCGGGCCTCCCCCCGGCGTCTGGCCCTCCCTACTAAGCTCCCGAGCGGGCGCCCGTAGCTCAGCTGGATAGAGCGCTTCCCTCCGGAGGAAGAGGTCGCAGGTTCGAATCCTGCCGGGCGCGTAGTTCTTCGCGGGCCGCTTCAGGCGGTCTGGAACCGGGCTCGCCACTCGTCGCGGTCGAAGCGGGCGGGCTCGGTTTCGTCGAGGAAGCCCTGCAGGGTGGCGACGAAGCGGCCGGGGCGCTCGAGCATCGGCACGTGGCCGGTGTCCTCGAAGATCTCGAGGCGGCTGGCGGGGAGCGCCGCGTGCGCCTCTTCGGCGTGGGAGACGGGGATGATCGGGTCGCGCGCGCCCCAGACGATCAGCAGCGGCAGCGCCTCGGCGAGGTAGAGACGATCGGCGGCGGCGACCCGCTGGCCCTCGGTGCCGACCACCGCGCGCAGGGTGGCGAGGAAGGCCTTGCGGCGGACCCCGTCGGAGAGGCTTGCGTAGCCGCGCGCGACCTCGGCGACGTCGGCGCTGGGGCGCAGGCCGAGGCGGCCGAGGCCGGCGCCGAGCAGCGAGCCGGCGCGCTGGCCGACCCCGGCGGTGGCGGCGATGAAGAGGTCGGCGCCGGGCAGGGCGGCGGCGCGCAGGATCGGGCTGACGTCGGGTCCGAGGCCGCCGCTGGAGACGAGCACGAGGCGCTCGACCATCTCCGGGAACTGGTAGGTGAACTGGAGCGCGACGCCGCCGCCGAGCGAGTGGCCGACCAGGGTGGCGCGCTCGTGGCCGAGTGCCACCATCAGGTCGCGCAGGCCGCTGGCGAGACTGCCCAGCGAGTAGTCGCCGCCGGCCGCCTCGGAGATCCCGTGGCCGGGGAAGTCAGGGGCGATCGCGTGGTGGCGCAGGGCCAGCGGTTCGATCACCGAGCTCCAGTTCTCCGCGGTGCCGGCGATCCCGTGGATCAGCAGCAGGAGATCGCCCTCGCCGGCCTCGGCGTAGCCAACCGAGCGACCGTGCACGGTCGCGGTGCGGATCTCGGCCTTCGCCGGGTCGAGCGGAACCACCTTGCGCCCCATACCCCAACGCTAGCTGCATGGAACAGTGCAGCGGTCGGGCGACGCGGCTCTGTGACGGATTCCAATACTGTCGCGAGCGATGACGAGCGAGCCTTCGCCCCGCGCCGACGGGGCCTCGGACAACGGAATCCCGCGCGGGGCGCTGATCGTGGTCGCGGTCGGGCTCGTCGCCTGCCTCGCCGCCGCGGTGCTCAGCGCCGACAAGTCGAGCGGCGCCACCGCGCATCTCGAATGGGTCCAGGCCGGGCCGATCCCGGCCTCGAAAGCTGTCTCGGTGCCCGGCGGGGGCGGCCAGATGCAGCTCGAGGAGGGCCAGATCGCCGCCAGCGGGCTGAACGTCGCCGGCTACTCCCTGTACCGCGTCTTCTCGACCCTGCGGATCGACGCCGGCTCGCCGGTCGGCGACGGCCGCATCCTCTGCGCGACCAAGGGCGGCCCGCGCTCGGAAATCTCGCGCTCGACCGGCGGCCTGCGGGCGCTCTACCCGCGCTCGGCAGAAAACGGGATCTACAGCCAGAACGTGCCGGACACGCTGGTGATCAAGTTCGCCGCCCGCGGCGGCAGCGGCGTCCTGGTCGAAGCCGCGGACCTGCGGATCCCCCGCTTCACCAGCGAAAAAGGCGTGAAGCTCGAATGGCCGGAATACACGATCGGCACCGAGCGGCTCAAATACTTCATCGCCGGCGGCAAGCCGGAACGCGACCTGGTGCTGCCCTTCTACAGCATCTGGAAGGGCACCGCGGTACCTGCCGCGCGGATCACCTGCACGCTCGAGACCTCGGCCGGCAAAGCGACGGTCGAGACCCAGGGCTCGCTGAAGCGCCTCTCTCCTCCGATCGACGAAGAAGCCGAAGCGCGGGCCGAAGAAGAAGCGGCCGAAGAAGCCGAGGAACTGGAAGAGGACGAAGCCGAAGGCGACGAGTAGCCGGCTCCGCGACCGCCTCAGGACGGGGCGACCAGCAGCTCCGGGCCCTCTTCCGTGCCTTTGCCGACCTTGTTCAGCTTCGGGTTCGCCGGCGCGCCCGCCATCCGGGCCGGGTCGAGCGGGCCGAGCATCGCGATCGCGTCCTCGGTGCTCAGCTCCGGGTTCAGCCAGGCCGCCTCGGCCGCGGCGCTCGGCAGGATCGCCGGCATCCGGTTGTGGACCGGCGCCACGACTTTGTTCGGCGTCGTGGTGACGATCGTGGCGCTGTAGAGCCAGCCGTCGTCGAAGCCGCGGTCGGAGTCGTCCTCCCACTCCTTGCGGGTGCAGAGGCCGGCGAAGGCGAACGGCTCGCCGCCGTCGACGGTGAAGCGCCAGGGCTGGAGCGGCTGCTTGGGGTCCTCGGCCCGCATCCACTCGTAGAAGCCGTCGGCGACGATCAGGCAGCGGTGGCGGTACTTGCCGACCAGCGGCGCGTAGGCGCGGCTCGATTCGAGGTTCTCCGCTTTCGCGTTGATCATCCGGTAGCCGACCTTGAGGTCCTTGGCCCAGCGCGGCACCAGGCCCCAGCGCATCAGCCGCGCCTCGCGCTCGCCGGACGCCGCCTCCTCGGGCTCCGGCGAGGCGCGCACGACGAGGATCTCCTGGGTCGGGGCGACGTTGTAGCGGCCCAGGCCGGGTGGCGATTTGGCCTTCTTGGCGCTCTCTTTCGCCGCCGGCGCGCCCTCGCCGTCGCCGCCCCGCTCGAGCGCCTTCTCGAGCTCGACCTGGAAGCGGTCGGCGATCTTCTTGGTGTCCTTGGCCGTGACCGTGAAGCGCCCGCACATGGGGCTCAGCCTAGTGACTCACCGGTGCCCCTCAGGGCGCGATCAACTCCACGGTCGGGAAGTAGCTGCGATAGCGCGCGGTATCGCGGGTGAGCAGTCGCAAGCCCATGACCGCGGCGTGAGCGCCGATGAAAAAGTCGGGCAGGGGCGAGCGGCGGACCCCGCCCCGCGCCCGGTAGATCTGGAATGCCTTTCCTGCCAGAAACGAAGCCGGCCACGGAACTTGCTCACGCTGATAGATGTCGATCGGCAGATCCGAGTCGAGTTCATCGGTATCGGCGTAGCGCACCGAAACCTCTGCGTAGATCACCTGATTGATCACGACGGGGCCTGCCTCGATTGCTGCTTCGAGGGCAAGGGTCGAACGCTCCGACCAAACCGATTCTCCCTCAAGAACGTCAATTAGGACGTTCGAGTCAATCAGGGTCGCCATCACCCTCTTCTAAGTGACCCGTGCCCCAATCCTCTCCCCGGGTCATCCGCATGATTTCCTCAGTCGTTAGCCGGTATTTACCGCCCGCGCCTGGTCGCTGCATGTGTTCGACCACGCGACGTCCGCGTCCAGGGTCCGGCCCGATGACCTTTCGCACTCGAACCTCGCCCCCGTCGTTCACGAACTCCACCTCGGTCCCTGGGAGCAGACCGAACTCGTCGCGAATCGCCTTCGGAATCGTGACCTGGCCTTTGCTGGTGACCTTCATCGAGTCAGAGTAATACCTGCCGAGGTATTACCGCAACTCAGACCGCGACAGGGCGCAGCTCGGGGTGCTCGCGGTACCACTCCAGCGTGCGGCCGAGGCCGTCGCGGAGGGCGACCGCCGGGGCCCAGCCGGTCAGCTCGCGCAGCTTGGTCGAGTCGACGTACTGGCGGTCGATCTCGCCGGCCGGGTTGCCGGTGCCGAGGTACTCGGGCTCGAGGCCGGAGCCGGAGACGGCGGCGATCGTCTCCAGCACCTCGGAGACCGTGTGCGGCTGCTCGCCGCCGGCGTTGAAGGCCTCCCCCGCGCCGGGGCCGCCGGCGGCGAGGGCGCCCTCGACCGCGAAGTAGGCGGCGACCGCGTCGTCGACGTAGAGGAAGTCCCGTTCGGGACTGCCGTCGGAGCGGATCTGGGGACGGCGGCCCTCGAGCAGGGCGGCGACCGCTTCCGGGATCAGGCGCGAGAAGTTGGCGTCGCCGCCGCCGTAGATGTTGGCGAAGCGGGTGACCGCGACCGGCAGGCCGTAGGCGGGCCAGTAGCTGAGCGCGATCGCGTCGGCGGCCGCCTTGCTCGCCTCGTAGGGCGAGGCCGGGCGCAGCTGCTGGTCCTCGCGGTAGGGCAGCCGCTCGCTGGGGCCGTAGGCCTTGTCGGAGGAGGCGACGACGACCGCCGGGACCGCGGCGCCGCGGCAGGCCTCGAGCAGCGACCAGGTGCCCTGCACGTTGGTCTCGAAGGTGACGGTGGGGTCGGCCATCGCCGGCCCGACCAGAGTCTGGGCGCCGAGGTGGAAGACGACGTCGAAGGAGCCGGACGCGACCGTCGCACCGACCCGCTCGGCGTCGCGCAGGTCGGCCTCGACCAGCTCGACCTCCTCGCGGATCCCCTGCAGGGCCAGGCCCGAGCTGGGCCGCGGGGCCAGCTCCAGAACGGTCACCGCGTCGCCGCGCTCGAGCAGCGCCCGGGCCAGGTGCGAGGCGACGAAGCCGTTGCCGCCGGTCACGAAGGCCCGCTTCATCGGGGCTCCACCGCGGCCGCGTCCCAGGTCCGCCAGGGGGCCTCGCCGGCACTCCAGAGGTCGTTCAGCGTGACCGCGTCCTTGTAGGTGTCCATGCAGTCCCAGAAGCCCTCGTGGCGGAACGCGGCCAGCTCTCCGGCGGCGGCGAGGTCGCGCAGCGGCTCGCGCTCGAGCACGCTCTCGGGGCCGATCCGGGCGAGCGCGCCGGGCTCGAAGCAGAGGAAGCCGCCGTTGATCCAGCGCTCGCTGCGCGGCTTCTCGACGAAACCGGCGACGCGGTCGCCGTCGAGCTCGGCGACGCCCCACTGCAGCTCCGGCCGGACCACGGTCATCGTCGCCAGCGCTCCCCGTTCGGCATGGAAATCGAGCAGCGCGCCGAGGTCGACGTCGGCGACCCCGTCGGCGTAGGTCGCACAGAACGTCCCACCCGCGAGCCGGTCCGCAAGCCGCGCGATCCGCCCGCCGGTCGGCGTGTCGAGCCCGGTGTCCACGCACTCGACCTCGACCCCGCCCGGCCAGCGCTCCGCCGCCACGAACTCCTCGACCGCCTCGCCGAGGTAGCCGGTGGCCAGCACGAACCGCTCGAACCCCTGGGCCGCGTAGATCCGCACCACGTGCCAGAGAATCGGCCGGCCGCCGATCTCAACCAGGGCCTTCGGCACGGACTCGGTCCGCTCGCGCAATCTGGTCCCCCGCCCGCCGCAGAGAATGACTACCGGTGGTTTTTCCACGATCAGCTTCTGAGCGGGGCTGTGGTCAAGCAGTTCAAGGACGCAGGGAGCGAAGCGTGCTCTGCACGCGAGCGACCGAGGACGCAGAAATGCGCCGCGCCACAGTCCCGCTCAGCCGCCGGCGACGGCAGGCAGGATGGTGACCTCGTCGCCGTCCTTTATGGAGGTGTCGAGACCCTGCTGGAACCGGATGTCCTCACCGGAGACGTAGACGTTGACGAAGCGGCGCAGGTCGCCGTCCTGGGTGATCCGCTCGCGCAGATCGCCGTGGGCGTCGAAGACGGCGTCGAGCACCTCGCCGACCGTGCCGCCGCTCACCTCGAGCTCGGCCTGACCGTCGGTCGCGGCCCGCAGCTGGGTCGGGATCTTCACCGTGATTGCCATCGTTAAACGGTCACCTCCTGGCGGAACTCCGCCTCGAAGCTGTCGAGGTCGGGGTCGATCTCGTGCATCTGGAACGTATCGCGGGTCGCGTCGAGGGTCTTCAGGCCCTCGCCGGTCAGGTAGACGACCACCCTCTCCCCCGCGCGCAGCTCGCCCCGTTCGGCGAGCTTGCGCAGGACCCCGACGGTGACCCCGCCGGCGGTCTCGGTGAAGATGCCGGTCGTCTCGGCCAGCAGCTTGATCCCGTCGCGGATCTCCTGATCGGTGACCGAGTCGATGCCGCCGCCGGTGCGGCGCGCGTGCTCGACCGCGTAGGGGCCGTCGGCCGGGTCGCCGATCGCGAGGCTTTTCGCGATCGTCTCCGGCTTCTGCGGCTTGCAGACGTCCCAGCCTTCGGAGAAAGCGGTCGCGACCGGGCTGCAGCCCTGCGCCTGGGCGCCGTTGAAGGTCGGCTGCTCGCCCTCGACCAGGCCGAGGTCGAGCCACTCCTGGAAGCCGCGGCCCAGTTTCGTGAACAGCGAGCCGGAGGCGATCGGGCAGACGACCCGGTCCGGCAGCTCCCAGCCGAGCTGCTCGACGACCTCGTAGGCGAGCGTCTTCGAGCCCTCCGCGTAGTAGGGGCGCAGGTTGACGTTGACGAACGCCCATCCGCGCTCGTCGGCGAGCTCCGTGCAGAGGC
>CAYXFL010000074.1:0-13332 GCA_964464285.1 uncultured Conexibacteraceae bacterium
CCGGAGATCAACATCGGCGCCTTCCCTTACATGATCATGTCGATCATCTACCGCAACGTTCCGCGCAAGAAGGTCAACGAGATGATGCTGCTGGGCGAGCGGCTCAGCGCCGAGCAGGCGGTCGAGTACGGCCTCGCCAACAAGGTCGTCCCGGCCGATGAGTTCGACGCCGCGGTCGCCGAGTGGGCGAGCAAGCTCGCCTCGAAGAGCCCGGTGCTGATGCGGCTCGGCCACGACGCGATGTACCGCCAGCAGGACATGGCCTTCGACGACGCGCTCGAGTTCCTGCGCTCGCAGCTCTCGCTCACCTTCAGCACCGAGGACATCGTCGAGGGGGTCACCGCCTTCTTCGAGAAACGCGACCCGCAGTGGAAAGGACGCTGATGGCGGCGACCGAGGAGGAGAGGAAGCACCTGCTGCCGGGGGCCTCGCCGCTCGGCGAGCTGACCGAGCAGCTGCACGAGCGCCGGGCGACGGCGAAGCTCGGCGGCGGCGAGGAGAAGATCGCCAAGCAGCACGACCGCGGCAAGCTGACCGCCCGCGAGCGGATCGACCTGCTGGTCGACGCCGGCACCTTCGTCGAGCTCGGGATCCACGGCCAGCCGCACTTCTCCCAGCGGGCGATGGACGGGATCGAGGCGCCCGCCGACGGCGTCGTCACCGGCTGGGGCGAGGTCGACGGCCGCCCCTGCTGCATCGCCGCCTACGACTTCACCGTGATGGCCGGCTCGATGGGGATGACCGGTGAGTTCAAGGTCACCCGCCTGCGCGAGATGGCGCTGACCAAGAAGATGCCGTTCGTCTGGCTGCTCGACTCGGCCGGCGCCCGCATCCAGGAGGCGACCGGCTCGCTGTTCGCCGGCTCCGGCTTCCTCTTCCGCGAGGAGGTCGAAATGTCGGGCGTCGTCCCGATGGTCGCCGCGATGATGGGCCCCTGCGCGGCCGGTACCGCCTACATCCCGGCGCTCGCCGACTTCGTCCCGATGGTCTCCGGCCAGGGCGCGATGGCGCTGGCCGGACCGCACCTGACCAAAGCGGTCACCGGCGAGGACATCACGATGGAGGAGCTCGGCGGCGCCAAGGTCCACTGCCGCAAATCGGGCGTCGGCGACCTCGAGGTGGCCGACGACGAGGAGTGCATCGCCGCGATCAAGGCCTACCTCTCCTTCTTCCCCTCGAACTGGGAACAGAAGCCGCCGGTCCGCGACGCCGCCGACCTCGACGAGCGGATGTCGGAGAAGCTGATGGAGATCGTCCCCGACTCGAGCCGCAAGCCGTACGACATGTACGACGTGATCGCCGAGATCGTCGACGACGGCGAGTGGTTCGACCTGAAGCCGAAGTTCGCCCGCAGCGTGATCACCTGCTTCGCCCGCTTCGGCGGCCAGCCGGTCGGGATCGTCGCCAACCAGCCGAAGCAGATGGCCGGGGTGCTCGACAACGACTCCTCCGACAAGGCGGCCCGCTTCATCAACCTCTGCGACGCCTTCAACGTCCCGCTCGTCTTCCTCCAGGACATCCCCGGCTTCATGGTCGGCTCGAAGGTCGAGCACGCGGGGATCATCCGCCACGGCGCGAAGCTGCTCTACGCGGTCAGCCGCGCCACCGTGCCGAAGGTGACCGTGGTCGTCCGCAAGGCCTACGGCGCCGGCTACTACGTGATGTGCGGCAAGGCCTACGAGCCGGACCTGATCGTCGCCTGGCCCGGGGCCGAGATCTCGGTGATGGGCGCCGAGGGCGCGGTCGAAATCATCGGCCGCTCGGCGATCGAGGCGGCCGAGGACCCGGAGGCCGCGCGCGAGACGATGCTGAACGCGGTCCGCGAGCGGATCGACCCCTACATCGCAGCCGGCAACGCGGTGATCGACGACATCATCGACCCGCGTGAGACCCGCCCGACGATCATCAAGGCGCTGCGCATGGCGCGCACCAAGGACGTGCAGAAGCCGCGCAAACGTCACGGGGTGATGCCGGTATGAGCGGCTTCGGCGACCCGGTCGTCATTAGCTGCTCGATCAGCGGCGTGATCGCCAACCGCGACCAGTGCCCGGCGATCCCCTACACGCCGGAGGAGTACGCCGCAGAGGCCCGCCGCGCGGTCGACGAGGGCGCCTCGCAGATCCACATCCACGCCCGCAAGCCCGATGGCACCCCATCCTGGGACGTCGAGGACTTCCGCGCGATCACCGAGGCGATCCTCGCCGAGGTCGGCGACGTGATCATCAACTACTCGACCGGCGCGATCGGGGTCCCGATCGAGCAGCGGATCGAGTACCTGCGCGAGTGCCGCCCGGACGTCGCGGCGCTGAACATGTCGTCGATGAACTACGCCAAGTACAGCTCGCGGCGCAAGGACTTCGTCTTCAAGGCAGTGTTCGAGAACAGCTTCGACACGATCATCGAGTTCCTCACCGCGATGAGGGAGCTGGGGATCAAGCCCGAGCACGAGTGCTTCGACGCCGGTCACGTCGCCAACCTCGACCCCCTGATCGACATGGGCCTGCTCGAGCCGCCGCTGCAGATCTCGCTGGTGATGGGGGTGACCGGCGGCATCCGCCCGACCCCGCGCAACGTCAACCTGATGTCGGACCAGATTCCCGGCGGGCCGGAGGGCCCGAACCAGTGGCAGGTGATCGGGATCTCGCGCGACCAGTGGAAGCTGCTCGCCGCCTCGCTGGTGCTCGGCGGCAACGTGCGCGCCGGGGTCGAGGACAACCTCTACCTGCCGAACGGCGAGATGTGCAGGTCGAACGGCGAGCTGATCGCCAAGGCACGCCAGATGGCGGAAGACATCGGCCGCCGCCCGGCCAGCGTCGCCGAGGCGCGCCAGCTGCTCGGGGTGCCGCGCCGCGCCGAGGCCTAGGGTCTTGGCGATGGAGACGACGATCCACCGCGCCGGCGTCGCCTGGAACGGGGGAGAGGGGGAGGACGTGCGCGCCCACGAGGTGCTGCTCGGCGCCCAGTCGCTGCCCAGCTCCTCGGCGCTCGAGTTCGGCGGCGACGACACCAAGTCGAATCCCGAGGTGCTGCTGGTCGGCGCCCTCTCCAGCTGCCACATGCTCTGGTTCCTCGCCCTGGCGCGGAAAAAAGGGTTCGAGGTCGCCTCCTACGAGGACGACGCCGAAGGCGTGCTGGACGGCAAGCGCTTCACCGAGGTGACCTTGCGCCCGCGGGTCCGCTGGGCCGGCGACCCGCCGGAGCCGGAGGCGATCGAGGCGCTCCACGAGCGCTCCCACAAGCGCTGCTTCATCGCCGCCTCGGTCGGGTTCCCGGTCTCGGTGGAGCCCTCGTGAGCGGGCTGCCGCTCGCCGACGTCAAGGTCCTCGACCTCAGCCGCCTGCTGCCAGGTGGCTTCTGCTCGCTGCTGCTCGCCGACCTCGGGGCCGAGGTGCTGAAGGTCGAGGACACCGGCATGGGCGACTACATCCGCTGGGCGCCGCCCTACTACGGGACCGACGAGGAGCAGGGGCTCGGCACCCGCTCGGCGCTCTACCTCTCGCTCAACCGCGGCAAGCGCTCGCTCCGCCTCGACCTCAAGTCGGAGGCCGGCCGCGAGGCCCTGCTGCGCCTCGTCGTCAGCCACGACGTCGTCCTCGACGGCTTCCGCCCTGGCGTGATGGAGCGGCTCGGGGTTGGCTACGAGCGCTTGCGCAAGGCCAACCCGGCCGTCGTCTACTGCGCGATCACCGGTTACGGCCAGACCGGCCCCAACGCCCAGCGCGCCGGCCACGACATGAACTACCTGGCGCTCAACGGCCTGCTCGGGCTGACCGGGCAGAAGGACGGGCCGCCGGTGCAGTCGGCCGGGCAGATCGCCGACCTCGGCGGCGGCGCCCTCGTCGCCGCCTTCGGGATCATGGCCGCGCTGCACCACGCGCGCCGCACCGGCGAGGGCCAGGCGGTCGACGTCTCGATGGCTGACGGCGCGCTCTCCTGGCTGGCGATGGTCGCCGGCCGCTACTTCTGCGACGGCGAGGTGCCGCGCCGCGGCGAGCAGCAGCTGGCCGGCGCCCTGGTCTGCTACCTGCCCTACGAGGCCGCCGACGGCTGGGTCACCTGCGGTGCCCTGGAGCCGAAGTTCTGGGTCGCCTTCTGCAACGGCGCCGGCCGCCCCGACCTGGTCGAGAAGCAGTTCGAGGCGCCGGACACGCCGGCCTGGGAGGAGGTCGCCGCCGTCTTCCGTTCGAAGACCCGGGCCGAGTGGGCCGCCTTCAACGACGAGCACGACTGCTGCATCGAGCCGGTGCTCGACCTCGACGAGGCGCTCGACTCGGAGCTCGTGCGGGCGCGCGAGATGGTGGTCGAGATCGAGCAGCCGCGGCTCGGCAAGGTGCGCCAGCTGGGCACGCCGGTGAAGCTGAGCGCGACGCCAGCGGACACCTCGCGCCCGGCGCCCGCCTTCGGTGAGCACACCGCCGAGGTGCTCGCCGAGGTCGGCTACTCGGCTGAGGAGATCGCCGCGATGATCGAGTCCGGCGCCGCCGCGGGCGGCGAGGCCGGCGGGGCCCGGGAAGAGTTCCGCGCGTGAGCGCCAAGGGCACCGACGAGCTGCTGCGGATCGGCGAGCTGGCCAAGGCCTCGGGCGTGCCGGTGCCGACGATCAAGCACTACCTGCGCGAGGGCCTGCTGCCGGAGCCGGTCAAGACCAGCCGCAACATGGCCTACTACCCGCCCGAGTTCGTCGAGCGGATCCAGCTGATCAAGCGCCTGCAGGAGGCCCGCTTCATGCCCCTGAAGGCGATCAAGGCGGTGCTCGACAAGGACCCCGAACGGGCTGAAGCGATGCTCGAGCTCGAGGACAAGATCCTCGACCGCGCCCTCGCCGCCGAGCGCTCCCGCACCCCTGCCCGCGAGGTCCGCGAGCGCTACGGGATGCCCGCCGAGGTGCTCGACCGGCTAGCCGAGCTCGGCGTTCTCAGCCCCAACACCCGCGGCTACTCCCCCTCCGACGTCCAGATCATCGAGGCGATCAGCCGCTTCCGTGCCGGCGGCTACGACGAGCAGATCGGCTTCACCGTCTACGACACCCTGCGCTACAAATCCGCCCTCGAAGAGCTCGTCTCCCAAGAGGTCGACATGGTGATGAACCGCCTCGCCCCCGAGTTCCCCCTCGAGCGCGTGATCGAGATGCTCGAAGCTGGCGCCGAGCCGCTGCGCGACCTGATCGCCGCGCTGCACACGAAGCTTCTGGTCGCCGAGCTGGAGCGCCAGAGGCGGGGGTAGTCGGGGGGTTGGTGGGGGGAGGGGTCGGGCACCCGCTGCTTCGTAAGCAGCGTGGTCCGCAGCTAGGGCTCGCTCGAGGTGGCGGTTTCAGCTAGCCCGAGCCGATCCCGGACTGCGAGGGGAGGATGGGGCACGCTCCGAACGTTTTGCGGAACCTTGCCGGGAAGGCAGCACGGACGACCGGCGACGTGGCTCAAAGGATCCGAGAGAGGAGCGTGCCCCATCCTCCCCACCCGGCCCGAGGTCGAAGCGAAGTTCCTACGCCGCAGCCGCCGCGCCCCGCTCGGCTTCGATTTTTCCGAGCGTTTGCAGGTGGCCCAGCCGCTTGCAGAGGGCGGTTGCCTCGTCGAAGGCCTCCTCGACGCCGTCGCTGCCGGTCGCGCGGCGGGCCTGGCCGAGGGAGAGCAGGGTGGAGGGGAGCTGCCAGTGCATCTCGCGCTCGCGGGCGATCGCGGTCATCCGTTCGGCCTGCGCGAGCGCCTCTTGGTCGCGACCGAGGCCGAGCAGGGCCCAGGTCTTCAGGGTCCCGCGCCAGGCCTCCTGCTCGCCGCCGGCGTTCATCGCCTCGCGGTAGGCCCGCTCGGCGAGGTCGAGCGACTCGACCGCGGCCGCGTGCTCGCCCGCCATCGTCTGCGTCTGGCCGAGGCCGGTGAGGGCGACGGCGCGGGAGAAGACGTCGCCGAGCTGGTCGGTCAGCTCGCAGTTGCGTTGAGCCTGCGCCAGACCCGCCTCGACCATGCCGCGTTCGGCCATCATCGTCGCCCGGTTGCCGCGCGCCCAGCTTTCGGTCTCGGGGTCGCCGAAGCTGGCGGCCACGTGCAGCGCCTGGCCGGCCAGCGCTTCGGCCTCCTCCAGCCGGCCGCGCTCCTTGAGCACGATGCTGCGCGCCATCAGCGCCCACGAGTAGGGGCAGTTGATGACGATGTTGGCGCCGGCCGTGATGTCGTCGCCGGTCAGCTCGAAGATCTCGTCGAGCACCGCGTCGACCGCGTCGAGGTCGCCGGCGCACATCTGCGCGTAGGCGGCGACGCCGCGGATCGCGATCCGCAGGTCGACATCGCCCGCTTCGTCGGCCAGCGCCACCGCTTCGCGCGCCGCGGCGATCCATTCGGAGGCGCGGTGCGAGACGCCCGGTCGCGCCGAGGTCATCAGCTTCAGCAGCGCCAGCGAGCGCAGGTCGCCGGTGCGGTCGGCGATCTCCTTCGCCTCCGCCGCCAGCGCGTCGGCCTCGGCCGGGTCCATGCCGAGCCGCCAGGAGTAGTCGAGCTGCTGCAGGCGCGAGGAGAGCGCCAGCGCCACCGCCTCCTCGTCGGTCTCCATCTCCCCGGCGAGTCGCGTCACTTCGCGCCAGAGGCGCATCGCGTCGGCGGGGCGCCGGTGGCCGGCCCAGAACGCCGCCCGCGCCGACCAGCGCGCCGCTTCGCGGGTCTCCTCGCCCGCCTCCATGTGGCTGGCGATCAGCGCCGCGAGCTCGTCGTGGCGGTCGGGTTCGAGCTCGATCAGCGCCCGCGCCGCCGCCGCGTGGGTGTGGGCGCGGCTCTCCGCCAGCTGGGTCCCGTAGGCGACCTCACGGGTCAGCGGGTGGCGGAAGGCGAGCACCCGCCGCGGGTAGAGCTCGGCCTCGTAGAGGAAGCCGGCGCCGACCAGCTCGCGGACCACCGCGTCGACCTCGTCGTCGGCCAGGCCGGCGGTCATCCCCAGCGCCTCCGCGCTGACCTCCTTGCCGACCACCGAGGCGACCTGCAGCAGCTGCTTGGCCGCCGGCGCCAGTCGGTCGATCCGCGCCGCCAGCACCGCCTGCACGGTGACCGGGACGCCGTGGCCGTCGATCGGACGGACCAGCCGGTAGGCACCCCGCTCGCCCTCCAGGTGCCCGCACTCGACCAGCTCGCGGACCAGCTCCTCGACGAAGAACGGGTTGCCCTGGGTGCGCTCGTGGACCGGCTCGTCGAGCCCGTCCAGCGAGGGGTCGGTGCCGGCCAGGTGGCGCAGCAGCTCGCCGGTGTCGGCCGGCTCCAGCGGCGCCAGCGGCAGGCTCGAGTAGACCGGCGCTCCGTCCCACGCAGGCTCGTACTCGGGCCGGTGGTTGACGACCAGCAGCGTGTTCGTGGCGGCGATCGTCTCCAGCAGCGTCGCCATCATCGCCTCGCTGCCGGGGTCGATCCAGTGCAGGTCCTCGACCACCAGGACCAGCGTGCGGCTGCGGTTCGGCGCGTTGACGATCCCGCAGACGAGGTCGGTCAGCGCCCGCTGGCGCGCCTCGGCGCTGAGCTGTGGCAGCGAGCGATCGGGGTCGGGAGCGCCGAGGAACTCGAACAGCAGCGGCAGCTCGTCGACCAGTTGCGAGTTGAGCAGGAGGGTGCGCCCGGCGATCTTCTCGCGCACCTGCTGGTCGCGGTCGGCCTCGTCGATCGCGAAGAACGAGCGCAGCATCTGCAGCACCGGCAGGTAGGGGCTGGAGGTTCCGTGCGCCTGAGCCTGGGCCTCGAACACGTCGTAGCCGTCGCGGCGGCAGCTCTCGGCGAACTCGTGGCAGAGCCGGCTCTTGCCGACCCCCGGCTCGGCGACGATCCCGACCGCGCTGCCGTCGCCGGCCTCGGCACGGGCGAGCGCCCGCCGCAGCGCCGCCATCTCCTCGCGGCGGCCGACGAAGCGGGAGAAGCCGCGGTCCCGGGCGAGGTCGATCCGCGAGCGCGCCGGGCCGACGCCCTCGAGCCGCGCGACCCGGACCGGCTGGCTCGAGCCCTTGATCTCGAACTCGCCGAGCTGGTCGAGCGCCAGGTAGCCCTCGACCAGCGCCGCCGTGTGCTCGGTCAGGTAGGCGCGGCCCGGCTCGGCCAGCGCCTCCATCCGCTGCGCCAGCCCGACCGTGTGACCGATCGCGGTGTACTCGCCGCCGCCCTGGCCGATCGCCCCGGCGACGACCTCGCCGGAGTTGATCCCGATCCGGGCGGAGAAGTTGAGCCCGAGGCCGCGGCGCAGCTCGGCCGCGTACTCGGCGGTGTCGTCGAGCATCCGCAGGGCTGCGTAACAGGCGCGCTGCGCGTGGTCCTCGTGCGCGACCGGCGCCCCGAACACGGCCATGATCCCGTCGCCGGTGAACTTGTCGACGGTGCCCTCGAAGCGGCCGACCGCGTCGGCCAGCAGCGAGTAGAAGCGCTGCATGATCTTGCGCCACTGCTCCGGGTCCTGCTGCTCGGCCAGGTCCATCGAGCCGTTCACGTCCGCGAACAGGACCGTGACCTGCTTGCGCTCGGCGTCGTCGGTGCGGGGCTCGGTCACGACCCACCTAGAGTACGCCGGACTGGCTCGCCAGCCAAGGCGGCGGCGGTCGAACTCAACCGCCATATAATCCCTGACTGACTGGTCAATCAGTGGGAGCCGCGGTCTTGCGCGTAGCAGCTGTACAGCTCAACTCGACTAACGACAAGGAGCGGAACCTAAGCACGGCCGAGCGCCTCGTGCGTGCCGCCGCGGCCGACGGCGCCGAGCTGGTCGCGCTGCCGGAGAAGTGGAACCTGCTCGCCGGCGGGGAGGAGCTCCTTGCCGGGGCCGAGCCGCTCGGCGGCCCCTCGCTCGCCGCCGCCCGTGCCTGGGCCCGCGAGCTCGGCATCCACCTGCTCGCCGGCAGCATCGCCGAGCGCAGCGCGGGCGCCGACGGTCGCGCCTTCAACACCTCGGTCCTGATCGGGCCCGGCGGCGAGGACCTGGCGACCTACCGCAAGGTCCACATGTTCGACGTCGACGCCGGCGGCGTCTCCTACCGCGAGTCCGAGCACGAGCAGCCGGGGGAGGAGCTGGTCACCGCTCCCGTCGGCGACCTCATCGCCGGGCTGAGCATCTGTTACGACCTGCGCTTCCCCGAGCTCTTCCGCATCCTCGCCCTGCGCGGGGCCACCCTGGTCGCGCTTCCCTCCGCCTTCACCGCCGCGACCGGGCGCGACCACTGGGAGGTGCTGCTGCGGGCGCGGGCGATCGAGGACCAGGTCTTCCTGCTGGCGCCGAACCAGGTCGGCGGCGCGGCCCCGCACTACGACTCCTTCGGGCACTCGGCGATCGTCGACCCCTGGGGCACGGTGCTCGCGATCGCGCCGCAGGGCGAGACCTTCGTCGCCGCCGACCTCGACCTCGGCGCCCAGCGGGAGGTGCGCGCCTCGCTGCCCTCGCTGGCCAACCGCCGCCCGGCCGCCTACTCCTGGCCGCAGCTCGTGGAGGCGTCCGCCTGATGGCCAAGGCGCCGCCGGTCGACAAGCGCCGGCAGATCCTCGACGCCGCCGTCTCGGTCTTCGCCCGCCAGGGCTTCCACGCGACCCGCGTCTCCGACATCGCCGACGAGGCGGGGGTCGCCTACGGCCTCGTCTACCACTACTTCCGCTCCAAGGACGACGTCCTCAACGAGCTCTTCGTCGAGCGCTGGTCGCTGCTGCTGACCGCGATCGAGGACGCCGACCAGGCCGGCGGCCCGCACCGCGAGCGGCTCGCCGCCGTCGCCGGCTTCATCGTCGACTCCTACCGCTTCGACCCGGAGCTGATGAAGGTGATCATCGTCGAGGTCACCCGTGCTGCCAACTCGTTTGGCCAGACCCACCTGAGCGAGATCCGCCGCGCCTACGAGGGGATCGCGAAGATCGTCGCCGACGGTCAGCGCAGCGGTGCCTTCCGCGACGACATCGACCCGCTGTTCGCTTCGATGAGCTTCTACGGCGCGATCGAGCAGTTGCTCACGGGCTGGATCTTCGACGTGATTCCGACTTCCGATGCCGGGTACGACGAGGCAAGGAGCTTGCTGGTGGCGACGATTTGCGACGGCCTCGAGCCGCGATAGGTAAGGTCGGCGACGCGTGGACAACGAGATCGTCAGGAGATTGATCTGGAGCGGCATGCTTGCCGCCACCGGCGCGCTTGCCAGCGTCATCGCCGCCAGGGCCTCGGCCCTGCTCTACCGGCGGCTGTTCAACGAAGACCCGCCCGACTGAGGAGCGCGATGACCGAGCCCAGCCAGACGCCGCCGCCGAAAGTTTCGCCGCAGACCCCGCCGCCGCTGCCGCCGGCGGTACCGCCGAAGGACAACCGTCCGCTCGGCGAGCTCGTCTTCGACGTCTCCGAACGGACCTCGATCCTGATCCGCGAGGAGATCGAGCTCGCCAAGGCCGAGGTCTCCGAGAAGGTCGGCAAGCTGGCCCGCGGCTCGGCTGTCGGCGTCGCCGCCGGCACCTTCGCCTTCCTCGCGCTGATCCTGATCATGCACGGGATCGCCTGGGTGCTGAACGAAGAGCTCTTCGACGGCAAGACCTGGCCCGGCTTCTTCATCGAGGCGGCGCTCTTCCTGCTCGTCGCCGCGCTCGCCGGCGCGATCGCCTACCGGGCGGTCAAGGCCGGCTCGCCGCCGGTCCCCGAGCAGGCGATCGAAGAGGCGAAGCTGACCAAGGAGATGTTCGAAAAGGAGGCCGAGGGCAAATGAGCAACGACCCGATCCAGCCGACGCCTTCCACGGGGATGCCCGGCCGCTCCGCCGAGCAGATCCGCAAAGACATCGACATCCAGCGCCAGCAGCTCGGCACCTCGGTCGAAGCGCTGCGCGGCCGCGTCACCGAGCTGACCGACTGGCGTCAGCAGGTCGAGGACCACAAACGCGAGCTGATGATCGGCGCCGCGGCGGTGGGCTTCGTGATCGGCGTGCGGCTGATGTTCGGCCGCCGCAAGCGTTAGCCGCGGCGGCTCACCAGAACTCGGATTGCCGATTGCCGCCCGGCAGCGGCAGCGGCTGCCTGCGCAGCGCGCCCAGCCGCGCTCGCGCCTTCCCGGTCAGCGAGCCGATCCGGCTGGCCGTCGCGACCCGGCCCAGCTCGAGCTTCCCGGTCAGCCCCGGGGGGAGGAGGGTCGCGCCCCCGAGCCGCTCCGTCCCGGTCGACAGGACCCGCTTGTAGGTCTGGTCGCCTGGGCCGAGTACCAGGGTTCGCTCACCGCGCGCGTCCATGTCCTGCAGGGCGTGGACGATGCACTGGATCGCCGGCTGGTACTTACCGAAAGAGTCGTCGAAGCCGCCGACCAGCCCGGTCACGCGCCGTCCCGCGCCGAGCATCAGCTGCGCCGCGATTGTCGTCCCGTCGCATTCGAGCGTCACCAGGCGGAAGCGGTCGCGCGCCAGCAGCGCGCCGGCGATCTCCTTCAGAGTCGCGGTCACCCGCGGATCGGTTAGGTCCGACTGCCCGCCGCCGAAGCGCAGGCCGTGCAGGCGGATCAGCTCCTCGATGTCGCGGTCGACCGTCGCCTGGTCGGAGATCCGGAACCGGGCGCCGATCTCCTCGAGCCGCCGACCGCGGCGGCGCACCTCCTGGCGGAAGCGCTTGCTGCGGCTGGCCAGCCACCCGTCGAAGCCGTCGTCGATCTGGATCAGTGGCAGCGCCGTCTCGCCGTTCGAGTGCAGCGCCGCAGTCTCGGGATGCCAGGCCTCGCTTAGAAGGTCGGGCCAGTTCGGCGCCGAGTGCTGCCACTCCAGCCGCAGGCTGCGGAGGCTCGGCTCGATCGCGGCGAGCGCCGCCCCCAGCGCGTTCGCCACCTCGTCGGCGCGCCCCGGCTGTGCCAGTGGTTCGACCAGCCCGAACGCCTCGCCCAGGAGCCCGTAGCGCCCGCGCCCGCCGAACAGCGGCAGCAGGCCGACCAGGCGCCCGCCGTCCTCGATCGCGATCACCCGCAGCTCGGCATCGTCCGGCTGCAGGTGTTTCCACCATGCGAGCATCACGGCTGGGGCGCAGAAGGGCCGTTCGTTTTCGCACGCCAGACGATCCCAGTCGTCCTGGCATTCGTTCAGCTCGTTCGCATCGGTGACGAGTTTGGTCGTCAGCATCCCGCTCGCGGAACGTATCGGTCCGCGACGACGCCGGCTTGAGGTCTAGCGTGGAACGACCAGCTCGGCCGGCACGCTGCCGGCGCCGAGCAGGCCGGGCCCGACGTGGGCGCCGAGCACGGCGCCGACCTCAGAGGTGAAGGCCGGCTCGCAGCCGAAGATCTCGTAGCAGTCTTCGATCAGGCCCTTCGCCGTCTCCTCGTCCTGGATGTGCTGGACGACCCAGCCGTCGGCGCCGGAGTCGTGGCGCTGGCGCATGTAGTCGCGCAGCCGCTCCAGCGAGCGGGCGCGGGTGCGGACCCGCTCGACCGGGGTGATCTCCTCCTCCAGGGTGAGGATCGGCTTGATCTTCAGCGCGCTGCCAATCCAGGCGCGGGCGCCGCCGATCCGGCCGCCGCGGCGCAGGTACTCGAGGGTGTCGATCGCGAACCACATCTTCAGCGCCTCGCGCACGTCGCCGGCGCGGGCCAGCACCGCGTCGCCGTCACCGCCTTCCTGGGCGACCACGGCGGCGCCGAGCGCGCAGAGGCCCATGCCCCCGGCGGCGGTGCGCGAGTCCATCACCCGGATCCGCTCGCCGCCCTTGCCCTCGTCGATCAGCCGCTGGCGCGCCTGTCCGGCGGCCTCGAAGGTCCCTGAGATCCCGGCCGAGATATGGATCGAGACGATCTCCTTGCCGGCGCCGAGCAACGGCTCGTAGACCGCGATGAAATCGCCGATCGAGGGCTGCGACGTGGTCGCGCCGCTCTCCGAGGCTCGCAGCCGCTCATAGAACGCACCGTAGTCGCCGATCTCGGCCTCGCGCTCCTGCTCGCCATCGACAGAGACATAGAGGCTGATCGTCTCGATTCCCCGCTCGGCAACCAGGTCGGCGGGGAGGTAGCCGGTGGTGTCGCAGACAACCGCGGTCTTCTCGCTCCCAGTCAAGGTCTCCGATTCTTTCAGACATGCGGCGCAGCCAGCGGCCGCCGCGGCTTCAGGCGACCGGTGGTGGGTCAGTTTGAATCGGCGAGCTATCCTCCCCGCCCGATGATCGACAGGTTCGCGACAGACACGAGACTCCGGATGGCGTTTTCGTTGCTAGCGCTTGCGATCTCAGCGGTGGTGGGCATTGCCACTGCTAGCGCCGGCTGGGCCGGCATCGTTCTGGGCAGCTTTGCCCTCGTGCTCAGCCTCTCCAGGCTCCATCATGCGAGGTCGGAATCTCCGACTCCCTAAGCAGCGCTCAGTCCAGCAGCGCCGCGATCTCTTCCAGCGACCGG
>CAYXFL010000075.1:0-12949 GCA_964464285.1 uncultured Conexibacteraceae bacterium
TCGGCGGCGGTCAGCTCCAGTGAGCCGGTGCCGCCGCCGTTGACGATCTCGAGCTGACCGCCGGCTCGGGCTTCTACGCCCCGGCCCTCTTCGACCACTACAGCCGCTTCGCCCTCACCCCCGCCGCCGGCTATGCGCTGCCGATCGTGCGCAAGCCCACGCCGCGGGTCGCGACCGCGCTCGGCGGCGGCTACCTCGCCTCCGGCAGCGGCGACGCGGCGCGGCTGCCGGCGCCGTGGCTGCCGCCGGGGCTGAAGCTCGACCCGGAGGAGGGCGCCGGCGAGGTCCAGACCCCGCTGCTCGGCGAGGCCGCCGCCGGCCTCGCCGTCGGCGACCGCGCCTACCTCCGCCACGCCAAGGCCGGCGAGCTCTGCGAGCGCTTCGAGGTCCTCCACCTGGTCGAGGGCGAGGAGATCGTCGACGTCGTCCCCACCTACCGCGGCGACGGCCAGACCTTCCTTTAGCCGCAGCCGCTTGACTTTCTTCGCCCTGAGGGCGAGAAAGGTCAAGGGATCAGGGGCCGAGGACGCGTTCGGCGTAGGGGTTGGTGAAGAGGCGGGTGGGGTCGAGCTCGTCGCGGGCGGCCTGGAACTCCTGCCAGGCCGGGTAGCGCGGGGCGAGGGCGGCGGCGGTCTGGAAGTGCCGCTTGCCCCAGTGGGGGCGGCCGGCGTACTCGTCCATGATCGCCTCGACCGCCTCGAAGTAGGGGCGCCATTCCATCCCCTTGTACTGGTGCACGGCGACGTAGGCGGTGTCGCGTTCGTGCGAGGGGCTGAGCGAGGCATCGTCGCCGGCGGCGACGCGGAACTCGATCGGGAAGAAGACCGGGTAGCGGTTCGCTCGCACCCACTCGATCACCCGCCGCACCGCCTCCGGCCCGTGCTCGCGCGGCACCCCGTACTCCATCTCGGTGAAGCGGACGCGGCGCTCGTTGACGAAGACGCGGTCGCTGCGGTCGGTCGTGCGGCTGCCGCCGGCGAGCCGGCCGGCAAGCCGTGAGAGCGCCGGGATCCTGTCCGGGAAGGCGCGGCCGGTCGCCGAGAGCGCACCGAGCGCCCAGTTCTCCAGCACCACGTCGTTGAGGAAGGCGGCGCCGCGGCCGCGCGGACGTGGCGGCTCGTCGACCCGGTCGCGCTCCAGCACCAGCGCCTGGTCGGAGTACGGAAAGGTGAAGAGCTCGAAGTGGTCGTGTTCGTCGGCGCGCTGCTGGAACGAGTCGAGCACCGCCTCGCGCGACTCCGGTGTGTCGACCCGGCGCAGGGTGAAAGCGGGCACGCAGCGCAGGGTGACGGCGCTGATCGCGCCCAGCGCGCCGACGCCGACCCTCGCCGCGCGCAGCAACTCCGGGTGGGTTGCGGCGCTGAGGTGGCGGACGCTGCCGTCGGCGAGCACCAGCTCGATCGCCTCGACCTGGGCCGAGAGGTTGCGCAGCCGCGCCCCGGTCCCGTGCGTGCCGGTGGAGATCGCGCCGGCGATCGTCTGGCTGTCGATGTCGCCGAGGTTCTCCATCGCCAGCCCGAGCCGCGCCAGCTCCTCGTTCAGCCGGGCGAGCACGGTGCCGCCGCCGACCCGCACGAGGCCCGAGCCGGGGTCGGCGTCGAGCACGCCGGCGAGCGCCTCGACGTGGAGCATCAGCTCGCCGGTCATCGCCGCTTCGGTGAACGAGTGGCCGGAGCCGGCGACGCTGACCCGGCGGCCCGACGCGGCAGCGCCGGCGATCGCCTCGGCCAGCTCCTCGCGACTGCGCGGCCGCACGGCCTGGGCCGGACGGCAGCGCTGGTCGCCGGCCCAGTTGACCCACTCCCCGCTCACGCGCTGCCCTCGCCCCGCCATCGCTCCCCTAGCTTTTCACCTCCATCTAGCATTCGCCGCGCAGCGCCCCGGAGGGGTGGCAGAGCGGTTGAATGCGCCGGTCTTGAAAACCGGTGGGCGCGCAAGCGTCTCGTGGGTTCGAATCCCACCCCCTCCGCTGAGCAGGTGCTCGGCGCCCGCAAAGGCTCGCAGGGCAGGCAGCCGGATTCCCCCTCCCGCGCCTAAGCGGTGAGGCTGCCCGGCTGCCGGCGACCTAACCAAGCTTGGTGATGCACGGCTTGATCGCCTGCTGATCCGCTCGATGGATCGTCATGTTGTCACCCCCTTCGCTGTGACTGAAGGGCAAGGCGGACCGAGATGCTTTCCCCTGCTAAGCGGCCCGAAATGCCGACCGGCGGAATACTGGAATAGTTCCGAGTGGTCTGGGTTTCGCTGCAAATGCCGTCATTTCACGATGGACATTTCTCGCCGCCTGCAATACCGTCGATTGCTCACTGGCTTTAAAGCAGTACGACGGGAGGACCTGAGAATGGCCGCGAAGGCAGCGAAGAAGTCGGCGAAACAGAAGGCGCGGGACGGGACAGACCTCCGTTTGGTGAAGGCGCTGAGCCACCCCGTGCGGGCGCGGGCACTGGCGATCCTCAACGAACGGATCGCCAGTCCGAAGCAACTCTCGGTCGAGCTGGACAAGCCGATCGGCCACCTCAGCTACCACGTCAAGCGCCTGAAAGAGCTCGGCTGCGTCGAGTTGGTGGACACCGCACCTCGCCGCGGCGCCACCGAGCACTTCTACCGGGGGACGACCCGCTCGTTCCTCAGCGATGACAACTGGGGCCAGCTCGCCAAGGACGCCAAGCACGGGGTATCCATCGCCGGTTTGCGGATGATCAACGACGCCAGCCTGGCGGCGATCAAGGCGGACACGCTGGACAGCCGCGACGACCGGCATTTGAGCTGCACGCCGATGGATCTGGACAACCAGGGCTGGCAGGAAGCGACCGCTTTGCTGGCCGACTCCCTGGAGGGACTGATAGTCATCGCCCAGCGCTCGGCCAACCGCCGCGCCAACGGGGAAAGCGAGGGCTCGCTGCGCGCCACGGCCTCGATCCTGTGCTTCGAGTCGCCACCGGTCAGCAGCGGAAGCTAGGGCGCGGCGAATCCGGCGGCGCGCGTCGCCGAGCGCCGCGGCCTGCCTCGCACGCAGGAAACCGCTTGTTCCAGCCGAACGAGCGTGCATGGATAGAGCGGCGAGACGCCACCGTCGCGAGGAGCGCCTGCGACTACAGGCCGAACGGGCACGGGACGCCTTCGGGTTGGTCCTGCTGCTGGTGCTGATCAACTACGTGCTCAGCTCGCTGCTCGACAGCCGTGGCTGGCCGTCGGTGGTCATCAGCATCTCGATCGGCGCGACCTCGATAGTGGCGCTGGTCAGCTCGCACTCGCGGCCGCGCACGGTGCGGATGGCGTTCTGGATCGCCGTGTTCGCGACGCTCTGCGCGACGATCGCCGCAGCCACCGACACGCACCTCTGGCTCAACCTCGCCTCGGCGATCCAGATCGCGCTGCTGCTGGCGGCGATGGCGGCGGTGCTGCGGCGGGTGATCACCACGGCGGAAGTCGGGTCGCGCACGATCCTCGGCGCGCTCAGTGTCTACGCGGTGCTCGGGCTGATCTTCACCTACGTCTACGGGACCGTCGATCGGCTGCAGAGCACGCCCTTCTTCGAAGGCCACCCCAACCCGGTCGGCAGCGACTTCATCTTCTTCAGCTACACGACCCTGACCACCACCGGATACGGGAACCTGGTGCCGAACGGACAGCCGGGCGAGATGATCGCCGGCCTCGAGATGATGCTGGGCGAGATCTTCCTCGTCACCCTGGTCGCCGGCCTGGTCAGCCTCTGGCGTCCCGGCGAAGGATTCAAACGGCGACGCCGCAGCGAAGGCGAAGAGCGGCCGCAACCGTAAGACTGGGGCTATGCGGCGAACCTGGCTGACGATGCTGCTGGCGGCGGCCGCGCTGGCGGTTGGCTGTGGCGGCGAGGATTCCGAGACGTCGCCACCCGACCCGAGCGCGCTGCGCGGCGAGCAGTGGTCGCTGGTCGCCGGGGCGGGGATCCCGATCGCGACGACCGGCAGCCCCACGGTCGAGTTCAGCGCCCGCCGCATCGGCGGCAACGATGGCTGCAACAACTTCTCGACCGACTACGAGGTCGACGGGGCGACGATGCGCTTCGGCGAGGAGCAGGTGTCGACGATGATCGCCTGCGACCCCGAGGCGGGCGACGAAGCGTTCGGCGCCGCGCTCGCGGAAGTCGCCGAGTGGTCGATCGACGAGGGCGAGCTGATCCTCTCCGACGAGAACGGCAACGAGCTGCTGCGCTTCGAGCCGGCCTCGCCGGAGGGCAACTGGCGGGTTGTCTCCCTGCTCCACGGCGACGCCGTGACGACGCTGCCGGAGGGGGTCGAGATCACCGCCGAGTTCACCGCCGAGGACGAATCGCTCAGCGGCTCGGCCGGCTGCAACACGTACGGCGGGCGATACGAGGCGGGCGCCGGGCGGATCGCGATCCGCGAGCTGACCGTGACCGAGATGGCGTGCGAGGGACCGGACGGCGTGATGGAGCTGGAGCAGGCCTACCTGGAAGCGATCCCGCGGGCGGCCGAGTACCGCCTCGACGGCGACCAGATGACCCTGCTGAGCCGCGCCGGGACGATCCTCGTCGTCCTCGAGCCGGCTGCCTGAGCGCGGCCGCTCAGTCGGAGAGCTCGACGCGCTCGATCGTCTGCGGCTCGACCGGCTTGTCGCGCTGATCGGTCGGGGTCGACTCGATCGCGTCGACGGCGTCCATGCCGTCGACGACGACGCCGAAGACGGTGTGTTTGCCATCCAGCCACGCCGCCTCGGCGATCGTGACGATGAAGAACTGGGACCCGTTGGTGTTGGGGCCGGCATTGGCCATCGCGAGGGCGCCGCGCGCAACCTTGTGGTCGTTGAACTCGTCCTCGAATTCGTAGCCCGGGCCACCGGTGCCGGTGCCCTGCGGGCAGCCGCCCTGGATCATGAAGTCCGGGATCACCCGGTGGAAGATCAGGCCGTCGTAGAACCCTTCGCCCGCCAGCTTGCGGAAGTTCTCCACCGTCTTCGGGGCGTCCTCGTCGTGGAACTCGACCGTGATCGGCCCGGCGGTGGTGTGAAGGGTGGCCTGCGACATCCGCCTGAACCCTAGATGATCGGGTTTCGCCGCGAGCGCCGGTCATCTAACGGCCGCTCACGTCGACGCTCAGCGGCCGCGAGGAGCCGGGCGCATATGGCCAGCGCTCCTCCGCCAGCACCGTCGCCCGCAGCTTGATCCGGGCCTGGCCGCTGACGTAGCGGAAGCGATAGCGGGCGCGGAAGCCGCCGTCGTGATCGGTGCGGGTGACCAGGACCGGCCGCCAGCGCCCGGTCTCGCGCTCCAGGTAGTGGATCGCGACCAGCTTGCCGCGCCGCGGGATCGTCGCCCCGCGCGAGCGCACGCGGCCGCTGAGCCGCAGCTGCTCTCCCGTGCGGAGCCTCGTCCGCTCGGCCCGCAGCGAGACGCCGGCCCGCACCCGCAGCTCCAGCGAGCGCCGCGCCGAGGACTCGTGGCCCTCGTCGCCGCCGAAGACGACCGCGACCCGCCGCGAGGGGCCCGGATCGAGGCGCAGCTCGAAGCCGCCACGCGCACCGGTCCGCACCGTCGCCTCGCTGACCGGCGCCAGCGCGCCGCGCGACGGGCGGGCGACGACGCGCAGCTCGCGGCCGCCGAGGCCGGCGCCGTCGGCGCGGGTGAGCCGGCCGCTGACCTTCGCCGCGCGGCCGAAGGGAACGGTGCGCGAGTCGGCGTCGCCGCGCCCTCCACCGAGCCCGGCGAAGAGCCGGCTCTTCGCCCGCACGACCTTCGCCGGCTCGGCCGGCGCCAGCCGCTGAACCGCCATCTGGGAGCCGTCGGCGCGGCGCCCGGTCGAGGCGGTGTTGCCGGCCGCGTCGGCGACGTCGGCGCGGAACACGTAGGTGCCGGGCGCGAGCTCGGGCAGCGGCGCCCGCACCCGCGCCTTGCCGGGGCCGGCGGCGACGAGCTTGGCGGGCAGCTCGACCCAGTGCGCGGAGTCGGAGCGGCGGTAGAAGAGCTCGCCCTTGGCAGGACCCGAAAGCGGATCGCCGACCTCGGCCTCGACCAGCGCCGGCGGCGGCGTGCCCTCGGCCGTGAGGAAGTCGACCGTCGGCGGCACGTCGTCGAAGCGCAGCGGCACCCCGAGCGCCGCCCCCGGCGCCTCGTTGCCGGCCTCGTCGCGCAGCCACAGCGCCAGCGTGAAGGCGCCCGGGCCGGGAACGCGCAGGTCGTCGAGCGCGGTCCGGCCGATCCCGGCCTCGTAGCGAGCGCCGCTGTCGTAGCCGTTCGGGCCGCTGATCCGCCAGCCGGCACCGGCGATCGGGCTGGCCGGGCCCTGGTCCGGGTTGACCCAGCGCAGGTCGAAGTCGTTCTGGCGTCGCCAGCCGGTCCCACCGACCAGATCGGCGTCGCGCACGTGGGCGGGCGGGTTGTTGTCGATCCGGGCGGCGTAGGGGCCATCGCAGCCGACGTTTCCGGAGAAGTCCGTGACGCAGTGGCGGACCGCGTGCACGCCGTCGCTGAAGGCGCCCGTCTCGATCACGTGAGTGGCCGAAGGCCCAAGCGGGCAGGGCCGCAACCGCGCCCCCGCCCAGGTGCCGCCGACCAGGACCTTCTCGCAGGGGTATTCGGTGAAGGCGGCGCGCACCCCGTCGACCGTGGTCTCGCCATAGCGGACGCCGGAGCCGAGCTCGCCCGCCCAGACCAGCATCGGCTGCGAGCCGTGGTGCCAGCCCGGATGGAAGAGCCCGCCGCCGATCCCGGCCGCGGGCGGGCTGAAATCTTCGAGCGTGAAGGTCAGCGCCCGCGTCGCCGACCACGAGGCGGGCGCGGTCGCGCACCACTTCGCCTCTCCTTTGGCGCAGAGCAGGCGATCCTCGACACCGGCCACCGGGGTCGGGAAGCCGATCACGAAGGGGCGCGGCGAGACATTGGTCGCGCTGGCGCTGAGCGCCAGCGCGAAGGCGCCCCCGCTGGTCGCCCCGATCCGCTGCTCGAACCCGTCGTGCAGCACCTGCCACCAGGTGCCGCGCAACTGCGTGATCCCGGTTCCGGCGGGGGCGATCCACGACCAGCGCCCGTAGCGGGTGCCGCTGGCGGTCTGCCCGCCCTCGCGGGTGAAGGTCTTCAGGTGGACGCCGTCGAACGGATCGGCGCCGGCCGGCGGAACGCAGTAGGCGTCGGAGCGAAACTTGGCGCCGCCGGTGGTGTCGGCCCAGGCGACGTCGGCGCCCACGTACCAGCCGCACTGGGCGACCGAGTACCTGCCCGCCCCCGCCTCCGCCGCCAGCACCAGCAGCAGGGTCAGCGCCAGCGCCACCCCGATCGCCACGACCCGGCCGAATCCCCAGCGCACTCCCGACATCCCGCCTCCCCGCCTCGCTTGCGTACGAGGTCGTTAAGGGCCCGGCGGCGAAAACTCTCCCCCCTTCCCGCCCAGAATCCTCGACCCGCACGAGGCGGCCCGCGCAGCTCCTCTGCGAGAATGCGGCCCATGCCCCTTCCTTCCGCAGAGCAGATAACCGAGCGCCTCAAAGCAGTCATCGACCCCGAGCTGCGGCGCAACATCGTCGAGCTCGGCATGGTCCGCTCGATCGACATCCAGGAGGGCGGCCGCGTCGAGGTCATCGTCTCGCTGACCACCGCGGGCTGCCCGATCCGCTCCCACTTCGAACAGGCCGTCGCCCAGCAGATCAGCGATCTGGAGGGCGTGACCAGCGTCGGCGTCGGCTTCGACGTGCTCTCCGACGAGGAGAAGAGCAACCTCCAGCAGACGCTCGGCCGCGGCAAGCTGCCGCAGGGCGCGCTGGCCAAGGTGAAGAACGTGATCTGCGTCTCCTCCGGCAAGGGCGGCGTCGGCAAGTCGACGATGACCGCGAACCTGGCGGCGGCGCTGACCGCCGAAGGCCACCCCGCCGGCGCCCTCGACTGCGACGTCTACGGCTACTCGATCCCGCGCATGCTCGGGGTCAACGACAAACCGGAAGTCAACGGCGAGCGCAAGATCCTGCCGCTGGAGTCGGCCGGCGGCGTCAAGGTGATGTCGATCGGCTTCTTCGTCGAGGACAACTCGGCCGTCGTCTGGCGCGGCCCGATGCTGCACAAGGCGATCCAGCAGTTCCTCGAGGACGTCGCCTGGGACGAGCTCGAGTACCTGCTGCTCGACCTGCCGCCGGGGACCGGCGACGTCTCGATGACGCTCGCGCAGCTGCTCCCGCAGGCGAAGTTCATCGTCGTCACCACGCCGCAGCCGGCCGCTCAGTCGGTCGCCCGCCGCGGCGCCGAGATGGCCGCGAAGTTCGACCTCGAGATCCTCGGCGTGATCGAGAACATGTCCGGCTTCACCACCCCCGACGGCGAGCGCTTCACGATCTTCGGCGAGGGCGGCGGCCAGATCCTCGCCGACGAACTCGACGTGCCGCTGCTCGGCAAGGTGCCGCTCTCCGAGCCGCTGCGCGAGCACGCCGACTCCGGCTCGCCGCTGGTCACCGCCGACCCCGACGCGCCCGCCGCGCAGGCGATCCGCCAGGCGGCCCGCGGGATCATCGCCTCGACCCCGCAGGAGCTGCCGGTGCTGCAGGCCGCGCCGGGCGCGGCCGAGATGCCGCCGGTCAGCGGCACCCCGCTGCCGGTCGTACAGGGCTAGCGGCGTCCTCGGGCGCCGGCCCTGCCGGCTTCACATAACCCGGCGAAACTTCCGCTGGGACGTTGTGTTAGCTTCTCCAAACAATTGCCTAATCCCCGGCTAAGGGCCGGGGTGCGGGGGACCCGAGTTTTCGGGGCGAGCCCACTTCGGTGGGGGCGCAGGCTCCTTCAGCGCTAGCCCGTCAGCTAACCCCGTCGGCCCACGAAGGAGGACGACTGGATGAAGCTCGCCCGAAGGGCGGCTCGTTACGCCCCGTTACGCAGTTCCCTATTCGCTGCCTTCCTGCTGGCCGCGCTCGCTCTGATGGCCGCCGAGGCCGGCGCGACCACGCCCGGTGGGATGTCCGCCCGCGAAAGCGAGCCGCCACCGCCGACGGAAGCCGAAGCCGAGGCGCCGGTGACCAAGGCGATGCTGGTCAACGGCCGCGCGATCGCCCCGCTCGACGCGCCGCCCGCGGTCAAGAAGGTGATCGCCGCAGCGAACAAGATCCGCACCAAGCCCTACGTCTGGGGCGGCGGCCACGGCCGCTGGTGGGATCGTGGCTACGACTGCTCCGGCGCGGTCAGCTTCGCCCTCCGCGGCGGCCAGCTGATCGACTCGCCGCTGCCGTCCGGCCCGATGATGCGCTGGGGCGAGTCCGGCCTCGGCCGCTGGATCACCGTCTTCAGCAACCCCGGCCACGCCTACGCCGTAATCGCCGGGCTGCGCTGGGACACCTCCGGCACCAGCGGCAGCGGCCCGCGCTGGCACGAAGACATGCGCAACCGCAAGGGCTTCACCGCCCGCCACCCGACCGGTTACTGAGTCCCCGACCGGCACTCCCTGGCACGAAAAAGGGCCGCCCTCCCGGGCGGCCCTTTTTCAAATCTCCTGCCAGTCCGGCTAGGCGGCTTTGGACTTGAAGTACTCGGCGTTGATCTCCGCGTATTTTGCCCACTCGGCGGGCAGCTGGTCCTCGGCGAAGCAGGCGTCCACCGGGCAGGCCTCGACGCAGGCGTCGCAGTCGATGCACTCGTCGGCGTCGATGTAGAGCATCTCGACCGAGTCGTAATCGGGCTCATCCGGGGTCGGATGGATGCAGTCGACGGGACAGACCTCGACGCACGAGTTGTCCTTGGTGCCGATGCACGGCTCTGCGATTACGTAGCTCATACGGAGGTTCTCCTAAAGGTCGGTTCCGGGTGCTGCCGGAGATGCCCGGCCAAGCGCGAGCGACCATTTTAGGGATTCTCGGGTCTGGAGCGACTGCCGGCGCCCGCTTGCAGGGTTCACGGCAGCGACGCATTAGCATCGGCCAGATGCTGCTGCTGACGGGGGCCACTGGAAGCATCGGGTCGCGCCTGCTGCCGCTGCTGCTCGAGAGCGGCGAGGACGTGCGTTGCCTGGTCCGCGAGCCGCGCCGGCTGGGCGAGCGGCGGGTCGACGTGCAGATCGCGCTCGGCGACCTCGGCGAGATGTCCGATCCGTACCTGGTGAGGCAGGCGCTGCGCGGGGTCGACACGGTGATCCACCTGGCGGCGACGATCCGTGACCAGCCGCCGAAGCGGATCGAGGAGCTGAACGGGCTGGCGACGGTGCGGCTGCTGCGCGCCGCCGAGCGCAGCGGGGTCGAGCGCTTCCACTTCTTCAGCGCGATCGACGCCGGCGCCGCCCAGCGCACCCGCTTCTTCCGCGCCAAGTGGCTGGCCGAGCAGGCCGTCGGCTCCTCGCCGCTGGCCAGCACGATCTTCGCCCCCTCGATCGTCTACGACCACAGCGACCCGTGGATCACGCTCCTGCGACGCTTCTCCTTCCTGCCGGTGATGCCGGTTGCCGGCGACGGCAAGGCGCGCTTCCAGCCGATCTGGGCCGACGACGTCGCCCGCTGCGTGGTCGCGGCGCTGGGCGCGGGCGAGGGGGCGCGCGAGCGCTACGAGCTGGCCGGCCCGGAGACGCTGAGCTATGACCAGATGTCCGACCTGGTCAGCCGTGTCGCCGGCCGGCCGCGGCCGCTGGTCCACCTGCCGCTCGGCCTGGTGCGCTCCGGATTGCTGGCGATCCGCTCCATCTTCGGCGAGGCCGTGTTTGCAACTTGGGAGGAGGCCGAGTTGATGGAGGTGCCGATGGTGAGCGAGCGCGGGCCGGCCGACGCGCAGGCCCTCGGCGTGCAACCGCGAAGGATGAGCGATGTACTTCAGAACCCGATGGAGAGTCCCTAGCCGTCTCGTCGCCCTGGTGGTCGCCCTGGCCGCCCTGCTCGCCGCCGCCCCCAGCGCCTCGGCGCTGAGCCTGGTCCCGCCGAAGCCGAACGTCTTCCTCGGCGTCTCCGACCGCGGCACGGTGGCCGACTTCAACGAATTCGCGGCGCTGACCGGCAAGCGCCCGGCCCTGCTGCAGACCTTCCACCCCTGGGGCAACAGCCTCAACGCCGCCTACGAACGCTGGCGCGAAACCGGCACCCGGCCGATCCTCCACATCTCGACCGCCGACGACCAGACCCTGGCCGAGCTGATCACCCCGCAGCAGATCGCGCTCGGGGTCGGCGACGACTACCTGCTGCAGCTGAACACGTTCTTCGCGACCACCGGGCTGCCCGCCTACATCCGGCCGCTGGGTGAGCCGAACCGCTGCCTCAACGCCTGGTCGGCGGTCAACTGCGACGGCAGCCAGAAAGGCGGCGAACACACGACCGGCTGGTACAAGCAGGCGTTCCGCCGGATCTCGGCGATCGTGCGCGGCGGGCAGACGCTGGAAGGGATCGACGCGACCCTGGCGGAAATCGCGCTGCCGCCGCTGAACCGGACCAAAGGCCCGAACCCGGTCACCCTGCCGGCGGCGCCGGTGAGCATCATCTGGAGCCCGCTTCCCGGCGGCTCGCCGCGGGTCAAAGGCAACTTCCCGGGCAACTACTGGCCGGGCAGCCGCTGGATCGACTGGGTCGGGACCGACTTCTACTCGCAGTACCCCGACTGGAAGGACATGACCCGCTTCTACAAGGCCAAGCAGTGGAAGAACAAGCCGGTCGCGGTCACCGAGTGGGCGATCCATCGCAAAGACGAACCGCGCTTCGTCAAGCAGCTCGTCTCCTGGGTCGTGAAGCGCCCGCGCGTACGCATGCTCGTCTACTACGTCGGCTTCGGCGCCGGCAACGAGTACGCCCTCACGCACTACCCGCGCACGATGAACACCCTGCGCAAGAAGATCCGCCGCGCCAGCTTCCTCCCCTACGCGGACTACAACGCCGGCCTCTTCGCGCCGCTGCCGAAAAAAGCGAAAACCCCAGCGCCGAAACCGCCGCCCGCCCCCGCGCCACCCGCCGCCCCGGTCACGCCCGCGCCGTAGCTGCGGGCGGTGGGGCCGTCCGAGGCCGTGGGGAGAGAGGGGCGCTTCGAGAGCCCGACCACGAGTCTGCACTTACCCGTCTTGAGGACGGGCCACAGCAGACTCGTGAGCCAGACGGAACTTCGCAGCGCATTCGTTGGGAGGGGTCACCCCCGAAGCACGCCGTCCAACAAGAAAGGGCCCGGCGTGAGCCGGGCCCTTTCGAACTTCAGTCGCCGGAAGGCGATTTACATCATGCCGCCCATATCGGGCATGCCGCCGGGCATGCCACCACCGGCGCCACCCTCCTCCGGGGGCTCGGCGATGATCGCCTCGGTGACGAGGATGTTCTTGGCGATCGAGGCCGCGTTCTGCAGCGCCGAGCGGGTGACCATGGTCGGGTCGATGACGCCGGCCTTGATCAGGTCGCCGTACTCGCCGGTCGCGGCGTTGAGGCCTTCGCCGGCCTTCAGGTCGCGGACCTTGTTGACGACGACCGAGCCCTCCTCGCCGGAGTTCTCGGCGATCTGACGGACCGGCTCCTCGAGCGAGCGGTGGATGATCCGGGCGCCGGTGATCTCGTCGGCGTCGCTGGCCACCTTCTCCGGGTCCAGACCGGCCTGGGCGTTCAGCAGCGCGACGCCACCGCCCGGCACGACACCCTCCTCGAGGGCGGCGCGGGTCGCCTGCAGCGCGTCCTCGACGCGGTGCTTTTTCTCCTTCATCTCGGTCTCGGTGGCAGCGCCGACCTTGACCACGGCGACACCGCCGGCCAGCTTGGCGAGGCGCTCCTGGAGCTTCTCGCGATCGAAGTCGGAGTCGGTGTTCTCGATCTCCTGTTTGATCTGCTTGATCCGGCCTTTGATGTCCTCGGCGTCACCGGCACCGTCGATCACGGTGGTGGTGTCCTTGGAGACGACGACGCGGCGCGCCTTGCCGAGCTGGGCGAGCTGGGTGTTCTCCAGTTTGAGGCCCATCTCCTCGGTGATCACCTCACCGCCGGTGAGGATCGCGATGTCCTCGAGCATCCGCTTGCGGCGGTCGCCGAAGCCGGGGGC
>CAYXFL010000076.1:0-12679 GCA_964464285.1 uncultured Conexibacteraceae bacterium
GCTACATGGGCATGGTCCGCCAGTGGCAGGAGCTGTTCTGGGACCGCCGCTACAGCTCCGTCGACATGGGCTTCAACAGTCCCGACTGGGTGAAGCTGGCGGAGGCGTTCGGCGCCACCGGGCTGCTCTGCGAGGACTCCGCCGACCTCGAGGAGACGATGGTCGCGGCGCTGGAGGCCGAGGGCCCGGTGCTGGTCGACGTGCGCGTCGCCCGCGAGGAGAACTGCTACCCGATGATCCCGCCGGGCAACGCCGCCCGCGACATGGTCGAGGCCCCGCGCAAGGCGGTCAGCTGATGGAGGCCGGGACCCCGCAGGCGGTCAAGCTGGAGGACCTGCACCTGCCTGGGCAGCTGAGCGGCCGCAAGCATGTGCTCTCGATCCTGGTCGAGAACAAACCGGGCGTGCTGGCGCGCGTCGCTGGGCTGTTCTCGCGCCGCGGCTTCAACATCGACACGCTCGCGGTCGGGCCGACCGACGACCCGAGCATCTCGCGGATCACGCTCACCCTCGACGGCGCCGTCCACCCGATCGACCAGGTGACCAAGCAGCTGCACAAGCTGATCAACGTGCTGAAGATCCGCGACATGGAGCCGGAGGAGACGGTGGCCCGCGAGATGGCGCTGTTCAAAGTCTCCTCGGCGGTCGAGAACCGGGCCGAGATCATCCAGTTCGCGGAGATCTTCCGCGCCAAGATCGTCGACGTCGCCCGCCGCACGATGACGATCGAGGTGACCGGCTCCGCCGACAAGATCGAGGCCTTCGAGCGCATGGTGCGCCCGCACGGGCTGGTCGAGATGGTCCGTACGGGAGAGATCGCGATCGCCCGTGGTTCGGACTGAGACCCTCCGGGGGCTCGTCGAGCAGGGCATAGGGCGGGGGCGCCGCACGCTGGTCAGCCTCACCGCCGCGGTTGACGTCGCCGATCCCTGTGCGGCGGTGTTCGCCTCGCGGCTGGCCTCGGACCGCTGGTTCTGCTGGGAGCAGCCGGATCGCGAGTTCGCGCTTGCCGGCCTCGGAGTCGCCCACGAGGCGAGCTCACGGGGCGAGGGGCGCTTCGGTGACGTCGCCCGCGAGTGTCTGCGCAGCAGCCGCGACGCGGTCCTCGATGAGCCACCCGGTCTGCCCGCCGGCGCCGGCCCGGTCTGGCTCGGCGGCTTCGCCTTCGACCCCGCCGGCGGCGCCTCGCCGACATGGTCCTCGCTGGCGCCGGGCTCGCTGGTCCTGCCCGAGCTCTCGCTCTGCCGGGCCGGCGAGCGCACCTTCCTCACCGTCAACGCGCTCGTCTCGCCCGGCGACGACGCCGAGCGCGTCAGCGCCGGGCTCGAGGCCCGTGTCGCCGGCCTGCGCGCCACCGCGCCGCTGCCGCTGCTCGATCCGCACCCGACCGCGCATGCGGCGATCCGCAGCGCCCGCCCGCCGCGCGAGTTCGAAGCGACGGTCGAGGCGGCGACCGGGCGGATCGGGGCGGGCGAGCTGAGCAAGGTCGTGCTCGCCCGCGAGGTGATCGTCGAGGCCGCCGCCGCCCACGACCCCGCGGCGCTGTTCGGGGCGATGCGCGAGCAGTTCCCGGCCTGCTTCTGCTTCTGCTGCGGGACCCCGGAGGCGGCCTTCATCGGTGCCAGCCCGGAGCTCCTGGTCCGCCGCTCCGGTGCCAGCGTCTCCACCGTCGCGCTCGCCGGCTCGACCCGGCGCAGCTCCGACCCCGCCGTCGACGACCACCTCGGCGAGCAGCTGCTGCGCAGCGACAAGGACCGCCGTGAGCAGCGGATCGTCAGCGAGCGGATCGTCCGCGCCCTGCGCCCGCACTCGGTCTGGGTCGAGGCCGCGCCGGAGCCGGAGATCGTCAAGGTGGCGAACATCCAGCACCTGGCGACCCCGGTGATCGCCCAGCTGACCGAGCCCCGCTCGGCGATCGAGCTGGCCGGCATGCTGCACCCGACGCCGGCCGTCGGCGGCGAGCCCTGGCCCGGCGCCGGCGCCGTGATCACAGAGCTCGAGGGCATGGATCGCGGCTGGTACGCCGGCCCGGTCGGCTGGATGGACGCGACCGAGGACGGCGAGTTCTGCGTCGCCCTGCGCAGCGCCCTGCTGCGCGACCGCGAGGCGCACCTGTTCGCCGGCGTCGGCGTCGTCGCCGGCTCCGACCCGGCGGCCGAGCTGGCCGAGACCGAGGTCAAGCTGCAGGCTCTGCTGCCGCTGCTCGCCGAGTAGAGCGGGCGGCTCCGGCTGCCCGATACTGCCGGCGTGCCCGCTCGCGCGCTCCTCACCCTGGTCGCTTGCCTGCTCGTCGCGGCCGCGGTGGTGCTGCCGGCGGCATCCGTCGCCGCGGACGGTCCACGCCTCGCCTACGTGGAGTGGAAGCCCGAGGCGACCGCGACCAGCCTGGTCACCGTGGCGCCGGACGGCTCGGGGCGGCTGGTGCTGCCGCTGAGCGGCGTCCGCCCGGTTCCGTTCGACGGGCCCGTCTGGCTCCCCGACGGCTCGGCCCTCGTCTTCAGCGGCTACTTCGTCGACCCGAGCGGCCGGGTGCGCAAGGGCGCCCGCCCGCGCCTCTTCGCGGTGCCCGCGGAGGGGGGCGGGGCGAGGCCGCTGCGGGGCACGACCGACGCCTGGCACCCGGTGGTCAGCCCCGACGGCACCCAGGTCGCCTTCAAGCGCCTGCGCTTCAAGCATCGCTACGACCCGCGCGACCCGCTCGCCTTCGGCACCGACCGCCGCGCCAGCGCCTGGATCGCCTCGCTCGCCGGCGGCGCCCCGCGGCGGCTGACCCCCTGGCAGCGCAACGTGGTCAGCGAGCCGGCCGCCTTCTCGCCCGACGGCCGGACCCTGCTGCTGGAGCGCGCCAGCGGCCCCGAGTGGCGCCCCGAGATCGTCGCCCTCGGCCTCGCCGACCGCAGCAGCCGCCTGCTCGCCCGCAACGCCGAGGACCCGACGTACTCCCCGGACGGCACCCGCCTGGCAATGGTCGCCTACCGCGACGGCGAGACGATCGCGACCCCCGCCGGCCTCCAACCGGTCGGCGACCTCTACGTCGCCATGGCGGACGGCACCCGCGCCCGCCGCCTCACCCGCACCCCCGGTACCCAGGAGTCGCAGCCGAGCTGGGACCCGAGCGGCCAGCGCCTCGCCTTCCTCCGCACCCGCGCCCCCGCCGGCCTCGGCGTCGGCAGCGTCCTCTTCCAAGCCGCCGCCGACGGCTCCTGCCTGCGCCGCGCCGCCGGCCGCCCCGGCCGCCGCGCCCCGCTCCTCTCCGGCCCCGCCTGGCAGCCCGGCCCCGGCCGCGAGGCCGGCCCGCTCAGCTGCTGAGCGCCTGCTTTCGCCGGTATTTGGGAACGCATGATGGCTTTTGGCGAGACGTGCTCAGTTGTTACAGGGGCCGTATGTATAGTGCTCACCACAACAATCGCTCCTCTGGACGCTCGTCACTATCGGCCTGGGTCACTCGGAGCAAGGAGATGGTGCCCACATGAGCACTCTCAATTCGGTCCAAAGCGCCGAAGAAATCGCCGCCAACTTCACGGCAGTGGACGCGGAGTTCAAGCAGGCGGTACAGGAGCGGGTCTACCAAGCGGCCGCAGAATCCGGCCTGCTGAACGAAGATGACGAGATCGACGTCGACCTGATCGTCGAGCGGGCCTATGAGGAGCTGAAGACGAAGCACGTCGTCAGCATCGACAACGGAGGCGATGACCGCTACGACCCGGCGACCAGCTCGACCAAAGAGGAGCTCGCGGCGGCTGTCTTCACCGCCGGGCCGACTCCCGCCGACGCGGAACTGAATGCGGTCGAACGTAAAGCGTATGACAAGTGTCTCGGACTGGTCTGGAACCACACCGTGATGACCAATCGCGGCCGGATTCAGAAACGGCTGGAAGCGGACAAGCTGCTCCTGGTTCGGGGCAAGGTTTACCGCAACGGCAACACGATCGAGTCCGGGGTCTTCGTCACCAGACATCCCGAGTTGGTCCTCCGCGAGTACCTCGGCCCACGACTGGAGAAACTGCGCAAGGTGACCGAGGCGCTCGAAGGAGACTTCGACCTCGCTCTCGAGCGCGACAAGTCGTTGGAAGGGCCAATGAAGGCGGCGATCCAGGCAGCCGTCACCCAGGCCACCGCGAAGCTCCCGGTCACCGCCCTCGGCTCGAACGGCCAGAAGGCGCTCGGCGAGTAGAGCGACGATGGCGGCCGGCGTGCTGCAGGCGCGCCGGCCGTCGCGCCGAGACGACCATGGCCAGCACTTACACCACTCCAACCCGTCAGCTTCTCCTCGACTTGATTCGTGGGAAACCGGGCATAACCCGCGCTGAGATGCTCGCCCTGAGCGAACGTCCCTCCGGGGCGGTCGATCCGGCCCGGATCCGCCTCTGGCAGGCTGGTCTGATCGAGCCGGTCGACGAGGAGGGCTGGGAGCACGCGCTGAACCACCGGGTCAAGAGCGTTCGCTGGCAGTGCGTCGACGACCCCGGCCGCCAGGCGGAGATCCGCGAACGAGCCTCTTCTCGGCCCGAGCGAAACGCCCAGCCGACCGCCGAGGAGCAGGCGATGGTCATCGTCGAGGCGCTCAAGGATCCGGTCGTCAACAGGCTCGTCTTGGAGATGACCCGGGAGGGGACCGGCTCCCGCCGCTCCCAGAAGCGCGCCGAACAGGCGCTGCGAGCCGAGGAGACGAAACGCAAACGGGAAGCCGGGGAGGCCGCCCGCGAGAAAGCGGCGAACGCCAACTTCAAACGGAATCTCGCGCGGCTCTGGGAGGCGCGGGGGGCGGTTGGAGCAATCGACCAGTTCCTGGTCGAGGAACGCGCACGCGTGGCCGAAGGCGCACCTCGGAAGGTTGCGGACCTCGACTGGATGCTTGCGCTGAACGACGTGCGCTCGATCATCAAGAGCTTCGGCGCGATGTGGCAGAACGTCCGCGACATCGGCGGCAGGAACGAGCCGTGCCCGGCCTGTGGTGCCGCGTCCGCCCGTCCAGACCGGGCGCTCGGCACCTTTGTGATCGACGTCGAGGCGATCGAGGTCAGCGACGAGGACGGCCCGATCGACGGGCCTGGCGCTGGCGCATAGGACTTCGGTGCCGACCGGCACCGTCGGGTGAGTCCCCGGATCGGCAGCGCTGAGGCCTCGTTTCGACCTGGCCCCTCCGCCGCCGAGCGGGATCCGCCGGCGAGCTTGCACGCCTCGCCGGCGGATGACCTCGCCTGCGCTGGTTCAGCTCCGCAGGCCGGAAACCGCGTGGCCCACCGCCGCGGTGAGGCGGCGGTGGGCGGCGACGTTGGCGTGGCGGTCGGTGCGGACCTCGATCAGGCCGGTGCCGGCGGCGAGCGCCTCGGGCAGCTCGGCGAGCGCGCCGAGGCGCCGGTGGGGGAGGTCGAAGAGGGCGGCGGCGCGGGCGGCGTCGACGCCGCGGGGGGTGCCGAGGATCGCTTCGAACTCCTCGCCGGGGAGCGCCTCCTGCTGGGGCAGGAAGTGGAAGATGCCGCCGCCGTCGTTGTCGATCACGACGATCCGCACCGGGGCCTCGACCTCGCGCAGGGCGGCGAGCGAGCCGAGGTCGTGGAGCAGGCCGAGGTCGCCGGTGACGATCGTGGTCGGGCGGCCGCTGGCGTGGGCGGCGCCGATCCCGGCGGAGATCAGGCCGTCGATGCCGTTGGTGCCGCGGTTGGCGAGGAAGAGGGCGTCAGCGTCGGTTGCCTCGAGGAATGACTCCTGGTCGCGGATCGGCATGCTCGACGCGGTGTAGACGAGCTCGCCGTCGCGGTGGGCGCGGCCGAGCGCCAGGTGCAGGGCCGGCTCGGTGATCCCGCCGGGCTCCTCATCGCTGCCGGGCTCTAGCTCCGCCGCGAGCGCGGCCCGCGCCGCCCGCTCGGCCTCCAGCCAGGCGGTCGGCTCGCCGCGCTCCTCCTTCTCGACCCGGGTCGCCCAGCCGGCCGCCAGCTCGGTCGGGTCGGCGCGCAGGATCGCCGCCGCCTGCCGGCTCGGCTCGTTCCAGCCGCCGTAGGGGTCGACGACGATCTGGTCGGCCCCGGAGGCGGCGAGCCAGGAGCGCAGCGGCTTCGAGGTCGGCAGCTCGCCGAAGCGCAGCACCAGGTCCGGCACGACCGAGCGGGCGAAGCGCTCGTCGCGCAGCAGCTGGTCGTAGGTGGTGATCACGCGCGAGCGGTCGTGCGGGCCGCAGCGCAGCTGCGAGGTCGGCTCGGCGAGGATCGGGAAGCCCGAGGCGCGGGCGAGGTGGGCGAGCGGCTCGCGCAGCTCCGGGTCGAGCTGGCGGCCGGCGACGATCACGCCGGCGATCGCGTCGCCGATGTGCGCGGCCATCTCGTCGAGCAGGAAGGCCGAGGGCTCGAGGTCGATCCGGGTCACGGCGGTCAGCGGCCGCGCCTCGCGCCCGCGCAGCGCCAGCGGGTCGGTGGCGCTGACCGCGCCCTCGACCGCGAGCGGCGCCAGCGGCTCGCGCCAGGGGAGGTTGAGGTGGACCGGGCCGGGACGCGGCTCGCCGCGCGCCGCCGCCAGCGCCCGGCAGGCGACGCCGCGGTAGTGCAGCAGCCCGGTGTCGTCGGCCGCGTGGGTGCCGACTTCGCAGAACCAGCGCACCGCGGAGCCGAACAGCTTCACCTGGTCGATCGTTTGCCCCGCCCCGATCCCGCGCAGCTCCGGCGGCCGGTCGGCGCTCAGCACCAGCAGCCCCAGCCCCGACTCGTCGGCCTCGCAGACCGCCGGGTGGTAGTTGGCGGCGGCGCTGCCGGAGGTGCAGAGCAGCGCCACCGGGGCGCCGCTCGCCTGCGCGGCGCCGAGCGCGAAGAAGCCGGCCGAGCGCTCGTCGACCAGCACCGTCACCTCGATCCCCGGCGCCCGCCACAGCGCCACCGCCAGCGGCGTCGAGCGCGAGCCGGGGGAGACGACCGCGTGGCGCAGCCCGCCGCGTTCGAGCTCCTCGACGAAGGCCGAGGCGAGGGCGGTGTTGGCGTTGGTCGGGTCCACGGGAGGGCTTGGGGCTATCGAGTTTGTCAACCCCTGGGTGACAAACTCGATAGGGGCGCCTAGAGGCGGTGTGCTTGCAGCGCGTCCTCGTCGATCTCGACCCCGAGCCCGGTGCAGTGGGGGACGTACATGCGGCCGCCGCGCAGCTGCGGCTCGGCCTTGGCGATCGTCGCGGCGAAGAGGCGCTGGGTGGCGATCCCGTGGGCGAGCAGCGGCCAGCCGCGCAGTTCGGCGTCGTAGTCGAGCGAGCGGGCGAGGCTGGCCCCGGCGGCGATCCCGACCGGCCCGTCGAGGGCGCTGGAGACGTAGGCGGGCAGCGCCTCGGCGATTTCGAGGCCGGAGACGTAGCCGCCGACCTTCGAGAGCTTGATCCCGGTGACCTGGAAGGCGTCCTCCTCGGCCGCCCGTTCGGCATCGGCGCGGGTGACGATGCTCTCGTCGCCGGAGAGCGGGATCGAGGTCACCACCGCCAGGTCGGCCGCTTCCTCGATCGTCTCCACCGGCTGCTCGGCCAGCTCGATCCCGAACTGCTCGAGGTCGAGCATCATCCGGGTCGCGGTCTGCAGCGACCAGGACGCGTTGGCGTCGACGCGGATCTTCGCCTCGGGGCCGAGCACCGCTCGTACCGCCCGCACCTGGTCGAGGTCTTCCTCGGTCCCCAGCTTCATCTTGAAGGTGGTGAAGCCCTCGCCGGCCCAGTCTTCGGCGTCGGCGGCGACCGCCGCCGGCTCGCCCGCGACCAGGGTCGCGTTGCAGGCGACCGAGTAGGCGGGGCTGTCGTGCTCGCCGATCTTCGCCATCAGGTCGTCGAGCGCGGTCAGCACCGCGCACTGCGCGGGCGGCGAGAGGACCAGCCGCGGGTCCAGCGTCTCCGGCGCCGAGTAGTCGAGGTGGCCGCTTTCGATCAGGTGGTGGAGGGCCTCGCTGCGGTCGGTTTCCTCGAGCTCGTTGACCACCTGGGCGAGCGTCACCCCGCCGTCGCGCAGCGACAGCGGCACCGCTTCGCCGAGCCCTTCCAGCCCCTCGTCGGTGCGCAGCCGCAGCAGCACCATCTCGCGCCGGGTCAGGGTGCCCCGCGCGGTCACGTAGGGCCGTTTGAACGGGAGCGCGTAGGGGATGACCTCGACCGACGTCAGCCGCACGCGGTCCACCTTCTCACGCCGCGATCAGCAGGCCGACGGTGACCAGCAGGCTGAACACCCCGAGCAGCGCGCCGGTCGCCGCCAGCGCTCCGTTCAGCGCCGGCCCGTCGGTGTGCGAGCGCACCACCTTGATCGGCTTCAGGGCCAGCGGCAGCGCCAGCAGGCCGAGCAGCGGCCACCACTCGGTCTCGCCGGCCCAGGTCGCGATCGGCAGGGTGACGAAGGCGCCGAGCACGAGCACCTCGTAGAGCTGGACCGCGTTGGCGCGGCCCATCCGCACCGCCAGGGTCATCTTGCCGGCCCGGCGGTCGGTCTCGGCGTCGCGCACGTTGTTGACGACGAGGATCGCGGTGGCGAGGAAGCCGAGCGCGATCGAGAGCCCGAGCGGCAGCGCCGCCAGTTCCTCCAGCTGCACGTAGTAGGAGCCGTTGACCGCGACCAGGCCGAAGAAGAGGAAGACGAAGACCTCACCGAGCCCGGCGTAGCCGTAGGGCCGCGGGCCGCCGGTGTAGAGGACGCCGGCGGCGATCGAGAAGACGCCGATCACCAGGATCACCGGCCCGGCGACCGCCGCCAGGTAGATCCCGCAGGCGACGGCGACGGCGAACGCGACCCAGGTCGCGCGCAGCACCCGCTGCGGCGTCACCAGCCCGGTCGAGGTGACCCGCACCGGCCCGAGCCGGTCGGCGGTGTCGGCGCCGCGCCGCGCGTCCGAGTAGTCGTTGGCGAGGTTGGTCCCGATCTGGATGAAGATCGAGCCGACCAGGGCGGCGAGGAAGGCGCCCAGCCGCGGCAGCTCGCCCGCCCACTGGACCGCCGCCGCGGTCCCGACGAATACCGGGGCAACCGCCGCTGGCAACGTCCGCGGCCGCGCCGCCATCAACCAGATCCTCATCGTGCGTCCCCCCGCCGCGCCGCGCTCATGCCCGGCGCGGGAACCGGTCGAATTCCGGCTTGCGCTTCTGCTTGAACGCTTCGCGCCCCTCCGCCGCCTCCTCGTTGCCGTAGAAGAGCAGGTTGGCGTCGTGGGCGAGCTGCTGGATCCCGGCGTAGCCGTCCTCGTGGGCGTTGAAGCTGGCCTTGACCAGGCGCAGGGAGAAAGGGGAGAGGTCGAGCATGTCGCGGCACCAGGCGACCGTCTCCGCCTCCAGCCGGTCGAGCGGCACGACCGTGTTGACGAGGCCCATCTCGAGCGCCTCGGCGGCGTCGTACTGGCGGCAGAGCAGCCAGAACTCCTTCGCCTTCTTGGTCCCGACCAGGTCGCGCAGCAGCGAGGCGCCGTAGCCGCCGTCCCAGGATCCGACCCGCGGCCCGGTCTGGCCGAAGACCGCGTTGTCGGCGGCGACGGTGAGGTCGCAGCAGAGGTGGAGGATGTGGCCGCCGCCGATCGCGTAGCCGGCGACCATTGCCACGATCGGCTTCGGCAGCCGCCGCATCTGCACCTGCAGGTCGGTGACGTGGAAGCGGCCGACCGCGGCGCCCTCCTCGATGTAGCCGGTCTCCCCGCGCACGGTCTGGTCGCCGCCCGAGCAGAAGGCGCGCCCACCGGCGCCGGTGAAGACGATCACGCCGACCTCGCTGTCCTCGCGCGCCCGCTCCATCGCCTCCGAGACCTCGATCAGCGTCTGCGGCCGGAAGGCGTTGAGGACCTCGGGCCGGTCGATCGTGATCTTCGCGATCCCCTCGGCGGTCTCGTAGCGGATGTCCTCGAACTCGCCGGCCGCGTTCCAGGCGATCGGGGCGTAGAGGGTCTCCTCGGGCGCTGCGTCCTTGTGGCGTTTGGGCATGATGGGGACGATATCCGGCTGATGAAGCTCGACGACTGGCTCGCCCAGAGATCCCAGAGTTGCCCCGATCGCACGGCCCTGATCGCCGACGGCGACGAGATGACCTACGCGCAGCTGGAGGCGGAAGCGACCTGGGTCGCTCGCCGGCTCGCCGCCCACGGGGTGCGCCGCGGCTCGACCGCGGCGCTGACCATGCACGGGCGCCGCGAGCAGGTGGTGATGGCCCACGCGCTGATGAAGGTGGGGGCGGCGCTGCTGCCGCTGGGCCCGCGCCTGACCGCGGCCGAGCGGGAGGCGATCGTCACCGCCGAGCAGCCGATCGTCGACCTCGACGACCCCGGCCTGCTGACCCAGACCGAGGCCGACCTGCCGCTGCTCGGCGAGCACGACATGGACGCCGTCTGCGCCCGCGTGCTGACCAGCGGCAGCACCGGCGCCCCGCGCCCGGTCGGGCTCACCTACGGCAACTTCCTCTGGAACGCGGTCGGCTCCGGCTTCAACATCGGCGTCGACCCGGCCGACCGCTGGCTCTGCTGCGTGCCGCTCAGCCACATCGCCGGGCTCGGGATCGTGATGCGCAGCGTCATCTACGGCACCGCCGCGGTGGTCCACGACGGCTTCGACGTCGACCGCGTCGCGGCCTCGCTGGAGCGGGACGGGATCACGATCGTCTCGCTGGTGACGACGATGCTGACCCGGCTGCTCGAGGCGGGCGCCGACCTCTCCGGGCCGCGGGCGATCCTGGTCGGCGGCGGCCCGGTCCCGCAGGAGGCGCTGGAGGAGGCGATCGCCCGCGGCGCCACCGTGGTCCAGACCTACGGCCTCACCGAGACCTGCTCGCAGGTGACCACGCTGGCCCCGGCCGACTCGCGGCGCAAGGTGGGCTCGGCCGGCCGGCCGCTGCTGACCACCCACCTGCGGATCGCCCCCGACGGCGAGATCCTGATCCAGGGCCCGACCGTCGCCCCCGGCCGCGCCGACGCCGACGGCTGGCTGCACACCGGCGACCTCGGCGAGATCGACGAGGAAGGCTTCCTCTACGTCCGCGACCGGCTCGACGACCTGATCGTCAGCGGCGGCGAGAACGTCGTCCCGGCCGAGGTCGAGGAGGTGCTGCTGCGCCACCCGGGGGTCGCCGACGCCGCCGTGGTCGGGCGCGAGGACGCCGAGTGGCAGCAGGCGGTGACCGCCGTCGTCGTGCTCGAAAGCGGCGCCGCGGCGACCGCCGAGGAGCTGCGCCGCCACTGCGCCGAGTCGCTGGCGCCGTTCAAAGTCCCGAAGCGGGTGGAGATGGCGGAGGAGCTGCCGCGCACGCCCTCGGGCAAGCTGCTGCGCCGGGCTCTGCGATGAGCGGCGCGGCGCTCCGATAGCCTGCTCGGCCATGAAAACCGACGACATCTTCTACGACAAGGACGCCGACCTCGGCAAGCTCGACGGCAAGACCGTCGCGATCCTCGGCTACGGCTCCCAGGGGCACGCGCACGCCCTCAACCTCAAGGACTCCGGAGTCGACGTTGTCGTCGGCCTGCGGCCCGATTCGGCCAGCCGCGCGAAAGCCGAAGAGCACGGCCTCGAGGTGCTCGACGTCGCCGAAGCCGCCAGCCGCGGCGACCTGGTGATGATCCTGCTGCCGGACGAGCGCCAGGGCGATATCTGGACCAACGAGATCGCCGACGGCATCGCTCCCGGCAACCTGCTGCTCTTCGCCCACGGCTTCGCGATCCACTTCGGCGAGATCGCGCCGCCGCCCGGCGTCGACGTCGGCATGGTCGCCCCCAAGGGCCCGGGCCACCTGGTCCGCCGCCAGTACGAGGAAGGCGCCGGCGTGCCCTGCCTGATGGCCGTCCACCAGGACGCCAGCGGCAACGCCCACGACCTCGTGCTCGCCTACGCGGCCGGGATCGGCGGCGGTCGCGCCGCGATCATCGAGACCACCTTCAAGGACGAGTGCGAGACCGACCTCTTCGGCGAGCAGGCGGTGCTCTGCGGCGGCGCCTCGGAGCTGGTCCAGGCCGGCTTCGAGACCCTGGTCGAGGCCGGCTACGACCCGCGCCTGGCCTACTTCGAGTGCCTGCACGAGCTCAAGCTGATCGCCGACCTGATGTACGAGAAGGGGATCCAGGGGATGCGCTACTCGATCTCCAACACCGCCGAGTACGGCGACATGACCCGCGGCAAACGGGTGATCGGCGAGGAGTCCCGCGCCGCGATGAAGCAGATCCTCTCCGAGATCCAGTCCGGCGACTTCGCCAAGGAGTTCATCGCCGAGAACAAGGCCGGCAACGAGAACTTCGACCGCATGCGGACGGAGGCGAAGGGCAAGGAGATCGAGGAGATCGGTGGCGAGCTCCGCGCGATGATGCCCTGGATCGAGACCGAGTTCTGAGGTTTCGTGTGGGGAGGGGAGGCGATCCCCTCCCCGTGAATTGGTTCGCGTCCCTTGCGGGACTGCGACAGAAGATTGGAGCCCGCCTATGGCGGGCTTCTGATCAGATCGGCATTTGGGGCCTTCGGCACATTCCCGGGAGAGGGGATCGCCTCCCCTCCCTAACCGCGAGCGCTCGAGCTTCGCCCCCGCCTTGGCCGCGCGCCTAGCTCGCTCGCGCTGGTGGGCATGACGAAATGCCGCGCCGGAAGCGAAGGCCGTCCGAGGCCGGGCCAGGACCCACACCCACTTCGGCGGGTAGGTGTGGCTCCTGGCCCGGCTGGACGCAAGGAGAGGGAGCTTCACGAGGGACCAAGCGCTCCGCTTGACCTTTCTCGCCCTGTG
>CAYXFL010000077.1:0-7355 GCA_964464285.1 uncultured Conexibacteraceae bacterium
GAACGCCAAGGGCCTGCCCGTGATCGGGGTGCCGAAGACGATCGACAACGACCTCGGCGCGACCGACTACACCTTCGGCTTCGACACCGCGATCAACATCGCGACCGAGGCGATCGACCGCCTGCACACGACCGCCGACAGCCACCACCGGGTGCTGATCGTCGAGGTGATGGGGCGCCACGCGGGCTGGATCGCCCTGCACTCGGGGCTCGCCGGCGGCGCCAACGTGATCCTGATCCCGGAGCGCCAGTTCGACGTCAACGAGGTCTGCGACCTGGTCGGCCGCCGCTTCGCCAGCCACTTCGCCCCGATCGTGGTCGTCGCCGAGGGGGCCGAACCGGTCGGCGGCGTGCCCGCCCGGGACGACCAGCAGCTCGACGCCTTCGGGCACGTCCGGCTCGGCGGGATCGGTCACTGGCTGGAGGGCGAGATCGAGCGAATCACCGGCAAAGAGACGCGCGCGACCGTGCTCGGGCACATCCAGCGCGGCGGCACGCCGACCGCCTTCGACCGCGTCCTCGCCACCCGCTTCGGCCTGCACGCGATCGACGCCGTCGAGGCCGGGCGCTGGGGCACGATGGCGGCGCTGCGCGGGACCGAGATCAAGCTGGTCGAGCTGACCGAGGCGACCGCCGAGCTGAAGACCGTGCCGGAGTCGCTCTATGCCGAGGCCGAGGTCTTCTTTGGCTAGAGCGGGAGTGGCGCTGTGCGCGCTGGTGCTGGTCGCGGTGGGGGTCGCGGGGTGTGGGGAGGAGGAAGGCGTCGCCGGGGGCGGCGCCGTCAACGCCTACGTGGAAGCGCCGCTCTGCGATGGGGAGCAGGGCCGGGTCGTCGAGATCGACCCCGGCGACGGCGATCCGTACGAGGTCCGCTTCGTCTGTCTGCCCGATCCCCGCGGGCCCGGCCTCAGCCAGGGGGTGGGGGGCAAGCCGCGGCGGATCGACCTTGCCCTGGTCGGCAGGAACGCCCGGCGTGCCACCCGGGACTCGGCCTCGATCGCCTTCCTGGAGGCGCGCGACCCGGCGGTCAACCGCTTCACCGAGCCGATCCTCGAAGCGGCCGGGATCGGCTGGATGCGGGCCGACTCGCGCGCCGCGGCGACGGCGGAGCTGACCGCGATCCTGCGCGAGGCGGACCCGAGCTCCCTGCGCGCCGACGTACGCGCGGAGCTCGGCCGCTAGAGCAGGTCGCGCAGCGCCTCGTCGAGGCGCGGGTGCCTGAACTCGTAGCCGAGCTCCAGCGCCCGTTTCGGCAGCACCCGCTGGCCGCCGCGCAGCACCTTGCCGAACTCGGGGCCGAATTTGAGGTCGAGGACGAGGCCGGGCACGGGGACGATCGCGGGCCGGCCGAGCGCCCGGCCGAGCGCCTTCGAGAACTCCTTGTTGGTCGCCGGCTCGGGGGCGGTCGCGTTGATCACGCCGCTGACCGCGGGGTTGTCGAGGGCCCAGAGCAGGATCCCGACCTCGTCGGCGATGTGGATCCAGGAGAGGTACTGGGCGCCGCCGGCGAGCGGCCCGCCGACCCCGAGCTTGAACGGGGTGAGCAGCTCGGAGAGCATGCCGCCGTTCGGGTCGAGCACCTGGCCGGTGCGGGTGATCACCAGGCGCACGCCGCTGGCGGAGACCTCCTGCGCCGCCCGCTCCCAGGCCTGCACCACCTCGGAGTCGAAGCTCGGGCCGCCGGGCGGTCTGGACTCGTCGACCGGCGCGTCGCCGCGATCGCCGTAGTAGCCGACCGCCGACTGGCTGACCAGGACGGCGGGCCGGTGCTCGAGCCCGACGATCGTCCCGACCAGGTTGTGGGTGCCGGTGCGCCGCGTCTCCATGATCCGTTCCTTCGCCGCCGCGGTCCAGCGCTGGTCGATCGGCTCGCCGAGCAGGTGGACGACGCCCTCGACGCCCTCGAACGCCTCGGCCGGGGGGCGTTCCAGGGTCGGCTGCCAGCGGTGCCAGGCGATCCCGGGGCGGCCGTTCCGTGTCCGCTCGGGGTCGCGGCTCAGCGCCACCACCTCGTCGCCGCGGGCCAGCAGCTCGTCACACAGGGCCGAGCCGATCAGGCCGCTGGCTCCGGTGACGAGGACCCTCATGCGGTTAGGGGGACTCCACGGTGGAGAAGGTCCCGGTCTCCTCGTTGAGGCGGGCGATTCCCTCTCGCTTGGCCTCCTCGACGACCGCGGCCGCCACCTTCGGCGCCACGTCGCGGTTGAACACGCTGGGGATGATGTAGTCCTCGGAGAGATCGTCGTCGGAGACCGTTTCGGCGATCCCCTTGGCGGCCGCCAGCTTCATCTCCTCGGTGATGCTGGGGGCGCCGGCGTCGAGCGCGCCGCGGAAGATCCCGGGGAAGGCGAGCACGTTGTTGATCTGGTTCGGGTAGTCGGAGCGGCCGGTGGCCATGATCCGCACGTGGGGCGCCGCGTCCTCGGGCATCACCTCGGGGGTCGGGTTGGCCATCGCGAAGACGATCGCGTCGTCGTTCATCCGGGCCAGGTCGTCGCCCTCGATGGTCCCGGGGCCGGAGAGGCCGATGAAGAGATCCATGCCCTCGATCGCGTCGGCCGGCTGGCCTTCGATCCGGTCCGGGTTGGAGATCTCCGCGTACCAGCGCTTCATCCCGTTCATCTCGCCTGAGGCGTAGTCGGCGCGGGCGGTCGAGAGCGCGCCCTGGCGGTCGCAGCCGATGATGTGGGTGACCCCGGAGGCAAGCATCATCTTCGTCACCGCTACCCCCGCCGCGCCGAGGCCAACCATCAGCACCCGCAGGTCCTCGATCGGCTTGTCGACGATCTTCAGCGCGTTGAACAGGGCCGCCATCGTCACCACCGCGGTGCCGTGCTGGTCGTCGTGGAAGACCGGGATGTCGAGCGTTTCCTTCAGCCGGTCCTCGATCTCGAAGCAGCGCGGCGCCGAGATGTCCTCGAGGTTGATGCCGCCGAAGGTGGGGGCCATCAGTTCGACCGCCTTGATGATCTCCTCGGAGTCCTGGGTGTCGAGGCAGATCGGGAAGGCGTCGACGTCGGCGAACTCTTTGAACAGGACCGCCTTGCCCTCCATCACCGGCATCGCCGCCTCCGGGCCGATGTTGCCGAGCCCGAGCACGGCGCTGCCGTCGGAGACGACGGCGACGGTGTTCTTCTTGATCGTGTACTCGAAGGCCTTGCTGCGGTCGTGGTGGATGTCCATGCAGACGCGGGCGACGCCGGGCGTGTAGGCCATCGAGAGGTCGTCGCGCGTTTTAAGCGGGAACTTGTTGTGCTGCTCGATCTTGCCGCCCCGGTGCATCTGCATCGTGCGGTCGACGTAGTCGAGCACGCGGGCGCCGCGGGTCGAGCCGATCGCGCGCAGGATCCGCTCCCAGTGGTCGCGGTCGGTGGCGTCGATCGTGAACTCGCGCACCCGCTTGCCCTCCGGCCCGGCGCCCGGCACCAGGTCGACGCTCTGCAACTGCCCGCCGGCCGCGGCGATCGCCGCGGTCAGCTTGCCGAGCGGCTCCTGCCGCGCGTCGAGCTCGACCCGGATCGTGACGCTGTATTGGGCGCTGACTGCCATTCGCGCGAGCTATCGAATCAGATTCGGTCCGGCGGGCTTGTATGCAAGGGCGAGACGGGCCGTTGCCGCTAGGATCGCCGAGTGCGGGGGAGATTGCTGAGTGGGGTGGGGGCGATGCTGCTGGTGATGGTGTGCGTGGCCGTCCCCGCGCGGGCGTCGGCGGCCGAGCCCGACCGGGGTCCGACCGCGAGCGCGGTCTTCACCGTCGGCTACCTATAGCCGTTACGCCGAACCCGCGAACCGCTGGGGCGGCGATCTGACCGTTGATCTCCCCGGCCGCTCGGACGTCCACCTCGCGGGCTCCGATTTCCGTACCTCGCTCGTCCCTGCCCAGTGGAGCAAGCACGTGAATCGTTCCGACTCGGCCGCCCACTCGCGCTGCTCCACCGCCTACCCTGAACGGGTGCCCTACGACGAAGTGCTAGCCGATCGCATCCGCGACGCGCTCAGCGGCCGGGCGGAGCTCAGCGAGCGGGAGATGTTCGGCGGCATCGCCTTTATGCTCACCGGGAACATGGCGGTGGGGGTGATCGGAGAGGATTTGATGGTGCGCCTGGGGCCGGAGGATGTCGAGCGCGCTCTAGCTGAGCCTCACACCCGGCCGATGGACTTCACGGGCCGGCCGCTGAAGAGCATGATCTTCGTGGGGCCGGCGGGGATCGCGGCGGACGACGAGTTCGCCGCCTGGGTGGACGCGGGGGCGGACTTCGCGACCTCGCTGCCGCCGAAGGGCGGCTCGTGAGGCTAGCCGCGCTGCTCGCGACGGTGACCGCCGCGCTCGCCCTGGCGGTGCCGGCGGCTGCCGACCAGGCGGAGGTCCTCTACGACCCCGAAGGAATGTCGGCGATCGAGCTGACGCTCGACCCGGCTGCGTTCACGTCGCTGCGCAACGCACCGGAGAAATACGTCTCCGGCAGCTTCTCCTACGCGCCGACCGACGGGACGCCCGGGGGGATCGGGACGTTCAGCGCGCCGCTCGGCGTCGAAGTGCGGCTGAAGGGGAGTGGCTCGTTTCGCACGATCGACGGCAAGGCCGCCTTCAAACTGAAATTCGCCAAAGCGGCGCCGTTCATCGGGCTGCGCAAGATGACCCTGAACAACATGGTCGAGGACCGCTCGATGATCCACGAGGCGCTCGCCTACCGGGCTTTCGGCGCCGCCGGGGTGCCGGCCTCGCGCAGCGGCTACGCGTACCTGACCGTGAACGGGGTGGACTTCGGCGTCTACGCGAACGTGGAGACCTTGGACAACGTCTCCCTGGCGCGGATCTTCGGCTCCTTCGACAAAGCGACCCAGCATCTCTACGAGGGCGAGGAGGGCGCCGACGTGGTGCCCGGCGGTGCCGGCGATTTCGAGATCGACGAGGGCGACGAGGGCAACGTCGGCGACCTCGAAGCGCTGATCGCCGCCGCCAGCGGTGGGCCGGCCGCCGGCTGGTCCGCGCGGGTCGCCCCGCACGCCGACCTCGACGAGATGACGCGGATGTGGGCGGGGGAGAAGTACATCGGCCAGTGGGACGGCTACAGCGGGCGCGAGGGCGAGTTCTGGCCCAACAACTACTACCTCCTCAGCGACCCGGCTGGGCGCTTCCGGATGCTGTCCTCGGGGCTCGACGAAAGCTGGCGCGAGCCGGTCGCCTTCGACGGTCGCGGCGGCCTGCTGTTCAACCGCTGCCTCGAGGACCCGGCCTGCGCCGAGCTCTACCGCGCCTCGCTGCGCGCCGTGGCCGATGCGGTCGGCGGCCTCGGCCTCGACGCGATCGCCGCCCGCACGGCGGCGATGCTGCGCCCCTGGCAGCAGCGCGAAATCGCCCAGTCGAGCCGCGAGGAGGCGAGTCTGAGCCAGATCGACGCGGCGGTCGGGGCGACGCGCGCGTTCATCGCCGCCCGTCCCGCCGAAGCCGAGGCGTGGCTCGGCCCCCGGCCGCCGGCGGACCCCGTGACCCAGCCTGCGGCGGTGGGCCGGACCCCGGACCAGGCGACCCCCTTGCGCGCGTTCAAGCGCCCCCACCTGGTCAAGCGCACCCTGCGCACTCCCCTGGCGACCCCGGGTCCCGGACTCCTGTTCCAGCGGGTGATGCTCACCACCGCCAAAGGCCGCACCTCCGTCTGCGTCCGCCGCCTCGAAGTCGCCCGCGCCCGCACCCTCACCCTCGGCTGCCAGCTCAGCGACTCCGCCCGCAAGCGCCGCCAGCGCGCCCCCCTCCAGCTCGAGATCGTGACCCGCTTCCAAGGCACCACCGGCACCTCCACTCGCCTCACCCACCACCTGACCCTCCCGCGCACCTAGCTCCGGGGGAGAGTTCGAAGCCCCTATCGACTTATGCAGACCTATGCGCGCAAAAGTCGACAGCCGCGATCTGGCGGTGGCCGGGATCGCGGCACGTCAGCGGGGACGGAGCCCCGGCGCTACCGCATTCCGCGGCCACAAGCTCAATCTCCCCACCGACCGCACCCGCTCTGACCTGGAGAGCGACTTCCTGCGCTTCCTCACCCGGCACCGGTTCCCCCGACCCGAGGTAAACCCCAAGAGGCTCGGTGGCCTTCAGCGAAGACCACCAGCGCGAGATGGACCTCAGGCGCATGGGCTACACCGTGCGCCGCTACACCGGAGCCCAGCTCGACGACTACCCAGACCGGATCGTCGTCGAGCTGGGCGAAGTCCTGGGGCGCGGTCTGTAGCCCCCGCCTCATAGAGTGGTCGCGGATGCCTGCCGACCCGCCCCAGCTCTTCCTGATCGACGGCAACTCGCTCGCCTACCGGGCCTTCTTCGCCCTCCCCGAGTCGATCGGGACCTCGGACGGACGGCCGACCAACGCGATCTACGGGCTCGCCTCGATGCTGGTCAAGATCATCGACGAGCACCACCCACAGGGGGTCGTCGTCGCCTGGGATGCCGGCACCTCTGGACGGGCGGAGACCTACGACCTCTACAAGGCGAACCGGAAATCGCGCCCGGACCTCCTGCGGGAGCAGTGGCCGCACCTGATGCCGCTGGTCGAGGCCTTCGGCTACACCAACGTGCGGGTCGAGGGCTACGAGGCCGACGACGTGATCGCCTCGATCGTCAGGCAGGCGCGCGAAGAGGGGATCGAGGTGATGGTCGTGACCGGCGACCGCGACGCCTACCAGCTGGTCGCCGAGGGGGTGCGGGTGATGAGCACCTCGCGCGGGATCACCGAGACGAAGATCTACGACGTCGCCGCGGTCGAAGAGCGCTACGGGGTGCCGCCGGAGCTGATCACCGACATGATGGGCCTGCGCGGCGACACCTCGGACAACATCCCAGGCGTCCCCGGGATCGGCGAGAAAACGGCGACCCAGCTGCTGCAGAAATTCGGCTCCCTGGAGGGCGTGCTGGAAAGCGTCGACGAGATCTCCGGCGCCAAACGCAAGCAGAACCTGACCGAGCACGCCGACGACGCGCGCATGTCCCAGCAGCTGGCGACGCTCCAGTACGACATCGAGACCGGGGTTGACCTGGCGGCGGCGATGGAGAGCGAGCCCGACCGCGGCGCCCTGCGCGACTTCATGCGCGAGTTCGAGCTGCGCGCGGTGATGGAGCGGCTGGAAGAAGCGCTGCCCGAGGGCGACGCGGTGCCCGGTCGCCGGGTCGAGACCGAGCTCGCGATCGAGGTCGAGGAGGGCGGGCTCGAGGACATCCCCGACGGGCCGGTCGCGCTGGCGCTCGCCGACCACGCTTGGGCCGCCGCCGACGCCGAGCGCACGGTCACCGGCTCCGCCACCCACGACGAGCTGGCGGTCGCGCTCGGCGCCAGGCTGGTAGTCGGCCACGACCTGAAGTCG
>CAYXFL010000077.1:7365-12538 GCA_964464285.1 uncultured Conexibacteraceae bacterium
CGCTCGGCGGCGGCCGCCACGGGCTGCTCGCCGCCGCGGCCCGCGAGGGGGTCGCGCTGAGCCTCGACCACGACACGATGCTGGCCGCCTACCTGCTCGAGCCGCAGCGCCGCACCTACGACCTGGTCGAGCTCGCCGCCGACGCCGGGATCGGGCTGGCCGAGGGCGCCGCCGCCGAGCCGGCCGGCGAGGACGACGGCCAGCTGGCCCTGGGCGAGGAGGTCGAGGCGGGGCTCGACCCGGCCGAGGAAGCGCGCCTGGTCGCCGCGCTCGCCGAGGTGCAGCGCCCGCGCCTCGAGTCGCTCGGCCTCGAAAGCCTGCTGCGCGAGGTCGAGCTGCCGCTGATCGAGGTGCTGGCGGCGATGGAACGCGAGGGGCTGAAGCTCGACGCCGAGCGCCTCGCCGAGGTCGGCGCCGGCTTCGGCGAGCGCATCGACACGCTCGAAAGGGAGATCTTCGAGCTGGCCGAGGAGGAGTTCACGATCGGCTCGCCTCAGCAGATCGGCCGCATCCTCTTCGAGAAGCTGGAGCTGACCCGCAAGCGGCGCGGCAAAACGGGGTTCTCGACCGACGCCCGGGTGCTCGCCCAGATCCGCGATGAGCACCCGATCGTCGAGAAGATCGAGTCCTGGCGCGAGCTGACCAAGCTGAAGAACACCTACCTCGACTCGCTGCCCGAGCTGATCGACCCCGGGACCGGCCGCGTGCACACGACCTTCAATCAGGCGGCGACCACCACCGGCCGCCTCTCCAGCACCAACCCGAACCTGCAGAACATCCCGATCCGGACCGAGATCGGCCGCCCGGTGCGGGCCTGCTTCGTCGCCGACGAGGGCGACCGCCTGCTCTCCGCCGACTACAGCCAGGTCGAGCTGCGGGTGCTCGCCCACGTCGCCGACGAGGGCGTGCTGAAGGACGTCTTCCGCAAAGGCGAAGACGTGCACGCCGCGACCGCCGCCGAGGTCTTCGAGATCTCCCGCGAGGAGGTCGACGTCGGCCAGCGCTCGAAGGCGAAGATGGTCAACTTCGGGATCGTCTACGGCCTCACCGGGTTCGGACTGGCCGACCGGCTGAACATCCCGCGCAAGGAGGGCGAGGAATTCGTAGCCCGTTACCTGGAGCGCTTCCCGGCCGTGCGCGCCTTCCGCGAGCGGATCGTCGAGCAGGCCCAGGAGGAGGGCTTCGTGACCACGCTGATGGGACGGCGGCGATCGATCCCGGAGCTGCGCTCGGGCAACCCGAACACGCGCCGGCTGGGCGAGCGGCTGGCGGTCAACACGGTGATCCAGGGAACCGCGGCGGACATCATCAAGGTGGCGATGGTGCGCTGCCGGCGGGCGCTGGGGGAGAGCGGGGGGCGCACCCGCCTGGTCCTGCAGATCCACGACGAGCTGCTCTTCGAGGGCCCGCCGGAGGAGATGGAGGCGGCGGCGCAGCTGGTCGAGCGCGAGATGTGCGCGGCCTACCCGCTCGACCCGCCGCTCGAGGTCGACGTCGGCGTCGGCGCCGACTGGCTCGACGCGAAGTAGCCGCCGCCGAGCCTGCGTCCCTTCCGGTGTCGCCGGGGCGATCGCTTGCGGGCTTCCAGAAATCCGAATGATCGCTCGAAATTCGAAGGATGATTCGGTATAAGAGCGCTATGAGTTGGCCCGCCGCAGTGAAGATCCGCGAGGTCGGGCCGCGCGACGGCTTCCAGAACGAGCCGGAGACGATCGCCACCGCCGACAAGGTGCGCCTGGTCGAGATGCTCGCCCGCACCGGGCTGCGCCGGCTCGAGGTGACCAGCTTCGTCCGCGCCGACGTGATCCCGCAGCTTGCCGACGGCCGCGAGGTGCTCGAACGGGCCGAGATCCCGGACGAGGTCGCGGTCTCGGTCCTGGTCCCGAACGAGCGCGGGCTCGACGCGGCGCTGGAGCTGCGCGACCGGGTCGACGAGGTCAACGTCTTCCTCTCCGCCTCGGAGACGCACAACCGCAAGAACGTCAACCGCTCGATCGAGGAGTCGCTGAGCGGCCTCGAGCGGGTGCTCGACCGTGCGGTCGAGGCCGGGCTGCGCTGCGAGGGCGTGATCAGCACCAGCTTCGGCTGCCCCTACGAGGGCGCGGTCCCGCCCGAGCGGGTCTTCGAGATCGGCGCCCGGCTGCGCGCCGCCGGCGCCGCCGAGATCGGTTTCGGCGACACGACCGGGATGGCCAATCCGGCTCAGGTCCGGGCCTTCTTCGAACGAGCGCCATCGGAGCTGCCCGGCGCCGAGCTGACCGCCCATTTCCACAACACCCGCGGCCAGGGCCTCGCCAACGCGCTTGCGGCGCTGGGGGCCGGCTGCACCTCCTTCGAGTCGAGCTTCGGCGAGCTCGGCGGCTGCCCGGTCCCGCCCGGGGCGACCGGCAACGTCGCCAGCGAGGACTTGGTCTCGATGTTCGAGGAGATGGGAGTCGCGACCGGGGTCGACCTGGGCGCGCTGCTCGGCGCCGCCGCCGAGGCCCAGCGGGTGCTGGGCCGGCCGCTCGGCTCCCACACGCTCGTCGCCGGCCCCGTCGACTGGCAGCGCTGAGCCGATGTTCGCCAGCGTGCTGATCGCCAACCGCGGCGAGATCGCCGTCCGCATCATCCGCACCCTGCGCCGGCTCGGGGTCGAGTCGGTCGCCGTCTACAGCGACGCCGACGCCGGCGCGCCGCACGTGCGTGCCGCCGACCGCGCCGTCCACATCGGCCCGACCGCGCCGGCCGAGTCCTACCTCAACGCCGAGCGGATCCTGGCGGCGGCGCGCGAAAGCGGCGCCGAGGCGATCCACCCGGGCTACGGCTTCCTCTCCGAGCGCGCCGCCTTCGCCAGCGCCTGCGCGGAGGCGGGGATCGCCTTCGTCGGCCCGGGCCCGGAGGCGATCGCGCTGCTCGGCGACAAGGTGGCCGCCAAGCAGGCGGCCGCGGTGGCCGGCGTCCCGATCCTCCCGGGGCTGCACGGCGAGCGCCTCACCGACGCGGAGATCACCGCGTGGGTGGAGGAGAACGAGCTGCCGGTGATGCTGAAGGCGGCGGCGGGCGGTGGCGGCAAGGGGATGCGGATCGTGCGCGCCCGCGCGGAGCTGGCGGAGGCGATCGGCGCGGCGCGGCGTGAGGCGCAGGGCGCCTTCGGCGACGACCGGCTGCTGGTCGAGCGCTACGTCGAGCGCTCCCGTCACATCGAGGTGCAGGTGATCGCCGACTCCCACGGCAACCGGGTCCACCTCGGCGAGCGCGAGTGCAGCCTGCAGCGGCGCCACCAGAAGGTGGTCGAGGAGGCGCCCTCGCCGGTCGTCGGCGCGGAGCTGCGCGAGCGGCTCGGCGCCGCTGCGCTCTCGCTGGTTGCCGGCAGCGGCTACGTCAATGCCGGCACGGTCGAGCTGATCGCCGAGCGCGACGACCCTTCCCGCTTCTACTTCCTCGAGATGAACACCCGCCTGCAGGTCGAGCACCCGGTGACCGAGGCCGTGACCGGCCTCGACCTGGTCGAGCTGCAGCTGCGGGTCGCCGCCGGCGAGGAGCTGCCGCTGCGCCAGCAGGACGTCGAGCTGCGCGGCCACGCGGTCGAGGCGCGCGTCTACGCCGAGGAGCCGGCGCGCGGCTTCCTGCCCTCGACCGGGAGGATCGCCGTCTACCGCGAGCCCGCCGGCGCGTTCGGCGGGCCCGGCGGCCCGGAGGGGGAGATCCGCGTCGACAGCGGGGTGGAGGAGGGGACCGAGGTCGGCGCCGACTACGACCCGATGCTGGCGAAGGTCGTCGCCCACGGCCCCAACCGCGCCAGCGCCCTGCGGCGGCTCGATCGCGGCCTCGCCGAGCTCGTCCTGCTCGGCCCCGGCACCAACGTCGCCTACACGCGGGCGCTGCTGGCGCGGCCGGAGGTGCGCACGGGGGAGATGGACACGGGGCTGATCGAGCGGCTCGGCGAGGAGGTGGCGCCACCGCCGCCGGACCCCGCCAGCGCCGCCGTCGCCGCGATCGAGCTGCTCGGCACGCCCGCCTCCGACGATCCCTGGGACGCCCTCGACGCCTGGCGCGCCACCGGCCCCGGCACGATCCGCGCCGAGCTCGCAGCCGACGGCGAGACCCTCGACGTCGAGGTCGATATGTCGACTTTTGCACCGCATAGGGGGCATAACTCGACACGCCGCTTCCGCGACGGCGACGCGGTCTGGTTGCTCGACGGCGCCGCGGAGCCCCAGCGGTTCGCGCTGCGCGACGCCGACGAGCCGCGGGTCGCGGCGGCCGCGGCGGGCTCGTTGGAGGCGCCGATGCCGGGAACCGTGATCGACGTCCGCTGCGCCCCCGGCGACGCGGTGGAGGAGGGGCAGGTGCTGGTCGTGGTCGAGTCGATGAAGATGGAGATGGCGGTGCAGAGCGCGGCCGCCGGCACGGTCGCCGAGGTCTTGGTCGAGGCAGGAGAGCGGGTCGCGCGCGGCCAGCTGCTGGTCGCGCTCGCCGACGCGGACGCCAAACCGGCCGCCGCAGGCGGCGATCCCACCATCGAGGAGGAGGAAGCCGCGTGACCGTCCTGCGCACCCACGCCGATCCCGCCAGCCCCGAGTTCGAGCGCAACGAGGCGGCCCACCGCGGGCTGGTCGCCGACCTCGACGCCCGCCTCGCGCGCGCCGCCGCCGGCGGCGGCGAGAAGGCGCGCGAGCGCCACGTCGCCCGCGGCAAGCTGCTGCCGCGCGAGCGCGTCGACCGGCTCGCCGATCCCGGCAGCCCCTTCCTCGAGCTGGCTCCGCTGGCCGCCGAGGAGCTCTACGACGGGGCCGCGCCGGGCGCCGGGGTGGTCGCCGGGATCGCCCGCGTACACGGCCGCGAGGTGGTCGTGGTCGCCAACGACGCGACCGTCAAAGGCGGCACCTATTACCCGCTGACGGTGAAGAAGCACCTGCGCGCGCAGGAGGTGGCGCTGGCGAACCGGCTGCCCTGCATCTACCTGGTCGACTCCGGCGGCGCCTTCCTGCCGATGCAGGACGAGGTCTTTCCCGACCGCGAGCACTTCGGCCGCATCTTCTTCAACCAGGCCAACATGTCGGCGCAGGGGATCCCGCAGCTCGCCGCGGTGATGGGCTCCTGCACGGCTGGCGGCGCCTACGTGCCGGCGATGAGCGACGAGACGGTGATCGTGCGCGAACAGGGCACGATCTTCCTCGGCGGCCCGCCG
>CAYXFL010000078.1:0-11852 GCA_964464285.1 uncultured Conexibacteraceae bacterium
GCAGAGGGGTGCCCGACCCCTCCCCCGAAACCCCCCGACCAGGGCCGTCCCTAGGATGCCCCCGTGCCCGACGCGTTCTACGAGCCCGACGGCGACCTGCTCGTCGCGACCGAGCTGACCCGTGGGCCTTGGGACGGGGGCGCCCAGCACGCGGGGCCGCCGGCGGCGCTGATCGGGCGGGCGCTCGAGCGAGTGCCGGGGGGCGAGGGGATGCAGTTCGGGCGGGTGACCTTCGAGATCCTGCGCTCGGTGCCGATCGCCCCGGTCGAGGTCCGGGCCGAGGTGCTGCGGCCCGGCAAGCGGGTGCAGCTGCTCGCGGCGGAGCTCAGCGTCGGCGGCGAGGTGCTGATGCGGGCGCTGGCCTGGCGGCTGCGCACCGAGCCGCTCGACGCGCCGGGGCAGGCGCTCGCGGTCCCGGCCCCGCCGCCGTTCCCCGAGCAGGACGCAGGGTTCGACTTCTTCCCGACCGGGCACGAGCTCGGCTACCACTCGGCGATGGAGCTGCGTTTCGCCGCGGGCGGCTTCCTCGAGCTCGGTCCGGCGACCGCGTGGCTGCGGATGCGCCACCCGCTGGTCGCCGGCGAGCAGCCGACGCCGCTGCAGCGGACGCTGATCGCCGCCGACGTCGGCAACGGGATCAGCGCCGCGCTCGACTTCCGCCGCTTCGTCTTCGTCAACGTCGACCTCACCGTGCAGCTCGAGCGGATGCCGGTCGGGGAGTGGGTCGCGGTCGACGCGCTGACCTTGCCGCAGGGTCACGGAATCGGCACCGCCGAGTCGGTGCTGAGCGACCGCGAGGGACGGATCGGCCGCGGCCTGCAGACGCTGCTGATCAGCGAGCGCTAGGCCGGCGTGCGCGCGACCGGCGCGTGGGAGCCGCGCAGGCGGGTGAGGCTGATCAGCGCCGCGGCGACCGCGACCGCGGCGGCGAAGACGAAGGCGCCCTCGTAGCCCGAGAGCGCCGCGGCCACGCCGGCGAGCGGCGCGCCGAGCCCGACGCCGGCGTCGAAGAAGGCCGTGTAGGTCCCCATCGCCGCGCCGCGCGCCTCCTTGTTGACGCGGCCGAGCGCGATCAGCATCAGCGAGGGATTGATCAGCGAGAAGGCCGCGCCCATCGCGCAGCCGCCGATCAGGGCGACCGGCAGGCTCTCGGCGAGCCCGATCGTGAGCAGCCCGGCGCCCTCGACAAGGCAGGCGACGATCGCGACCGGGACCGCGCCGACCCGGTCGGGCAGGTTGCCGGCGATCAGCCGGGTGATCACGATCATCGCCGCAAAGGCGCCGAAGACGACCACCCCGTGGCCGATCCCCTGGTCTTCGAGGTGCAGGACGACGAAGGAGGCGACGGCGGCGTAGCCGACCGCGGCCAGCGCCACGGCGATGCCGGGCCCGATCGCCTCGGGCGCGATCAGCGGGTGCGGCTCGGACTCCGCGCGCGGTACGAACGGGTCGGGGACGCGCGCCGCGATCAGCGCGCCCAGCAGCGGCAGGGCGGCGGCGAGGATCCAGACCGCGGTGTAGCCGCCGAGGTCGAGCAGCACCTCGCCGGCCAGCGGGCCGACGCTGAGCCCGCCCCAGACCGCGAGCCCGTAGAGGCCGAGCACGCGGCCGCGCCGCGCCTCCGGTGCGATGTCGACGATCCAGGCCGAGCCGGCGGTATAGAGGGCGCCCTCGCCGGCGCCGGTGACCAGCCGCGCCAGGATCACCCCGGCGATGCCGAGCCCGGTCGGCAGGTAGAGCAGCCCGCCCAGGGCAACCCCGACGATCCCGATCAGCACCGCCGGCTTGCGCCCGCGCCGGTCGGCGAGCCGGCCCGCAAGCGGCCGCAGCAGCAGCCCGGTGATCGCGTAGACGCCGATCACGATCCCGACCATCACGTCGCCGTAGCCGAGCGGGCCGTGCACGTAGCGGGGCAGGACCGGGAGCACCGCGCCGACCGCGATCAGGCCACAGAAGGTGACCGCGAAGAGGGCGGCGAAGCTGTGCGCGCCGCGGGGCGGGGGCGCCTGGTCCGGGCTCACCGCACGAGCGCGGCGAGGTCGGCGAGCACGTGGTCGGGAGCCGGGTCGGCGGCGGCCGCCTGCGCCTCGCTGGTCGTGCCGCTGAGCACGAGGATCGTCGCCAGCCCGGCGGCGCGGCCGCCGGCGATGTCGGAGGAGACGCGGTCGCCGATCATCGCCACCCGGGCGGCGCCGTCGAGCCGCTCGCGGGCCAGCTCGAAGAGGTGGTGCTCGGGCTTGCCGCCGATCTCGGCGCGCCGCCCACTCGCCGTTTCGACCGCGGCGAGGATCGAGCCGGTGCCAGGCCACTCGCCGCCCGGCATCGGCATCGTCGGGTCGTGGCTGGTCGCGACCAGGGCGGCGCCCGCGTCGAGCGCCCGCTTCGCAGTCAGGAGCTCCTCGAAGTCGAAGCCGCGGTGGCCGGAGACGACCACCACCTTGGCGCGTTCGCCCGGTTCGCCGCTCAGCAGCTCGGCGCCGGCGGCGGCGACCATCTGCTTCAGCGGCTCGGCCCCGATCACGAAGGCGCCGCCGCCGCCCGCCGCCTCGCCGGCCAGGCGCGCGGTCACCATCCCGGCGGTGACGATCGCCTCCGGGCCGACCTCGACGCCCATCCCGCGCAGGCGCTCGGCGTAGCTGGCGGGCGTCTTGGTCGGGTTGTTGGTGACGAAGACCACCCGCTTGCCCGCCGCGAGCAGCTCGGCCAGCGCCTCGGCGGAGCCGGGAATCGGCTCGCGGCCGATCCAGACGACCCCGTCGAGGTCAACCAGAAAACCGTCGAATTCAGCAGACAGAGGCACCGCGTGCAGGCTAGTGACTCATCTCGATACGGTGTCGCGGTGAGCGCTAACGGAAAGGTCGTGCTCGCGACCGAGTTGACCCGCCGCTACGGCGAGGGCGATACCGCGGTCGACGCGCTGGCCGGCGTCAGCACCGGCTTCGATCGCGGCAGGTTCACCGCGATCATGGGCCCCTCCGGCTCCGGCAAGTCGACGCTGATGCACATCCTCGCCGGCCTCGACAAGCCGACCGCCGGCTCGGTCGAGCTCGACGGGGTCGAGATCACCGGCCTCGACGACGGCGAGCTGACCAAGCTGCGCCGCGACAAGCTCGGCTTCGTCTTCCAGTTCTTCAACCTGCTGCCGGTGCTGAGCGCCGAGGAGAACATGACGCTGCCGCTCTCGATCGCCGGCCGCAAGCCCGACCCCGAGTGGCTCGAGCGGCTGATCGAGACCGTCGGCCTCGGCGACCGCCGCACCCACCTTCCCTCCGAGCTCTCCGGCGGCCAGCAGCAGCGGGTCGCGGTGGCCCGGGCGCTGCTCTCCAAACCCGCCGTGGTCTTCGCCGACGAGCCGACCGGCAACCTCGACTCGAAGTCCAGCGCCGACGTGCTCGCGCTGCTGCGGCAGTCCGTCGACGAGTTCGAGCAGACCGTGGTGATGGTCACCCACGACCCCGGCGCCGCCGCCCACGCCGACCGCTTGATCACCCTGCGCGACGGCAGGATCGTCCACGACGCCGCCCCCGGCTCGGCGGACGACGTGATCGAGCTGATGAAGACTGTTGGGTAGCCTCGGCCTGAAGAGCCTCTGGGCTCGCAAGGTTCGCGCGCTCACCACGACCCTCGCGGTCGTGATCGGGGTCGCCTTCATGGCCGGCTCCTACGTCCTCACCGACACGATCTTCGCCGCCTTCGACGAAATCTTCGGCGATGCGCAGGAGGGGACCAGCGTCGTCGTCAGCTCGCAGAACCTGGTCAAGCAGCAGAGCGGCGAAGTGCCGACGATCAGCGCCGATCTGCTGCCGCGGATCGAACGCACCCCGGGGGTGCGCCTGGCCAGCGGGGCGATCTTCACCCCGGGCGGCTTCTTCGACGAAGAAGGCGAGGCGATCGGGTCGAAATTCGCACCCAAGTTCATCTCCTCGACGATGCCGCCGGAGCTGGAGTCGCTCGACTACGTCGAGGGCCAGCAGCCGCGCGGGCCCGACGAAGCCTCGATCGACGAAGGCGCCGCCCAGTCCTCCGGGCTGGAGCTCGGCGACACGATCCAGATCGTCGGCCGGATCGCCGCCAAGGACTACCGCCTGGTCGGGATCACGAAGCTCGGCAACGCCTCCTTCGGTGGCTTCAGCATCGCCCAGGTGACCCTGCCCGAGGCGCAGCGGATCACCGAGAAGGAGGGCGAATTCGACCAGATCTCGGTGGCCGCCGAGAAGGGGGTCGCGGCGACCGTGCTGAAACGGCGGATCGCCGCCGAGATGCCGGGGTCGGTGCGGGTCGAGACCGGCGAGGAAAACGCCGAACGCTCCTCCAGCGAAATCCGCGAAGACCTCGGCTTCCTGCAGACGATGCTGCTGGTCTTCGCCTTCGTCGCCCTCTTCGTCGGCGCCTTCCTGATCTTCAACACCTTCTCGATCACGGTCGCGCAGCGGATCACCGAGTTCGGGATGCTGCGCACGCTGGGCGCCTCACGCGGCCAGATCCTCCGCTCGGTCGTCTCCGAAGCGCTGGCGATCGGCGTGATCGGCTCGCTGCTCGGCCTCGCCGGCGGCTTCCTGATCGCGATGGTGCTGAAAGCGCTGTTCGAGGCGATCGGGATCGACCTGCCCTCGACCGGGCTGGTGCTGGAGAGCCGCACGGTGGTCGTCTCGCTGGCGATCGGGATCGGGATCACGGTGGTCTCCTCGCTGATCCCGGCGCTGCGCTCGACCAGGATCCCGCCGATCGCCGCCCTGCGCGCCGAAACGCTGAAGCCGAGCCGCCGCCGCCGGGTGCTCAACCTCGCCTTCGCGGGGCTGCTCGGGCTGGCCGGGCTGGCGATGCTGGCCGCCGGCCTGTTCGGCGGCGCCGACGGCGACGCGGCGGCCGGCCTGATGGGTTTCGGCGCGGTCTGCTTCGTGCTCGCCGTCTCGCTCTTCAGCCCGACCCTGGTGCGGCCGCTGGCGGCGCTCGCGGGCTGGCCGCTGGAGCGGGCGCGGCGGCTGGTCGGCCGGCTCTCGCGCGAGAACGCGCAGCGCAACCCGGGCCGCACCGCGATCACCGCGGCGGCGCTGATGATCGGGCTCGCCCTGGTCGCCTTCGTGACGATCTTCGCCGCCGGGCTCAAGGGCTCGATCTCCGAGGCGGTCGACGACAGCTTCCAGGGTGACCTGGTGATCCAGAACAGCGACGGCTTCTCGCCGATCCCGCCGGGCGCCGCGCAGGCTGCCCGCGAGCTGCCCGGGGTCGAGCTGGTGGCGACGATGCGGGGCGCGGAAGCGAGGCTGGTCGACTCGGGCGCGAAGCCGCGGATCAGCGGTCTCTCGCCCGACGCCAACGAGGTCTTCCAGCTCGAATGGGTCGATGGCGGCCCGCGCCTGCTGCGTGAGCTGCGCGACCAGCAGGCGCTGCTCGAGGAGTCCTTTGCCGATTCCCACGACCTCGCGGTCGGCGAGCGGTTCTCGCTGCTCGGCCAGAGCGGCGCCAGGCCGTCCTTCGAAGTGGTCGGCACCTACGACACCGACGTCGGCCTGGTCGGCGACGTCGTCCTCACCCAGGCTGTGCTCGCCCGCGACTTCGGCCAGACCCAGGACACGATCGACTTCGTCAAGGTCGGCGCCGACGGCGACGCGGCCCAGATCCAGGGCGAGCTGGAGAAGCTGATGGAACGCTCCTTCCCGACCGCCGAAGTGGTCGACCAGCAGGAACTGAAGAAGAACCAGGAAGAGCAGGTGAACCAGCTGCTGGCGCTGATCTACGCGCTGCTCGCGCTGGCGATCGTGATCTCCCTGTTCGGGATCGCCAACACCCTGGCGCTCTCGATCCACGAGCGCACGCGGGAGCTCGGGATGCTGCGGGCGATCGGGATGTCGCGGCGCCAGGTGCGCACGATGATCCGCTACGAGGCGGTGATCACGGCGCTGATCGGAGCGATCCTCGGGATGGTGCTCGGAATCATCTTCGCCGTCCTGATCGCGCAGCCGCTGAAGGACGAAGGCTTCACCCTCTCCTTCCCGGTCGGGCAGCTGGTCTTCCTGATGGTGCTGAGCGGCCTCGCCGGCGTGATCGCCGCGATTCCGCCCGCCCGGCGCGCCTCACGCCTCGACGTGCTCGACTCGCTGCACTACGAGTAGGCGGGGGCCGCCAGGCCCATCCGCAGCGCCCCGGCGATCTCGTACATCGCCGCCCGCGCGGAGCGGCAGACCGAGGTCTGGTTGGCGAAGCCGTGGATCTGGTCGGGGTAGCGGCGCAGCGCTACCGGGACGCCCGCCTCGCGCATCCGGATCGCGTAGGCCTCGCCCTCGTCGCGCAGCGGGTCGAAGCCGGCGGTGGCGACGTAGGCGGGGGCGAGGCCGGAGAGGTCGGGCGCTTTCAGGATCGAGATCCGCGGGTCGTCGATGTCGGTCCCGGGGCCGATGTAGTAGCCCTCGAAGAGGTCCATGTCGGCCTTGGTGAGCATGAAGCCGTCGGCGAAGAGGAAGCGCGAGCGGGGGTCCTCGGCGGAGTCGGCGACCGGGTAGATCAGCAGCTGCATCGCCAGCGGCGGGCCGTCCTCCTGGCGGGTGCGCCGGGCGGTCACGGCGGCCATGTTGCCGCCGGCGCTGTCGCCGCCGACGGCGATCCGGGCCGGGTCGACGCCGAGCGTCGCCGCTTCGCGGGAGGCCCAGGTGAAGGCGTCCCAGGCGTCGTCGATCGCGGCCGGGAACGGGTTCTCTGGGGCGAGCCGGTAATCGACCGAGAGCACCGCGATGCCGGCGGCCTCGGCGAGGAAGCGGCAGACGCCGTCGTGGGTGTCGAGGTCCCCGATCACCCAGCCGCCGCCGTGGAAGAAGACGAGCAGCGGCGGCGGCGTGCCGCCGGGCAGGTTGCGGGGCAGGTAGAAGCGCGCCCCCAGAGGTCCCGCCTGGCTCGGGATCGTCAGGTTCTCGACCCGCTCCATCGGCTGCGGCCGGCGCGGCTGGTTCGCCGCCGCCGAGCGGCTGAGGTGGGCGCGGGCCTCGGTCGGGGCGAGCAGGTTGGTGTAGGAGAAGGCGCCGCTGCGCCGGGCCAGCTCGATCAGCGTGTGCACGTCGCTGGCCAGCACCTGGCCGTCGAGCCGCGGCGGCGCCCCGAACAGGGCCCGCTGTGCCTTCGGCGGCATCATGCAGGCGCGGCGCAGGGCCCGGTACTCGATGGTCGTCGGCAGTCGCGGCAGCTCCACGGCGGCCAGCCTATGCCAAACCGGGCGAGCGTTGCACGGTTTCGTGTAGCTATGACTGGGACCGAGGGGGGAGAGTCCGAGCCGCCCAGCCCTTAACGCCCGTATGTGGAAGCGGGGACTCGCACGCGGCGCCTGGCTGGTGACCCTCGCGCCGGCAGCGCTTTCCGCGAGTGTCCTGGCTGCCGGCCTCGGCGGCGGTGGGGTGAGTCAAGGCGAGCCGCCCGAGGCAGCCACCTCGACCCGCCCCTCGACGCGCGTCGCCTGCCCGACCCCCGAGACGCTCCGCCTGCGCCGCTTCGAGGACGGCTCCGCCCAGCTCCTCTGTGGCCGCCGCGTGACCGTCCGCGTCTCGGTCCCCGGCTAGCCACCTTCCCTGACAGCGCGGTTCCTCTACGTCATTAGGGTTCTCGCGTTCGTTCACGCGAAGGGAGAGCCATGACCAGACGTTTGACCGTGGCGGCGTTGGCCGCCGTGATTGCGATCGCCGCGGGCGCCCCGCCTACCTCGGCCGCGGACAAGGACTGCGCCGACTTCAGGACCTGGAAGCAGGCGCAGCGCTTCTACAAGAAGCACGGCGGCCCGAAAAAGGATCCGCACCGCCTCGACGCCGACCGCGACGGCATCGCCTGCGAGGACCTTCAGTAGGGACGCTGGTGCTGGTGATCGAGGCGTCAATTGGGGGTCGTATAGGCCTTCAATCGACGCCTCGATCCCCAACCTCGGACGAACGTCACACTAAATCGTGCAATCGCCGGGGTACGGTGGGCATGGATGGAGGCTGCGGTGACAGAGGCGCCGGTCGAGATCCCCGAGCGGGAGCCGATCCGGGGCCTGCCGCCGGGGCCGCGGATGCCGCGGGTGCTGCAGACCGCGATCTGGTCGCGGCAGGCGCAGTGGATGCTGGAGCAGAGCCGGGCCCGGTTCGGGCGCATGTTCACGCTCCAGATCGCCCACGAGGGCACCTGGGTGATGCTGTCGGACCCGGAGCTGGTCAAGCAGGTCTTCACCGGCGACCCGAAGGTCTTTCACGCCGGCGAGGGCAACCAGATCCTGCGCCCGATCCTCGGCGACAACTCGGTCCTGGTGCTCGACGAGAAGCCGCACATGAGCCAGCGCCGGCTGCTGCTGCCGCCCTTCCACGGCGAGCGCATGCAGGGCTACGAGCAGAAGATGGCGGAGATCTCCGCCCGCGAGATCGAGACCTGGCCGACCGGCACCCCGTACAAGCTGCGCCCGCGGATGCAGGCGATCACGCTGGAGATCATCATCGAGACGGTCTTCGGGGTGCATGAGCGCGAGCGCATGGAGCCGCTGCGCGCGGCCCTGCGCGAGTTCCTCGACCTGACCACCGACCCGCGTTTCCTGCTGCCGGCCGTGCTCGCCGGCCCCGACCGGGTCCGTCACTTCCCCTTCTTCGCCCGCCGCGTCGATCGCGTCGACGAGTTGATCCACCGCGAGATCACCGAGCGCCGTGCCGCCGGCGGCCTCGAGGAGCGCGACGACGTGCTCTCGATGCTGGTCGCCGCCGAGCACGAGGACGGCAGCCCGATGAGCGACGCCGAGATCCGCGACGAGCTGCTCACCCTGCTGGTCGCCGGCCACGAGACGACCGCGACCGCGCTCTCCTGGGCGCTCGAGCGCCTCGTCCGCCACCCCGAGAAGCTCGAGCGGCTACGCGCCGAGGTGCTCGCCGGCGAGGACGCCTACCTGACCGCGACGATCCAGGAGACCCTGCGCCTGCGCCCGGTGATCGTGCTGGTGGTCCGCAGGCTGACCGAGGCGGTCGAGCTCGGCGGCTACGAGCTCCCGGCCGGGGTCAGCGTCACCCCGAGCATCCACCTGATCCACCGCGACCCGCAGATCTACGCCGACCCGCACAGCTTCCAGCCCGAGCGCTTCCTCGCCAGCCCGCCCGGCACCTACACCTGGATCCCCTTTGGCGGCGGCGTCCGCCGCTGCCTCGGTGCCGCCTTCGCCCAGTTCGAGATGGCCGTCGTCCTGCGCGAGCTGATCGCCCGCCATCAGATCGAGCCCGCCCGCGCCAAGTCCGAGCGCTCCTTCCGCCGCGCGATCACCGAGACGCCCCGCCACGACGCCGAGGTCGTGCTGAGCTGAGCGGCTAGGAGCCGGGGTCGAAGGCCTTCGGCCGGCCGAGTCTCAGCGTGTAGGCCGAGCCATCCGCGTCGGTCACCGTGAGCCGAACCGGCGCGGACCCCTTGACCCGGATCCCCCCGGGCCAGATCGTGCGCGGCTTGTTGGGGCAGAGCTCGAACTCGACCTCGCTGAAGCCGCGGTCTTGCGCGAACGACTTTGCCTCGCCATAGAGGAGGAAGACCCGTTTGCCCAGCTCCGGCGGCACGCCGACCGTCACCGTCTCCGGCTCCCTTCCTTCGACGAGGATCGGCATCTTCGTTACCAGTCCGTTTTTCGTCCGCGACATGCGCGCCAGCGGGTGCTGTCTGACCCCGACCGGTCCGGCAACGACGCTTTCGCTCCGCCACCCGGCCGGCCCGTGCCCATTGATCGCCTGCTCGCACCTGGCCACGCCGGCATCGCCAGACCCGACCATCAATCCCAGTGAGACAACCGCCGCAATCCCGAGCGCACCCATCTACCCAAGCTAACGCCCCGCGCCGTGTTCTGGCGGCTCAGCCGCAGCCGGTGTTGTTGCCGCAGGAGGAGCAGGTGTAGCAAGAGCCCGTCCGCTGCATCATGCCGCCGCACTGCTCGCAGGCCGGGCCGAGATCGAGGCCCTGCATCTTCGCCGGCACTACCGGCGGGGTGTCGGTGAAGGCGGCGGCCGCGGGGACGGAGCCACTGGACTTCGCCGCGCCGCCGTTGCCGTTGCCGCCGTTGACCGGGCCGGCGGTGTCGCTGCTCAGGCCGATGCTCAGCTGCGAGGTCTCCGCTTCCTTCTTGTTGCGGACCTCCTGGGTCATGATCCCCAGTTCCTCGAGCGTTTCGGTGTCGTCGATGAAGCGGCTCGCGAGCCAGCGCATGATGTAGTCGGGCATCGATTTGGCGAACGGGATCTCCGGGTTGCCGGTCATCCCCTCCGGGTCGAAGCGCATGTAGCTGAACTTGCGCACGAAGGTCTCGAGCGGCACCCCGTACTGGAGGCCGAGCGAGATCGAGGTCGCGAAGGCGTTGAGCAGCCCGCGCATCGTCGAGCCCTCCTTGCCGATGTCGGTGAGGAAGATCTCGCCGACCGTGCCGTCGTCGTACTTGCCGGCGGTGACGTAGCCCTCGTGCCCGCCGACCGAGAACTTGTGGGTGATCGATTCGCGCTCGCGCGGCATCTTCTTGCGCACCGGCTGCGCCATCTCGATCGTCGCCTCGGCCTCCTTCTCCTCCTGGGCGTCGGTGCGCAGCGCCTGCGCGGTCTTCGAGCCGTCGCGGTAGATCGCCAGCGCCTTCAGGCCGCCCTTCCAGCCGCGCGTGTAGGCGTCGGCGATGTCCTCGATCGTCGCCGACTGCGGCATGTTGACCGTCTTCGAGATCGCCCCGGAGAGGAACGGCTGCGCCGCCGCCATCATGTCGATGTGGCCGGTGTGGGTGATCGCCCGCTCGCCGACCGCGACGTCGAACACCTCGAGGTGCTCGTCCTTGAGGCCGGGGGCGCCGACGATCGTGTTCTTCTCGGTGACGTAGGCGTTGATCTGGTCGATCTCGGCCTCCGAGTAGCCCATCGCGTCGAGCGCCATCGGCACCGATTTGTTGACGATCGTCATCGAGCCGCCGCCGACCAGCTCCTTGAACTTGACCAGCGAGAAGTCCGGCTCGATCCCGGTCGTGTCGCAGTCCATCAGGAAGCTGATCGTCCCGGTCGGGGCCAGCACCGTCGCCTGCGCGTTGCGGTAGCCGTGCTCCTCGCCGAGCTCGACCGCTTCGTCCCAGGAGCGCTGGGCGGCCGCGAGCAGCTCGCCTTTGATCCCGGTGCCGTCGATCTCGTAGGAGGCGTCGCGGTGCATCCGCATCACCCCGTTGTGCGGCTCCCGGTTCTTCTCGTACTCGTCGTAGGGCCCGGTCGCGCCGGCGGCGATCAGCGCCGACTGGCGGTAGGCGCGGCCGGTCATCAGCGCGGTGATCGCGGCGGCGACGTTGCGGCCCTCGTCGGAGTCGTAGGGGAGGCCGTCGGACATCAGCAGGGCGCCGAGGTTGGCGTAGCCGAGCCCGAGCTGGCGGAAGGCGCGCGCGTTGTCGCCGATCTCCTCGGTCGGGTAGCTCGAGGGGCTGACGATGATCTCCTGGGCGAGGAAGACGGTGTCGACCGCGTACTCGAAGTCCTCGGTGTCGAAGCTGCCGTCCTCGCGGCGGAACTTCATCAGGTTGAGCGAGGCCAGGTTGCAGGCCGAGTTGTCGACGTGCATGTACTCGCTGCACGGGTTCGAGGCGTTGATCCGGCCCGACTCCGGGCAGGTGTGCCAGCGGTTGATGATCGTGTCGTACTGGACGCCCGGATCGGCGCAGCGCCAGGCGGCGTCGGCGATCTGGTTCATCAGCCCGCGTGCGTCGAGCGTCTTCGTCGTCTCGCCGCTGACCCGCGCCTTCAGCTCCCAGTCCTCACCGGCCTCGACCGCCTCCATGAAGTCGTCGGTGACCCGCACCGAGTTGTTCGCGTTCTGGTACTGGATCGAGGTGAAGCCGTCGCCGTCGATCGACATGTCGAAGC
>CAYXFL010000079.1:0-11608 GCA_964464285.1 uncultured Conexibacteraceae bacterium
GATCCGGGCGAATTCGCCCAGCGAGAGTAGAAGGACACCACCGACCCCTCCGGCGCAAACCCCCCGAAGCACGCCGGACGGTTCGAGAGGTCGGGCCTAGCGACCCGGCCCCCTACCTGCCCGTCCCGTCTACCGGTGCGTCTCGCCGGGCGCGAGGTTGCCGTCGCGGCCGACGTAGCCGTCCTTGCCGCCGATCACGACGTAGACGGCCTCCTCGCTGTCGCTGAGGTTGCGCAGGCGGCGGTGGGTGGGGGCGTCGACCCAGGCGAGGCCGCCGGGGCCCAGCTCCTTGGTCGTGCCGTCGCCGAACTCGATCTCGACCCGGCCGCGGTGCAGGAAGTAGAGCTCCTCCTGCTCGTCGTGGTAGTGGCTGCCGGTCTCGTAGGCGGGCGGCAGCACGATCGCGTTGACGCCGAAGGCGGTCACCCCCAGCGCCGAGCGGATCTTGCGGAACCCCGGCCCCTCGCCGAGGTCGTCGAGGTTGGCGACCGCGTAGCCGTCGCCGGCTTGGACCTTCTCGTTCTCGCTCATCTCGTTGCTCCTAGGCTGCCGCCGGCGGTGCGGGCGGAGTCGGGGGCGTGGCCGGGACGGCGTCGGTGCCGACGCCCTTCGCCCGCTCCAGCCCGATCGGCGGATAGTCGTCGGTGAGGATCGTCGTGTAGCCGTAGACCCGCGTTTCGAAGCTGCGCAGGTGGGTCAGGGTGCTGAAGACCCACTCCGGCAGGTAGCCGCGGAAGACGATCGTCAGCCAGGCGGCGATCGCGATCATCTGGACCACGTAGGAGACGATGTAGGCGGCGATGAAGAGCACCGGCAGGGCGAGCACCCAGCGGAAGAACGCCTTCAGGCGGCTCTGGCGCTCCGCCGGCGGCGGGAAGTTGATCCGGATCGGGTAGCTGGGGTCGTCCTTGAGGCTGAAGGGGGGCCAGACGTCGGTCTGCAGGAAGACCCAGGCGGAGGTGCGCATGCCGAACCGGACGACGCCGGAGTTGAACTCGTAGAGCCAGAGCGGGTAGCGGCCGAGGATGACCACGGCGACCCAGGCGAAGAGGTGGGTGAAGACGAAGAGGATCCCCCAGAACAGCGCCACGACGAACCACGGGATCGCCAGGATCAGGCGGAAGAAGGTGGTCCAGCGATCGGGCTGCGGGTTGAAATCCGCTTCGTAGGTGATCGGATACAAGGCTCTACCTCCGTTCGGACTGGGACGCGAAACGGCGCTGCCGAGCCTAACCCCGGCCCCGGCGTCAGTCCACCCGCGAGTGTCACTAAGGTGTCCGGCCCGATGCCCGTCCACACCGACGCCCAGATCCCCGCCGAGCTGAAGCCCGCCGACGGCCGCTTCGGCTGTGGGCCCTCGAAGGTCCGCCCGGATGCGCTCGGGCGCCTCGCCGAGCGGGCCGAGCTGATGGGAACCTCGCACCGCCAGGCGCCGGTCCGCGATCTGGTCAAGGGGGTCCGCGACGGGCTTGCCGAGTTGTTCTCGCTGCCCGACGGCTACGAGGTCGCGCTCGGCAACGGCGGCACCACCGCCTTCTGGGAGTCGGCCTGCGCCTGGCTGGTCCGCGAGCGGGCGCTCTGCCTCACCTACGGCGAGTTCTCCTCGAAGTTCGCCAAGTCGAACAAGGCGGCGCCCTTCCTTGCCGATCCGATCGTGGTCGAGGCCGAGCCCGGCGACGCGCCCGCGCCGGTCGCCGACCCGGCCGCCGACGTGCTCGCCTGGGCGCACAACGAGACCTCGACCGGGGTGATGGTCGACGTCGTCCGCCCGGGCGGCGCCGGCGACTCGCTGGTCCTGATCGACGCGACCTCGGGCGCCGGCGGCCTGCCCGTCGACGTCGCCCAGGCCGACGCCTACTACTTCGCCCCGCAGAAGGCCTTCGGCGCCGACGGCGGCCTCTGGCTGGCCCTGCTCAGCCCGGCCGCGATCGCCCGGATCGAGCAGCTCGACGGCGCCGGCGACCGCTGGCAGCCGGAATTCCTCTCGCTGGCCACCGCGCTCGACAACTCGCGCAAGCAGCAGACCTACAACACGCCGGCCCTGGCGACCCTGATCCTGCTCGCCGACCAGGTCGAGTGGATGCTGGCCAACGGCGGCCTCGAGTGGTGCGTCGGCCGCACCACCGCCTCCTCGCGGAACCTCTACGGCTGGGCCGAGGCCAGCGACGTCGCGACGCCGTTCGTCGCCGACCCGGCGAAGCGCTCGCTGCTGGTCGGCACGGTCGACTTCGCCGACTCCGTCGACGCCGCCGCGCTCGCCGGCGCCCTGCGCGCCAACGGCATCGTCGACGTCGAGCCCTACCGCAAGCTCGGTCGCAACCAGCTGCGGGTCGGGATGTTCCCGGCGGTCGAGCCCGACGACGTCGCCGCGCTCACCGCCTGCATCGATTGGGTCCTCGAGCACGTGGAGGGAGTGGCGAAGTGAAGGTCTTGGTCAAGGAGAAGATCGCCGACACCGGCGTCGACCTGCTGCGCTCGCAGTTCGAGGTCGACCTCGGGCTCGAGATGTCCGACGAGGAGCTGGCGCAGCGGATCGGCGAGTACGACGCGATCCTCATTCGCAGCGCCACCAAGCTGACCCCGGAGCTGATCGACCGGGCCGACAACCTGAAGGTCATCGGCCGCGCCGGCACCGGCGTCGACAACGTCGACATCCCGGCCGCCACCCGCCGCGGGATCATCGTCGCCAACGCGCCGGAATCGAACTCCGTGGCCGCCGCCGAGCACACCCTGGCGCTCGCCCTGGCGCTGTTCCGCAACGTCCCGCAGGCGCACGGCTCGCTGGTCGAGGGCCGCTGGGACCGGGCCAAGTTCAAGGGCGCCGAGCTCTACGGCAAGACGCTCGGCGTGATCGGCTTCGGCCGCATCGGCCAGCTCGTCGCCAAGCGCGCCCAGAGCTTCGACATGGAGGTCGTCGCCTTCGACAAGTTCGTCTCCGCGGAGCGCTTCCGCGAGCTCGGGGTCGAGGGCGCCGAGAGCGTCGAGGAGCTGCTCGCCAAGGCCGACCTGGTCACCCTGCACGTGCCGAAGACGCCGGAGACGATCGACCTGATCGACGCCGCCGCGATCGCCGGGATGAAGGACGGCGCCCGCGTCGTCAACTGCGCCCGCGGCGAGCTCGTCAACCTCGACGACCTCGAGGCCGGGCTCGAGTCGGGCAAGCTGGCCGGCGCCGCGCTCGACGTCTTCCCCTCGGAGCCGTTCACCGAGCACCCGATCTTCGCCCGCCCCGACGTCGTCGTCACCCCGCACCTCGGCGCCTCCACCGCCGAGGCCCAGGACCGTGCCGGCGTGGTCACCGCCGAGCAGGTCTCGGCGGCGCTCAGCGGCGGCGTCGTCACCAACGCGGTCAACATCGCCGCCGTGCGCCCGGAGGAGATGGAGGCGCTGGCCCCGTTCGTGCCGCTCTGCGAAAAACTGGGGCGGCTCGCGCAGGGACTGGGGGACGGCTCGGTCGACGGCGTCACCGCCGAGTTCCGCGGCCGGATCGCCTCCTACGACACCCGCCTGCTCGGGATCGCGGTCCTGGTCGGCATCCTCTCCGGTAACACCGAGGAGCAGGTCAACCTCGTCAACGCCCCGCAGATGGCCGAGGAGCGCGGGATCGAGCTGGTCGAGACCAAGGACGCCAGCGCCGAGGACTTCACCGAGCTGGTCACCGTCCGCGTCCGCTCCGGCGAGGGTGAGGTCGAGGTCGCCGGCACCAGCGTCGGCCCGCGCAACGAGCCGTACCTGGTCTCCGCCTGGGGCGAGGGCTTCTACCTGCCGTTCGCCGAGCACATCACGGTCTTCCGCTACGCCGACCAGCCGGGGATGATCGGCCGCGTCGGCACCGCCTTCGGAGAGCAGGGCGTCAACATCGTCTCCGCCGCGGTCGGCGCCGAGGCCGGCACCGAGTCGGCGGTGATGGCTCTGACCACCGACGCGCCGGTCAAGACCGAGGCGATCGAGTCGATCCTCGGGCTCGACGGTTTCGCCGTCGGCCGCTCCGTAGACCTCTGAGCGTCTAGGCTTCGCGCCATGAGGGCGGTCGTGCTGACGGGGACCGGGGGTCCCGAGGTGCTGCAGGTCCAGGAGCGGCCGGATCCTCCGGTCGGCCCCGGGCAGATCCGCGTCGCCGTGCGCGCCGCGGGCATCAACTTCGCCGACACCCTCGCCCGGGTCGGCCTCTACCCGGACGCCCCGAAGCCGCCCTGCGTGCTCGGCTACGAGGTCGCCGGCGAGGTTGAGAGCGTGGGGGAGGGCGTGAGTGGCTTCGCGCTCGGCGACCGCGTCGTCGCCGGCACCCGCTTCGGCGGCCAGGCCGAGCTGGTCAGCGTCGACGCCGCCCAGGCCCTGCCGCTCCCCGACCGCCTCAGCTTCGAGCAGGGCGCCGCCTTCCCGGTCAACTATGGGACCGCCTACGCGGCGCTGGTCCTGATGGGCGGCCTGCGCGAGGGCGATCGCGTGTTGATCCACGCCGCCGGCGGCGGGGTCGGGATCTCCGCCACCCAGGTCGCCCGCAACGTCGGCGCCGAGATCTTCGGCACCGCCTCGCCCGGCAAGCACGAGGCGATTTGCGCCCAGGGGGTCACCCACGCGATCGACTACCGCAGTCAGGACTTCGAGCAGGAGGTGATGCGGCTCACCAATGGGGAGGGCGTCGACGTCGTGATCGACGCGCTCGGCCCGACCTCCTTCCGCAAGGACTACCGGCTGCTTCGCGCCGGCGGGCGGCTGGTCATGTACGGGCTCTCGGAGAACTCCGACGCCGGTGCCCGCAACATCCCGGCGACCTTGAAGAGCCTGGCGAAGATGCCGCTGGCGACGATGCCGTGGTGGAAGAGCCTGATGATGATGAACGAGAACAAGGGCGTCTTCGGGCTCAACATGCTGAGCTGGTGGGACCGCGAAGGCGACCTCGACCGCGTCACCGAGCCGCTGATGGCCGACCTCGAGGCGGGCCGGCTGGAGCCGGTCGTCGCCGCTGCCTTCCCCTTCGAGCAGGCCGGCGAGGCCCACACCTTCATCGCCGAGCGCCGCAACGTCGGCAAGGTCGTGTTGTTGCCATAGACGAGGGTCCGGGTGCCTCGGGCCGAACAGAACTCGTCATGAAGAAGCTTTTGTCGATCCTCGTCGCCGTGCTGGCGGTCCAGTCCGCCGCGGTCGCGTCTGCCGCCGAACCGGAAGAACGGTTCAACATCCTGCTCACGGGTGGCCCCTCGCAGGACGTGATCGGCGTCAAGGTCAGCATCGACGGCCGCAGCTACATCATCGACTCGCTGAACGGCCCGTTGGAAGCCCCGCTCGGGATCTGCCAGCACCGCGAAGAAAAAGAGAACGCCCTGCTCTGCGAAGCGACCAAGATCGCCAGCTTCGAAGTCAACGCCGGCGCCGGTCACGACCACGTGATCATCTCGCCGAAAGTGCCGGTGCCGGTGACCCTGCGCGGCGGGCCCGGCAACGACCGTCTCTACGGCGGCGCCGGCGCCGACAAGCTGATCGGCGGGCCCGGCCACGACTACATCTACGGCCGCGGCGGCAACGACTGGATCTACGGCGGCCCCGGCGACGACTTCCTCTACGGCGGCCCCGGCGACGACCGGCTGTTCGGCGGCACCGGCAACAACACCTTCTTCGGCGGCGGCGGTACGAACCAGATCGGCTAGGCCGCTTCGCCGGCGGTGACCCGCCGCGAGAACAGCCGGCCGCCGACGAACAGCAGCGCGATCACCAGCCCGACCAGCGAGAGCGCCGCGTCGAGCCGGAACGCCGCGGTCACCCCGTCGACGAACGGCGGCACCTGCGAGGAGAAGACGGTGGTGGTCAGGCCGAGGCCGATCGAGCCGCCGGCGATCTGGAACATGTAGACGATGCCGCCGGCGAGGCTGGTCTGCGAGTCGTCGACCGAGGTAACCCCGGCGGTGGTCGCGGTCGGGTAGAAGCTGCCGACCCCAAGCCCGAGCACGACCATGCCGACGATCAGCGAGCCGTAGCCCGAGTTGGCGTCGACGGTCGAGAAGAGGAACGGCGCGACGGTGATGCAGAGCGCCCCGAACACCGCCAGCACCTTCGCCCCGAGTCGGTCGTAGAGCGGCCCGGCGACGAAGGAGACGAGCGCGAAGGTGGCGAGGAAGGGCAGGATCCCGACCCCCGCCTCGAGCGGCGAGTAGCCGAGCTGCTTCTCCATGAACTGGGGCAGGTAGAGCAGCGCCGCGAAGAAGGTCGCCGACATGAACAGGATCGCCAGGCAGGAGGCGGTGAAGCTCTCGTTGCGCATCACCGCCCGCGGGACCAGGGCGTGCTCGCCGGCCCGCCGCTCGACCGGCAGGAAGGCGATCAGCATCGCCGCGGAGAAGGCGAGCAGGACCAGCACCCGCGGATCGCTCCAGCCCCACTCGGCGACCTGGTCGAGCGCGATCAGCAGCGCCACCAGGCCGAGCGAGAGCACCACGATCCCGCCGTAGTCGATCCGCCGCTCCTCCTCCGCGTCCGGCTCCTTCACGTGCACGAGGAAGTACGTGACGAGCACCGCGAAGAGCGCGATCGGCACGTTCAGGAAGAAGATCCAGCGCCAGCTCAGCAGGTCGGTCATCAGGCCGCCGATCAGCGGCCCGACCGCGTTGCCGAGCCCGGCCGCGCCGAGGATGATCCCGCCGGCCAGCCCGGCCTTCTCTTCGGGCAGGATCTCGAAGGTCATCCCGAGGATCGCCGGCCACATGAGCGCCCCGCCGATCCCCATCAGGGTCCGAGTCGCGATCAGCCAGGCCTCGCTCTGCGCCGCCCCGCCGAGCGCCGACATCGAGGCGAAGATCGCGGTCCCGAGGAAGAACGCGTTGCGGCGCCCGAACATGTCGGCGAGCCGGCCGCCGGTCACGATCATCACCCCGAAGGTGAGTGCGTAGGCGTTGATCACCCACTGGATCGTGTTGACGTTGGTGTCGAAGTCCTTCTCCATCGTCGGCAGGGCGACGTTGATCGCGGAGAAGTCGTTGGCGATCACGACCACCGCCATCCCCATGGCGAAGAGCGCGAGCCAGTTCGTGCGTTGCCGGGCGGCCACGATCCGGGCAGGCTACGCCAAGATCCCAACGGAATCGGCGCCTTGCGCTACCCTGATGGACGAATGGCTCTGCGGCCCGACAGCCTCGCGCTTCTCCTTCTCCTCCCCCTCCGGGGGGAATAGCGCTGGGCGGCGCGATAGCCGCGAGAGACATAAAGGCCATTCGATTTGAACAGAGAAGGAGACGGTCCGATGGGACCCAAGACTGATTCCACCGACGCCAACCGCGTCCACATCTTCGACACCACCCTGCGAGACGGCGAGCAGTCGCCGGGGATCTCGCTGAACGCGGCCGAGAAGGTCGAGATCGCCCAGCAGCTGGCCCGCCTCGGCGTCGACGTGATCGAGGCCGGCTTCCCGATCGCCTCGCCGGGCGACTTCGAGGCGGTCGAGGCGATCGCCCGCCGGGTCGAGGGCCCGACGATCGCCGGCCTGGCCCGCACCCACAAAGCCGACATCGACGCGGCCTGGGGGGCGGTGAAGGACGCGGAGCGCCCGCGCATCCACACCTTCATCTCGACCTCCGACATCCACATCGAGCACCAGCTGAAAACCGACCGCGAGGACGTCAAGGGCCAGGCTCGCGCCGCCGTCGCGATGGCCCGCGCCTTCTGCGAGGACGTCGAGTTCTCGCCGATGGACGCGACCCGCGCCGACGTCGAGTTCACCGCCGAGGTGATCGCGATCGCGGTCGAGGAGGGCGCCGGCGTGATCAACATCCCCGACACCGTCGGCTACACGACGCCGGAGGAGTACGCGGCCTACCTGGGCAGGCTGTACGAGCTGGTCCCGGGGCTGAGTGGGGTGGAGCTGTCGGTCCACTGCCACGACGACCTGGGCATGGCGGTTGCCAACTCCTACGCCGGCGTGCTGGCCGGGGCGCGCCAGGTCGAGTGCGCGATCAACGGGCTGGGCGAGCGGGCCGGCAACTGCTCGCTGGAGGAGATCGCGATGCTGATCCGCGTCCGCGAGGACGTCCACGGGCTGAGCAGTGGGATCAACACGCGGGAGATCGCCCGCACCAGCCGCATGGTCTCGCGCCTGACCGGCTACGCGGTACAGCCGAACAAGGCCGTGGTCGGGCGCAACGCCTTCGCCCACGAGTCCGGGATCCACCAGGACGGCGTGCTGAAGGAGCGCAGCACCTACGAGATCATGGACGCGACCGAGGTCGGCCTGGAGTCGAACTCGATCGTGCTGGGCAAGCATTCCGGCCGCCACGCCCTGAAAGACGCGCTGGAGCAGCTGGGCTTCAAGGTCGAGGGCAACGCCCTCAACTCCGCATTCAAGGCGTTCAAGGAGGTCGCCGACCGCAAGAAGCAGGTGACCGCCCTGGACCTGGAGGCGATCGTCTCCGACGAGATGCGCGACCGCTCCGACGCCCACGAGCTGTCCTGGTTCGAGGTGACCGCCGGCTCCCGCATCGAGCCCAGGGCCAAGGTCGCCGTGACCATGCCCTCGGGCGAGGAGGCGATCGGTGAGTCCAGCGGCGACGGTCCGGTCGATGCCGTCTTCCGCGCGATCCAGGCCGCGACCAAGACCGAAAGCGAGCTGCGCGAGTACACCGTCGGCGCCGTGACCGGAGGAGAGGACGCGCTCGGCGAGGTGACCGTGATGCTGCGCACCGACGGCAACCTGGCGAGTGGCCAGGGCGTCGCCACCGACATCATCGAGGCCTCCGCCCGCGCCTACCTGCGAGCCCTGTCCAACTCGCTAGACGGCGCCGCCACCCGCGAGGCCGAATCGGCCACCGCCGAAGCCGCCATAGAGCGCACCCCCGGCCCCTAGCCCCCGGCCGCAAGCAAATTCCACCCTCCCCGGCTACCCGAGGGGGGAGAGTCGACCACGAGTCTGCACTTACCCGTCTTGTGGACGGGCTAGAGCAGACTCGTGGATTGGCCAGCCCTATCGCGCGGCTTGCCGAGCGCCAGCACGGGGTGATCGCTCGCCGGCAGTTGCTTGAGATGGGGCTGAGCGACGATTCGATTCGGGTGCGGCTACGGCAGGGGACTTTGCATCGGCTCCACCGCGGCGTCTATGCCGTCGGCCACACCGTCCTATCCCGCCGGGCTCACTGGATGGCCGGCATCCTCTTCTGCGGCCCCGGGGCGGTACTCAGCCACCGCTCCGCGGCGGCTCTCTGGGGCATCCGGGACTACAGCGGCGCTTACATCGACGCCACCTCGCCCAGCAAGACCCGCTCCCGGGGGAAGGTGCGGCGCCATCACGCCCTCCTGCTACCAGATGAAGTGACCACCCACGATGGCATTCCGGTGACCTCGCCGCCGCGCACGATCTTCGACCTCTCGCCGATCTCTACGTCCCAGGCAACTGAGGCCGCTCTGCGTCAATCTGAATTCCTGCGGCTCGATTCCTCCCTCTCCCTTTGGGATCTGATGGAGAGATATCCACGCCACCGCGGTTGTCGCTCGATCCGTACCGCCCTCACGAACCTCGAAGCCGCCCCAGGTGAGGTCAACGAGGGGTTGGAGGAGCGCTTCCTCGCCTTCCTCGACACCCACCGCCTGCTCCGTCCCAGCTTCAACGCCCGCGACCGCCACCTGCTCCTCGCCGGCTACCGAACGACCCGCATCACCGACCGCATGCTCACCCAGGAACCCGCCGCACTGGCCGCCGACCTCCAGCGCCTGTTGACCTGGACGCCGGACACTTGTCCGTGATACCGTACAACTCACCGTGACCCCACCGACGGCCACCTCAGCGCCTTCTGCCAGCACCGACCCCGCCGTCGGCCCTCGCATCCGCGCCCTGCGCGACGCCATGGGCCTGTCGCTGCGCGACCTGGCGGAGCGCTCCGGCGTCAGCGCCCAGACCCTCTCGCAGGTCGAGCGCGGCGAGACCAGCCCGACCCTGGCCTCGGCGGCGAAGATCGCCGCCGGGCTGGAGCTGACGCTCTCGCAGCTGCTGCGCCTCGACGAGGGCCAGCACGTCGCCGTCAGCCGCGCCAGCGGTCGCCGCCGCTACGAGCGCGGGGGGCACCGCTTCGAGGAGCTGACCCCGCCCATGCCCGGCCAGCGCGCCGACGTCTCCCTGCACGTGCTGGCGCCCGGCGCCAGCACCGGCGGGCGCACCGACCCACCGATGCACGAGCCGGGCAGCCGCGAGACCGCGGTCGTAACCTCCGGCACGCTGGCGCTGGTAGTCGACGGCAGCCGCTACGAACTGCAAGCGGGGGACAGCGTCACCTTCGACGCCGATCTGCCCCACCATTTCGAGAACGAAGGCGAGGAACCGACCGAGTTCTTCGCCGTAATCGCAGCCGGCCTCAGGCGCGGCTAGGACCAGGAGGAGACCGATGCCCCGCAACATGTTCGAAAAGATCTGGGAGGCCCACGAAGTCTCCGACGGCCTGATCTACATCGATCTGCACCTGGTCCACGAGGTCACCTCGCCGCAGGCCTTCGACGGCCTGCGCATGGCCGGCCGCCCGGTCCGCCGGCCCGACAAGACGCTGGCCACCGCCGACCACAACACGCCGACCGACGGCACGATGGCGGCCCGGCTGATCGCCGACGAGCTCTCCCGCGTCCAGGTCGAAACCCTGGAGCGCAACGCCGAGGAGTTCGGCATCCCGATCTACTCGCTGGGCTCCGACCGCCAGGGCATCGTGCACGTGATCGGGCCGGAGCTGGGCGTCACCCAGCCGGGCATGACGATCGTCTGCGGCGACAGCCACACGGCCACCCACGGCGCCTTCGGCGCGCTCGCCTTCGGGATCGGCACCTCCGAGGTCGAGCACGTGCTCGCCACCCAGTGCATGGTCCAGAAGCGGCCGAAGACGATGCGGATCAACTACTCGGGCCAGCTCGGCGCCGGGGTGACGCCGAAGGACCTGATCCTGGCCACGATCGGCCGCCTCGGCACCGGCGGCATGACCGGCTACGCGGTCGAGTACGCCGGCCCCGCGATCGAGGCGATGGGCATGCCGGGCCGGATGACGGTCTGCAACATGACGATCGAGGGCGGGGGAAGAGCCGGGATGATCGCCCCCGACGAGGCCACCTTCGAGTGGGTGCGCGGCCGCGAAGGCGCCCCCCAGGACTTCGAGGCCGCGGTCACTCGCTGGCGCGAGCTGCCCAGCGACGAGGGCGCGACCTTCGACACCGAGGTCGACATCGACGCTGCCGCGATCTCGCCGATGGTCACCTGGGGCACGACCCCGGGCATGGTCATAGAGGTCACCGACACGGTCCCCGACCCGGCCGCGATGGAGTCGCCGGCCGACCGCGAGGCGGCCGAACGGGCGCTCGCCTACATGGGCCTGGAGGCCGGCACGCCGATGACCGAGGTCGCCCCGGAACGGATCTTCATCGGCTCCTGCACGAACTCGCGGATCGAGGACCTGCGCGAGGCCGCCGAGATCGTCGACGGCCGCAGGGTCGCCAGCGGCATCCACGCGATGGTCGTCCCCGGCTCCCAGCAGGTCAAAGCCGCCGCCGAAGCCGAGGGCCTCGACGACGTCTTCCGCAGCGCCGGCTTCGAATGGCGCGAGGCGGGCTGCTCGATGTGCCTGGGCATGAACCCGGACACGCTGAGCGAGGGCGA
>CAYXFL010000080.1:0-3524 GCA_964464285.1 uncultured Conexibacteraceae bacterium
CAGGTGCTCGGCGTCGACCCGATCAAGAACCTGGTCGTGCCGCGCTTCCTCGCCCTGATGCTGATCACCGGCCTGCTCGACATCTACGCCCTGGTCTTCGGGATCAGCGGCGGCATCCTCACCGAGCTTCTCTACAGCCAGCCGCTCGGCGGCTTCTTCGCCACCCTCTTCTCCAACGCGTCGGTCACCGACCTCTGGGGCTCGGTGATCAAGTGCACCCTGTTCGGGGCGATCATCGCGATCGTCTGCTGCTACAAAGGCATGACCGCCTCGGGCGGCGCCGCCGGCGTCGGCCGTGCCGTCAACGAGGCCGTGGTGATCTCGTTCATGGGCGTGTTCGCCTTCAACTACGCGTTCACCCAGACCCTGCTCGCGACCAACCCCGAGCTGCAGACGATCCGGTGAGGGGCGCGGCGCGATGAGCGAATGGCTTGCGGTCCCGCGCGGCTGGCTCGACTCCTTCGGGGAGATCGCCCGCTTCGGCTCGCGTGTCGCCGGGCTCGTCTACAGCGGCCGCGTCTTCCGCTTCTTCGGCGAGGCGCTGCGCCAGGCCGGCATCCTGGTGATCGGCTCGGCGCTGATCATCTGGGGCCTCGTCTTCACGCTCGGCCTGCAGTGCGGGATCGAGGGCGCCTACCTGCTGCGCGCCCAGGGCGCGCCCGCCTACGCCGGCGTCTTCTCCGCCTGGTGCGACCTGCGCGAGATCATGCCCTACGCGTTCGGCTACATGCTCTCGGCCAAGGTCGGGACCGGGATCGTCGCCGAGCTCGGGGCGATGCGGATCTCCGACGAGATCGATGCGCTCGAGGTGATGGGCGTGCCGCCCGTCACCTTCCTCTGCGCGACCCGGCTGCTCGCCGCCTGGATCACCTTTCCGTTCATGTACCTGGTTGGGATCGGGATCATGTACCTGGCCAGCTACCTGGCCGTCGTCGAGCAGATCGGCGACGTCTCCTCGGGTGGGTACCTGCTGATCTTCTGGATGTTCCAGAACCCACCCGACCTCATCTTCAGCTTGATCAAGGGGATGGTGATGGCGACCGCGATCGTGCTGGTCGGCTGCTACTACGGCTACACCGCCAGCGGCGGCCCGGTCGGAGTCGGCACCGCGACCGCCAAGTCGATGGTCCTCAACATCGTCTTAGTCCACATCATCGGGATGCTTGGGACCCTCGTCTTCTGGGGGGCGAACCCACGGGCGCCAATAGGAGGTTGACGTGTCGATAGAAGACGAGAACCGCAGGGAAGAAGAACAGCTTCAGGACGAGGCCGTGATGGGCGGCGAAGAGCCGCCGGAGATCGGCTCGCCCGCCGAGACCGGGGTGCCGGCGGTCGCGCCGCGGCCTGCCGGCGAGTCCGGCCCCTACGTCAGCGACGACGGTGCGACCATGGGCCGCGACTTCGTGATCCCCGGGGTCGACCCGGCCGAGCACGACCCCTACCGCTTCCATACCGGGCGCAAGCGCGACCACGGCGGCGAGGACGCGATCGAGATCGTCGACCTGGTCAAACAGTTCGGCCGCGCGCGGATCCTCAACGGGCTCAACCTCGGCCTGCCCGAGGACCAGGTCTCGATGGTGCTCGGCCCCTCGGGAACCGGCAAGAGCGTGCTGATCAAGCACATCGTCGGCCTGCTCTACCCGGACTCCGGCGACGTGCTCGTGCACGGCGAGTCGATCCCGAACATGACCGACGACGAGCTCTTCGAGGTGCGCAAAAAGTTCGGCCTGCTGTTCCAGGACGGCGCCCTCTTCGGCTCGATGGACATCTACGACAACGTCGCCTTCCCGCTGCGTCAGCACACCGACAAAAGCGAGGAAGAGATCGGCGAGATCGTCAACCGCCGGCTCAAAGAGGTCGGCCTCTCCGAGGCGACCTACAAGATGCCGAACGAGCTCTCCGGCGGGATGCGCAAGCGCGCCGGCTTCGCCCGGGCGTTGGTCCTCGAACCGGCGATCGTGATGTTCGACGAGCCCGATTCCGGGCTCGACCCGGTGCGCACGGCGCTGCTCTGCGAGCTGATCCGCGAGGTCCACGCCGAGAACGGCGGCTGCTACCTGGTGATCAGCCACGACCTCGGGACCGCGCGCCGGATCGCCGACTTCATCGCGGTGCTGTGGAGCGGCAAGATCGTCGAGTCCGGGCCGAAAGAGGAACTGTTCGACTCGAACAACCCGTTCGTGCACCAGTTCCTCAACGCTGACATCAGCGGTCCGCTCTCGATGGACTGAGGCACTGAGTGGGTTCGATCGCGGGCTGGGCCGCGCGCCACGCGCGGTGGGTGCTGGCGGTCGCGTTGGTGGTGGCCGTCGGCGCGGCGGTGGGGGCGACCCAGATCTCCACCGACGCCGGCGTCTCGACCCTGGTCGACACCGACACCGAGTCCTACGAAGCGACGCAGGACGTTGAACGCGCGTTCGGCCAGGAACCGGTCGTCATCCTGGCCCGCGGCGACCTGCCGGAGCTGATCCTCGGCAACGACATCTTCCGACTGCTGCGGCTGGAGGGCTGCCTGGCGGCGAAGGTGCCGAAGGGGGGCAAATCCCTGCCCGGCCCGTGCGCCGAGCTGGCGGAGCTGGAACCGGTCGAGTTCGTCGCCGGCCCCGCCACCTTCCTCAACGAGGCGGTGGTCCAGATCGAGCGGCAGCTGCGCAACCTCGCCCAGCGGGTGCCGGCGGAGCGCTTCCAGGAGTTCCTGCTCGAGGTCGCGACCCGCTACGGGATCACCAGCGTCCCGACCCTCGACAACGACGACTTCGTCGCCACCGTCGTCTTCGACCTCGCCCGCGAGCGCGGCACCCCGAAGTCGCGCCTCGCCTACCTCTTCCCGAACAGCGAAACGGCGCAGATCATCGTCCGCCTCAAGCCGGGCCTCAGCGACGCCGAGCGCGACCGCGCGCTGACCCTGATCGAGCAGGCGGTGCGGGAGACGCAGCCGCGCCGGGCCTGCGCCGAGAACGGCCAGCCCGCTCCCTGCTTCGCGCTGGAAAACGGCGACTACGTGGTCTCCGGCGTCCCGGTCGTGGTCGACGGCGTCGCCAACGCGCTCAAGGATGCGCTGCTGATCCTCTTCGGTGTCGCCGTGGTCGTGATGGCGGCGACCCTGCTGCTGGTCTTCCGCTCGCGCCTGCGCCTGCTGCCGCTGGCGATCGCGCTCGCCGCCGCGGCGATCACCTTCGGCCTGCTCGCCCTCTTCGGCGGCGCCCTGACGATGGCCTCGATCGCCGTCCTCCCGATCCTGATCGGCCTCGCCGTCGACTACGCGATCCAGTTCCAGGCCCGCTTCGACGAGGCCGCCGACGAAGGCCTCGCCGGCGCCGACGCCGCCCGCGCCGCCGCAACCCAAGGCGGCCCGCTAATAGCCACCGCCTGCTTGGCGACGGCGGCCGGTTTCCTCGCCCTCCTGCTCTCGCCAACTCCGATGGTCCGAGGCTTCGGTCTCCTCTTGATCGCTGGCATCACGATCTCCTTCGTCCTCGCCCTACTCGCCGGCTCCGCCGCCCTAGCCCTCCGTCCCTCCACCG
>CAYXFL010000080.1:3624-11586 GCA_964464285.1 uncultured Conexibacteraceae bacterium
CCCTCCACCGGGGACAGGACCCGCCTGCCGGAACGCCTGGTCAGCCTCTCGATCGAGCACCGAGTCCCCGTGCTCGCGATCGGTCTCGCCCTCGCCCTGATCGGCTGGGGCGTCGGCACGCAGATCGAGACCACCTCGGACATTCGCGAGCTCGCTCCGCAGAACATCACCGCGATCGAGGAACTGAACGCCCTGCAGGACGCCACCGGCGTCTCCGGAGAGCTCGACGTCTCGATCGAATCCCCCGACCTCGCCGACCCGGCGACGGTCGAGTGGATGGCCGATTTCAAGCGCCGGGTGCTCGCCGCCAACGGCTTCCGGGGCGAAAACCCGACCTGCCTGGAGGCGGAGATCTGCCCGGGCCCGGCGCTCTCCGACTTCCTGATCCGCGAAGGCCGCCAGCCGACCAGGGCCGGGATCGAGGCGACGCTGGCGGCGCTCTCGCCCTACGCGCTGCGCCAGGTGGCGCCGCTCGACCGGCGCACCGGCGAGCTCGGCGAGAAGGCGCTGATCAGCTTCGGCATCCGCGCCCAGTCGCTCTCCGACCAGCAGGCGCTGATCGACCGGGTGCGGGCCGAGATCGGCGCGCCCGGCACCCCGGACGGCCCGCCCGCGGGGGTCACGGTCCGCCTCGCCGGGCTGCCGGTGATCGCCGCCGAATCGGCCTCCGACCTCGCCGGCAGCCGCTACCTGCTGACCCTCGCCGGCCTGCTCGCCGTCGCCCTCGTCCTGCTCGCCGTCTACCGCTCTCCGCGCCGGGCGCTGGTCCCGCTGGCGCCGACCGTGCTCGCCACCGGCTGGGCCTCGCTGCTGCTCTGGGCCACCGGGATCCCGCTCAACCCGATGTCGGCGGCGCTGGGGGCGCTGACGATCGCGATCGCGACCGAGTTCGGGGTGATCCTCAGCGGCCGTTTCCACCAGGAGGGCGGCGGCGGTGAGGCCGCCCTGCGCCGCGCCTACTCGCGCACCGGCGCCGCCGTGCTCGCCTCCGGCCTCACCGCGATCGCCGGCTTCGCCGTCCTGATCGCCAGCGACATCCGCCTCCTGCGCGAGTTCGGCGCGGTCACCGTGATCGACCTCGGAGCCGCCCTGCTCGGGGTGATGGTGGTGCTGCCGGCCCTGCTGGTCTGGCTCGAGGAGCGCCGGTGAGGGACCGCTACTCCGTACTCGTCGGGCTGATCTTCGTCGCCCTCGTCATCTTCGTCTCGATCCAGACGCTGGGCGGGGGGGACGACGGGGGCACGCTCGGGCTCGACCGCCAGGAGCCGCGCTGGCCGCTGCCCGAGTTCGCGGTGCCCGCCGCCGCGAGCCAGCTCGAAGGCGACGCCAACGTCGCCCAGGACGACTGTGCCTCGGCCGCGATCCCCTGCCCCGCGGACGCCCGCCGGCCCTCCGCCTGCCAGCTGCGGACCGCCGGCGCGATCCGCGTCTGCGACTTCTTCGACCGCCCGCTGGTGATCTCGTTCTGGTTCGCCAAAGGCGACAACTGCGTCGCCCAGCAGGACGTGGTCGAGGAGGTTTCCCGGCGCTACCGTGGGCAGGTGGGCTTCTTCTCGCTCGACATCCGCGACGATCGCGACGAGGTCCGCGACCTGGTCCGCGCGCGCGGCTGGACGATGCCGGTCGGCTATGACCGCGACGGCGCCGTCGCCGGCCTCTACCGGGTCGGCGGCTGCCCGACCTTCGCCTACGTCTACCCCGGCGGGACCCTGCAGAGCGCCAGCATCGGCGAGCTCACCGAGGCCGAGCTGGGCGAGCGGGTCGAGCGCCTGCTGGCGGCGACCCGGACGGCGCAGGAGGCATGAGCGATGGGCCCGAGCGCAGAGGGCGCACGGCCTGACTGGGACCCGGCGCCGCGGCAGGGCTGGGTCGCACCGCGGCTGACCGAGGAGTTTCCCGGGCTCGGCCTCGCCTGGGTCGAGGTCGACTGCGAGCCGGGGCCGAGCCCGGAGCCGGTCCGCCGCCGCCTGCGGATCCTCTCCGACCGCATCTACGGCTCGGAGGCGATCCGCCTGCGCGAACGGCCGGTGCCCTGGGCCTACCGGGTCTTCTTCCGCCAGATCGGGATCGACCCCGACCGCGACCGCACCCCGGTCGAGCAGCGGATCTTCGACCGGCTCAGCGAGGGCGCCCTGAAGAGCTACGGCCTGGTCGCCGACGCGCTGACGATCGGGATCGTCGAGACCGGGGTGGCCCTGCGCGCCTTCGACGCCGACCGCTGCGAGGGTGGGCTCTGCATCCGCGAGGCGGCCGAGGGCGAGCCACATCCGGCCGGCCACGGCGAGCTCGCGCCGGGGGCGCTGGTCCTCGCCGACGAGAGCACCCCGCTCGGCCTGCTCTTCGGCGCCACCGCCGCGTCCGTCCGGGTGACCCGGGCGACCCGCCGGGTCGCGATTGCCGCGATCCAGGTCGGGGCGGTCCCGCAGATGTCGGTCGACGAGGCGCTGTGGATGGCCGCGGCCACCGTCGAGCACCCCTGACCGCCGCTCTTCGGCTTAACCAAGCGCTCGCTTGCGGTGCGAAAACGTTGATCTAGACTCGTTGCGAGGCGTATGAACGAGCTGCTCGTAAGAGACGGTGTCGCGGCGTTCGACGCTCCGCTCTCGACGGAGCGCCCCGCCCGCGCCCAGCTGCGCGACCAGATCGCCAGGCTCGACCGCGAGCTCTCCGGTCTCGTCGGCGAGGGCTTCGGGCGGATCGCCGTCGAGCACCGCGTCGCCGCCCCCTCCGGTCAGCAGCGCGTCCTCGGCCTCGGCGAGCTCGAGCGCACCCGCGACGACCTCGTCGCCGCGATCGCCGGCGCCGGCGCCGAACTGCGCGAGCGCGCCCAGGCCGAGGCGATGCAGCGCGAGCTGCTCGGCGCGATGCTCGCCGACCCGGCCGCCTTCAAGTGGGTGCGGGTCACCCGCGAGGAAATCGGCGAGCCCGGCTGCGGCGAATGGCACTCGAAACCGCGGCTCGGCCCGCTCGGGATGCTGATGGGCTGGTGGCGGGTAAAGGTCTCCTCCGGATGCCCGAGACCCGGGCGGCTTGCGGCCGTTGAGTAAGCGCAGGAAGGGCCGGCCGAAGAAAGCGCAGCAGCGCCCGCCGGCACCGCAGCCGAGACAGCCGCAGGCCAAGCGCGTGTCCGCTCCGGACGAGCGTCCGCAGGCGCCCTGGGGCAGCTTCCCGCTCTCCGAGCTGGTCATCTTCGCCGGGCTTCTCGCCCTCGGCTACGGCGTCATCGCCGGCAAGGAAATGGCGATCGGCGCCGGCGTCGTGCTGGCCGGCCTCGGCGGCCTCGAGGTCGCCGTCCGCGAGCACTTCGCCGGCTACCGCTCCCACTCGTCCCTGCTCGCCGGCTTCCCCGCCGTCGTCGTCGCGGTCGGGCTCTTCTACCTCGGCAACCAGATCATCGCGGTCTGCCTGGCCGCCGGTGCCGTTGTCTTCGCGGTCGGCTTCTACCTGGCGCGCCGCGCATTCCAACGAGCTTCCGGCGGCCTCAGCTTCCGGATCGGTGGAATGCGCGGCTAGGAGCTAGGCGGTGGCGGCGGCGCCGCGGGCGCCGGTGCGCGCGGCGAGCTCGGTCGAGAGCACACGTCGCTGGCGCGAGGTCAGCGTGCCGAGTCGCTTGTTCTCGTTCAGCGACAGCGGCATCAGGAATTTGCGGGCGCGGGTCCGGCCCCACCGGCGCTGGCTGGTCAGCAGCTCGGCGATGGTCATGCTCTCGGTCTCCCAAGGGCACTCCCGGACGACGTCCGCCGCCTCGCGGTCCCCCCGCGCTATCGCCCGCTTCAGCTCGGCCCGGGCGAGCCGGACCGTGTTTGCGCGCTCCAGCGCTTTCATGTGCTGCGGGGCCTCCTGAGAAGCTGCGATCGTCGTTGCGGGTGCCATTGCGGCAGCGTCCACTGGACTCCTCCCTTCATAAGGAATCGATCAACTGGGTATCTCGCCACGAACGTGGCTGGGGGGCCCCTGGCTTGACCGGAGAGGAGCGGATTTCCGAACCCCCGGCCGGTGCTTCGGGCGAGGAGGCCAAGCTACGTCGCCGGGGCCACCCCCGTCAACCCGCCCGGACGGAATCGAGAGGCGGCTCGGTCGCTAAGAGCAACAATTTCGTTACCGCCCGATTTGCCCCCCGAACCAGAGAAGGCTGAAACTACCCACAGCGGGGGATGTCAAAAGGCTGTGAACCCGGATGTTGCTTTTCGTCAGGCCCGCGGCAGGTCCGGGAAGTCCCCGATGACCCGCGCGATCGTGCCCAGCGCGGCGTCGAGATGCTCGCGCTCGTGGGTCGCCATCAGGCTCGTCCGCAGCAGCGCGCCGCCGGGCGGGACCGCCGGGTGGATCGCGACGTTGGTGTAGACGCCGGCGTCGAAGAGCGCCTTCCAGAGCAGCACTCCCTGCCAGTCGTCGCCGCAGAGCACCGGCACCACCGGGGTGGTCGCGACGGTCCCGTCGGGCAGCGTGCCCGGCTCGATCACCTTCAGCCCCAGGTGGCGCAGGCCCTCGCGCAGGTACTCGGCGTTGGCGAGCAGGCGCTCGAACAGCTCGGGTCCCTCGGAGCGGATCACCCGCAGCGCCGCCAGCGCCGCGCCGACCGCGGCGGGGACCGCCGAGGCGCTGAAGATGAAGGAGCGCGAGGAGACCCGCAGGTACTCGATCACGTCGGCCGGGCCGGCGATGAAGCCGCCGCAGGAGGCGAGGCTCTTGGAGAAGGTGCCCATCCGCAGGTCGACCTGGTCCTCGAGCCCGAACAGCTCGCAGGCGCCGGCGCCGCGGGCGCCGAGCACGCCGGCCCCGTGCGCCTCGTCGACCATCAGCCGGGCGCCGTAGCCCTGGCAGAGCTCGACGATCCGCGGCAGGTCGCAGACGTCGCCCTCCATCGAGAAGACGCCGTCGACGATCACCAGCACGCCGCCGCCGTCCTCCGCCGCCCGCTGCAGCATCTTCTCCAGCTTGTCCATCCGGTTGTGGCGGAAGGGGCGCAGCTTGGCGCCGGAGAGGCGGCAGCCGTCGAGGATCGAGGCGTGGTCGCCGGAGTCGCAGATCACCGTGTCGCCGGGGCCGAGGGTCGTGCCGAGGGTGCCGGCGTTGGCCTGGTGCCCGGTCGAGAAGACGATCGCGTCCTCGGTCCGCATCCACTCGGCCAGCTCGCGCTCTAGATCGAGGTGCAGCGGCGTCGTCCCGTTCAGCAGCCGCGAGCCGGTGACCCCGGTGCCGAAGGTCTCCAGCGCCTCGCGGGCACCCGCCTTGACCCGCTCGTCGCCGGTCAGGCCGAGGTAGTTGTTGGAGCCGAGCATGATCGTCTCGCGCCCCTCCATCTCGACCACCGGGCCGGCCTGCGAGGTGAGCAGGCGGAAGTAGGGGAGGAGGTCATGCTCCCTGGCGGCTTCGAGCTGCTCGAGCCGGTCGTGGCTGCGGGCCTTCTCGAAGACGTCGACTGGCGCGCGCTCGGTCTCGCTCATCGCCCGAAAGTGTAGGTTCCGCACCGATGGGAAGCGTGACGATCCGAACGGCACGGGGGCTCGGCGCCCGCAAGCGGTTCGTCGACCTCCCCTATCGCCTCCATGCCGGGACCCCCTGGGTGCCGCATCTGAAGCTCGAGCGCCACGCCTTCCTGACCCGCGCGCTCAACCCCTACTTCCGCCACGGCGAGGCCGAGTACTTCCTCGCCTGGCGCGACGGCCGCGTCGTCGGCCGGGTCACCGCGCAGGTCGACCACGCGTTCAACGAGCACCACGGCAGCCGCCAGGGCATGTTCGGCTTTCTCGAGTTCGAGGAGGACCCGGAGGTGCTGGAGGCGCTGCTCGCGGCCGCCGAGCGCTGGCTGCGTAGCCGCGGCTGCGAGCGCATGGTCGGGCCGATGGACTTCTCGATCAACGACGAAAGCGGGGTGCTGATCGAGGGGTTCGAGCTGGCGCCGCTGGTCCGCCAGCCCTGGCACCCGCCCTACTACCAGCGCCTCTGCGAGCAGGCGGGGCTGGAGAAGGCGATGGACCTCTTCTCCTGGAAGCTGCAGATCGAGAGCCGCGAAAGCGGCGACCTGCTGCCGATCCTGTTCGAGCTCGACGAGAAGGCGCGCGCCGAGCACGGGGTCACCATTCGCACGATGACCCGGCGCGGCCTGCGGGCCGACCTGGACCGCTTCGCCGAGATCTACAACGCCGCCTGGTCGGAGAACTGGGGCTTCGTGCCCTACTCGAAGGCGGACCTCGATACCTACGCCTTCGACCTCCAGCTGGTCTACAGCCCCGGCTGGTTCATGGTCGCCGAAAAGGACGGCGAGACGATCGCCGTCGCGATCACGGTGATGGACATCAACCAGGTGCTGAAGAAGATGGACGGGCGGATCTTCCCGACCGGCTGGTGGCACTACCTGAACCGCAACAAGATCGTCGACCGCGTGCGGGTCGGCTTCCTCGGCGTCAAGCCCGAGCATCAGCACACCGGGGTCGCCGCGGCGCTCTACGTCGAGCACTTCGAAACCGCCGCGCGGACGCCGCTCAAACGCGGCGAGGCCGGCTGGATCCTCGAGACCAACGAAGCGATGAACCGCGGCCTGGAAGCGATGGACGGCGAGATCGTCAAGCGGTACCGGATCTACGAGCGCAGTTTGCGGTAATTGCGGAAGGGCCGACCTTGGGCGTCGGTAGAGTCGCGGTGGTGAGCGATTTCGAGCTAGACGGCGAGATCGTGGCCGAGGAAGACGCCGAGCCGCGCGACGCCACCGAGCACGTGCGCGCTCTGCCTGTCCGCCACGAGGAGACATCCGGCTCCGCCCTCCCGGTCCTGCGCGGTGAGGTCCGCACCGCTGCGATCGCCGCCGCCGGCGGGGTGCTCGCCGGGGCCGCGACCGTCGCCGCCGTACGCGCCGTCACCGCCGCCGGTTCGAAGCCGCGCGGGGTTGGCCGCCGGGCGCTCGGGCGCCGCGCCGCCCGCCCCAACATCGTCGCCAGCCGCTCCTTCCTGGTCGACGTCCACCTGCTCGGCCGCTAGCGCCGTGGAGGTCGAGGTCCGGCCGGCCTCGCCGTTCCGGCTGGGGCGGGGGAGCGCCGACGGCACCCTGCGGGTTCGCGCCCGGATCGCCACCCGCCTCCTGCAGGTCGAGGGCAGCCCGGTCCTGGTCCGCGCCTGGGAACCCGGCCCGGGCCGGCTGAAGCTGCGCGCCGAGGCGCTCGACCCGGCGGCCGTCGTCGACCCGCTCGGCCCCGCCGAGTCGCGGCCGGCCGGGCGCGAGCAGCTCGGCGTGGCGATCGAGCGGCTGCGCTTCGCGCTCGGCGTCGACTACGACCTCGGGTCCTTTCACCGCCGCTTCCGCCGCGACCCGCTGGTCGGGCCGCTGATCCGGCGGCTGCCGAGCTTCCGCCCGCTGCGCACCCCGTGGCCCTGGGAGGCGCTGGCGACGGCGGTGGTCGGGCAGCTGATCGAGGCCGACCGGGCGGCCCGGATCGAGCGGCGCATCGTCGGCCGCTGGGGGGCGCGGCTGGGGGAGGGGAGGGCGGCGCTGCGCGACGTGCCCGGCGCTGCCAGGATCGCCGGCCGCGCGCCCGCCGAGCTCGCCTCGATGGACCTCGCTCCGGTCCGCGCCGCCGCCCTGCGCCGGGTCGCCCACGAGGTCGCCCGGGGCCGCTGTCCGGTCGAGGACCCCGCCGCCGACCGCCGCCTGCTCGAGATCTCTCAGATCGGCCCCTGGACCGTCCAGTGCCTGCGCCTCTTCGGCCGCGGCGAGATGGACGCCCTGCCGGCCGGCGACCTCGGCTACATCAAGCTGGTCGGCCACCTCGCCGGCCTGCGCCGCCGCGCCACCGTCTCCGAGGTCGAAGAGTTCTACGCGCCCTACGAGCCCTACCGCGGCCTGGTCGGCGCCCTCACCCTCGCCGGCATGCACCAGCTCGTCTCCGAGCGCGGCCCGCTGCCCCTCGCCGCCTAGGTGTAAGTTCCAGCAACGTTGTTCAGCTCGGCGAGCCGAGCCCCGGGCGG
>CAYXFL010000081.1:0-11042 GCA_964464285.1 uncultured Conexibacteraceae bacterium
CGAAGGCGACCGCGTTGACGTTGATCTTGAACTGGCCCCACTCCTTGGCCAGGGTTTTGGTGATCCCGACCACGCCCATCTTGGCGGCGGAGTAGTTGATCTGACCGGGGTTGCCCATCGTGCCCGAGGTCGAGGAGATGTTGATGATCTTGCGGAAGACCTCTTTGTCTTCGCCGCGCTCGGCCTTGGCCGCGTCGCGCCAGTGCGGCGCCAGCGCCCGGGCGACCCGGAAGGGGACGATCGTGTGGATGTCGAGCATCGCCTGGAACTGCTCGTCGCTCATCTTGTGGGCGACGCCGTCCCAGGTGTAGCCGGCGTTGTTGACGACGATGTCGACGCTGCCGAAGGCGTCGGTCGCGGCGGCGACCATGTCGTCGCAGGCGCCGGCCTTGGTCAGGTCGCCGGAGAAGACCGCGGTCTCGCCGGCGATCTCGCTTGCCGCCTGCTCGGCGACGTCGCCGTCGAGGTCGTTGATCAGCACCTTGGCGCCCTCGCCGGCGAACAGTTCAGCCGTCGCGCGGCCGATCCCGCGCGCCGAACCGGTGACGATCGCGGCTTTGCCGTCCAGTAGTCCCATCGCTCGTTCCCATTCCTTTCGTGCGTGAAAGTTGCCCGCGCAGGCTACACGGATCGGCGTCGAATTGGAGAGATCCTGGCTGCTCAGCCAGTTTCGCTCGGCGGCGCCGCCGGCTGCCGCGGCGCCCGGCGCTCAGGAGAGCGAGACGCCGCCGTCCTCGTGGACCCGCCAGTGCGGGTTGTGGGCGACCTCCCAGGGGTGGCCGTCGGGGTCGAGGAAGACGGCGCTGTAGCCGCCCCAGAAGGTCTCCGCCGGCTCGCGGCCGATCGTCGCCCCGGCCGCCCGCGCCTCCTCGACGACCGCGTCGACCTCGGCCGGCGAGCCGAAGTTGAGCGCCAGCGTCACCCCGCCCCAGCCGCCGGCGTCGGCGACGCAGGAGTCCTCGGCGAGCCGCGCCCGGTCCCACAGCGCCACCACCATGTCGCCGGCCTGGAAGAAGACGACGTCGTCGCCAGGCGCCGCGCCGGTCTCCCAGCCGAGCGCCTCGTAGAAGGCGCGGGCGCGGGGCAGGTCGGCGACGCCGAGGGTGACGAGGCTGACCCGTTGCTTCACACGTCCGATTGTTCCAGGCAGAATGCCCGCGTGATCTGGGGGAGCGGCGATGGGCGGTGAGCTCGGGAGCATCCTGGTGCTCGCGCTGTTCGCGATGTTCACGCCGTCGCTGCTGGCGGCGGTGACGATCATGATGCTGCTGGAGAACCCGAAACGGCTGATGACGGGCTACCTGCTCGGGGCGCTGATGACCAGCATCACGCTGGGGCTGGTGATCGTCTTCTCGCTGCACGGCAGCGCCGCGGTCGAAACCACCCGGCAGACGCTCGGCCCCGGCCAGGACATCGTCCTCGGGCTGCTCCTGCTGGTCGTCTCCTACGTCCTCGGCAGCGGCCGCGACGAGCGCCTGCGCGACGCTCGCAAGCGCCGCAAGGAGGCGAAGGAAGCGACGGGAGAAGCGAAGGAATCGTGGCCGGAGCGGATGCTCGGCCGCGGCGACCCGCGCATCACCTTCGCCGTCGGCGCCGCCCTCACCCTGCCCGGCGTCGCCTACCTGACCGCGCTCGACCGGATCGCCAAGCTCGACCTCGGCGCGCCGGACACCGTGCTGCTGGTCGTCGGCTTCTGCCTGATCCAGCTGCTGCTGATCGAGCTGCCGCTGCTCGGCTACGCCTTTGCCCCCGAGCGGACCCAGGACGCGGTCGGACGCTTCCGCGCCTGGATCGCCCGCAACGGGCGCCGCGTCGCGATCCGCGGTGCCGCCGTGCTCGGCGGCCTGCTGATCCTGCGCGGCGTGATCGAGTTCATCGTCAGCTGACGGGCCTCACCCCATCTCGCGTTCGTCGAGCACCTCGAAGACGCCGTCGGTGCCGACCGACTCGACGAACCGCTCGGCGGCGGCGCGGCGCTCGTCGTACTCGCCCTCGGCCTGGTTCGCGCGCATCTCCTCGACGCTGCCGTCGAAGAACCCGAAGGTGATCACCTCGTTCTCGTCGGCGACGTTGCGGATCGCGTAGAACCGCTTCCAGCCGGGTGGCGGCTCGACGTCCTCGGACGGCGCGAAGGCCCGTTTGAACTCCTCCATCGCGCCGGGTTTCAGCTTGCGGACGGTCAGTGCGCAGAGCATCGGATCTCCTCTCCTCACGCGCCTGGCCGAGCTGCCCGGTCGGGCTCTCCAAAGCTTAGCCCGGGCTCAATGAAAAACCTCGCTGGACCGTTCAAGCCAGGGCGGTCGCTGCCCGATAGAGATGGGGATGAGGGAACCCAAAGACCGGAACTGGCCCGAGCACGAGGTCGACGAGTTCCTCGACCAGATCTCCGGCCACGGCGACGACTACCGCCACCTGGTCGAGCGTCTCCCGGTGATCGTCTACGCCGCCGAGCTCGGCGAGCGCGGCAAGTGGCGCTACGTCAGCCCCCAGGTCGAGGAGATCCTCGGCTACACGCCGGAGGAGTTCAAACGCGACGCCGGGCTCTGGGCGCGGCTGCTGCACCCCGACGACCGTGAGACGGCGCTGGAGATAGAGAAGGAGCGCTGGATCGGCGAGCGCAACACCAGCCCGACGATCTACCGGATGCGCACCCGCGCCGGCGACACCGTCTGGGTGCTCGACGAGGCGGTGCTGGAGAAGGACGACGAGGGGGTGCCGGTCTGGCACGGGGTGCTCTACGACATCACCGAAGCCAAGCACGCGGAGGCGGAGCTGCAGCGGGCGCTCGCCCAGCAGGCGGTGGTCGCCAAACTCGGCGAGCGGGCGCTCAAGGACGGCGACCCCGACGAGCTGACCCAGGCCGCGGTCGAGCTGCTCGCCGAAGTCGACGGCGTCCATAGCGCCTGCATCTGGGAGGTCGGCCGCGACGGCCGCCGCCTGCACCTGCGCGCCGGCATCGAGGAGGAGGAGGTGGTCGGCGCCGGCCGCCGCGTCTCCGCCGCCCGCGATTCCCATGCCGGCACCGCGCTCGACACCGGCAAGCCGGCGATCGTCCGCGACTGGTCCGAGGAGGAGCGCTTCACGATGCCGCCGATCCTGCGCGTGGTCGGCGCCGCCAGCAGCCTCGCGGTGATCATCGACGGCAAGGACCGGCCCTACGGGGTGCTCGACGTGCACGCGAGCGAGCCCGGCGGCTTCAGCGCCAAGGACGTCGCCTTCGTCCAGGGCGCCGCCAACGTGCTCGCCGACGCCTTCGAGCGCCACGCCGCCGACCAGGCGCTGCGCCACCGCGTCCTCCACGACGCGCTCACCGGCCTGCCCAACCGGCTCTCCTTCGTCGAGGCGCTCGGCGAAGCGCTGCGCCGGGCGGAGGTATCCGGCTCGCCGGTCGGGATCCTCTTCCTCGACCTCGACCACTTCAAGCTGATCAACGACAGCCTCGGCCACCACGCCGGCGATGCCCTGCTGCGCGCGGTGGCGCCGCGCCTGCGCAGCCACCTTCGCCCCGGCGACGTGGTCGCCCGCTTCGGTGGCGACGAGTTCGGGATCCTGATCGACCGGCTGGCCGACGAGGACGAGGCGGCGGCGATCGCCGACCGCGTCTCCGCCGCCTTCACCCAGCCGTTCTCGATCGACGGCGTCGAGCACTTCGTCAGCTCCAGCATCGGGATCGCGGTCGCGCGCAGCGCCGAGCGCCAGGTCAACGCCGAGCTCTTGATCCGCGACGCCGACGCGGCGATGTACCGCGCGAAGGAAGGCGGGCGCGCCCGCTGCGTCCTCTTCGACGCCGAGATGCGCGCCGGCGCGGTGCGCCGGCTCGAGGTCGAACGCGAGCTGCGCACGGCGCTCGAGCGCGACGAGCTGGCCCTTCACTACCAGCCGGTGATCAGCCTGGCCAGCGGCGAGATCACCGGGCTCGAGGCGCTGGTCCGCTGGCAGCACCCGACACGGGGCCTGCTCGACCCGGCCCAGTTCGTCTCGATCGCCGAGGACAGCGGCCTGATCGAGCCGATCGGACGCTGGGTCCAGGAGCGGGCCTGCCGGCAGGCGCTGGCCTGGCACGACGAGCGTCCCGACGCCCGCCCGTTCGACGTCGCCGTCAACCTCTCGGCCCGCCAGGTCGCCCACCGCGACCTGCCCGCCACGGTGGCCGAGATCATCGCCCGCACCGGGCTCGACCCGGTCCACCTGCGGCTGGAGATCACCGAGAGCGTGCTGGTCGAGGAGTCGGCCACGGCGATGGCCTCGCTGGAGGCGCTGAACGAGATCGGGGTCCGCCTCGTGCTCGACGATTTTGGCACCGGCTACTCCTCACTCGCCTATCTCAACCGCTACCCCTTCCACGCGCTGAAGATCGACCGCTCCTTCGTCGACGCGCTCGGGATCGAGCAGGAGCGCACCGCGATCGTCGAGGCGATCATCGGGATGGCGCGGGCGCTCTCGCTCGAGGTGATCGCCGAGGGGGTCGAGAACGAGGTGCAGCTGGCGGAGCTGCGCCGGCTCGGCTGCGACTACGCCCAGGGCTTCCTCTTCCACGCAGCGATGCCGGACGACGAAGTCAGCCGGCTGCTGCGCGAAGGAGCGCTCGGCTACTCGGGGATCTCGCCGGGCAGGTAGTCGTTCGTCAGCAGCTGGGCGGCGCTCGGCAGGGTGCGGACCAGTTCGTTGTCGCGCATCCAGGCGCCGAATCGCTCCCAGGCGGCGGGGTCCATGTAGCCGTAGGGCTGCCCCTCGATCCGGGCGCCGAGCAGCGGCAGCGTCGCTTCCACCTCGGCCTTGGTCAGTTTCGGCTCCAGCGCGTCGTTGGCGGCGAGCACCGCCTCGGTGGCTTTGTTCGGCTGCGCGACCGCAGCGTCGGTGCCGCGCTCGATCGCCGAGATCAGCAGCCGGAACTTCTCCGGTTCGGCTTCCAGCGTCTCGCGGCTGGCGACCAGGACGAGCTCGTTGTAGGTGGGGACGCCGAGCTGGTCGACCGGGGTGACGACCGGTTTGAGGCCACGTTCGCGCAGGTCGACGCCCTCGACGTTGCGGAAGCCGCCGAGCGTCGCGTCGGCGCTGCCGCCGGCCAGCGCGGGCAGCAGGTTGAAGCCGACGTTGACCGCTTTCACGTCCGCGGGGGTGAGGCCGGCGCGGCCCAGGATCGTTTCCAGGAACGCCTCCTGGTAGGGGATGCCGGCGTAGGCGACGGTCTTGCCTTTCAGCCCGGGCACCCCTTTGATCCCGGATTTCTGCAGCCAGATCAGCGAGGTCAGCGGCTCGTTCACCAGCGCCGCGATCGCGACCACGTCGAGGCCCTGCTCGCGGGCCAGGATCACCTCCGGCTCGTAGGAGATCGCGACGTCGGTGCGGCCGGCGGCGACCTGCTTGATCGGCAGCGAGGGGTCGGTCGGCGCTTCGATCCCGACCTCGAGGCCGGCTTCGTCGAAGTAGCCGAGATCCTCGGCCATGTAGATCCCGGCGTGGTCGGGGTTCGGGTAGAAGTCGAGCGCCAGCGAGAGCGATTCCGTGCCGGAGCCATTGGTCGAATCCTCGGACTTCTCGCCGCAGGCGGTGAGGCCGAGGGCGAGTGCGAGGAGGGCGAGGGCGGCGGCCAGGGCGGCGGGGCGGGGGGGATTCATTCCCCGTGTTCTATCGCCAAGTGATGATGCGACGCTCTGCGAGGGCGACGAGCGCGTAGAGGGAGATCGCGATCGCCGAGAGCACGAGCACCGCCGCGAAGGTCAGCGCGACCCGGAAGTTGGCGTTGGTGTCGAGGATCAGGCGGCCGAGGCCCTCGTTGGCGCCGGCCCACTCGGCGAAGACGGCGCCGATCGGGGCGATCGCGGCGGCGATCCGGGCGCCGCTGAAGAACGAGGGCAGCGCGCCGGGGATCTCCAGCCGGCGCAGGATCTGGCCGCGCGAGGCGTAGAGGGTGCGCATCAGCTTGATCGCCGCCGGGTCGGCCGCGCGCAGACCGTCGAGCGTCGCGATCGCGATCGGGAAGAAGCAGATCAGGGCGATGATCACCAGCTTCGGGACGATCCCGAACCCGAACCAGATCACGAAGATCGGCGCGATCACGACGATCGGGATCGTCTGCGAGGCGATCACCAGCGGTTTGGCGGCCAGCCGGACGGTGTCCCAGCGGTGCATCGCCAGGGCGAAGCCCGACCCGACCGCGACCGCGAGCGCGAAGCCGAGCGCGATCTCGACCAGGGTCGGCCAGGCGTTCTCGGCCAGCAGCGCGCGCTCCGTCCACAGTTCGCTGCCGATTTCCGCCGGGGAGGGGACAAGGAACTCCTCCAGGTTGAGCACGCTGGCCATGAAGCCGCTGCTGGCGGCGAGCTGCCAGAGCCCGATCAGCGCCGCCAGCAGCAGCAGCGGGTAGAGCCAGCGCTTCATCGCGAGCCCTCGTGCAGCGCCCGCAGCGCCCGTTCGCGGGCAGCGACGAAGGCCGGGTCGGTGACCGCGGCGTCGCGGTCGGCGGCGCGCGGGGCGGGCGGGTCGAGCTCGGCGACGATCCGCGCCGGCCGGGCGGAGAGCACGGCGACCCGGTCGGCCAGGTAAAGCGCCTCCTCGACGTCGTGGGTGACGAGGACGACGGTGCGGGGATCGGCGCGCAGGGCCGCCGCCAGCCACTCCTGCATCTCGGCGCGGGTGATCGCGTCGAGCGCCGCGAACGGCTCGTCGAGCGCCAGCACCGGCTTGCCGGAGACCAGCGTGCGCAGGAAGGCGACCCGCTGGCGCATCCCGCCGGAGAGCTCGCCCGGCCGGCGCTGCTCGAAGCCGGCGAGCCCGAAGCGGCCGAACAGCTCGGCCGCGGTCCGCCGTGCCTGCTCGCGGCCCTCGCCGCGGTTGCGCAGGGCCAGCGCCGCGTTGTCGAGCGCCGAGTACCAGGGCAGCAGCTCGTCGCGCTGGGGCATGTAGGCGCAGGCGGCGAGCCGCTCGCCGGCGCCGCCTCGCTCGCCGACCGCGATCGTGCCGGCGCCCGGCTCCTGCAGGCCGCAGATCAGCTCCAGCAGGGTCGACTTGCCGCAGCCGGAGGGGCCGACCAGGCCGACCACCGTGTTCGGCTCGACATCGAGGTCGAGGCGCTCGATCGTCGCCAGGTCACCGTAGGCATGCGCGACCCCGCGGACCGAGACGTTCATCGCTGGTATCCTGCCGGACTTCGCGCTCCGGACCAAAGTGGTCGGGAAAGTCGAGAAGCACCCAGCGCGGAGCACAACTGCATGGACCCGGCAATCGTCATTTTTGGCTTCGGCATCGGAGCGCTGGTCGGCATGACCGGCATGGGCGGCGGAACGTTGATGACGCCGCTGCTGATCTTCCTGTTCGGGGTCAAGCCGGTGACCGCGATCGGCACGGACATCTTCTACGCCGCGGTGACCAAGACGGTCGGCGCCTGGCGCCACCTGAAGATGGGCACGGTCAACCTCAAGCTCTCCTACTGGATGGCCGCGGGCAGCGTTCCCGCCGCGGTGCTCGGCGTCTACGTGATCTCGATCCTGCAGCGCTCGATCGGGGAAGAGGAGCTCGACTCGATCGTCTACGCGCTGCTCGGCGGCACCCTGCTGATGGTCGGGATCATCACCCTCGCGCGGGCGCTGATCCTCAGCGACCTGATCGAAGAGCGCGAGGACTTCGTCCTGCAGCGCCGCCACAAAGTCGCCGCGGTCGTGATCGGCGTCACCACCGGGTTCGTGATCGGGATCACCTCGGCCGGCTCGGGAACCGTGATCGCGATCCTGCTGATCGCGATCTACCGGCTCACCCCCCAGAAGGTGGTCGGCACGGACGTCTTCCACGCCGCGGTCCTGCTCTGGGCGGCCGGCATCGCCCACTGGGTCGACGGCAACGTCGACTTCATGCTCGCCGGCAACATCCTGCTCGGCTCGGTCCCGGGCGTGATCGTCGGCTCCCACTTCGCCAGCAGAGCGCCGACCTCGTTCCTGCGCACCGCGCTCGGCGTCGTCCTGATCGCCTCCGGTTTCGTCACCGTGCAGAAGGGCGATCCGGTGGTCTGGCCGATCGCCGCCCTCGTCGCCGGCATCGGTTTGATCGCGCTGATCTGGTTCCCGCGCTGGTGGAACGCCCGCCGCGTGCGCCGCGAAGAGGCCGAATCGGGGGAGCAACGGCGCGACCGCGATGACGATTTGACGCCTGACGTGGTCGGCTGATTGCTTTACTAGGCGAATGCGCGTCTCCGCCAAGGCCGACTACGCCGTCCGGGCGGCGCTGGAGCTTGCCGCGGCCGGTGAGGAAGGCCCGGTCAAGGGCGAGCGTCTGGCCACCGCCCAGGACATCCCGCTGCAGTTCCTCGAGCACATCCTGCTCGAGCTGAAGCACAACGGGCTGGTCCGCGCCCGCCGCGGCGCCAAAGGCGGCTACTGGCTCGCCCGGCCGGCCGACGAGGTCACCGTGGCCGACATCGTGCGCGCGGTCGAGGGCCCGATCGCGCACGTGCAGTCGACCCCGCCGGAGTCGATCGAATACCGCGGCAACTCGGAAAACCTGCAGGACGTCTGGATCGCGGTGCGCGCCAACCTGCGCAACGTGCTCGAGAACGTCACCCTCGCCGACCTCGTCTCCGGCGAGATGCCCGACGTGGTCACCGACCTCGCCGCGCAGCCCGACTCCTGGGCGGCGCGTTAGACGCGATGCCCGCGCCCTGGCCGTCGATCCCGTTCGGCGAGTGGCGCGAGACCTGCGACACGCTGCACGCCCACACCCAGGTGCTCGGCAAGCTGGCGGCGACGCTGGCGCCGCCCGAGCCGCAGCTCCAGCACGCCGCCCTGCGGCTGACCGCACGCGGCTGGGAGACCGCGCCGCTGCCGGCGCCCGACGGCGCGGGTGCCTTCGTCGTCGCGCTCGACCTGGACCGCCACGAGGCGGTGGTGGAGACCAGCGGCGGCGGCCGCGCCGCCGTCCCGCTGACCCCGCACCGGGCGGTCGGCGAGGTCACCCGCGAGCTGCTCGCCGCGGTCGCCGAGCTGGCCGGTCCGGTTGAGATCGACCCGACCCCGCAGGAGGTCTCCTGGACCGTGCCGCTCGACCAAGACACCGAGCACGCCCGCTACGAGCCCGATCGGGTCACCGAGTACTTCGCGGCCGCGACCGGGGCGGCCCAGGTCCTGACCGCCTTCCGCGCCCCCTACCGCGGCCGCTCGACCCCGGTCAACGCCTGGTGGGGTTCCTTCGACCTCTCCGTCAATCTTTTCTCCGGCGACCCCGCGGCGCCGCCCGCCGACGACTTCATCATGCGCAACGCGATGGACTCCCAGGAGGTCGCGGTCGGCTGGTGGCCCGGCGACGAGCGCTACGAACGCGCCGCCTTCTACGCCTACGCGCACCCCGCCCCGGAGGGCTTCGCCGGCGGCTCGCTCTCACCGGCAGCGTCCCGCTGGGACGCCGACCTCGGCGAGTACGTCCTCGACTGGGACGACTTCGTCGCCGCCCCCGACCCGCTCGCGCTGGCGCTGGAGTTCGCCCAATCCGCCTTCCAGCACGCCTGCCTCACCTGCGGCTGGGACCCCGAGCTGGCCGCCAGCGCGGCAGGGACGCCGCCGCCGGTCAAGTAGCCCGGCGGCTGGGTTAGCTCCCAGATTCGGCTCCGCCCCCCAGCACTTCACCCAGCTCGACGACGATCCGGTCCGGGTAGTCCTCAAGCTGGGCTCCGGTGTAGCGGCGCACGGTGTAGCCCAAGCGCCTGAGGTCCATCTCGCGTTGGCGGTCTTCGTTGAAGGCGACCGAGCCACGGTGGTAGTCGAAGAAGTCGGTTTCGACCACGAGCTTCTCCTTGCGCCAGAGGAAGTCGACCGTGTACTTGCCGACCTTGGGGTTTACCTCGGGACGGGGGAACCGGTGCCGGGTGAGGAAGCGCAGGAAGTCGCTCTCCAGGTCAGAGCGGGTGCGGTCGGTGGGGAGGTTCAGCTTGTGGCCGAGGAACTCCGCTTGACGCTTGGCGCGCCGCCAGAGGTAAGCCTCGATCGTTCCCTCGAGGTCTTCGATCGTCCTGCGGGGTGAGGTGACGGGTATCCGGTAGCGCTGGGTCACCATCCCCTTCTCTTTGAGGGAAGGGGATCTGTGAAGCACGATCCCTTTCTGCTTCTTCTTCCCGCTCAGGCTGGGTGAGGTGACGTGGATCGCTCCTCCCTGCGGCTTGAGGAACTTCCAGAGCACCGCGGCGCTTACGTGGCTCAGCGCCGCGCCCGCTCCGCAGGCGAGCACCGCCGCCATGAAGCCCCTCGCTTCGCTTGGGGCCGCGTGGCCCACCGCGTAGACGCCGCGGTGGAGGCGGTGCAGGCGGCCGCGTTTGGTCCACCTCCTCGCCGTCTCGCGGCTCAGTCCCGCGCGTTTTAGCTGAGCCGAGGTGATCACCCCGTGTTGCCGGGAGGCGATCCACGCGACGGTCAGGTCGGGCCTATCGAGTTTGTCACTCACGTGGTGACTAAGTCGATAGGGGCTCGGACTCTCCCCCTTACCCAGCTGGTTTTTGCGCTACGGGGACCAAGTCGAGGTCGCGGCCTAGGCGGAGGTCGGAGTAGCGCTTGGTCCAGTCGTCGTTGACGAGGTCGGACTGCTTCTTCATCCGTGGCTCGAACTCGAAGCCGCTCGGGGGCTCGAGCCCGAGGCGGTCGAGCAGGCGGAGGGTGCTGGTCTCGTACTCGGCGGCGAAGTTCTCGTAGAGGACGAGGATCGGCTTGATCCCGGCGTGCTCGAAGAAGGCGTCCCAGGAGGCCTCCTCGATCAGCAGTTGGGTGAGCAGGTGGTCGATCGCCTTGTAGTGGAAGCGCAGCTGCGGGCGGTGCTCCTCGATGAAGGCGCGGTAGGGCGGCGCGTCCTGGTCCTCGACCGAGACGGCCTTGGCCGAGGCCTGATCCTCGCGCCAGGTGGCCGTCTGCACCGCCTTCCAGAGGGAGACCGCCTGGCGCACCTTGTTGGCGCGCACGACGCGGACGAAGGTGAGGCCGGGAAAGACGGTGGGGAGGAGGTCGGCGAGCGGCAGGTCGCGGTAGGCGGGGACGTTGCGCAGCAGGCTGACGAACTCGCCGAAGTAGCCC
>CAYXFL010000082.1:0-1153 GCA_964464285.1 uncultured Conexibacteraceae bacterium
GCAGACGATCGGCGCGACCACGCTCGACGAGTACCGCAAGTACCTCGAGCGCGACGCCGCGCTGGAGCGCCGCTTCGCCCAGATCAGGGTCGACCAGCCCTCGCCCGAGGACACGGTCCGCATCCTCGAGGGGCTGCGCGAGCGCTACGAACAGCACCACAAAGTGACGATCAACGACGAGGCGCTGGCCGCCGCCGCCGAGCTCGCCGACCGCTACATCTCCGACCGCTTCCTGCCCGACAAGGCGATCGACCTGATCGACGAGGCCGGCTCGCGGATGCGCATCAAGAGCATGAGCACGCCGCCGGTCTACCGCGACCTCGAGGAGGAGATCGAGACGACGCGGCGCGAGAAGGAGGCCGCGATCGAGGCCCAGGAGTTCGAAAAGGCCGCGAACCTGCGCGATACCGAGCGCCAGCTGACGACCAAAAAGCGCCAGCTCGAAGACGAGTGGGCGGAGGGCGAGAACGGCGAGCGCCCGGTGGTCGGCGAAGAGGAGATCGCCGACATCGTCTCGATGTGGACCGGCATCCCGGTCTTCAAACTGACCGAGGCCGAGACCAAGAAACTGATCCGCATGGAGGAGGAACTCCACAAGCGCGTGATCGGCCAGGAGGTCGCGATCACCGCCGTCTCGAAAGCGATCCGCCGCTCGCGCGCCGGGATCAAGGACCCGAAGCGCCCGGCCGGCAGCTTCATCTTCCTCGGCCCCTCCGGGGTCGGCAAGACCGAGCTCGCTCGCACCCTCGCCGACTTCCTGTTCGGCGACGAGGAGGCGATGATCCGGATCGACATGTCCGAGTACATGGAGAAGCACGCGGTCAGCCGCCTGGTCGGCTCGCCCCCGGGCTACATCGGCTACGACGAGGGCGGTCAGCTGACCGAGGCCGTGCGCCGCAAGCCGTACTCGGTGCTGCTGCTCGACGAGATCGAGAAGGCGCACCCGGACGTCTTCAACATCCTCCTGCAGATCCTCGAGGACGGGCGCCTCACCGACGCCCAGGGCCGCACGGTCGACTTCCGCAACGCGATCGTGATCATGACCTCGAACATCGGCGCCTCGGAGATCTCGAAGAACACCTCGATCGGGTTCACCGTCTCCGACGAGACCGGGATGTCCTACGACGACATGAAGAACCGGATCATGGGCGAC
>CAYXFL010000082.1:1163-10916 GCA_964464285.1 uncultured Conexibacteraceae bacterium
GGATCGACGAGGTGATCGTCTTCCACAAGCTCGCCAAGGACGAGGTCAAGGAGATCATCGACCTGATGATCAACCGGGTCCGCGTCCAGGTCGCCGAGCACGAACTGCAGCTGGAGCTGGCCGAGGAGGCCAAGGACGTGCTGGTCGACAAAGGCTGGGACCCGTCGATGGGCGCCCGCCCGCTGCGGCGCGCGATCCAGCGCTACATCGAGGACCCGCTGGCCGACGAAGTCCTGCGCCAGGGCGAGATGGCCCCGGGCTCGACCGTGATGGTCACCCGCGACGCCTCCGGCGACGAGGAAGACAAACCGCTGCGCCTCGAAATCATCGCGCCGAAGAAGCCGCCGGAGAAGCCGAAGAAGCCCGAGCCGGAGAAGGTCGGGGTCGGCGCCAAGCAGGGCGACGAGGGCGAGCACGGTTCGGGCGAGGGCCCGGACGCGCCCAGCGGCGACTCCGACTCCTGAGCCCGGGGCGGCGTTGAGCGCGCCCGGCCGCAGCGCGATCGGCACCTGGAGCGGCGGACGCTTCCTGCACTTCGGCGAGCCGATCGCGGAGGAGCGGCTGGTCGAGCTGCTGCGCCCTGGGGGCGGCATCGAGACGGTGCTGACCGCCGATGCCTACGGCCAGGGCGAGGCCGACCGGGTGCTCGGCCGCGCCTTGGAGGGCGCGGCGCGGGACTCCTACAGCCTCGTCGGAGCGGTCGGCCACGACTTCTACGCGGGTGAGCGCAACGGGCCGAAGGGGTTCCCGCGCTTCACCGATCCGTCCCTGCGCGGCCCGGACCAGTACGCGGGATACCTGCGGATGGCGGCCGAGGCGAGCCTCGAGCGGATCGGCGCCGAGCGCTTCGACCTGCTGCTCCTGCACAACCCCGACCGCACCGGCTACACCTCGGAGGCGGTCTGGGACGGGATGGCGGCGCTGCGCGAGGCCGGTCTGGCCGCCCGGATCGGCGTCGCGCCCGGCCCCGCCAACGGGTTCACGCTCGACCTGATCGACTGCCTGGAGCGCTTCGGCGAGCGGATCGACTGGGCGATGGTGATCCTCAACCCGCTCGAGCCCTGGCCGGGCGAGCTCTGCCTCGACGCCGCCGCCCGCCACCAGGTCGAGGTGCTGACCCGGGTGGTCGACTACGGCGGCCTCTTCTGGGACGACCTGCGGCCCGGGGCGGAGCTGCCCAAGGGCGACCACCGCGCCTTCCGGCCGTCCGGCTGGATCGAGGCGGGCCTGGAGCGGCTGGAGCGGCTGCGCCCGTTCGCCGAGCGCCACGAGCTGACCCCGCTGCAGCTCGCCTGCCAGTGGAACCTCGCCCACCCGGCGGTCGCCGCCGTGGCCCCGACCCTGATCCAGGAGGCCGGGCCTGGGGCGCGCCCGATCGAGGACAAGCGCGCCGAGCTGGCGGCGCTGCCCGAGCAGCGGCTCTCCGCTGAGGAGGGCGCGGCGATCCGGGCGATCGGCGACAACACCGGCTGCATGGCGCTGAAGGGCGCCAGCCCCGACCACGAGGGCGCCGCGCAGCCCGACCGCTGGCCGCTCGACCCCGAGCTTGACGCGCTCGCCGCGCGCTGGGGCATCGACCCCGCTCGCGACCTGGTCGCCTCGTAGTCTCCGCGGCGTGAACCGCCGCTGGTGGACGCTCGCGGGGTCCTGTTGCGGCCTCTTCCTGCTGATGCTCGACTCGACCGTGGTCGCGCTGGCGCTGCCCTCGATCCGGCACGACGTCGGCGCCAGCGCCGAGGGCCTGCAGTGGGTGATGAACGGCTACCTGTTGACGATCGCGGTGCTGGTGGTCACCGCCGGCCGGCTCGGCGACATGTTCGGGCGCCGCCGCGTCTTCCTCGCCGGGACCGCCGTGTTCGCGCTCGGCTCGGTGCTCTCCGGGGCCGCCGGCGACCAGGACGTGCTGATCGCCGGCCGCGTCCTGCAGGGAGTCGGGGCGGCGGCGATGCTGCCGCTCTCGCTGGCGATCGTGGTCAACGCGTTCGCGCCGGCCGAGCAGCCGCGGGCGCTCGGGATCTGGGCCGCGGTCTCGGCCCTGGCGCTGGCGATCGGCCCGCTCGCCGGCGGCCTGCTGATCGAACTCGACTGGCGGGTGATCTTCTGGATGAACCTGCCGGTGGCGGTGCTCGGGATCGCGATCACCGCCTGGGCGGCGCCGGAGTCGACCGACCCCGGCTCCAGCCGGCACCTCGACTGGCCCGGCCTCGCCGCGCTCAGCACCGGGCTGACCGCGGTCGTGCTGGCGCTGATCCAGGCGCAGGCCTGGGGCGGCGGAGCGGTCGCCCTGCTCGGCCTCGCCGGGCTCGCGGCGCTGGCCGCCTTCTGGGTGGTCGAGCGCCGCTCGCCCGACCCGATCGTCGACTTCGGCCTGTTCCGCAACGGCCCCTACTTCGGCGCCAGCGCCGCCGCCTTCTGCCTGGTCGGCGGCTACTGGGTGGTGATGTTCTTCCAGCCGCAGCTGCTGCAGGACGTGCGCGGGCACTCGGCGATCGTCAGCGGGCTGATGATCCTGCCGGTGACCGTGCCGATGGTCGCGATCTCGCCCTTCTCCGGGCGGCTGATCGCGCGCTTCGGCGCCCGCGCCCTGATGAGCGCCGGGATGGTCTTCGGGACCGCCGGCCTGCTCGTGCTCACCCAGGTCGGTGCCGACAGCCCCTACCTCGTGCTGCTCGCCGGCTACGGCCTGTTCGGGATCGCGCTCGGGCTCGTCTATGCGCCGATGTCGACCGCGGCGATGGAGGCGATGCCCGCGTCCAAGGTGGGGATCGCCTCCGGCGTGCTGGCGATGGACCGGGTGCTCGCCGGGGCGGTCGCGCTGGCCGCCAGCGGCGCGATCTTCCACGCCCTGCTCGACGGCGGCGAGGGTTTCGCGGGCGCGCTCGCCGGCGCGACCTGGGTGGTCGTCGCGCTGACCGCGGTCGGCGCCGTGCTCACCTGGGCCTTCGTCCGCGACCCGGCTTGACAAAAGCAAATCCGAGCTTTCCACTCGGTTTTAGCCAGACCGCATTCCAGAGCGCTTTCTGCCATCCTCAATGGCGATGTCTTCACTCTCAGGGGATGAGCTTCAAGAGCTTTCAGAACGCCAGGATCCCCGTCTACTCAGAGCCCTGGACGTCGTCGCTCCAGGCGGCGCGCTGCGCGAGGGGATCGACAACATCGTCCACTCGAGCACCGGCGGCCTGATCGTCGTCGGCGACCTCGACGACATCTCGCACCTGATCTCCGGCGGGATCACGCTCGACATGGACTACTCGCCGGCGATGCTCTACCAGGTGGCGAAGATGGACGGGGCGATCGTGCTCAACCGCGAGGCGACCACGATCGCCTGGGCGAACGTGCAGCTGATGCCCGACCCGACGATCCTCAGCTCGGAGACCGGCACCCGCCACCGCACCGCCGAGCGCGTCTCCAAACAGACCGACGCGCTGGTGATCGCGATCTCCCAGCGCCGCGACGTGGTCTCGCTTTACGTCGAGGGCAGCAAGTACATCCTTCAGGACATCCCCGCGGTGCTGGCCAAGGCCAACCAGGGGCTGGCGACGCTGGAGAAGTACCGCCAGCGCCTCGACCAGGTCTCCTCGCGGCTGACCGTGCTCGAGTTCGAGGGCGGCGGCGTCCTCCACGATGCGCTCGCCGTCCTGCAGCGGGCCGAGCTGGTCACGCGGATGGCGGTCGAGGTCGAGCGCTACATCGTCGAGCTCGGCACCGAGGGCCGGCTGATCGAGATGCAGCTGGAGGAGACGATGGTCGGCGTCGCCGCCGACAAGACCGCGCTGATCCGCGACTACGCGGTCGAGGACACCGAGGAGAGCCTCGCCGCCGTCCTCCAGGCGCTCTCGCGGATGCCGCACCAGGAGGTGCTCGACTTCGGTCGCCTCGCCGAGCTGCTCGGCTACGACCGCAAGCTGAACACGCTCGACTTCCCGGTCTCCCCGCGCGGCTACCGCGTGCTCGGCCGGGTGCCGCGGATCCCCAAGCTTGTCGTCCAGAAGATCACCCACGAGCTGGGCGGGTTGGAGGAGGTCATCGCGGCCTCCGACGCCGACCTCGCAGCCGTCGACGGAGTCGGGCCCTCGCGGGCACGCGACATCCGCGAGGGCCTGCGCCGGCTCCAGGAGGTCGACCTGGCCGACCGGTACTTGCAGAGTTGACGGCGTGTGCCGTCGAATAACGAAAGGAGTTACCCATTTCCGAGCTAGACGAGGCCACGATCGACGCTGTCTTCGAGGAGGACGTCGAGTACGTCTGCGACTTCGAGGAGGGTGACAAGGTCGTCTACCCCCACCATGGGGCGGGACTGGTGATGACGAAAGAGACCCGTGAGCTGATGGGGACCGAGCGTGAGTACCTCACGATCAAGATCCTCCACAACGAACTCACGGTGATGGTTCCGACCGAGAACGCCGGCAAAGCCGGTCTGCGTCGGGTCATCGACGAGGAAGAAATCAAGAAGGTGACAAACGTCCTCACGGACGAAGTCTCGGAGATGCCGAAGAACTGGAATCGGCGCTTCAAGTACAACCGCGAGAAGATCAAGACCGGCGACGTCTTCGAGCTCGCCGAGGTCGTTCGCAACCTCGCCATCCGCGAGATGGAAAAGGGCCTCTCGACCGGCGAGAAGCAGATGTACACGCGGGCCAAGAAGATCCTCGCGTCGGAGTTCATGTACGCGCTCGACAAGGACGAGGAGGGCGCGGAGGAATACCTCGACGGGCTGCTGGAGGAGCGCTACGCCGCCACGGCGTAGTCCTTCCGCGGTAACCGTGGTCGTCGCGGCCGCCGGCTCCGGGGAGCGTCTCGGAGCCGGTGGGCCGAAGGCCTTCGTGCCGTTGGCCGGCCGGCCGATGGTGGAGTGGTCGCTGCGCGCTTTCGCGGGGTGCGAGGGGGTGGCGGCGGTTGTCCTGGCCGTGCCGCCGGGGTCTCCGGGCCAGCATCCGGACATCCGGCAGGTAGGTCCGGCTGCTGGCCCGGAGACCGTGGTGGTCGAGGGTGGGGCGACGCGGGCGGAGTCGGTGAGCAACGCGCTGGCTCAGGTCGAGACGGATTTGGTCGCTATTCACGATGCGGCGCGGCCGCTCGTGACGGCGGAGCTGTTGGAGGGTTTGGTGGCCGATCTGGAGGCCGATCCGGGGGCAGATGCGGTGATCGCCGCCGCGGCGGTGGTGGACACGGTGAAGCGGGGGGGAGAGAGGTCGAACCGTCAAAAAGGGGTCTCAGAGACCCAAAATCGTCATCTCGTTTCCGAGACGCTCGATCGCTCGACCCTGTGGGCGGCGCAGACGCCGCAGGTGTTCCGGACGGCGGCGCTGCGTAAGGCGCTCGAGGTCGACGAGGCGACGCGGAATGCCGCTACCGACGAGGCGATGCTGATCGAGAGCGCGGGGGGGACGGTGCTGCTGCACGAGACCGGTGCTCCCAACCTCAAGGTGACGACGCCGGCCGACCTGCGGATCGCGGAGCTGCTGCTCGGCGAGCGCTAGGTCTGTCGAGTTGTGCACCTCCCTGGAGCACTAACTCGACAGGCCTATTCCCGCAGGACCAGGAAGACCAGCGTCGCGAGCAGGCAGATCGCGCCGACGCTGAGGGCGACGCCGAGGTTGGCGGCGCCGAGGATGCCGGCGACGGCGCTGCCGATCGCGAAGGCGAGCAGCATGAAGAGGAGCTGGCGCAGCATCGGAGCGGCAGTCTATTCGCGCGATGGTGGCGGCGGGCGGGGTCGCCGACTTGGCTAGGCTCGTCCCATGCTGACCGACTACCACCTCCACCTGCGCCCCGACGAGGAGGGCACCACGGCGGAGCTCTACTTCACCGCCGGGAACGTCGACCGCTACCTCGCCGCCGCCGCCGCGGCCGGGATCGAGGAGCTCGGCGTCTCCGAGCACGTCTACCGCTTCCACCAGGCGCTCGACCTCTGGCGCCACCCGCTCTGGGTCGCCAACGGCCGCGACGACCTCGACGCCTACTGCGAGTTCGTGCGCTCGACGCCGCTGCGGCTGGGGATCGAGTGCGACTTCGTGCCCGGGGCGGAGGAGCGCACGGCGGAGCTGCTGGCGGCGCGGGACTTCGACTACGTGGTCGGCTCGGTCCACTTCATCGGCGAGGGCGACGCCGCCGTCGACCACGACGGGTTCGACGTCTGGGAGGGCGGCGACGACGCCGAGAAGATCTGGAGCCGCTACTTCGAGATGCTCGCCGAAGCCGCCCGCTCGGGCCTCTTCGACATCCTCGCCCACCCGGACCTGGTCAAGGTCTGGGGGCGCGATCGCCGGCCGCTGCCCGAGGGCGACCTGAGGCGCTTCTACGAGCCCGCGGTCGAGGCGATCGCGGAGAGCGGCGTTGCGGTCGAGCTCTCCACCGCCGGCCTGCGCAAGCCGGTCGGCGAGCTCTACCCGGCGAGCGCCTTCGCCGAGCTCTGCGTCGAGGCCGGGGCGCCTTTCGCGCTCTCCTCCGACGCCCACCTGCCGGAGCAGGTCGGGTTCGGCTACGACACCGCGATCGAGTTCCTCGACGCGCTCGGGGTGGGGGAGATCTGCGTCTTCGAGCGCCGCTCGCGGCGGCTGGCGCCGCTCGGGGCCAGGGTCGGCTAGGTCGGCGCCATGGTCGGGATCGGGTACGACAGCCACCGCTTCGCGCCCGGGCGCCGGCTCGTCCTCGGCGGGGTCGAGATCGACCACGAGCTCGGCCTCGACGGCCACTCCGACGCCGACGTGCTCACCCACGCGGCGATCGACGCGATCCTCGGCGCCTGCGGCGGCGGCGACATCGGCACCCTCTTCCCGCCCGAGGACGAGCGCTGGCGCGACGCCGACTCGATCGACCTGCTGCGCACCGTCGTCGGCACCGTGCCCGGCCCGATCGTCAACATCGACGCGACCCTGATCTGCGAGCAGCCGCGGCTCGGCCCCTACAAGGCGGAGATGGAGCGGGTGCTGGCGGAGGCGACCTCGGCCCGCGTCTGCGTCAAGGCGACGACCAACGAGGGCATGGGCTGGATCGGCCGCGGGGAGGGAATCGCCTGCATCGCGGTCGCCTTCGTCCAAGTCGAATAGTCTCCACGATTCGATGTCGAGTTCGAGCGGCAAAGTGGCGGGGGTGAAGGCCTCGATCTCCGATCTCCTCTTCGAGGGGAAGGTCCTGCGCGGGGCCGGGATCCTCGGTCCCTCACGCCCTGACCGCACGGTCAAAGTGGCCCGCACCTTCCTGCGCTGGGGCGCCTCGCCGGCGACCGGGGTGACCACCGCGGCGATCAAATTCCCGCACGAGCTGGCGATCGTCGACGAACGCGGCGCGCTCACCTGGGAGCGCCTGCAGCGGCGCACCAACGCGCTCGCCCACTCGTTCGCGGCGATGGGCATCGGCCCCGGCGACGGGGTCGGGATCATGTGCCGCAACCACCGCGGCTTCATCGAGACCACCCTGGCGGCGGCCAAGATCGGCGCCAGCGCTCTCTACCTGAACACGATGTTCGCCGGCCCGCAGCTGGCCGAGGTGACCCGCCGCGAGGGGCCGAAGGCGCTGGTCTTCGACGAGGAGTTCTCCGGCTTGCTTGACGAAGTCGACGACGCGGTGACGCCGATCCTCGCCTGGACCGACGGCGACGGCCCGGCCGGGACGCGGACGCTGGAGCGGCTGATCGCCGAGGGCGATGAGTCCGACCACAAGCCGCCGCCGGAGAAGCCGAAGTTCGTGATCCTCACCTCGGGCACGACCGGCACCCCGAAGGGCGCCCAGCGCTCCAGCCCGGACGGGCTGCTGACGATGGCGGCGCTGATCGACAAGATCCCGTACCGCAGCCGCGAGACGATGGTGATCGCCGCGCCCCTGTTCCACTCCTGGGGCTTCCTGCACTTCGTGATGGCGCTGCCGACCGCGGCGACGATGGTCCTGAAGCGCCGCTTCGACCCGGAGGACACGCTGGCGACGATCGAGCGCAGCCGTGCCAACGTGCTCGCCGTGGTGCCGGTGATGGTGCAGCGGATCCTCGCCCTGCCGGAGGAGACGCTGGCCCGCTACGACCTCTCGACCCTGCGGATCACCGCCCTCTCCGGCTCGGCCCTGCCCGGTGAGCTGGCGCTCGCCTGGATGGACCGCTTCGGCGACAACATCTACAACCTCTACGGCTCGACCGAGGTCTCCTTCGCCACCGTCGCCACCCCCGAGGACCTGCGCGCGGCTCCCGGGACCGCCGGCAAACCGCCGCGCGGCACCAGCCTCAGGCTCTTCGACGAGCAGGGCCAGGAGGTCCCGCAGGGCGAGGTCGGGCGGATCTTCGTCGGCAACGACATGAAGTTCGACGGCTACACCGGCGGCGGCGGCAAGGAGGTGATCGACGGCCTGCTCTCCAGCGGCGACGTCGGCCACATCGACGCCGACGGGCGCCTCTTCATCGACGGCCGCGACGACGAGATGATCGTCTCCGGCGGCGAGAACGTGTTCCCGCGCGAGGTCGAGGACCTGCTCGCCGACCACGGCGGCGTCGCCGAGGTGGCGGTGATCGGGGTCGACGACGAGGAGTTCGGCCAGCGGCTGAAGGCGTTCGTGGTCTGCGCCGACGGGGTCGAGGTAACTGCCGAGGAGCTGACCGGGCACGTGAAGGCGAACCTCGCCGGCTACAAGGCGCCGCGGGAGATCGAGTTCCTCGCCGAGCTGCCGCGCAACGCGACCGGCAAGATCCTCAAGCGCGAGCTGCGCGGGCGCGACTAGCGCGGGACGGCCTGCTTCGGAGGGTTGCGGGGGAGGGAGCGCTCCGAAGTCCCGTTGGCTGCCGGGAGTCTTGCTGGACGGGCTGGCGTCGCCTCCGGTGGGCGTAGTAGTTTGCCCTGGCATGAGCGATCCAGCCAGGCAGGTGCGGGGCGTTGGCGAGGCCGCTGAGACCATGCACGGGGTCGCCCGTCAGGCGCTCGAGTGGGTGCGCGTCTCCGAGCGGCGCGTCGCGGCCGCCGAGCAGCGCGACGAGAAGGTCCGCGAGCAGCTGAAGGAGCGGGCGATGGAGACCGTGCGCGGCGTCTCCGCCGAGGCGCGCAAGCGGATCGCCGCCGAGCGTGAGGCACGGCGCCAGGCCGAGGGCAAGGTCGCGGCCGCAGAAGCCGCGCGCGACCGTGCCGAGCAGTCTTTCGAGGAGCTGCGCCGCAGCGCCGAGGCCGAGCGCGAGCAGGTCGTCTCCCGGGCCGCCGAGGCGCGCGAGGCGGCCGAGGCGCAGTCCGCCGAGGCGCTCGCCGGCCTCGAGGGGGAGGTCGCCCGCCGGGTCGCCGAGGCGAGCCAGCAGATCGAGGCCGATGCCGACCGCCGCATCGCCGTCGCCGAGCAGCGCGCCGCCGACGCGGAAGCGGCCGAGGCCGAGGCGCGGGAGACCGCGGTGCGGATCGAGACCGAAGTCGAGCAGCGGGTGATGGACGGCACCGCCGACGTCCGCCGCGAGGCCGAGGAAAGCGTGCGCAGGCTGGTCCAGAAGGTCGAGCGCGAAGCCGAGGAGTCGGCGCGCACGCGGGCCGAGGAGCAGATGCGGGTCGAGTCCGACCGGATCCGGGTGCAGGCGCAGAAGCGTGAGGATCGCGCCCGCGAGGCCAGCGAGGAGGAGATCCGCGCCAGCGCCAACCGCGCCAAGCGCGAGGCGCAGGCAGCCGCCGACGAGTCGGCGCCGAAGTGGCTGCGCAACACCGAGTCCTCCGCCACCACCGCCGGCTACCGCACCTTCTAGCTGTAGTTCCTAGCCACGTTGTTCATCCGGGCCTCCTTGAAGGCTGGGGTTGTCGA
>CAYXFL010000083.1:0-10830 GCA_964464285.1 uncultured Conexibacteraceae bacterium
CGGCGGTCGACCCGCTCGACTCGACCTCGACGATCCTCAAGCCGGACGTCGTCGGCGACGAGCACTACCGCACCGCGACCGACGTCCAGGAGGTGCTGCAGCGCTACAAGGAGCTCCAGGACATCATCGCGATCCTCGGTATCGACGAGCTCTCCGACGAGGACCGTCAGACGGTCTCCCGCGCCCGCAAGATCGAGCGCTTCCTCTCGCAGCCGTTCTTCGTCGCCGAACAGTTCACCGGTCGCTCCGGCGAGTACGTGCCGGTCGCCGAGACGGTGCGCGGCTTCCGCGAGATCCTCGACGGCGAGCACGACGACCTCTCCGAGGGCGCCTTCTACATGCAGGGCTCGATCGACCAGGTGCTCGAGAACGCCAAGGCCGGCGCGGCGGCGTAGGGCCGCCGCAACGGGAGCTGACCCAGATGGCCGCCGAGCACATGATCGACGTCGAGGTCCTCACCCCCGAGGGTGAGGTCTTCGAGGGCGAAGCGCGCCAGGTCTCGACCCGCACCGAGGTCGGCGAGATCGGCATCCTCGCCAACCACACGCCGCTGCTGGCGGCGCTGCAGCCGACCGAGCTGCGGCTGAAGATCTCCGACTCGGAGACCAGGCGCTACGCGCAGGCGCACGGCTGGCTGCAGATCTTCGGCAACCGCGCCCGGCTCCTGGTCGAGGAGGCGATCGCGCCCGAGGACCTCGACACCGGGGTGCTCAAAGAGCAGCTCTCCGACGCCGAGCAGCGGCTCTCCTCCAGCGAGGAGGAGAGCGCCGAGTACGCGCGGGCGAAGAAAGACAAGGACCGCGCGGAGGCGTTTCTCGCCATCGCGGGGTGAGCGCCGCCCCTGAGGGGGCCGCGTCGTGACAACCTGCGCGGATGAGTGACGAGCTCATAACGCTCGCCGGGCGGCTGATCAGCTTCGAGACCGACGAGCCCGACGCGATCTCCGAGGCCGCCGGCTTCGTCCAGGGCTGGCTGGAGGCGCGCGGGATCGAGGTGATCGGCGACGAGGTGCGCGGGCTGCCGGTGGTGATGGCCGAGGTAGGGCCCGGGGACGCGCCGACCGTGGTCCTGCACGGGCACATCGACGTGGTCCCGGGGCACCGCGACCAGTTCTCCCCCCGGGTCGAGGGCGACCGGCTCTACGGCCGTGGCGCCTACGACATGAAGGGCGCGGTGGCGGCGATGATGCTGGTCGCGGCGGCGCTGCGCGACCAGGACCGGGTGCGGGTGCGGCTCGGGATCGTCGGCGACGAGGAGTCCGAGGAGGCGAGCGAGCGCGGCTCCGACCACCTGGTCGACAGCGGCTTCACCGGCGACTTCGCGATCACCGGCGAGCCGACCGACCTGCACATCGGAATCGAGGCCAAGGGGGTGCTGGCGCTGCGCCTCGAGGTGGGGGGGACGGCGGCCCACGGGGCGACCCCGTGGCTGGGCGATAACGCCGTGCTCAACGCAATTGACGTTTTCCGCAGTATCGAGTCGCTACCGTTTGCCCGGCACAGTTCTGAGTTGTTCGACCGCCCCTCCATAAACCTGGGCCGGATCCTGGGTGGCGACGCGCTGAACAAGGTGCCCGACCGATGCGTGATCGACGTCGATATCCGCTACCTGCCCGACCAGGACCCCGCAGCGATCCTCGAGGAAGTGCGGGCCCTGCCCGGTTGCGAGCCGGCTTCGCTGCTGGCGCGGCCGCCGGCGACGGTCGAGCGCGACCTGCCGTTCCTGCGGGCGCTGCGCGACTCGGTCGCAGCGAGCCACGACGGCGAGCCGATGAGCGTCGGCCGCGACGGTGCCTCCGACGCGGTCTCCTTCCTGCGGGTCGGGGTGCCGGCGGTCGAGTTCGGGCCGATCGGGGCCGGCCATCACGGGCCCGAGGAGTGGGTCTCGGTCGCCTCGCTGGCGACCTACCGGCAGGCACTCGAATCGTTCCTGCTGAGCGTCCCGGATCGGCTCGCCGATGAGTGAGCCGCTGGGCCCGGGCTGGGCCCCGAAGAAGCCGCCGCCGAGCGGCAACGGCGACCCGGCGCCGAAGCCGCGGCGCTTCTGGTGGCGGTTCATGCTCGCCTCGGTGGTCATCCTGTCCGTCTCGGCCGCGGCGACCTCGGTGTCGGTGATCAACTTCTTCGACAGCTTCGCCAACGAGATCCAGCCCAAAAACAAGAAACTCAAATCCGCTCTTGAAAAGGTTCTCGTCGACGCCAAGGTGGGGGAGCCTCAGAACTTCCTCCTGGTCGGCTCCGACAAACGGGCGGGGGCCGAATTCGCCGAAGACAAAGGCCGTTCGGACACCGCGATCCTGATTCGCATCGACCCGGAGGTCGGGCTGATCTCGATGCTCTCGATTCCGCGCGACCTGAAGGTCGAGATCCCCGGCGTCGGCACCGGAAAGTTCAACGAAGCGTATTTCTACGGCGGCACGAAAAAGACCGCGCAGACGGTTACGCAGCTGACCGGACTGGACATCAACCACGTGGTCGACATCAACTTCCTCGGCTTCGCCCAGGCGGTCTACGCGATCGGCTGCGTCTTCACCGACGTCGACCGCCGCTACTACCACTCGAACGAGGGTGTGCCGCCCGAGGAACAGTACGCCGAGATCAACGTCCAGCCCGGATACCAGCTGATGTGCGGCAAGAAAGCGCTCGACTACGTGCGCTACCGGCACACCGACACCGACATCGTCCGCTCGGCTCGCCAGCAGGACTTCCTCGCCTTCGCCCGCCAGCAGATCTCGCCGAACGAACTGGCGAAGAACGTGATCTTCGACGACGACAGCCTGGTCGACGTCTTCACCGAATACACGACCTCCGACATCAGCAACGGCAAGGAAATCCTCGACATCATGAAACTGCTGATCGAGGCCCGCCACGCGAGCATCAACGAGGTCAACTTCCCGGCCGAACTGGGGCCGAGCTACGTCTACGCCTCCCAGGAAGCGATCAACCAGGCGGTGAACGAATTCCTCGGCGTCGAAATCAGCGGCGAGGCGGCCGAGAACCGCCAGGGCGCGGAAGAAAAGGAACAGGACAAGAACCGCAAGAAGAACGGCAAGCAGAAGAACAAGAAGCAGCAAAAGAAGAAGAAGGCGAAGGAGCCGGCGGTGAAGACGCCCAAGCGCGGCTCCGACGAACTGGCGCCGGCGCAGGAATCCGGCGAGATGGAGGCGGAGATCGCCGCCCGCCGCGTGCGCACCCGCTTCCCGATCTTCTACCCGACCCGCCTGCCTGCCGATGCCCACTACGTGGAAAGCAACCCCTACGAGAAGACCATCGATCCGTACGTCTACCGGATCCGGGAGAGCATCGATGACGACGCGAAGCGGCACGAGGCCTACCGGATGGTGCTGGTCCGCGAAATGCCGGACGGGAACCACTACTTCGGGGTGCAGGGGATCCAGGGCTGGCCGGACCCGCCGATCCTCGACAATCCGACCGAAACGAAGGAGATCGGCGGGCGCGAGTACGACCTGTTCACCGAGGGCGGCCGGATCAAGGTGATCGCCTGGCGCCGCGGCGAGAACAGCTACTGGATCTCGAACGACCTGCTGGGAAGCTTGAGCAACGACCAGATGATCGGGATGGCGCGGTCCGCGGCCGTGATCGTCCCGAAAAGCAAGCCGAGGAAAGGCGGTACGAAGGAATGAGCGCGCAGCGCGAGCCGGTTGGCGTGATCGGAGTGGGGTGGGTCGGTCTGGTGACCGCCACCTGCTTCGCCGAGCTGGGCCACGAGGTGATCGCCCGCGACATCGTCGCCGAGAAGGTCGAGTCGCTCTCGCGCGGCGAGACGACGATCCACGAGCCCGGCCTCGAGGAGATGCTGCGCCGCAACGCGGAGCGGATCACCTTCACCACCGACATGTCTGAGCTGCTCGAGCGGGCGCGCCTGCTCTTCGTCTGCGTCGACACGCCGCCGACCTACTCCGGCGACGCCGACCTCTCGCGGGTGCGCGCCGTGGTCCAGGAGCTGCCCGCCGACTCCGAGCACGTGCTGATCATGAAGAGCACCGTGCCGGCCGGGACCGGCCACTCGATCCGCCGCGACCGTCCCGGGCTGCCCTACGTCTCCTGCCCCGAGTTCCTCAAGGAGGGCACGGCGGTCAAGGACTTCATGGACCCCGACCGGGTCGTGATCGGCGCCGACCCCGGCGACGAGGCCGCCGCCGCAGCGGTCGCGGCGCTCTACGCGCCGCTGCCCGGCGAGCGCCTGCAGACCGACGTCGCCAGCGCCGAGATGATCAAGCTCGCCTCCAACGCCTTCCTGGCGACCAAGATCTCCTTCATCAACGAGATCGCCAACGTCTGCGAGGAGGTCGGCGCCGACGTCGGCGAGGTCGCCGCCGGGATGGGTCTCGACGAGCGGATCGGCTCCTCCTTCCTGCGCGCCGGGATCGGCTACGGCGGCTCCTGCTTCCCCAAGGACGTGAGCGCGCTGAAGATGCTGGCCGGCAACACCGGCTACCACTTCCAGCTGCTGACCTCGGTGATCGAGGTGAACGAGCTGCAGAAGCGGCGCGTGGTCAGCAAGCTGCAGAAGCACCTCGGCTCGCTGATCGGCAAGCGGATCGCCCTGCTCGGGCTGGCCTTCAAGCCGGACACCGACGACATGCGTGAGGCCTCCAGCCTGGTGCTGGCGGCGCGCCTGCACGGCGAGGGCGCCGAGGTGGTCGCCTACGACCCGGTCGCCGCCGGCCGCGCGGGGGAACTGCTCGACTCGGTCGAGATGGCCGGCTCGGCGCTGGCGGCGCTGGACGGCGCCGACGCGGTCGTCCTGGTCACCGAGTGGGGCGAGTTCGCCGAGCTCGACTGGACCGAGGCGGCGGCGCGGATGCCGCGCCCGCTGATCGTCGACGGCCGTAACTTCCTCGACCCCGACAAGCTGGTCGCCGCCGGCTTCGAATACGAGGGCATCGGGAAAGCGCCGGCGGGCACGCCGGCAGCGGCGCAGGGCTGATGCAGGCGGTCGTCCTTGTTGGCGGCGAAGGGACGCGGTTGCGGCCGCTGACCGACGACGTGCCGAAGCCGGCCCTGACCCTGGTCGACCGCCCCTTCCTCGCCTACATGGTCGAGTGGCTGGCCGGCCACGGGGTGACCGAGGCGGTCTTCGCCTGCGGCTTCCTCCCTGACGTGCTGCGCGAGGCGCTCGGCGACGGCGAGCACGCCGGGGTGAAGCTGAGCTACGTCGCCGAGCCGGACCGGCGCGGCACCGCCGGGGCGATCCGGTTCGCCGCCGACTCGCTCGGCGACCGCCTCGACGAGCGCTTCCTGGCGCTCAACGGCGACGTGCTCACCGACCTCGACCTGACCGCGCTGCAGCGCACCCACACCGAGCGAGGCGCCGGCGCGACGCTCGCCCTCTACCCGGTTGAGGACTCCTCCGCCTACGGGCTGGTCAGCTATGACGCGGAGGGCGCCGTGACCGAGTTCCTCGAAAAGAGCGGCGAAGCGGTGCCGGGGGAGATCAACGCCGGCGCCTACGTCCTGGAGCGCTCGGTGCTGGACCTGATCCCGCCCGCCCAGGAGGTCTCGATCGAGCGCGAGGTCTTCCCGCGGCTGATCGGCAACGGCCTCTACGGGCAGCGGCTCGACGGCTACTGGATGGACATCGGGACGCCGGAGCGCTACCTGGAGGCGAGCTGGGACATCCTCGAGGGCCGGGTGGCGACCCGGGTCGAGCCGACCGCGCCGGGCCTGCTGGTCGCCGCCGGGGCGGAAGTCGCGGCAGGCGCCAGCGTCGGCCCGCGCGCCGTGCTCGCTTCCGGCGTACGGGTCGAGGACGGGGCGAGCGTGCGCGAGTCGGTGCTGCTCGACGGCTGCACGGTCGGTGCCGGCGCTCGCGTCGCGGGGTCGATCCTCGCCCGCGGTGTCGCGGTCGAACCGGAGGCGGTCCTCGACGGCGAGGTGGTCGGTCACGGGATGCGGGTGATGGCGGGGCAGTCGGCGTGATCGACGACGTCCTCGGCATTCCCGACCAGCTTCGCGACGCGCTCTGGCGGGTCGACACCGCGCGCCTCGAGCCGGCCGACTCCGCCGGCCTGTTCATCTGCGGGATGGGCGGTTCGGCGATCGGTGGCGACCTCGCGGCGGCGGCGATCGGAGACCGTGCGACCCGGCCGCTGGTCACCGTGCGCGGCTACGCGCTGCCGAGCTGGGCGACGCCGGAGTGGACCGTGCTCTGCTCGAGCTATTCGGGCGGGACCGAGGAGACGCTCGCCTGCTTCGAGGCGGCCAGCGCGCTCGGCGCCCACCGGGTCCTCGCCAGCACCGGCGGCGCCCTGGTCGACGCCGCCCGCGGCGACGGCGTGCCGGTGGTCGGCCTGCCGGGGATCTTCCAGCCGCGCGCCGCGGTCGCCTACATGTTCACGGTCGCCGCCGAGGTCGCCGCCCTGGCCGGCGCCGCGCCCAGCCTCAACGCCGAGATCGGCGCTGCCGCCAGCTTCCTCGCCGAGCAGGTCGAGACCCTGAAGTTCCAGGCCGCCGAGATCGCCGGGCTGCTCGCCGGCGCGGTCCCGGTCGTCTACGGCGCCGATCTCACCGCGCCGGTCGCGCGGCGCTGGAAGACCCAGGTGAACGAGAACGCGAAGCTGCACGCCTTCCACACCGAGCTGCCGGAGGGCGACCACAACGAGCTCTGCGGCTGGACCGCCGAGGCGGTCGAGCGGCGCTTCGCCGCCGTCTTCCTGGAGGACCGCGACCAGCACCCGCGGGTCGGCCACCGCTTCGAGCTGACCGCCGAGGCGGTCGACGCCGCCGGGGCGCCGGCGGTGCGGATCGAGACGGCGGGGGAGACCCGCACCGAGCGCCTGCTCTGGGCGACGATGCTGGGCGACCTGGTCTCGCTCGAGCTGGCCACGCAGCGCGGCGTCGACCCGGTCCCGGTCGAGGCGATCGAGGGCTTCAAGCGGGCAATGGGCGTTCCGGCCGCCGAATAACCGTCCAGATTCTCCGCGCCGGTTCGGGCGCCGGCGCGAAACCGCCGACCTTGGCCTGTATGGCCAATAAGAACCCTCGTGTCGCTCCTTTCTGGAGCCCCGTCCCCGGAACGCTCGCGCTGCTGTTGCTGCTGCTGGGCGCCGCGACCCTCCTCCTCGGTGCGGTACGCGCCGACGCCGCCACCACCCTGCAGGTGGCGCCGGCCGGCAATGACAGCGGCGATTGTGTGGCCAGCGCCTGCGCGACGATCGGCTACGCGGTCGGCCAGGCCGCGACCGACGACACGATCGAGGTCGCCACCGGGCACTACGACGAGGGATTCGAGATCACCGTCCCCGGGCTGACCCTGCGGGGAGCCCCCGGCGGCGGCACGGTGATCGGACCCGCGGGAGCCGGGGTCGTCGCGCGGACCGCGATCACGCTCGCCGACGGCGTCGACGGCGTCACCCTGAGCGACCTCTCCGTGGTCTCGCGGGCCCAGTACCAGCCGGCGATCCTGGCGAGCGGCGACGAGGCGATCGACGACGTCACACTCGAAGGCGTCGCGGTGACCGGGATCGGGCCGAGCACGGCGCCGACCACGGTCGCCAGCGGGCTCGAGATCAGTGCGCCGGCGAGCGGCTGGACGATCGCCGGCAGCAGCTTCGGCGACAACTACCACGGCGTTCTCGTCAGCGCCGACGTGGCGGACCTGACGATCGAGGGCTCGACCTTCGCCGGGAACCGCAACGGCCTCTACGTGGCGCGCTCGCTGCCGCTCGGACCGGACTCGACCGGCACGATCGACGGGCTCGCGCTCAGCGACAGCCGCTTCGAAGGGAACGAGTACCGCGGCCTCTACTTCGAGGGGTTGAGCGAAGCGACGATCGAGGACGTCGTCGTGAGCGGGACGGGCGAGGGGATGGCCTCGCTGCCCAGCGGCGCACGCGCGCTCGCGCTGAACCTCAAGGCCGGCGACTTCGGCGACGTCTCGGTCTCCGGCTCGACCTTCTCCGGGTCGGTCAACGAGGGGGTCGCCCTGCAGGTGCGCGGCTACCCGGGGGATACGACCTACGAATCGGCCCCCGCCACGCTCGACTCCTTCCGGCTGACCGGCTCGACGGTGATCGGCAACGGCGGTCCCGGCGTCGCGGTCGACAACCAGGAGAACACCGGTTCCGTCGAGGTCTCCGGATCGCGCATCGTCGGCAACGGCACGCAGGCCCCCGGTGCCGTCACTCCCGTGACCGGCGTCTTCGCCTGGAACGAGGCCGACGGGGCGCCGACGGTCGACGCCGCCGAAAACTGGTTCGCCTGCAACGGCGACCCGGCTGCGACCGGCTGCGCCGCCGTCAACGCCAACGTCGAGGCGCCGACGTGGCTGGTCCTGGGCGCCGGAGTCGCCTTCCCGGTCCTCGGGCCGGGCGAGCAGACGACGGTCGTCGCGGCGGTCGAAAGCAGCGCCGGCGGCGATCCGCTCCTGCCCCTGCCCGACGGGGCGGAAGCGCACTTCAGCTCCAGCCTCGGCAGCTTCGAACCGGCCTCGGAAGCGTTGCTCGCCGGCGTCACCTCCTCGACCTTCACGGCCGGTGCGGCGACCGGCTCGGGTCTGGTCACGGTGAGCGTCGACGGGGTCGAGGCGAGCGCGCCGATCACCGTGCAGCCGCCCGACGCGGTGCCGGAGCCGCCGCCGCCCACGCCCGACCCGGCGCCGCTGCCCGAGCCGCCTCCGCCGCAGTCCGCCCCCGAGCAGCCGGCGATCAAGGCGCTGGCGAACAAGGGCCCGGCGGTGGTGCCGAGCGGCGGCGTGCTGGCGGTCGCGACCGTCTCCTGTGCGGCCGAGTCCTGCGCGGTCCGGCCCCAGGGGACTCCGAGCGTGAAGGTCGCCGGCAGGTCGTTCAGGGTGCAGGTGAAGGTGCCGAAGACCCTTGGCGCCGGCGGCTCGGCCAAAGTCCGCGTGGTGCTGCCGAAGAAGGCGCGCGAAGCGCTCGCCGAGGAGGGCAAGGGGCGCCTGCGGCTGAAGCTCCGGGTCGCCGGCTCCGACGGCAGCACCAGGACGATGACGCTGACCGTCGTGCTGAAAAGCAAGGGGAACGGGGGTAAGCGCGGCTAGTCGCGCGGTCCGGTACGGTCAGCCGCGTGAGAGCGATGGTCCTCGCCGCAGGCCTCGGAACCCGGCTGCGGCCGATCACCTACGCGATGCCGAAGCCGATGGTCCCGGTCGCCAACCGGCCGGTGATGGAGCACATCCTGCGGTTGCTCGCCCGCCACGGCTTCACCGAGACGATCGCCAACCTGCACTGGTTCCCGGAGCTGATCCAGGACTACTTCGGCGACGGCTCCGGCTCCGGGGTGGCGCTCTCCTACAGCTATGAGGAGCAGCTGCTCGGCACCTCCGGCGGCGTCCGCAAAGCCGCTGACTTCCTCGGCGACTCGTTCCTGGTGATCTCCGGCGACGCGCTCACCGACCTCGACCTGAGCGCGATGCGGGCCTTCCACGAGTCCCACGACGGGATCGCGACCCTGGCGACCAAGCGGGTTGCCGACACGTCCCAGTTCGGCGTCGCGATCACCGGCGCCGACGGGCGCATCCAGGGCTTCCAGGAGAAGCCGGACCCGGCGGAAGCGCTCTCCGACCTGGCCAACTGCGGGATCTACATGTTCCGCAGGGAGATCTTCGACTTCTTCCCGGCGCCGGGAACCAGTAAGGCCGCGAGTCCCGGCGACCCGGACGGCTTCGCCGACTGGGCGATGGACGTTTTCCCGCGCCTGCTCGACGGCGACGTGCCCTTCTACTCGCACGAGGTCGACGCCTACTGGGACGACATCGGCAACCTCGAGGAGCTGCGCGCCAGCACCCGCGACGCGCTCACCGGCGCGGTCGAGGTCGAGCTCGAGGGCGAGCTGGTCGACGGCTTCCGCAGCGGCGAGCCGGCTGGGGACGAGGGCGAGCTGGCCGGTCCGGTCCTGCTCGGCCCCGGCTGCGAGATCGGCGACGACGTCCGCATCGACGGCCCCTCGGTGATCGGCCCCGGCGTCCGCGTCGGCGCCGGCAGCCGCCTGCGCGAAGTGATCGCCCTGCCCGGCGTCGAGATCGCTCCGGCTTCGGTCCTGGTCGGCGCGATCGCCGCCGACCGCTCTGCCGCGTAGTCCCGCGGCCCGTCCGCGCGCCTTTCGCGCGGAAGTCGGGGCGGAGATTTCACTTTGTGCGCGCCACGCGTGCGCCCGTGCGCCGGAGGATCGCGTTGTGGATCCGCTCCGAGTCGTTGCCAGCGCCGTCGTGCCGCCGCTCTGCGCCGCTTGCGGGCGGGCCTGCCGGCCGGAGGCGGTGCTCTGCACGCGCTGCGGGCGGCGGCTGGCCTCGGCGGAGCCGCTGCTCGGCCTCGGGCCGCCGGGGCTCGACCGGGTCTGGTCGTCGGCCGCCCACGAGGGGGTGGCCCGCGACCTCGTCGCGGCGCTCAAGTTCCGCCGGCTGCTGCCGGTCGCGGCGCTGATGGCCGAGCGGATCCACTGGCTCGCCCCGGCGAACATGCTCGGCGGGGCGATCGTGCCGGTGCCGCCGGCGCCGCTGCGGACCAGGCGCCGCGGCTTCGATCCGACCGGCGAGCTCGCCGGAGCGCTGGCCGAGCTGCTCGACGCCCCGCTCGAGCCCTGCCTCTCACGCCGCGGCGGCGCCCGTCAGGTCGGCCGCCGCCGCGCCGAACGGATCGCCCATCCACCGCGCATCCGCGCCCGCTGCGAGGCCCCCCGCAGCGCCCTCCTCGTCGATGACGTCCTCACCACCGGCGCCACCCTGACGGCCTGCGCCCAGGCTCTACGGGCTGCCGGGGCCGTCCGAGTGGTCGCGGTGACTTTTGCGCGGAGGCTGTAGGCCGTCCGAGGCCGGGCCAGGACCCACACCCACTTCGGCAGGTAGGTGTGG
>CAYXFL010000084.1:0-10793 GCA_964464285.1 uncultured Conexibacteraceae bacterium
CTGAAGGGCGTCCACTACGCGATGCACGCCGGCATGTACGCCGCCGAGGCGATCGTCGACGCGCTGAAAAAGGACATCGACGCGGTCAACTTCGAGGCCTACGACGAGAAGATCCACAACTCGATGATCGAGAAGGATCTCTACGAATCGCGCAACATGCGCCAGCCGTTCTCGAAAGGCTTCTTCCTCGGCGGCGCCTTCGCCTCGGCGATGACCGTCACCAAAGGCAACTTCCCCGGCGGTCACTGGAAGCAGGAGCACGACTCCGAGGTGCCGATGAACCTCGGCAAGGCGGCCGACAAGTACCCGCAGGCCGACAACGAGCTCACCTTCAACAAGCTCGACTCCGTCTTCCTCTCCGGCAACGCGACCCGCGACGACGCCCCCAACCACGTCCGGATCCAGTCCCGCGTGCCGCTCGAGGTCGCCCAGACCTGGGTCTCGATGTGCCCCGCCCAGGTCTACGAGATCCCCGACGACCAGCTCGACGGCGGCGCCACCGAGGTCGACGTCCACGTCACCGCCTCCAACTGCGTCCAGTGCGGCGCGATCACCGCCAAGGGCGGCCGCCTCACCCTCCCCGAGGGTGGCGACGGCCCGCTGTACCAGGAGACGTAGGGAAGTCCGCACAGAGTTGGCGCGTTCCGCGCGCCAACTGCGAGCCCGGCCCGCCTAGGGTCGGGCTCATGTTCAGCACCGGCTCGATCCTCGACCAGCTCGCAACGCTGGCCGCCTTTCTGGCCACCGCGATCGCGATCGGCGGGTTCTTGGGACATGCCGGTCCGGCGCTGCGTGGGGACGGCGAGAAAGAGCTCCGGCAGGCCACGGCCCGCGGCGGACTGGTGATGCTCGGGTTTGGATCCGGGGTAGTTGTTTTGTCTGCAATCTTCGCTATCTTGCCGATATGACCGAACGAGGCGCCCTGCGAACTCTCTACGCGGCCACGCTGGTTGCTTCGGCAATCCTGGTCGGGGTCGTGACGGTGCTCGAGGCCGGCGACGAAGTGCTCATGTTCGGGGCTGCGGCGATCCTGATGGTCTCCTGCTTCGCTGTGGGAGAAGTGACCTCCCGCTACGCGCCTTCGCGGCGTCGCGAGCGGAAGTAGCCCGCCGGCGCGGGCCTCCTGCCATCCGCGCGCTTCGCCCGGCTGTAGGTTCCGCCCGTGCTCGTCCTCGGCATCGCCACCGCGGTAGCGGCCTCCTGCTTCTACAACGCCTCGATCGCGCTGCAGGCGCTGCAGGTGCGCGACGTCCACCACGAGCACTCGCTGAAGCCGTCGCTGCTCGGCAAGCTGGTCCGCGACAAGCGCTGGCTGGGAGCGACGGCGCTGGGGCTGATCGGCTGGCCGCTGGAGATCGTGGCGCTGCTGTTCGCGCCGCTGACGGTCGTGCAGCCGTGCCTGGCGAGCGGGTTGATCCTGCTGCTCTGGCTCGGGGTGAAGCGGCTGGGGGAGACCCCTGGGCGGCGCGAGTACCTCGCGGTGGCGGCGATCGTGGTCGGCGTGGGGGGGGTCGCCTGGGCGGCGCCCGAGCGCACGACCGACCACGCGGACACCTGGGCGATCATGCTGGCGATGGGCCTGATCGCGATTCCGATGGCGCTGCCCTACGCGCTGCGCCGGACCGGTGTCGCGGCCGGGATGATCGCGGTGGTCGGCGCCGGCTGCGGCTACGCCTGGACGGCGATCGGCAGCAAGCTGCTGACCGACGAACTCGCCGCCGGGGCGCTGCTGATCGGGATCGTCTGGCTGGCGACCGCGATCGTCTCCGAGGTGCTCGCCCTGCTCAGCGAGATGAGCGCCCTGCAGAAACGGCCGGCCACCCACGTGGCCCCGGTGATGTTCGCCTTCCAGGTGCTGGTGCCGGTGATCGTGGCGCCGCTGATCTTCATGGAGAAGTGGGCGGGAACGCCGCTCGACGGCGGCGCGCTCGTCGTCTTCATGCTCGTCGCCCTCTGCGGCGTGGTCATGCTGGCCGGCTCGAAGGCGGTCGGCGCGGTGATCGAGAGCGCGCACGCGAACGATTGATCGTCCAGGCGCCGCCCCGACGCCGCTGGCGCTGCTAGCCTGCCCGGCGCTCGGCCACCCCCTGAGTTGGATTCGCCTTCCCTGCCCGAGCATCGTCCGACACGTTTTGAGGAGGAGTCACGAGTGGGCAGCGCAGAGACGATTCGCCCTGACGCCAGCCAGTTTGCGATCGGGTTCGACCACCGCGACCGGTCACGGCTGTTCGAGCTGTGGACCGAGGTCCTCGACTCCGAGCAGTGGTCCGAGGGCGCCAAGCTGAAGGCCTTCGAGGCGCGCTGGGAGCAGTGGAACGGGCTGCCCAGCCTCGGCCTCTCGAGCTGGGCCGGGGGCGCCCTGGCGGCGCTCCGCTTCGCCGGCGTCGCCGGCGAGACCGTGCTCTGTCCGTCGAACACCTTCATGGCGACGCCGCTGGCCGCGATCGGCGCCGGCGCCGAGGTCGAGTTCGTCGACTGCAACCGCGAGGACCTCTGCATGTCGTTCGAGGACTTCGAGCGCAAGGCCGAGCGCCACAAGCCGCGCGCCGCGATCCTCGTTCACATCGGCGGCCACATCGCCTTCGACGCCGAGAAGATCGCCGCCTACTGCCGTGAGCACGGGATCTTCCTGCTCGAGGACTGCGCCCACGCGCACGGCGCCGACTGGAGCGGCAGCCGCCCGGGTTGCTTCGGCGACGCCGGCGTCTACTCGCTCTACGCGACCAAGACGGTCTCGACCGGCGAGGGCGGGGTGCTGGTCTCCGGCAACCCGGAGCTGATCGAGTTCGCCGCCAAGTTCCGCAACTACGGCAAGTTCGAGCACGAGGTCGACGGGCTGAACTTCAGGATGAGCGAGTTCACCGCCGCGCTCGCCCTGGTCCAGGCCGAGCGGATGGAGGAGGTCGTCGCCTGGAAGAACGAGTACGCGCGCGAGCACCTCGACCCGGTCCACCCGGCCCGGCTGGCGCTGCCCGAGGGGATGACCTCCGGCTTCTACAAGTACATCGTCTTCGAAGAGCTCGAGAAGAGCACCGGCAAGGTCTACGACCAGCCCTGTCACAAGATCATGGGCCGCTCGGAGGAGCTGCCGAACACCGAATGGGTGGCCGAGAACCACTGGTGCGTGCCGCTCTACTACCGTCCCGAGAGCCGCGCGGCGGCGCTCGGCAAGGAGGCAGCTTCATGAGGGTCCTGGTTACCGGGGGCGGAGGCTTCATCGGCTCCCACGTCGTCGACCGCCTGCTCGAGCGGGGCGACACGCCGCGCATCTTCGACCTCAGCGCCTCGCCCTACCACTCGCCGCTCGAGGTCGAGACCTTCACCGGCTCGATCACCGACGCCGCCAACCTCGACCTGGCGATGCGCGACTGCGACGCGGTCATCCACCTCGCCGCGCTCGCCGACGTCGGCCACGTGCTCGCCGACCCGGTGCTGGCCGAGGAGGTCAACACGCGCGGCACCCTCAACGTGCTCGAGGCGGCCTGCCGGGCGAAAGTCGGCCGCGTCGTCTACGGCTCGACCACCTGGGTCTACAGCGACTGCCCCGAGCAGGAGGTCGACGAGGAAACCGCGATCCCGGCGCCGCGCCACCTCTACACCGCGACCAAGCTCGCGGGGGAGACCTACTGCTCCGGCTACGCCGAGCTCTACGACCTCGAGAGCACCGTGCTGCGCTTCGGCATCCCGTATGGCCCACGCGCCCGCGCCGCCGGCGTCGTCGCCAAGTTCACCGACCTCTCCTTCGAAGGCAAGGCGCTGACGATCGCCGGCGACGGCAGCACCACCCGCAGCTTCATCTACGTCGAGGACCTCGCCGACGGGATCGTCGCCGCGCTCGCCCCGCAGGCGGCCGGCCGCACCTACAACCTCTCCGGCGACGAGGTCGTGACGATCCTCGAAATCGCCGAGCGCGTGCAGGAAAACGTCGACACCTGCGAGATCACCCACACGCCGCCGCGCCCCGGCGACTTCCCCGGCAAGACGATCTCCAACGAGCGGGCGCTCGAGGAGCTCGGCTGGAAAGCGGAGACCAGCTTCAAAGAAGGAGTCCGCAAGTACGTCGAGTGGGTGCGCGGGACGACCCGGCCGCCCGACCCGGTGCCGGGCAAGACCCCGTCGCTGAACGGCAACGAACACGCCGCCGGGGCGCTGCTCGCCGGCGCCGCCCGCTTCGAGGAGCGCGAGCCGAAGGTGCTGGTCCTGACCGCCGACATCGGCGAGGGACATGACCTGCCGGCGCGGATCATCAAGGCCGACCTCGAGGCCGAACTGCCCGAGGCGAAGGTCGAGATCGACAACGGCCTGGAGGCGATGGGCAAGCTGCCCTCCGCGGTCGTCCGCGGCGGCTCCCGCTTCACCTTTCGCTGGGCCCACTGGCTCTTCGACGTCCAGTACTGGCTGATCACCAAGTTCGCCCCGACCCGCTGGCTCGCCCACCACCTGCTGTACCTGTTCGGCGCCCGCGGGCTGCTGCGGCTGATCGCCAGGCACGAGCCGGACGTGGTCATCTCGACCTACCCGGGCGTCACCGCGGTGCTTGGGATGCTGCGGGAGAACCGCCGCCTGGAGGTGCCCGTGCAGTCGGCGATCACCGACCTCGCCGGGCTGCGCTACTGGGTCCACCCGGGCGTCGACATGCACTACGTCACCCACCCCGAGTCGATCGAGGAGGTCGAACGGCTGGTTGGGCCGGCAAGCGTGCGCTGGGCGCGCCCGCCGATCTCGCGTGACTTCCTGATGCCGCGCACCCGCCGCGACGCCCGCGCCGCGCTCGACGTGCCGGCGCACGCGCGCATGGTCCTGGTCTCCGGCGGCGGCTGGGGGATCGGTGACCTCGAGGGCGCGATCGAAGCGGCGCTCAGCGACGGCGACACAACCGTGGCCTGCATCACCGGCCGCAACGAGGGTGCCCGCGAACGGCTCGAAAGCCGCTTCGGCGAGGACGAGCGGGTGCGGATCCTCGGCTTCACCGAGCAGATGAGCGACTGGATGGCGGCGGCTGACGCGATGATCCACGCGACCGCCGGCCTGACCGTGCTCGAGGCCCATATCCGCGGCTGCCCGGTCGTCTCCTACGGGTTCAACGCCGGCCACCTGCGCGCCAACAACGCCGCCTTCGAGCGCTTCGGCCTCGCCGAAGTCGCCCGCTCCGACCACGAGCTCGAGTCGATGCTGCGCCACGTGACCGGCGAACGGCGCTCTCCTGATTCCTCGTTCGCCTCGCTGCCCTCGATCGCCTCGCAGGCGCTCGCGGTGCGCCCGCGGGTGCGGCCGCAGCCGGTCTGGCGCCTGCGCACCGAGCGGGTTGCCGCGGCGGTCGTGCTCGCGGCGCTCGTCGTCGTGATGGCGATCGCCGCCTTCAAGGGGGAGAACCCCGTCAACGTCGCCGCCGATCCGGTGACCAGCCGCATCCACATCGGCAAGGAGGCCCAGGCGGCCGATGCCACGCCCGCCGCCCAGGTGACGGGTCAGTCGGAGTCCGAAGCCGAGCCGGACCCCGAAGAGGCCGCGGCGAGCACGCCGTGATCGCCGCCGCGGCGGGGGCGGGACTTGCCGCCGCCGCGGCCACCTACGCCGGCCCGGGGCTGGCGCCGGTCGTCCCGCCGCTCGCCGACGCGCTCGGCCTGGTGCTCCGCGAAGAGGGCGCCGAGGGAGTCGCGATCACCTTCGACGACGGCCCCCACCCGCAGGGGACCCCGGCGGTGCTGGAGGTCCTGCGCGAGCACGGTGCGGTCGCGACCTTCTTCCTCGCCGGCGAGCAGGTCGAGCGGCGACCGTCTCTGGTCGCCGAGATCGTCGCCGCCGGCCACCGGGTCGAGCTGCACTGCCACCGCCACCGCGACCAGCTCCTGCGCACCCCGCGCGGGCTGATCGAGGACGCCGAGCGCGCCCGCGCCGCGATCGAGGAGGCGGGCAGCCAGGCGATCCTCGACTACCGCCCGCCCTTCGGCCGCTTTTCGGCACCCGGCCTGCGGGCGATCCGTGCGCGCGGCTGGCGCCCCGTGCTCTGGTCGCTCTGGGGCCGCGACTGGACCAAAAGAGCGACGCCTAGCTCGATCGCGCGTCGCGCGACCGTCGGCGCCCGGGCCGGGGACGTGCTGCTCCTACACGATGCCGACTACTACAGCGCGCGCGGCTCCTGGATCCGCACCGTCGCGGCGCTGCCGATGATCCTCGAGGATCTCGGGGAGCGGGGGCTGAGGTCGAGACTGCTTCGACGCTGACTCGGCGGCGCGAGCGTCCACACGTCGCAACCCTCGAACGCTTCATCGAGGCGCTGCGCCATGGTGCTCTTGGGCCGATCCTGGTCGAAGATCTGCTTGGACATAGCTCTCCGTCCTGTGTAGGGGGGTTGAGGAAGATTCGCCCCCCAGTCGGACGAAATATCTGCACTTTGCGAAAAAGCCGGGAATTTGGGGATTTGACGCGCTCAGGCGGTTCCCGCGAACTGCGCGATCTCCTCGGCCACCCGCTGCGGCTGGTCGAACGGGAGGAAGGTCCGCCCGCCGGGAATCCGCACCAGCTCGGCCCCGGCGACTTCGCCGGCCAGCCGTTCCGCGTAGCGGATCGGGAAGACCCAGCGGTCGTCCGTGCCCCAGGTGATCAGCAGCGGCGGGCTGTCCTGGCTGAGCCGTTCGGCGGCCTCGATCGTGTACCGCTTGCGCATGTCGACGACCAGCCGCCGGTTGTCGTCGCGGATCCTGCGGTCGGTGGTGCTCGGCAGCGACCAGGCGGCGACCAGCTCCGGCGGCAGCGGCTCCTTGGTGAAGGGGCGGAAGGCGGCACGGGCGAGCGCCTGGATCCGCAGCGGCGCCGCGAGCGCCGTCATCGCCCCCGGCACCTTGGCCAGCGGCGGCAGCAGCTTGAACAGCCCCGGCGGGAAGTTCTCGTGGGTGTCGCAGTTGGTCAGGACGAGGCGGCCGATGCGCTCGCGGTGGCGAGTGGAGACGATCTGGCACTGCGAGCCGCCGGAGTCGTTGCCGACCAGGGTGACGTCCTCGAGCTCGAGCTTCGCCAGGAAGTCGGCGATCAGCGCGGCGACGCCGTAGGGGGTGAGATCGGCGTCGGGCACCGGTACCAGGTGCGAGCCCATCGGCCAGTCGGGCGCGATGCAGCGGAAGCGATCGGAGAGGCCGTCGACGACACCGTCCCAGAGCCGGCCGTCGACCAGGTAGCCGTGGACGAAGACGATCGGCGGCCCCTCGCCCGCCTCGCGGTAGCGCACGGTCCCGGACTCGAGTTGAATCTCCTTTTTCTCCATGCCGGAAGTATTAACATACAGACTGTATGCATGTGAATCCTGACCCCTCCGAAAAGCCGCAAAAAGCGAAAAAGCGGGCAGCGGGCCGCCGCAGCCAGGGCGAGCGCACCGAGGCGACCCGGGGCGCCCTGCTGGCCGCTGCCCGCGAGCTCTTCGCCGAGCGCGGCTACGAGGGGGTCGGCACCGAAGAGATCGTGCGCGCGGCCGGGGTCACCCGCGGCGCGCTCTACCACCACTTCGGCGGCAAGGCGGAGCTGCTCGAGGCGGTCTACGAACGGCTCGAGGCCGAATCGACCGAACGGGTCGCCCACATCGTCCTCGGCTCCCACTTCGAGAGCCCGATCGAGGCGATGAAGGCGGGCATCGAGGCCTTCCTCGACGAGTGCTCGAAGCCGGACCTGCGCCAGATCGTCCTGCACGATGCGCCCGCGGTGCTCGGCTGGGACCGCTGGCGCGAGATCGGCGCCGCCAACGGGCTCGGCCTGATCGAGGCCAGCCTCGGCGCGGCGATCGAGGCGGGCGAGATCCAGCCGCTGCCGCTGAAGCCGCTCGCCCACCTGCTGCTCGGGGCGCTCGACGAGGCGGCGATGCTGGTCTCCCGCGACGAGGACCCGGCGGCGCGGGCCGAGGTGACGGCGACCCTACGCGCGCTGCTCGACGGGTTCGCCCGGCAGGGACGAGGCTAGCGCCGGACCGATCGCGGCCCGCACGGTCGGCCCGAGGGCGAGCTGGCGCGACTGCTTCTGCGCGTACATGCGGGCGTCGGCGAGCTTCATCGCCTCGGCCGCGGTCGTGGCCTCGGCCGGGACCTCGACCACGCCCCAGGAGGCGCCCAGCTCGTAGCCCTCGCCGATCGCGGTCAGCGCTTCCGCCGCCCGCTTGGAGACCGTCTCGACCCGCTGGCGCGAGCCGCTCGCGATCAGCGCCGCGAACTCGTCGCCGCCGACCCGGTAGGAGCCGCCCTCGGCGCCGATCGCGCCGTCGAGCTGGCGGCCGAGCCGGGCCAGCATCGCGTCGCCGGCCGGGTGCCCGAATGTGTCGTTGTAGGCCTTGAACCCGTTGAGGTCGAGCAGCAGCAGGCTGAACGGCTCCTCCTCGGCGCGCTTCACCCGCGTCGCCAGGTCGACCTGCAGGCCGCCCTGGTTGCCGAGCCCGGTCAGCTGGTCGGTGCGGACCCGCTCGAGCAGTTCCTTGTTCTCGCGCACGCTGATCGCGAAGCGGGCGACCACGGCGAGCATCGTCGCCGTCCACAGCACGGTGGTCAGGGGGCTCGCCTGGCTGAAGTGCTGGAGGCTGAAGAGGACGATCATCACCGCGGCGAAGAAGGCGGGGACGATCAGCTCGCGCCAGCCGTCGAAGCTGGGCTCCGGCGGGATCGAGCGGGCGGGCGGCTGCCAGGCCTCGGCGCCGATGCAGATCGCGCCCAGCATGAAGAGCGGCCTGACCCAGTTTTCCGCCGCTTCGGTGCCGGTGCCGGCGGACTGCATCGTCGTCGTGATGTCGGCGACCAGGAGGAAGCCGAGCCCGAGCAGGACCAGCGCCCAGCTGCGCCCGGGGCGCCAGCGGGTCAGCGCGACGATGCCGACCACCAGCGCCAGCAGCACGATGTCGCCGAGCGGGAAGGCGAGGCTGACGAAGACTTCGGCGCGCGAGCCGGTGGCGCGGGCGGCGACGACCTCGTAGACGACCGCGGCGCCGACCGCGGCGGTGCCGAGCGCGGCGATCAGGCCATCCATCCAGAGGCGCCAGTCGAGGGTCCGCGCCCGCGCCCGCACCAGCAGGTAGATCCCGGTCGCGGCCAGCGGGTAGAAGGCGAGGTAGCCGACGTCGGCGAGTGAGGGAAAGGGCGGCGTCGGGTCGTCGGCGAAGGCGACCGCCCAGTAGCCGTCGGCCAGCGCCGAGACGAGGATCGCCGCGGTGATCGCCACCCAGGCGGCGCGCTCGCGGCGGCTGGCGCGCGCTTTCAGCAGGCAGGCGAGGCCGGCGGCGAGGACGACGATCGCGTAGACGGCCCCGTTGACCAGCTCGCCGAAGTTGGCGCTCCCGATACCGAGCCAGTCGTGCGCGACGATCAGCAGCAGACCGCCGATCAGGACCAGTCCGATCGCCGTTCGCAGGCGGCTTGGGGGGACACTTTCGGAGGCGTGAGGGGCGAGCGTCACAGGGGCGTATCGGCAGCGCTTGCGCAGTTCTCTAGACTTGGTGGAAATGAAGGCAGGAATCCACCCCAATTACGCGCTTGCCAACGTGCACTGCTCGTGCGGCAACCAGTTCTACACGCGGTCCACGAAGGACGATCTGCATGTAGAGCTCTGCTCCGAGTGCCACCCCTTCTACACGGGCAAGCAGAAGCTGGTCGACACCGGCGGCCGCGTCGAGCGCTTCCAGCGCCGCGCCGCCAAGCACAGGGCCGGGAAGTAGTCCGGTGAGCCCGCCGGCGGGCTTGACGCGGGCAGCGCACGCTCCCGGCGAGGGGCAGAACGGCTCCGGCCGTAACGGCGCAGGTGCAAACGGTGGCGGCGACCGCGACGTGCGGATGCCCGATGGCGCCCTGGTCGCCAAGCGCGACGCGCCGGTCGGCGGTCAGGCGGTGCTCGAGGGCGTGATGATGCGCGGCGTCTCGGTCTGGGCCGTCGCCGTGCGCACCCCCGAGGGCCAGATCGAGATCGAGTCGGAGACGATCAAGCCGTGGGCCAGGCGCCACCGGCTCTGGCGCGTGCCGGTGATCCGCGGCGTCGTCGCCCTCGCCGAGTCGATGAAGATCGGCTTCAAAGCCCTGGCGATCTCCGCCAACGCCCAACTCGAGGAGGACGAGGACGGCAAGCAGGAGGAGATCGGCGGCTGGATGTGGGGCTTCACGATCTTCCTCTCGCTGCTGCTCGCGGTCGGGCTCTTCTTCGTGATCCCGGTCGGGCTGACCAGCCTGATCAAGGACCAGCTCGGCTCAGCGCTGCTGTTCTGGCTGGTCGAGGGCGTGGTCCGCACCCTGATCTTCATCGGCTACATCCTTGCGATCAGCAAAATGCCCGACCTGCGCCGGGTCTTCGAGTACCACGGGGCCGAGCACAAGACGATCTCCTGCTACGAGGCCGAAGACGAATTGACGCCGCAGCGGGCGAAGCTCTACTCGCGCCTGCACCCGCGCTGCGGGACCAGCTTCCTGCTGATCGTGATGGTGCTGGCGATCTTCGTCTTCGCCCCGATCGGGCTGCCCGAGTGGTACTGGCTGCTGCTCTCGCGGATCCTCGGCATCCCGCTGATCGCCGGCCTCTCCTACGAGGTGATCAAGTGGGCCGGTAAGAACCGCCGCAAAGCTTGGGTGCGGGCGGTGATGTGGCCGGGCCTGATGCTGCAGAACCTGACCACCCGCGAACCCGACGAAGAGCAGCTCGAGGTCGCGATCGCTTCGCTCAACGCCGTGCTCGCTCGGGAGAACCCCGAGGAGGCGGCAAAGCAGCAGCACATCGAGATAGTGGCCTAGCTGTCGAACCCCAACACGTTCCGAACGCGCTCCATAGGCGGCCGGTGGCCG
>CAYXFL010000085.1:0-10561 GCA_964464285.1 uncultured Conexibacteraceae bacterium
GATCATGTTCTTCACGTAGTCGGCGTGGCCCGGGCAGTCGACGTGCGCGTAATGGCGGTTGTCGGTCTGGTACTCGACGTGGGAGGTCGCGATCGTGATGCCGCGCTCCTTCTCCTCCGGTGCGTTGTCGATCTCGGCGAAGCTCTGCGCCTCGGCACCGCCCACGGTGGAGAGGGTCTGGGTGATCGCGGCCGTCAGCGTGGTCTTGCCGTGGTCGATGTGACCGATGGTCCCGACGTTCACGTGCGGCTTATCGCGCTCGAATTTCTCCTTGGACATGCTCTCCGTTTCGCCTTTCGAAGTTGTGTTCTGTCTGGTCTAAGTGTTTGTGTTTGTGGGCGGTTGCCCGGCAGGGTGTTTCGCCCTGCCTGCGGGCGAACCTGGGAAATATAGCCAGGTTGCGCCTTCGGTCGCGGTTGGGCCTAAGAGCTGGCCCCGTCCGAGCCCCCGGAACGGCTCTCGACGATCTCTTCGGCGATGTTGCCGGGGACCTCTTCGTAGCGCTCGAACTGCATCGTGTAGGTCGCTCGACCCTGGGTCGAGGAGCGCAGGTCGGTGGCGTAGCCGAACATCTCGCCGAGCGGGACGAAGGCCTGGACCGCGAGCGCGTTGCCGCGCTGATCCTGGCCCTGGACCTTGCCGCGGCGCCGCGAGAGGTCGCCGATCACGTCGCCGAGGAAGTCCTCGGGGGTGACCACCTCGACCGCCATCACGGGCTCGAGCAGGACCGGGTTGGCCTTGCGCGCGCCCTCCTGGATCGCCCCGGAGGCGGCGGCCTTGAAGGCCATCTCGGAAGAGTCGACGTCGTGGAAGGAGCCGTCGACGAGTTCGACTTTGACGTCGACCATCGGGTAGCCGGCCTTGACGCCGTTTTCCAGCGCCTCCTCCATGCCCTGTTCGGCCGGGCCGATGTATTCGCCCGGGATCACGCCGCCCTTGATTTTGTTCTCGAAGACGAAGCCCTCGCCCGGTGCCGGCTCGAGGTTGATGACGACGTGGCCGAACTGGCCGCGACCGCCGGTCTGGCGCACGAAACGCGCCTCGACCTTCTTGACGTCCTTGCGGATCGTCTCGCGGTAGGCGACCTGCGGCTTGCCGACGTTGGCCTCGACTTTGAACTCGCGCAGCATCCGGTCGACGATCACCTCGAGGTGGAGCTCGCCCATCCCGTGGATCAGGGTCTGGCCGGTTTCCTCGTCGGATTCGATCCGGAAGGTCGGGTCCTCCTCGCCGAGCCGCTGCAGGGCGTTGCCCATCTTCTCCTGGTCGGCCTTCGTCTTCGGCTCGATCGCGACCGCGATCACGGTCTCGGGGAATTCGATCGACTCGAGGGCGATCGGGGCGTCGGGGGCGGCGAGGGTGTCGCCGGTCCCGGTTTCCTTGAGGCCGACGCCGGCGCAGATGTCGCCCGAGTAGACCTCCTCGATCTCCTCGCGGCTGTTCGCGTGCATCATCAGCAGGCGCCCGATCCGCTCGGTCTTGCCGGTTTTCACGTTCAGCACCCGGCCGCCTTTCTCGAGCTTGCCCGAGTAGACGCGGAAGTAGGTGAGCTTGCCGACGTAGGGGTCGGTCATGACCTTGAAGGCGAGCGCGGCGAAGGGGGCGCTGTCGTCGGCGGGGCGCTCCTCCTCGGAGTCCTCGGACTGGCCTTTGCCGGCGGCGACGACGCCGGTCACCGGCGGCACCTCGAGCGGCGAGGGCAGCAGTTCGACGATCGCGTCGAGCAGCGGCTGCACGCCCTTGTTCTTGAACGAGGTGCCGCAGAGCACCGGCGTGACCTTGGTCTCCAGGGTCGCCTGGTGCAGAGCGGCGATCAGCTTCTCGGCCGGGATCGCTTCCTCGCCGAGGAACAGCTCCATCAGCTCTTCGTCGTGATCGGCGCAGGCTTCGATCATCGTGTTGCGGTACTCCTCGGCCTGCTCGACCAGATCCTCGGGGATCTCGATTTCCTCGTAGGCGGCACCGAGCTCGTCGGTCCAGATAAGGCCTTTCATCTTCACCAGGTCGACGACGCCTTTGAAGTTCTCCTCGGCGCCGATCGGCAGCTGGACCGGCAGCGCGTTGGCGCCGAGCCGGTCCTTCATCGTCTGCACCGAGTAGAAGAAGTCGGCGCCGGTGCGGTCCATCTTGTTGATGTAGGCGAAGCGCGGCACGCCGTACTTGTCGGCCTGGCGCCAGACCGTCTCCGACTGCGGCTCGACGCCGGCGACGGCGTCGAAGACGGCAACCGCGCCGTCGAGCACGCGCAGGCTGCGCTCGACCTCGACCGTGAAGTCGACGTGGCCGGGCGTGTCGATGATGTTGATGCGGTGGTCCTTCCACTCGCAGGCGGTCGCGGCCGAGGTGATCGTGATCCCTCGCTCCTGCTCCTGCTCCATCCAGTCCATGACGGCAGCGCCCTCGTGGACCTCGCCCATTTTGTGGGTGCGGCCGGTGTAATAGAGGATGCGCTCGGTCGTCGTCGTCTTACCGGCGTCGATGTGCGCCATGATCCCGATGTTCCGGGTCTTCTCGAGTGGAAAGCTGCGTGCCATGGTTCCTAAGGTGAGTGGTTGTCTCGAAGTTGGTTCAGGGTGAAGCGGGAACAGCCCCGCTCAGATCGGGAGCGGCGTAACCCGCGCAACCCGGGCAACCCGCGCAAAAAAAGGGCCCCTTCGGGCCCGGCGAAGCGCGCTGCGATGAAGCGAACTGCGAAAGAACAGCCTGAGCGACGCGCGATGATAGCAGCGAAACGCCCACGCATCGGCGGGGCCCTGCGACGAGTGCCGCGGGCGGCGCGAAAGTGGACGCGGCGGCTCGACCGCGCCGGCGACCGCGCGCTCGAGCGTGCTCAGGCGCCGCTGCGCCGCCTCGGCCGCGGCGCCGGCGCCGCCCTCGGTGGGACGCTCGCCTGGCTCGGGCCGCGCCTGCGCCCGCCCGCCGCCGCCGGCTTCCGCGCCCTCGCCCGCGCCGACGCGGCGGTGCGGCAAGCCTGCCGCGCCCTGGTCCGGGCGGCGACCGCCGCCAGCGGGGTGTTGACGCCGCGGGCGGCGATCGGGTTGACGATCGTCGCCGCGGGGCTGCTGCTCGCCGGCTCCCAGTTCCTCGAGTACCGCGTGGTCGAGATCGGCCAGCCCGGCTACGGCGGGCTCGGCGACCTCGCCAGCCCGCCGGCCGTCGATGCGCGCAGCGCCGGCGAGGCGCACGCGTACCTGCTGCTGCCCCTGGGGTTGATCGCGGCCGCGCTCGGGCTCGCGGGCGCGCGCCGCGAGCGCCCGCGCGCGATCCTCGGCGTGGTCGCGATCGGGCTCGTCTCGCTGCTGGTGATCCTGCTCGTGGACCGGCCGGCGGGACTCGACGAGGGGGCCGAGACGGCCCGCTTCGCGGGGGCCTCGGCGGTGCTGACTGACGGCTTCTATGCAGAGCTCGCAGCCGCCGGGGGGCTGCTCATCGCCGGACTGCTCTACTATGCCCGGCCGTGCCTAATACGAATCAGCTCGTCAGGAAGGGCCGCAAGCGCCCGAAGAAGAAGACCACGACGCCCGGACTCAAGTCCGGCCAAGGTCGCAAGAAGCGCGTAGCCGCCCCGCAGCGGCGCGGCGTCTGCACCCGCGTCGCCACGGTCACGCCGAAGAAGCCGAACTCCGCGCTGCGCAAGATCGCGCGTGTCCGGCTGACCAACGGGATGGAGGTCACCACCTACATCCCGGGCGAGGGCCACAACCTCCAGGAGCACTCCGTGGTCCTGATCAGGGGTGGTCGCGTCAAGGATCTGCCGGGCGTGCGTTACAAGGTCGTGCGCGGCACGCTCGACGCGGCCGGCGTCTCCGACCGCAAGCAGGCCCGTTCCCGCTACGGCGTGAAGGCTTCCTGATGCCGCGTCGCTCCGCAGCCCAGATCCGGCCGATCGAGCCCGACGCCCAGCACCGCAACCGTCTGGTCCAGCAGTTGATCAACAAGGTGATGAGCGACGGCAAGAAGTCCCTCGCCGAGCGGATCGTCTACGACAGCCTCGCGATCGTCGGCGAGCGCAGCGGCGAGGACCCGGTCGAGACGCTGGAAGCGGCGATCAAGCAACTTACCCCGGTGCTCGAGGTTCGCTCGCGCCGGGTCGGCGGCGCCACCTACCAGGTGCCGGTCGAGGTTCCCGCCCGTCGCGCCCGCACCCTCGCGGTCCGCTGGCTGGTCCAGTTCGCCCGCGCCCGACGCGAGTACTCGATGGCCGAGCGTCTCGCCAGCGAGATCCTCGACGCCAACCAGCAGCAGGGCAGCGCCTGGAAGCGGAAGGACGACATCTACCGCATGGCGCAGGCGAACAAAGCGTTCGCGCATTACCGCTGGTAGGGATTTCCACCCCAGGGCTCCTGGCTAGCCTGCACCGATGAGTCCTGAGAAGCCGATCCTGGCGGTCGACGTCGACGGGGTGCTCTCGTTGTTCGGGTTCGAGGAGACGCCGGACGAGTGCCGGATGGAGCTGGTCGACGGGGTGCTGCACTGCATCTCGCTGCGCGCCGGGAGGCGGCTGCAGCGGCTCGCCGAGCACTACGACCTGGTCTGGGCGACCGGCTGGGAGGAGAAAGCCAACTTCTACCTGCCGATGATCCTGGGGCTGGCCGAGCTGCCCTACCTGAGCTTCGACGGCGGCGCCCGCTTCGGCTCGGCCCACTGGAAGCTGGGGCCGCTGCAGGAGTACAGCGAGGGCCGGGCGCTGGCCTGGATCGACGACAACCTCGACGACAGCTGCTACCGCTGGGCGCAGGAGCGAGAGCTGCCGACGCTGCTGGTGCCGACCGAGCCCGACCGCGGGCTGGACGAGGTCGAAACCGAGGCGCTGGAAGGCTGGGCGCGGGCGTTGGAGCGCGAGTCCTGACTCTCTAGACTGGGTCGCGGTGACTGGGTTCTGGCCGATCTTCTTCCTTGCGGTCGTCCTCAAGGCTCCGGTCTTGGGAGCGATCTGGCTGATCTTCTGGGCGGCCAAGGAACCGGAACCCGAGTCCGCCAGCGACTCCGAAGGCGGCCTCGGCCGGCGCCGGCCGCGCCCGCGCTTGCCGCAGGGGCCGCGCCGCGGCCCGCACGGAGGCGGCGCCGCGTTGCCGCAGCCGGCCTGCCCGCCGGGCGGCCGCACCCACGGGGTCAGGCCCGCTGGGCAGCCTGCTTTCGCTCGCGCCGGATCTCGCGCAGATAGGGATGGAAGTCGACCTGGATCGTGTGACGCTTAGAGGCGACGTAGCGCCTGCGCATCTTCCGTTCGGTCGCCTTCACCGCCTTGCCCATCTCCCCCGCCCCCGGTAGCGAGCAGCGCCCTTCAAGCAGGTCGGCGACCCACTCCGACTGCGCCTCGGCGATCGGCATGATCGCGCCGAGCGGCTGGATCAGGCCGATGAAGTAGAGCCCGGGGCGCTCGATCGAGACGACCCGCCGGTAGAGCGGCAGGTTGTTGTCGGGGGCGGTCAGCAGGTCCGGGGCGAAGAACGGGAAGGTGATCTTGTAGCCGGTGCAGTAGACGACGAGGTCGATCTCCTCCTCGCTGCCGTCGGTGAAGCGCACCGTGCGGCCGCCGCTGAAGCGGTCGATGTTCGGCTTCACCGCGATGTCGCCGTGGCCGAGCCGCGAGAGCAGCTCGGCGGAGAGCGTCGGGTGGGCCTCGAAGAGCTTGTGGTCGGGCTTGGGCAGCCCGTAGGCGGTCATGTCGCCGGCGGCGACTCCGACCATCCGCGAGATGAAGAACCGCTGCACCGCCAGCGGCAGGTGGGTCAGCCAGGCCGGCAGGGACTCGTCGGCGGGCTTGCCGCTGATGTACTTGGGCAGGATGTGGGCGCCGCGGCGCATCGCCAGAAAGGTGCGCTCGGCGATCCGCGAGGACTCGACCGCGATGTCGGTCGCCGAGTTGCCGATCCCGAGAACCAGCACCCGCTTGCCGCGCAGGACCTCGGGCTCGCGGTAGTGGTGGGCGTGCATCTGCTCGCCCTCGAAGCCCTCGGCGCCGGCAAAGGCCGGTTCGGGCCAACGCGGGTCCCAGTGGTGGCCGTTGGCGACCATGACCGCCCGGTAGCGGCGCGTCTCCCGCTCGCCGCCGGCGCCCTCGACGGTCACCTCCCACTCCCCCTCGACCGGCTCGACCGCGACCACCTCGGTGTTGAAGGCGATCCGCTCGCGGAAGCCGAAACGGTCGACGTAGGCGTCGAAGTAGTCGGCGATCTGGAAGTGGTTGGGGTAGTCCGGGTAGCCGTCCGGCATCGGGAAGGTCCGGTAGGCCATCAGGTCGCGCGAGGTGTTGATGTGCAGCGAGCGGTAGGCGGACGACATCCCGTTGTCGTTTTCGTAGCGCCAGTTGCCGCCGATCGCCGACCCCTTCTCGAAGCAGTCGAAGGGGATCCCGCGCGCGCCCAGGACCTGGCAGGAGGCGATCCCCGAGGATCCGGCTCCGATCACGCACACTCGGTCCGCCCGCGCCATGGGGCGGGAATCTAACGGACTGGCCGCGCAGCCAGTCGGCCGGCGCTCAGACGGCGAGCGTGGCGCACTCGCCGGCGGCGTTGGTCTTGGTCACGTCGCCGGGGTAGAGGATGCGCCCGAGGCTGGCGACGCCGAACTTCCACTGCGCACCGCGGCGCTGCAGGGCGACTTCGTAGCTGCCGGATTTGAGGAAGGCGTCGATCCACTTGCCGTTCTGGCGCACGACCGCGTCCTTGATCACCCAGGTGCTGCCGGTGGAAATGCCGGTGCCGTAACTGCCGCTGCTGCGGCTTTCGTATTTGCCGTTGGCGCAGTAGACGTCGCTGACCCCATCACCGTCCCCGCGGGTCCCCTCGAACCGCGAGTCCTTGATCTGGTTGAAGGCGATCCGGTTGGCCTGGTTCTGCTTCAGGCAGTGCTGCTTCGCGGCTTTCTGTTTGAAGTTGCCGCATCTCTTGGTTGCCGGGCCTGCCTTGGCGGCGAACGCCTCGCCGGCGGTCGCGGCGACCAGAAGACCCAGCGCCAGCATCGGTACGACCACGATCCGCTTCGCCTGCTGCCTCATCTCGCTCCTTCGCACAACTCGGTTTCGGGGGCGCCAAACCTTTCCACAGATCGGCGCATCGCCACCTGATCGCGGCCTGAGCAATCGCCACCCCGAGGGGTGAGTGAGGCCACCCCGGCGGGGGCCCGGTTCCACCCTGGGGTCCGTATTCGCGGCGGCCGATCGGGCCGAAGCTGGACCCATCGGATCAACCAACCAAGAAAGGACCATTCCGATGACCAGCAAGACCCGCAAGACCCGCTCGTTCCGTCTCTCCCCCACCACGATCATCAGCTGCCTGGCCCTGTTCCTCGCCCTGACCGGCAGCGCCTTCGCGGTCGGCGCCGCCAAGAACAGCGTCCGCTCAGCCCAGATCGTCGACGGCACCGTTCGCACCGTCGACCTCCGCGACAACGCGGTCAAGGCGGCGAAAGTCGCCCCCGACGCGATCGGCGCCGAGGAGATCGCCGAAAACGCCGTCGCCTCCCCGGAGGTGGCGCCGGACTCGCTGACCGCCCAGGACCTCGGCGCGGCCTCGGTGGGCTCCTCGGAGATCGCCGACGGTTCCGTCACCTCTGCCGACGTCAGCGACAACTCGCTGAGCGCCGCCGACCTGGCGCCGGACTCGGTCGCGGCCAGCGAGCTCGGCACCGTCGTGCAGCGCCAGAGCGCCCCACAGGCGATCGCCGCCGGGGCCAACGGCAGCGTCAGCATCAGCTGCGCCGCCGGCGAGCAACTGCTCGGCGGAGGCGGACAGCCGGCCAACTTCGGGGTCGAGATGACCTCGAGCCGCCCCCAGGGCAACAGCTGGCTCTACCAGGCGAAGAACAACAACGGCAACGCCTCGACGATCACCGCGTTCGCCCTCTGCCTGGCGGCCTGAGACGGGCGGAGAAAGGGGCGGTTCGAGAGCGCTAGCTTCCCCCCGCATCTCCACGAGTCTGCACTTACCCGTCTTGAGGACGGGCCACAGCAGACTCGTGAGCCAACGGAACTTCGCAGCGCTTCCGTTGGGAGACCCCCCGAAGCAGGCTGTCCCTAAAAGACCGAGAGGCCGGGCATTTCTGCCCGGCCTCTCGGCGTGACTCGTAACCTCAGGATTGAGGTCATACTACCCAATTTTGGGGAGCTAAACCCCGAGGCGCTATTTCGGCTCCTCGGTGGTCGACTCGATCTCCTGGGCGAGCTCCTCGAGCTCCTCCGCGAAGGAGAGCCCGAAGCCCTCGACCGGGGCCTCGACTCCGTCGACGCCGAGCTCGGCGGCCAGCTCGTCTTCTTCGAGCAGGTCCTCGTCGCTCGGCGGCTCGATCGCCACCGCCGGCTCGATCGCAACCGTGCGGTAGTGCTTGAGGCCGGTCGCGGCCGGGATCAGCTTGCCGATGATCACGTTCTCCTTGAGGCCGACCAGGCGATCCCGTTTGCCCTCGAGGGCGGCGTCGGTGAGCACCTTGGTGGTCTCCTGGAAGGAAGCCGCGGAGAGGAAGGACTCGGTGGCCAGCGAGGCCTTGGTGATCCCGAGGATGACCTCCTCGCCTTTGGCCGGGGTCCCCCCCTCTTCCTTGGTCTTCTTGTTCAGCCGTTTGAGGTTGCCGCGATCCTCGAGCTGGCCGGGCAGCAGGCTGGTCGAGCCCTTCGACTCGATCCGCACCTTCTTCAGCATCTGGCGCGCGATCAACTCGATGTGCTTGTCGTTGATGTCCACGCCCTGGGCGCGGTAGACCTTCTGCACCTCGTCGACCAGGTAGAGCTCGACGTCGGTGCGACCGCGGATCGCCAGCAGGTCGGCCGGGTAGAGCGAGCCCTCGTTGAGCTGCTCGCCGGCCTCTACCTTGTCGCCGTCGGCGACGTGCAGGCGGGTGCGCAGCGGGAACGAGTAGGCGTGCTCCTCGCCGCTGGACTCGGTCACGTTGACTTTCAGCGCTTTGTCGGTCTCTTCGATCGACACCTTGCCCGCGGCCTCGGCCATCTGCGCCAGACCCTTCGGTTTACGCGCCTCGAAGAGCTCGACGATGCGCGGCAGACCCTGGGTGATGTCCTGACCCGCGACACCACCGGTGTGGAAGGTGCGCATGGTCAGCTGGGTCCCGGGCTCGCCGATCGACTGCGCGGCGATGATCCCGACCGCGTCGCCGATGTCCACCGTCGATCCGGTTGCCGGCGCGATGCCGTAGCAGGAACGACAGACCCCGGACTCGGCCTCGCACTTCAGCGTGGAGCGGACCGGGATCGCGGCCTCCTCCTCGCCGAAGGCCTCGGCGATCTCCTCGACGTCGGCCAGGGTGATCTCCTGGTTGCGCTTGAGCAGCTCACGACCGCGTTTGGTCTCGAGCTTCTTCGCGGCCAGGCGGCCGATCAGGTTGTCGTTGAGGGAGCCGTCGTCCTTGCGCAGCGCCATCTCGATGTGATCTTTGGTTTTGCAGTCCTCCTGGCGCACGATCACGTCCTGGGCGACGTCGACCAGGCGGCGCGTGAGGTAACCGGAGTCGGCCGTCCGCAGCGCCGTGTCGGCGAGGCCCTTTCGGGCGCCGTGGGTGGAGATGAAGTACTCGAGGACCGAGAGCCCCTCCATGAAGTTGGCCTTGATCGGCCGCTCGATGATCTCCCCTTTCGGGTTGGCCATCAGACCGCGCATCCCGGCCAGCTGGCGGATCTGTTTGAACGATCCACGCGCTCCCGAGTTGGCCATCATGAAGATGGGGTTCAGCTCGTCGAGGTTGTCCTCCATCGCCTGGGCGACCTCGTCGGTGGCCCGGTTCCAGTGGGCCGTGACCGCCTCGTGACGCTCCTCGGCGGTGATGTAGCCGTCGTCGTACTGGCCGACGATCGCTTCCGTCTCCTTCTCGTAGCGCTCGAGGATTTCGCCCTTCTCCGGCGGCGAGATCACGTAGTTCTTCGAGACGGTGATGCCCGCCTGGCTGGCGTAGTGGAAGCCGAGGTCCTTGAAGGCATCGAGCACCTGCGAGACCGCCGGCGCACCGTAGGCCTCGACCAGGTCGGAGACCATCTGGTTGATGTCCTTCTTCTTCAGCGAGTGGTTGACGAACTCGAACTGCGCCGGGTCGAAGTCCTCTTCGAGGGTGTCGGCCAGGGCCCGCTCGATCTTCTCGTTGAAGATGATCCGCCCGACCGTGGTCAGGAAGTGGCCGCGGCCGGCCCGCCGGTACTCGGCCTGGTCGTGCAGTTTGCAGCCGCCGTTCTCGTAGACGAGCTCGGCCTCCTGCGAGGAGCGGAACGTCTTCACCTTGGGGCCGGCGCCGTTGCCGCCCTTGCCGGCCTTGAGCTCCTCGTCGGCCTTCGCCAACTCATCCGCGTCCGGACCGTAGGTCAGGTAGTAGATGCCGAGCACCATGTCCTGGGTCGGGGTCGCCAGCGGCGCCCCGTGGGCCGGGGAGAGGATGTTGTTGGCGGAGAGCATGAGGATCCGCGCCTCGGCCTGGGCCTCGGCGGAGAGCGGCACGTGGACCGCCATCTGGTCGCCGTCGAAGTCGGCGTTGAAGGCGTGGCAGACCAGCGGGTGAACCTGGATCGCCTTGCCCTCGACCAGCACCGGCTCGAACGCCTGGATGCCGAGGCGGTGCAGGG
>CAYXFL010000086.1:0-10039 GCA_964464285.1 uncultured Conexibacteraceae bacterium
CGCACGCCGACGGGGTCGACCCGGTCGGCGCCTGCGTCGGCCCGCGCGGCTCGCGGGTGCGCATGGTCGTCTCCGAGCTGCGCGGCGAGAAGATCGACATCATTCCCCACAACGACGAGCCGGCCCGCTTCGTCGCCAAAGCCCTTTCGCCGGCCCGCGTGCGCGAGGTGATCGTCGACGACGACGAGCGCCAGGCGACCGTGATCGTGCCGGACGACCAGCTCTCGCTGGCGATCGGCCGCGACGGCCAGAACGCCCGCCTCGCCGCCCGCCTGACCGGCTGGCGCGTGGACATCAAGTCCGAGACCGAGTTCGCCTCCGAAGAACAGGAGATCGAGATCGAGGGCGAGGAAGCCTTCGACGGGCGCTGCATGGCCGTGCTCACCACCGGCCGCCGCTGCCCGAACGCGGCGATCCCGGGCTCGACCTACTGCGGCCTGCCCCAGCACCAGGCGCTTTCCCGCTTCGAGACCAGCCAGGTCGCGATCCTCAGCCCGCTCTCGGAGGCCGAGGTCGCGATCCTCTCCGATCCCGATGCCGACCAGGGTCAGGTCGACGAGATCGTCGAGCGCGCCGCGGCGAACTTCGTCGAGACGGTCGAGGCGGAGCAGGAGGCCGAGGCGCCCGCCCCGGCCGAGGACCCGGTAGACGAGGTCGTCGACGAGGCGATCGCCGAGGTCGAGGCTGAGGATGCCGCGCAGGATCCGGTCGAGGCCGAGATCGAAGAGGAGATTGCCGACGAGGCTGCCGTCGAGGCGGAATCGGAGACCGAGGGAGCTGAGCAGGCTTAGTGGCCAAGAAGCGCGTTCACGAGATCGCCAAAGCGCAGGGCGTCAGCAGCAAGGAGCTTCTCTCCGCGCTGAAGGCCGCCGGCGTGGAGGCGAAAGCCGCCGCCTCGAGTGTCGAGGAGGCGGACGCGATCAAGGCGATCGCCGCTGCCAAGGGCAACGGCGGCGCCGCTCCCGCCGCGAAGGCGCCCGCCAAGCAGGCCGAGGCCCCGGCCAAGCCGGCGCAGCCCGCGCCTGCGGCCAAAGCCGCTCCCGCGGCGCCGCAGAAAGGCGCTGGTAAAGCTTCGACCAAGCCGGTCCGTCCGGCCGGGTCGCAGGGCGGTGCCGGCGCTGGCGGCGCTGGCGCCGGCGGCGCCAAAAAACGCCGCGTCGTGATCGACTCGCAGGCCGCCCGCCGCGACCAGATGAGCGGCCCGCCCCCGCAGCGCCCGCCGCGTCGCCGCGGTGGCCGCCGTCGCCGGCCCCTGCTCGAGGAGCCGCCGGTCAGGCAAGAGGCGCCCGCCGAGCCCGAGGCGACCAAGGTCAACTCCGGCGCCACGGTCAGCGAGGTCGCCGAGAGCCTTGGCCTGGCCCCGGCCGAGGTGATCAAAAAACTGATGATGATGGGCGAGATGGCGACCCTGACCCAGACGCTCACCGACGAGTCGATCCGGGCGATCGCCGACGAGTACGACCGCAAGCTGGAGATCGTCAGCGCCGCCGACGAGGAGCCCGAGGAGCCGGAGTTCGACGACGCGGTCGAGGACCTGACCGACCGCCCGCCGGTGGTCACGATCATGGGCCACGTCGACCACGGCAAGACCTCGCTGCTCGACGCGATCCGTGAGACCGAGGTCGCGGCCGGCGAGGCCGGAGGGATCACCCAGCACATCGGCGCCTACCAGGTGCACCACGAGAAGAAGACGATCACCTTCCTCGACACGCCGGGCCACGCCGCCTTCACGGCGATGCGCGCCCGCGGCGCCAAGGTCACCGACGTCGCCGTCGTGGTCGTCGCCGCCGACGACGGGGTGATGCCGCAGACCAAGGAGGCGATCGACCACGCGCGAGCCGCCGACGTGCCGATGCTGATCGCGGTCAACAAGATCGACAAAGAGGGCGCCAACCCCGAACGGGTCCGCACCGAGCTGGCCCAGGAGGGGATTCAGCCCGAGGAATGGGGCGGCGACACCGTCTTCGCCGAGGTCTCGGCCAAGACCCACCAGGGCCTCGACAACCTGCTCGACATGATCCTGCTCGTCACCGAGCTGGAGGAACTCGGCGCCAACCCGCACGCGCCCGCCTCCGGCACCGTGATCGAGTCCCAGCTCGACCCCGGCCGCGGCCCGGTCGTCACCGTGCTGGTCCAGCGCGGCACCCTGCGGGTCGGCGACTCGCTGGTCGCCGGTCCCCAGTGGGGCCGGGTGCGCGCGATGCACGACTTCACCGGCGCCCGCCTCGAGGAGGCGGAGCCGGGCATGCCGGTCGAGGTGCTCGGCTTCGACGGCGTCTCCGACGCCGGCGAATTCGTCCAGGCGGTCGAGAACGACCGTCGTGCCCGCCAGCTTGCCCAGGAGCGCGCCGACCGGCTCAAACGCGAGGCGCTGGCCCGCCGCAACGCCCGCAAGGTCAGCCTCGACGAGGTCTTCGCCCGCGCTCAGGAGGGCGAGATCAAGGAGCTCAACATCGTCCTCAAGGGCGATGTCGCCGGCTCCCTGGAGGCGCTCCGGGACGAGATCGCCAAAGTGCCCCAGGAGCGGGTCGCGATCAACATCATCCACTCGCAGACCGGCGGCATCAACGAGTCCGACGTGATGCTCGCCTCGGCCTCCGACGCGATCATCATCGGCTTCAACGTGCGCCCGCTGCTCGACGCCAAACGCGCCGCCGAGCGCGAGGGCGTCGACGTCCGCACCTACTCGGTCATCTACAAAATCACCGAGGACCTGCGCAACGCGATGGAGGGCCTGCTGGAGGCGGTCGAGGTCGAGGAGACGGTCGGCGAGGCCGAAGTCAAACAGACCTTCAAAGCCTCCAAGGTCGGCCGGATCGCCGGCTGCATCGTCACCGAGGGCCGCGCGGTGCGCAGCGCCAGCGTCCGCTTGATCCGCGAGGGCACCGTGATCTGGACCGGCAACCTCGGCTCGCTGCGTCGCTTCAAAGACGACGTGCAGGAGGTCGAGGAGGGCCAGGAGTGCGGCATCGTGCTCGACGGTTACGCCGACGTCAAGGAGCAGGACGTGATCGAGTTCTTCCAGACCAAACAGGTCGAGCAGACGCTGGAGTGAGGCGAGGATGGCCGGCGCCCGGATGCGGCGCGTCAACGAGGTGCTCCGTGAGGTTGTCGGCGCCGCGATAGCCGAGCTCAGCGATCCCCGCATCGGCTTCGTGACCGTGACCGCCGTCGAGACCAGCCCCGATCTGCGCTCCGCCAAGGTGTACGTCAGCGTGCTCGGCGACGACGAGGAGCGCGAGGCGACGCTCGGCGCCCTACGCTCCAGCCACGGCGTGGTCCAGGCGAGGATCGCGGCCGAGACCAGAATGAGGCGAACCCCCACCTTGACCTTCCACTACGACGACACGATCGAGCAGGGCGTGCGGATCTCCCAGCTGCTCGAGGAGGGGGAGGACGGGTGAGCGAGGCGACCGGGCTCGCGACCTCTGACCTCGAGCGCGTCGGCGCCGAGCTGCGCTCGCGCCAGCGCTTCCTGCTGACCGCCCACGAGGGCCCGGACGGCGACGCGCTCGGCTCGCTGCTGGGCATGCACCAGCTGCTCACACAGCTCGGCAAGGACTCGGTGATGTTCCTGCCGGCCAAGGAGTTCCCGCTGCCGATCGAGTACCGCTTCCTGCCGCTGGAGGAGGTCTTCCACGAGCCGCCGGCCGACATGGCGGACCGCACCGTCGTCTTCCTCGACTGCGGCAACATCGACCGGATGCCGGTCGAGTTCCTCACCAACGGCGGCAACTTCACGCTCAACATCGATCACCACCACGACAACACGTGCTTCGGGGACGTCAACCTGGTCGACGTCGAAGCCTCCTGCACCGCCGAGATCGTCTACGACCTGGCGAAGCTGCTCGGGGCCGAGATCACACAGCCGATCGCGGCGGCGCTCTACGTCGGCCTGATCACCGACACCGGCAAGTTCATGTACGAGAACACGAACGCGCACACGCACCGGGTGGCGGCCGAGCTGATCGACGCCGGGGTCGACGTCGACGACACCTACCGGCGGCTCTACGAGCACGTGCCGCTGGAGAAGCTGCGGCTGGTGGCGCGGGCGCTGGAGGCGATCCAGATGCACTGCGGCGGCCGGCTCGTGGTCAGCAACGTGACCGCCGCCGACTACGAGGCGACCGGCGCCGGCGAGGAGATGACCGAGGGGCTGATCGACCATCTGCGCTCGATCGAGGGGACCAAGGTCGCCGCCGTGGTCCGCGACCTCGGCAACCGCGGTCGGGCCGCGCGCAAGGTCAGCCTGCGCTCCAGCGAGGGCGACGTCGACGTCTCGGCGATCGCCCGCGTGCACGGGGGAGGGGGCCACAAGCGGGCCGCCGGGTTCTCGACCGACCTCGAGCTCGACCAGCTCGTGAAGTTCCTCTGCGACGAAGTCGTCGCCCAGCTCGGCGGGTGAGCGTGGCCGCGACCGAGTCGGCCGGGGCGGTGCTGCTCTACGACAAGCCGGCCGGCGTGACCTCGCACGACGTGGTCGCCCGGGTGCGCCGCGAGCGCGGCGGCAAGACCGGCCACGCCGGCACCCTCGACCCGTTCGCCACCGGGCTGCTGCTGATCCTGCGCGGGCGGGCGACGCGCCTGCAGCGCTTCCTCGTCGGCCTGCCGAAGACCTACGAGGCGACGGCGCGGCTGGGCTGGCGATCGAGCACCGGCGACCCCGACGGGGTGCTGACCGAGACCGGGATCGTGCCCGACTCGCTGGAGCTGCCGACCGGGACGGTGCGCCAGCGGGTGCCGATGACCTCGGCGGTGCGGGTCGGCGGCGAGCGCCTCTACAAGAAGGCGCACCGGGGCGAGGTGGTCGAGACCCCCGAGCGCGACGTCGAGGTCCACCGCGCGGAGCTGCTCGAGTCCGGCGAGGGGCGCGCCCGCTACGAGATCGAGTGCTCGGCCGGGACCTACGTCCGCACCCTGATCGAGACCCTCGGCGACGCCTACTGCGAGCAGCTCCGCCGCACCGCGATCGGCCCGTTTCGGGTCGAGGACGCCGGCGAGGAGCTGCCGGTCGAGCGGGTCGCCGAGCTGGTCCCCGCGGTCGCGGAGGCGCTGCGATGACGATGCGGGTCACCCCGCTGCCGGAGGCCGAGAGCCGGCCGCGGCACGTCGCGATCGGGACCTTCGACGGCGTCCACCTCGGTCACCAGGCGGTGATCGACCACGCCGACACCGTGCTCACCTTCGATCCGCACCCGCTGACCGTGCTGCGGCCGGAGGCGGCGCCGAAGCTGATCTCCTCGTTCGCGGTGCGGCGCGACGTGATCGACGGCCTCGGGGTCGCCGAGCTGGTCGTGATCCCCTTCGACGAGGAGTTCTCCCACCTCGGCCCGGAGGAGTTCATCGAGCGGGTGCTGATCGAGCGGCTGGGGGCGCAGAAGGTCTCGATCGGCGAGAACTTCCACTTCGGCGCCAAGGCCAAGGGCAGCCCGCAGATGCTCGCCGACCGCTCCGAGTTCGAGACCCGGATCGTGCCGCTGATCGAAATCGACGGCGACACCGTCTCCTCGAGCCGGATCCGCGAGCTGGTCGGCAGCGGTGACGTGGCCGGCGCGCGCCGCTGCCTCGGCGCCCCGTTCATGGTCGAGGGCACCGTGGTCGAAGGCGACCGGCGCGGCCGCGAGCTCGGCTTTCCGACCGCCAACCTGGCCCCCGACAAGCGGCTCGTCGCCCCCGGCCACGGGATCTACGCGGCCTTCGCCGACGGTGCGCCGGCGGCGGTCAACGTCGGCGTCCGCCCGACCTTCGACTCCGACCTCGGCGTGCTGATCGAGGCCCACCTGATCGACCGCTCGGAGGACCTCTACGGCAAGACCCTGCGGATCGCCTTCGTCGAGAAGCTGCGCGACGAGGAGCGCTTCGAGCGGGTCGAGGACCTGGTCGAGCAGATGCACCGCGACGTCGACCGTGCGCGCGAGGCCTGCGAGCGCTTCCTGCACGGCGGCCGCTGATCGGGCCGCGCTCGCAACTTCGGCGCGGCGGGCGGTTTCCGGGGTGCGGATGACGTGTCTGGGGTCCAAGCGGCGCTGGCGACGCGCCGGCTGGCTGGCGGCGCTCCTCGGCTGCCTCTGCGCGCTCGGCGCGGGTGCCGCGGCCGCCGCGCCCAATCCCGACACGCAGGCCTTCAGCCTCGGTGCCGGGGCGCGGGCGACCGGGCTCGCGGTTGGTCCCGACGGCAACCTCTGGTTCGCCGGTACGACCGCGGCCCCGCCGAGCGGCGACCTGATCGGCCGGTTCACGACGACCGGCGCGACGACCCTGTTCCGGCTGCCCGATCGCTCGATCTCCCGCGGCGGCAAGATCGCCGCCGGCCCGGGCGGGCACCTCTGGTTCACCGATCCCGACACCAACCAGGTCGGACGAGTCGACGCCGCCGGTCACTACGAGCTGTTCCCGATCCCGACCGCGGGCGCCGAAGCGGGCGAGATCGTCGCCGGGCCGGGCGACTCGATGTGGTTCGTCGAGACCGCTGTCGACAAGGTTGCCCGGGTCGACGCCAGCGGCGCCGTGACCGAGTTCCCGCTGCCCCCCGGGGCGCGTCCGGCCGGGATCGCCAAAGGACCCGACGGGGCGCTCTGGATCACCGAGAAGGGCCTCGGCAAGATCGCCCGGATGACGCCGAAAGGGGAACTCGCCCACGAGTACCCGCTCTCGAACCCGGCCAGCCGCCCGCACGCGATCGTGGTCGGTCCTGGGGGCGACCTCTGGTTCAGCGAGGAAGCCGTTCCGCGGATCGGACGGATCACCACCGCCGGCGCGATGGACGAGTTCCGGATCCCGGGCACCAACGGGACGCGGGAGCTGGCGCTCGGCGCCGACGGCTACCTCTGGTTCACGACCGGCTCGGCGATCGGCTCGATCGCCGCCGACGGCCGCAGCGGCGAACCCGAGTGCATCGAGGCCTCCTGCCGGTACCCGATCAACGCCCTGGCCAAAGGCCCCGACGGCGAGCTCTGGTTCGCCAGCGACGCCGCCGTCAGCGTGGGCGGAGGGGGGACCGCGATCCAGGTGCTCCAGGCCGGCGGCCTGGTCGGCAAGTTCCGCGCGCCGCTCCTGCAGGTCCGCCTCGGCAAGCGCGCGACCCGCGTCAACGACGGCCTCACCACGGTTGCGGTCAGTTGTCACGGCGGCAGCGCCGGCGAAGCCTGTCGCGGCTGGCTGCGGATGACGACCAGGCAGGGCGGGCGCAACGTGCTGCTCGACCAGCGTCGCTACCGGCTCGATCCGGCGACCGGGCGGCGGCTGCCGCTGTTCCTCGGCGCCCGCGGCCGCCGCGCCCTCGCCCGCGCCCACGGGCGCCTGGCCGTCGAAGTGAGCGTGACCAGGATCGACGCGAACGGCGCCAGCAAGCGGTTCGTCCTGCAGGCGCGCGGCCGGCGCTGAGTACCCGGCATCCGGGCGTCGCACTGTGGTAGCTTCCAGCGGCCGTGACCCGAGGGGTGCACGGCTTTTTTGAGACTGACATGAGCCTGACCAAAGAAAAAAAGAGCGAGCTGATCGGCAAGTACGGCCGCGCCGACGGTGACACCGGCTCCGCCGAGGTCCAGATCGCCCTGCTCACCGAGCGGATCAACGACCTCACCGGCCACCTGCGCGAGCACAGCAAAGATCACCACTCGCGCCGCGGCCTGCTGATGCTCGTCGGCAAGCGCCGGCGCATGCTCCGCTACCTGGAGCGCAACGACCTCGAGCGCTACCGCGCCCTGGTCGCCGATCTCGGCCTGCGTCGTTGATCGCGGTCGGCGAGAAGGCCCCGGACTTCACCCTCCGCGACCAGGACGGGGAAGAGGTCTCTCTGGCCGACTACCGCGGCCGCAAGGTCCTGCTCGTCTTCTACCCGCTTGACTTCAGCCCGGTCTGCTCCGACCAGCTCTCGATCTACCAAGAGGTGAAGCCGGAGCTGACCGACCAGGGCGTCGAGCTGCTCGGCCTCAGCGTCGACAGCAACTGGGCCCACAAGGCCTTCCGCGAGAAGCTCGGCATCGACACCACCCTGCTTGCCGACTTCGAGCCCAAGGGCGAGGTCGCCCGCGCCTACGGCTCCTACATCGACGCCGCCGGCATCGCCAACCGCACCCTCGTCCTCGTTGGCGAGGACGGCACCGTCGCCTGGACCTACGAGTCGCCGAACCCCGGCGAGTACCCCGGCGCCAACGTCATCTTCGACGCGCTGGCTTCCTAGCGCCGCGTACCGCTGTTGAGGTTTGTCGCACTATGCGACTGAAACCTCAACAGCACCCTGTCACGCTCCCCGCATGAGCGAGCTGACCAGCACCGGGGTGCCGCCGATCGGTCCGGACGACCACGTGCGGGGGAGCGGGGAGGAGGCGGTCGTCGTCTATGCCGACCTCGGGTGCCCGCACTGTGCCGGGGAGTGGGAGCGGCTGCGGGGGGAGGAGCGGCGGCTCGTCTTTCGGCACTTCCCGGTCACCAGCAAGCACCCGCGGGCGCCGGCCCTGCACATGGCGGCGGAGGCGGCGGGGCGGCAGGGGCGGTTCTTCGAGATGGTCGACTCCCTCTACGCCGACCGCGGCCGGGTCGACGATCCGCATCTGTGGGAGCGGGCGGAGCGGCTCGGACTCGACCTCGACCGCTTCGAGACGGAGCGGCGCTCGGAGGAGGTGCGGCTGCGGGTGCGGCGGGACTTCGAGTCCGGGATCCGGGCCGGCGTGACCAGCACGCCCGCGGTCTTTTCCCTGTAAAGGAACAGGCAGAGGAACCCCGCCGGGGACGCGGTATGTACCCTTGTCGTACACGAGAACGCCAGTTCTGAAAGTCAATGGGCCGCCAACCGGGTGGCCGGAGGTAAAAAACTCAATGAGCATGTTTGACGTAACCCGCGTCTCGGCGGACGTCGGCGACAGCCAGATCTCCTTCGAGACCGGGAAACTCGCGAAGCAGGCGAGCGGCGCGGTCGTAGTTCGGGCCGGCGACACGATGGTGCTCTGTACCGCGACCATCGGCAGCCTGCGCGACGTGGACTTCCTTCCCCTCACCGTCGACATCGAGGAGCGGATGTACGCCGCCGGCAAAATCCCCGGCTCGTTCTTCCGCCGCGAGGGCAAATCGAGCGAGAAGGCGACGCTGACCGCGCGCATGATCGACCGCCCGATCCGCCCGCTGTTCCCCAAGGGATGGCACTACGAGACCCAGCTGGTCGCGATCCCGATGTCGGTTGACCAGGTCAACCCCTACGACGTCCTGGCGATGAACGGCGCCTCCGCGGCGCTGGCGATCTCGCCGGTCCCGGTCGCCGCCCACGTCGGCGCCGTCCGGATCGGCAAGCTCGACGGCGAATTCGTCGTCAACCCCGAGGAGGAGACGCACGAGGAGCTCGAACTCGACCTGATCGTCGCCGGCACCGACGAGGCGATCCTGATGGTTGAGGCCGGCGCCACCGGCGTCACCGAGGCCGAGATCCTCGACGCCCTCGACATCGCCCACGGCGAGATCAAGAAGCTGACCGCCGCGATGGCGGAGCTTCAGGACAAGGTCGGCAAGGAGAAGCTGCAGATCGAGGCCCCGAGCATCGACGAGGGCCTGCTCTCCGAGATCCGCGGCTCGCACGGCCAGGCGCTGGTCGACGCGATCGCGACCGAGGGCAAGCTCGAGCGCTACGAGGCGATCGACAAGGTCAAGGACGAGGTCGTCGCCAAGTACGCCCCGGAGACGGGTGACGAGGACGCCGACTCGGCCCGCAAGGGCGAGGTCAAGGCGGCGATCGACGCGATCGAGAAGGACACGATCCGCAAGGCGATCGCGGTCGACAAGAAGCGCCCCGACGGTCGCGCCCAGGACGAGATCCGGCCGATCGAGACCGAGGTCGACATCTCCCCGCGCGTGCACGGCTCGGCCCTGTTCACCCGCGGCGAGACCCAGATCCTCAGCAACGTGGCGCTGGGCACCACGCGGATGGACATGCGGATCGACACGCTCGGCCTGCAGACGACCAAACGCTTCTGGCACCACTACAACTTCCCGCCCTTCTCGGTCGGGGAGGCCGGCTTCATGCGCGGCCCGAAGCGGCGTGACATCGGTC
>CAYXFL010000087.1:0-9844 GCA_964464285.1 uncultured Conexibacteraceae bacterium
ATAGCCGGCCGGCGGGATCAGCACGCCCGCCTCGCCCTGGATCGGCTCGATCAGCACCGCGGCCGTGTTCTCGCCGACCGCCTCGCGCAGCGCCGCCGCGTCGTTGCGGGGCACCGAGCGGAAGCCGGGCAGCATCGGCCCAAGCGCCTCGTTCTTGGCCAGGCCCGGCGTCGCCGAGAGCCCGCCGTAGGTGCGGCCGTGGAACTCGCCCTCGAAGCTGACGATCTCCGGCGCCGCGATCCCGCGGCCGTGGGCGTGCTTGCGGGCGATCTTGATCGCGCACTCGTTCGCCTCGGTGCCCGAGTTGGCGAAGAAGACGCGGCCGCCGAGGCTCGACTCGGCGAGGCGCTCGGCGAGGCGCGCCATCGGCTCGGTGTAGAAGAGGTTGGAGACGTGCATCAGCCGCTCCGACTGCTCGCGCACCGCCGCGACCACGGCCGGGTGGCAGTGGCCGACCGAGCAGACCGAGATCCCGCTCAGGAAGTCGAGGTACTCGTTGCCGTCGGCGTCCCAGAGCAGCGCGCCCTCGCCGCGCACGAAGTCGACCGCGCCGCGCTTGTAGGTGCGCATCAGGTAGCGGGCCTCGAGCTCCCGCGTCCGCTCCAGCCCGAGGCTCACGGCGTCACCATCGTGCCGATGCCGGCGTCGGTGAACAGCTCCAGCAACAGGCTGTGCGGGACGCGGCCGTCGATGATGTGGGCCGACTGGGCGCCGCCGCGGATCGCGTCGACGCAGGCCTTGAGCTTCGGCCGCATGCCGCCGTCGATCGACTCGAGCGCGACCTCGACCTCGGCGGTCGTCGCCCGCGAGATCAGCGAGGACTCGTCGGCGGCGTCGGCGCGCCAGCCCTCGACGTCGGTGAGGAAGATCGCCTTGGTCGCCCCGAGCGCCGCCGCCACCTTGCCGGCCGCCTCGTCGGCGTTGATGTTGTACGGCTGGCCGTCGCCGTCGGCGGCCGAGGAGGCGATCACCGGGATGTAGTCGGCGGCGATGTGGTTGAGCACGTCGACGTCGACCCGCTTCACGGTGCCGACGAACCCGACCCGGTCGGCGTTGGCGACCGGCGCGACCTCGAACAGCGAGCCGTCCTCGCCGGCGAGCCCGACCGCGGGCTGGCCGCGGCGGTTGAGCCGCTGGACGATTTCCGAGTTGAGCTTGCCGACCAGGACCATCTTCGCCACCTCGACCGTCTCCGCGTCGGAGACCCGCAGGCCCTCGTGGAATTTGACCTCGAGGCCGAGCCTGTCCATGTAGCGGCTGATCTCGGGACCGCCGCCGTGCACGATCACCGGGTTGATGCCGACGTACTTGAGCAGGACGACGTCGGTGGCGAACTCGTCGCGCAGCGCCGCGTCGACCATCGCCGCGCCGCCGTACTTGATCACCACGGTGCGGCCGTGGAACTCGCGGATGTAGGGCAGCGCCTCGAGCAGCGTCTCGACGCTGGTCCCGGCGGCGCGGGATTGCGGTGCCTGCTCGGTCATTGCCCTCTCCTCTCCGTGGGTGCTTTCAAGTCGTGTACTCGGCGTTGATCCGGATGTACTCGTAGCCGAGGTCGGAGAACCAGACGTGGGCGCGGTGGGCGCCGCGGCCGAGCCGCAGCCCGATCTCCGCCTCGGCCTCCTCGCCGCCGAGCTCGGCGGCGTCGATCGCCTCAGCGCCGATCTCCTCCAGGTCCTCGCCGGCCAGCGCCGCACCGGCCGCCTGCGCGATCCGCCCCCAGTTCGGGTCGCGGCCGTAGAGCGCGGTCTTGACCAGCGGCGAGTTGGCGATCGCGCGGGCGACCCGCTCGGCCTCGGCGGCCGAGGCGGCCTCGCCGACCTCGACCCGCCCGACCCGGACCGCGCCCTCGCCGTCGCGGACGATCTCGATCGCGAGCTGGGTCAGGACCGCCTCCAGCAGCCCCTCGGGCAGCGGCTCGCCGCTGGCCCCGGTCGCCTGCAGCAGCACGCAGTCGTTGGTGCTCATCTGGCCGTCGACGGTGATCCGGTTGAAGGAAGCTTCGGTGGCGGCGGCCAGCAGCCCGGCCGGGTCCGCGACCACGGCGTCGGTCTGGACGAAGCAGAGCATCGTCGCCATGTTCGGCTCGATCATCCCCGCCCCCTTGGCCTGCGCCGAGAGGGTCACGCCGCCGGCCTTCAGGGTGCAGCACTTGGCCCAGCGGTCGGTCGTGCAGATCGCCGCCGAGAAGTCGATCCCGCCGGCCGGCGAGAGCGTCGCCGCCGCCGCGTCGATCCCCGGCAGCACCGCCGAGGTCGGCAGCGGCACGCCGATCGTGCCGGTCTCGGCGACCGCGACCTGCTCGGTGCGCAGGCCCAGCGCCGCCGCCGTCCGCTCGCACATCGAGAGCGCGTCGGCGAAGCCCTGCTCGCCGGTCTCGGCGTTGGCGTTGCCGCTGTTTACGACCGCGGCGCGGACGCCGCCCAGCTCCGTCACCCGGCGGCAGACCCGGATCGGCGCCGCCGCCGAGGCGTTGCGGGTCAGCACCATCGCCGAGCGCACGTCCTCCACGTCGCAGGCGACGACCCCGACGTCCGTCTCGCCGCCCTTCTTCAGCCCGCAGTGGGCGCCGCCGGCGCGGAAGCCGGGCGCCAACTGAGCCGGGTCGAGTTCCTCGACGCCCTCCGGCCGCGCGACCCAGCGCGAGCGGAAAAACGCCTCGCCGTGGACCTCGGGGGCGCCGAGCACGCTCATGTCAGGCCCTCGGTCTCGTCCAGCCCCAGCATCAGGTTGAGGTTCTGCACGCCCTGGCTGGAGGCGCCCTTCCAGATGTTGTCGATCGCCGAGAAGGCCATCACCTTGCCGTGCTCCTCGACCGTCACATAGACGTGGCACTCGTTGGTGTCGCGCAGCGCCCGCAGGTTCGGCGGCTTCTCGAGCAGGTGGACGAAGGGCTCGTCGGCGTAGCGCGCGCGGTAGAGCGCCAGCACCGCCTCCCGCGAGGTCGGCTCGGCGAGGGTCGCGAAGCAGGTCGCCAGCTCGCCCTGGTCGAGCGGCAGCAGGTGCGGGACGAAGGCGACCGTCGCCTCGCTGCCCAGCGCCGCCAGCTCCTGTTCGATCTCCGGCCGGTGGCGGTGGCCCTCGGTCTTGTAGGGAAAGGCGTTCTCGGTCATCGCGCTGAAGTGGACGAGGTCGTCGCTGGAGCGCCCGTAGCCGGAGGTGCCCTGCATCGCGGCGACGCTGACGTCGGTGATCAGCCCCTTTTCGGCCAGCGGCGCCAGCCCGAGCACGCTCGCGGTCGGGTAGCAGCCCGGAGTCGCGACCAGGGTCGCCTCGCGCAGCTCCTCCCGGTACATCTCGCTGAGCCCGTAGACGCCGGTCCCGAACAGGGCCGGGGCGCCGTGCTCGCCGTACCAGCGCTCGTAGGTGGCGAGGTCGCGGAGGCGGAAGTCGGCGGAGAGGTCGACGACGAGGATGCCGGCCGCGCGCAGCGCCGCCACGGTCGGCGCCGCCGCCCCGTGCGGGTAGGCGACGATCGCCGCGTCGGCGCCGAGGCTGCCCAGATCGTCGAGGTCGAGCTCGGTCAGGGTGACCGGCACCCGGTAGCGCGGGTAGATCTCGTCGATCCGCCTGCCCGCGTCGCTGCGCGAGGTCGCCGCGACCAGCTCCAGTCGCGGGTGATCCCAGACGATCTTCGCCGCCAGCGCGCCGGTGAACCCGTTGGCACCGGCGACCAGGACCCGCGCGGCCGGGTCGCCGCTCAGCGGCTGGGCGCTCTGCTCATTCACGGAGCGAACCCCCGATCCCCTCGAGGCCGGCCTTGATCGCCGCCCGCTCGGCGGCCACCTCGTCGTCGGTGAGCGTACGGTCGGGGGCGCGGAACTCCAGCGTCAGGGTCAGGCTGACCTTGCCGGCGCCGATCTGCTCGCCCGCGTAGGAGTCGATCAGCCGGGTCGAGCGCAGCAGCGCGCTGGCGGCGGACCGCACCGCGGCCGCGACCGCGGCGAAGGAGACCGCCTGCGGGACGACCACGGAGATGTCCTGCAGCACCGGCGGGAACTCGGCGATGTCGGCGAAGCGCTCCTCGCCGGCGCTCGCGGCCGCGAGCAGCGGTGCGGCGTCGACTTCGAAGGCGACGGCGGCCTCCAGGTCCCACTCGCGGCAGACCAGCGGGTGCACCTCGCCCAGCCAGCCCGCCGGCGCGCCGGCGAGCGTGACGCTCGCCGAGCGGCCCGGATGCAGGAACGGCTGCTCGCCCGGGCTCAGCTCCAGCGGCGCGCCGAGCTGCGCGGCCAGCGCCTCCAGCACGCCCTTGAGGGCGAAGAAGTCGGCGGGCTCGCCGCCGCCGCGCCAGGAGCGGGCGACCAGCGGGCCGAGCGCCAGCGCCGCGTAGCGGTGCGGCTCGCTGAACGGCGCCGCGCGGACGCCGCGGAAGTTGCCGGCCAGCGCCCCAGCCCCGTCGCCGGGCGGGTCGGTCTGCAGGTAGGCCGCGCCGGCCTCGAACAGGGCCAGCCGGTCGGCGCCGCGGGCGACGTTGCGCGCGGCGACGTCGAGCAGCGAGCCGAGCACGGTCGTCCGCATCGCCGACTGGTCCTCGGAGAGCGGGTTGGAGAGCAGCACCGGCTTGGCCCGGGGGTCGTCGGCGGGGATCCGCAGCCGCCCCGGCTCGCCGGGGTCGGTGAAGCTCCAGCCGACCACCTGGTCGAAGCCGAGGTCACGCAGGCCGTCCTCGGCGCGGCGGCGCAGGCGCTGCTCGCGGCTGAGGCCGCCGACCCGGCCGGCAACCGCCGGCAGCGTCGTCGGCAGGTGCTCGTCGATCCCGTGCACCCGCGCGACCTCCTCGATCAGGTCGACCTCGCGGGTGACGTCGAAGTGGCGGTCCGGCGGCACGGTGACCTTCAGGTCGGCGCCGGCCGGCTGGGCGCCGAACCCGAGCCGCTCCAGATAGGTCCGCTGCTCGTCCTGCGAGATCTCCATCCCGAGCAGGCCGCTGACCCGGGCCGCGCGCAGGGTCAGCTCGCGCGCCGGCGGCGGCGCCGCGGCGACGTCGATCGTCCCCGGCACCAGCTTCGCCCCGCAGAGCTCGACCAGCAGCTTCGCGGCGAGCGCCTGGGCGCGCAGGCAGAGGTCCGGGTGGAGCTGCTTCTCGAACCGCGAGGAGGCCTCCGAGCGCAGCCCGAGCAGCCGCGAGGTGCGCAGGATGTTGGTGCCGTTCCAGTTGGCGACCTCAAGCAGCACCCGCGTGGTCTCACCGGAGACCTCGGAGACCTGGCCGCCCATGATCCCGGCGACCCCGGTCGGGCCGTCGCGGTCGCAGACCAGCACGGTCTCCGCGTCGAGCTCGCGCTCGACCCCGTCGAGCGTGGTCATCTTCTCGCCGGCCGCCGCGGTGCGCACGTAGAGCGCCCCGTTCGGGACCTTGTCGAGGTCGAAGGCGTGCAGCGGCTGCGCGCTCAGCAGCATCACGTAGTTGGTGATGTCCACCACGTTGTTGATCGGGCGCTGGCCGGCAGCGCTGAGGCGCGCCTGCAGCCAGAGCGGCGAGGGGCCGACCGTGACCCCGGTGAAGACGCGGGCGGTGAAGCGCGGGCAGAGCTCGGGAACGTCGACCGCGACCGAAACGTAGTCCTCGACCGTCCCCTCCCCCTCCGCGGGCGCGTCCTCGGCCCAGGGGTCGGGAGCGAGCGCCGCACCGGTGATCGCGTGCACCTCGCGGGCGACCCCGTGGACGCCGAAGCAGTCGACCCGGTTCGGGGTCAGCTCGATCTCCAGCACCGGCTCGGCGATCGGCAGCACCTCGGCCAGCGGCGTGCCGGCGGCGATGCCGTCGTCGAGGACCATGATCCCGTCGTGGTCCTCGCCGACCTCGAGCTCGTCGGCGGCGAGGATCATCCCTTCCGAGGCGACCCCGCGCAGCTTTGCCTTGCGCAGCTTCTCGCCGCCGGGCATCCGCGCCCCGGGCAGCGCGACGGCGACGGTCTGGCCGGCCCCGACGTTGGGAGCGCCGCAGACGATCGTGCGCTCCTCGCCGGAGCCGTCGTCGACCGCGCAGACCCGCAGCCGGTCGGCGTCGGGATGCTGCTCGGCCGCCAGCACCTTGCCGACGACGAAGTTGTCCGGCGCCGGCGGCCCGGCCACGGTCACCCGCTCGACCTCGGTCCCGGTCATCACCAGGCGCTCGGCGAGCGCCTCCGGGTCGATGCCCGGATCGCAGTACTCGCGCAGCCAGCTGTAAGGCACCCTCATGAGAACTGCTCCAGCAGCCGCACGTCGTTGTCGAAGAAGCGGCGCAGGTCGGGGACGCCGTGGCGCAGCATCGCGATCCGCTCGACCCCGAGGCCGAAGGCGAAGCCCTGGACCCGCTCCGGGTCGTAGCCGTGCTGCTCGACGAAGCCGAGCACGTTCGGGTCGACCATGCCGGCGCCGAGGATCTCGATCCAGCCCTGGCCCTTGCAGAGGTTGCAGCGCTCGCCGCCGGCCAGGGCGCCGCTGCCGCCGCACTGGAAGCAGGAGACGTCGACCTCGACGCTGGGCTCGGTGAAGGGGAAGAAGTGCGGCCGCAGGCGGACCTCGCGCTCGTCGCCGAAGATCGCCCGGCAGAGGGTCAGCAGGGTGCCCTGGAGGTCTGCGAGGGTGATCCCCTCGGCGATCGCCAGCCCCTCGATCTGGTGGAACATCGGGCTGTGGGTGGCGTCGGAGTCGCGCCGGTAGACCTTGCCCGGGACGATCACGAAGATCGGCGGCGGCTGCGTCTCCATCGCCCGGATCTGCATCGGCGAAGTGTGGGTGCGCAGCAGCACCTCCGGGTGCGACTGCACGTAGAAGGTGTCCTGGAGCATCCGCGCCGGGTGGCCGGGCGGGTGGTTGAGGGCGGTGAAGTTGTAGTAGTCGTGCTCGATCTCCGGGCCTTCGGCGACCTCGTAGCCGAGCCCGACCATGATGTCCTCGATCTGGCGCGTGGTCCGCGCGATCAGGTGCGCGTGGCCGACCGGCCGCGGCGGCGCTCCCGGCAGGGTGACGTCGACCCGGTCGGCGAGCAGCTTCGCGTCGAGCTCGGCCGCGTCGAGGCGGGCGCCGGCCTCCTCCAGCTGCGCTTCCAGCCCCTTGCGGGCCTTGTTGGCGGCGCCGCCGACGGCGCCCCGTTCGGCCTGGGGCAGCTCGGCGATCCCGCGCAGGATCTGGGTCAGCTCGGCTTTGCGGCCGAGGTAGCCGACCCGCAGCTCCTCCAGCTCGGCGCTCGAGCCGGCCGCGCCGATCGCCGCGGCGCCGGCAGCCCGGATCTCCTCGATCCGCTCAAGCATGGGCGGCGCTCTCGTTCATGCGCTGGCACGCTATAGCCGCGGCGGCGGCGACGTTGAGCGACTCGGCGGCCCCCCGCAGCGGGATCGTCACCGTGGTCCCGCAGGCGGCGAGCACCGGGTCGGGCAGGCCCTCGCGCTCGGCCCCGAGGCAGATCGTCGCGGCGCCCGCGAGCGCCTCGAGCCCGGCGCCGCCGTGGGCGACCAGGGCGGCGCGCGGCTCCGGCGTCTCCTCGACCCCGGCGCTCGCCGGTGGCCGGGCGAAGACAGAGCCCATCGTCGCCCGCACCGCCTTCGGCGAGTAGGGGTCGGCGCAGCCGGGGCCGAGCACGACCGAACCGCCGGTCAGCGCATCGGCCGTGCGGACGATCGTGCCGACGTTGCCGGGGTCGCCGACCCCGTGCAGGTAGACGCAGGGCGCCGCCGGCCGCGCGGTCGGGCCGGCCGGGCCGGTCGGCCAGACCGCGATCACCCGGGTGCCGGAGCCGAGCGTCGAGACCTCGGCCAGCAACTCCGGCTCGACCTGCTCGGCGGCGGCACTCGCTGGCAGCTCGGCGCCCGCCGCGGCGAGCACGAAGCGCGGCTCCGCCCCGGCCGCGAGGCCGGCGGCGAGCAGGTCCTCGCCCTCGGTCGCGAACAGCCCCTCGCGCTCGCGGTGCTTGCGCTCGCGCAGCTTGCGAACCAGCTTCAGCTTCTCGTTGCGGGGGCTCTCGATCATCGGCTTGCCGTCGTCGGCTTTCTTTTCTGTCCTTGGCTTTCTTCCTCTGAAACGCAAAACGGGCCGCATCTTGCGGCCCGCCCGGGAAAGTGGAGTGTTCGGTGTGCCGCTAGGCGGCCGCACCCTCCCGGGCTAGCTCCACAAATCGGCGGAAGGCCTCGCGGTCGTGCACCGCGATGTCGGCCAGCATCTTCCGGTTCACCTCGACCTCTGCCTTGTTGAGGCCGTGCATCAGTTCCGAGTAGCTCATGCCCTCGAGCCGCGCAGCGGCGTTGATCCGGGTGATCCAGAGCCGGCGGAAGGTCCGCTTTTTGTTGCGACGGTCACGGTAGGCGTACATCCCAGACCGCTGCACCTGCTCTTTGGCGAAGCGGTAGGAGGAATGCTTGCGGCCGAAGTAGCCCTTCGCTTCCTTGAGGACCTTGCGGCGCTTCTTGCGCGCGTGGACGGAGCGCTTGACGCGGGCCATCTACTTGCCCCCCAGGAGGTTGCGGACGGTTTTGGCGTCGTTCGGCGAGATCGTCGAAGGCTTGCCCATCGCCCGCTTCCGCTTCGGCGACTTTTTCTCCAGGATGTGGCTGGAGTAGGCGCGCCGCCCGAGCAGTTTGCCCTTGGCGGTCTTTTTGAAGCGCTTCTTGGCGCCGGAATGCGTTTTCATCTTCGGCATCGCGGTCGCTATTGAAGCAGACCGGGGCGTCCGGGGACCGCCCGGGTTTTCCCTGCACCCGGTGGCGCCCACCGCCCCGGGTAGCCTGCGCCGCGATGCGGATCGTCTACGTCGTCGGCACCCGGCCCAATTTCGTCAAGACGGCACCGGTGATCGGCGCCATGCGCGAGCGCCATCCCGAGGGCCGCCACGCGATCGTCCACACCGGCCAGCACTACGACCGGCTGATGTCCGAGATCTTCCTCGAGCAGCTCGGCGTGCCCGCCCCCGACCACATGCTCGAGGTCGGCTCGGCCAGCCACGCGGTGCAGACCGCGCGCACGATGGAGCGGCTGGAGCCGGTCCTGGTCGAGGAGCGGCCCGACCTGGTGGTCGTTCCCGGCGACGTCAACTCGACCCTGGCGGCAACGCTGACCGCGGTCAAGCTGGGCATCCCGCTCGCCCACGTCGAGTCCGGCCTGCGCAGCTTCGACATGGCGATGCCCGAGGAGGCCAACCGGATCGTCGCCGACCGCTTCTCCGAGTACCTCTTCCTGCACAGCGAGGAGGCGAGCGCCAACCTGCGCGCCGAAGGGATCCCCGACGAGCGCATGCACTTCGTCGGCAACACGATGATCGACACCCTGGTCGCGCTCGAAGACCGCTTCCGGGCGGCCGGCGCGGCGGCGGCCCAGAGGCTGACGCCCAGCGAGTACCTGCTCGTCACCCTGCACCGTCCCGCCCTGGTCGACGGACCGCTGCTCGCCGAGACGGTGGCGCGGCTGGCGGCCCTGGCGGAGCAGATGGCGGTCGTCTTCCCGGTCCACCCGCGCACCCGCAAGATGATGGAGGCGGCTGGCGCCGGCGCCAGCCGCGGCCTCTCCCTGATCGAGCCGCTCGGCTACCTCGAGTTCCTCTCGCTGCTCGCCGACGCCGGCGCGGTGCTGACCGACTCGGGCGGGATCCAGGAGGAGACGACCTACCTCGGCATCCCCTGCTTCACCCTGCGCGACAACACCGAGCGCCCGGTCACGATCAGCGCCGGCACCAACACCCTGCTCGGCCTCGACCCCGCCGCGATCGCCGGCATCCCCGCGGCGCTCGCCGCCCGCGGCGACGCCCCGGCCGAGCCACCCCCACTCTGGGACGGCCACGCCGCCGAGCGGATCGCCGACGTCCTGGTGGCCGACTGAGGCCGGGAGAGGGAGCTTCACGAGGGACCAAGCGCTCCGCTTGACCTTT
>CAYXFL010000088.1:0-9593 GCA_964464285.1 uncultured Conexibacteraceae bacterium
TTCTTCGGGTCCCACTGGCCGAACTTGTCGCGGAAGGAGAAGACCCGCTCCTTCGCCCGCGCCTTCTCCTCGTCGCGGCGGCCGCCGCCGAAGACGGCGTCGTAGCCGCCGTTCTGGATCGCCTCCAGCAAGGCGACGGTCTGGTGGCGGTTGCGGCTTTCGAGCTCGTGGCCGACCTTGACCCGGCCGGCGTCGATCAGCTCCTGCAGCGAGGCGACCTCGAGCCGCAGCCCGTGCTTGGCGGCGGTGCGGTCGCGGAACTCGATCACCTCGGGGAAGTTGTGGCCGGTGTCGACGTGGAGGATCGGGAACGGCACCGGGGCCGGCGCGAACGCCTTGCGCGCCAGGTGCAGCATCAGCACCGAGTCCTTGCCGCCGGAGAACAGCATCACCGGGTTCTCGAACTCGGCGACGACCTCGCGGATGATGTGGATCGACTCCGCCTCGAGCGTGTCGAGGTCGGTGAGCTCGACCGCGGCCGGGCGCGCTTTCGTTACCTCCTCCATCACTCCGGGGACCTCAGGCGCGCCGCGCGGGCGCTAGTTGATACCGCACTCGGACTTGGCCATCCCGACCCAGCGCCCGTCGCGCGAGGAGCCGCCGGGACCGACCGGCTGGGTGCAGTGCGTGCACCCGATCGACGGGTAGCCCTGGTCGTGCAGCGGGTTGTAGGGAAGGTGGTGCTCACTGATGTAGGTCCAGACGTCGCGCTCGGTCCAGTCGGCGAGCGGGTTCAGCTTCCAGAGGTTGAATTTCTTGTCCCAGGCGAACTTCGGCGTCTTCGCGCGTGAACTGGAATCGCCGCGTCGCACCCCGGCGGCCCAGCAGTCTACGGAAGAGAGCGCGCGGCGCATCGGGTCGACCTTGCGCAGGCCGCAGCAGACGTCGGGGCTGTGCTTCCAGAGCTCGTCGCCGTACTGCTCGGCCTGCTCGGCGACGGTCAGGTTGTGGTACCGGTCGAACTCGATCCCGAGCGCCTCGCCGAGCCGGTCGCGGGTCTCGTAGGTCTCCTCGAAGAGCAGGTCGGTATCGAGGTAGAAGAAACGCGCCTCGGGGTTGATAGTGCTCGCGATGTGGGCGGTCACCGAGCTCGTTTTCTGGAACGAGCAGGCGATGTAGTGGTCGGCCCCAAAGCTCTCGAACATCCACTCGAACGCCTCGTGGGCGGTCCGGTCCTCGAGCTCTGCGGCAACCTTCTCGTGGTCGATGTCGGTGACTGTCGGCACCGTCCCGGAGAGAGTGATCGGCGGTGGCTTCATAGTCCCGCGCGCGTTAGATCGCGCACTCCCCCTCACCGCGCTCGACTTTGTACGGGCTGGAGCGGTTCCAGTCGATGAACTGCTGCATCGTCTCGAGGCTGAACTCGGCCGGCAAGGTCAGATCTTTGATCTGTGCTTCGAAGGGCTCCGCACCGACTCGCTCCGCGAAGGGGTTGAACTCCTCGCCCTCGTTGCGGTCCTTCTCGTAGAGGCGGATCCAGCGCTCGACGGCCTCGGGGACCCGTTTCGCCGGCAGGCGCGATTTGAGCCGCTTGCCGAAGATCACCTCGCCGCCCTCGAAGTTGCCGCCGACGTGCGGGATGTAGGCGGGCAGCTGGCGGTCGCCGACCTTCAGCGAGGCGCCGTAGAAGCCGATGTTGGCGATGTGGTGCTGGCTGCAGCCGTTCGGGCAGCCGCTCATTTTGATGTGGATCCGCTTGCTCAGCTCGTCCTCGATCTGCATCTCGGTGACCCGCTGCTTGATCGCCCGGTTGAGGCCCATCGAGCTGGTGATCCCGAGTTTGCAGCTATCGGTGCCGGGGCAGCTGACCACGTCGGTGACCTGGCGCGGGCCGACCTCGGCGAGCTCGAGCGCGGCGAGCCGGGTCCAGACGTCGTAGAGCGCCTCGTCGCGAACCCAGCGCAGGACGAAGTTCTGCTGCACGGTGCTGCGGGCGTAGCCGCCGGTGTACTCGCGCATGATCTGGCCGAGGCCGCGGAACTGCTCCGGGGTCAGGTCGCCGCGCTCGATCTTCACCTCGACCGTGGAGAAGCCCTGCTGGCGCTGCGGCTGCACGTTGGCGGCGACGAAGCGGTCGAACTCGGAGCGGTCGCCGTTCGGCGAGGCCGGGGCCGGCGGTGCCTTCGGGGCGTTCGCCTCCTCCTCGTCCTCGAAGTACAGGCGCTCGACCAGCTCGGGGCCGAATTCCCGCTCGGCGACCCAGTCGCCCTCGAGCTCCTCGTCGACCAGCTCGCGGAAGGCGTCCATGCCGATCTTGTCGACCAGCACCTTGATCCGGGCGCGGGCGCGGTTGACGCGCAGCCAGTCCTGGCGGTCGAAGATGCGGAAGACGGCCTCGGAGACCTTCAGGTAGTCGCCGTTGTCGGCCTCGACGAAGTCGTAGAGCGTCGGGGCGACGCGGGCCATGATCGAGGTGCCGCCGCCGACCCGGACCTCGAACCCCTTGACGCCGTCCTTTTCGCGGCTGATGAAGGCGATGTCGTGGATCCCGGTGATCGCCCGGTCCTCGTCGGAGCCGGTGAACGCGGTCTTGATCTTGCGCGGCATCAGCTGCGTCGTCGGGTGGCGGACGAAGTAGCGCGTGTAGGCGATCGCGTGACCGGTCGGGTCGAAGATCTCGTCCTCGGCGACGCCCGCCCAGGGGTCGCCGGTGACGTTGCGGACGGTGTTGCCGCAGCCCTCGCGCGAGGAGAGGCCGGCGTCGGAGATTTCGCGGATCAGCTGCTCCATGTCGCGCAGCGGCACGTGGTGGATCTGGATGTTCTGGCGGGTCGTGATGTGGCCCTTGTTGAGCGGCGCCCACTTTTCGACCACGTCGGCGAAGGCGTCCATCTGCTCAGGCGTGACGCCGCCGAACGGGAGCTTCACGCGGACCATCTGCACGTCCGGCTGGCGCTGGCCGTAGACGCCCTGTTTGAGGCGGAAGCCGATGAACTCCGGCTCCTCGATCTGGCCGGCGAGGAAGGACTCCGCTTCGCTGTCGAAGTCGTCGAACTCGCGCTCGATGATCGGGATGATGTGACCCGGGACGTTGACGTAGGTCTCCGGGTTCTCGACCGAGCCGACGCGGCCCTTGCCGCGCTGCTCCTTGTTCTCTGCGACTACGACGTCCATGCCGAGGAAAATAGCAAAACCTGACCGGGATTAAGGTATTTTGCGATTAGCAGGCAATTTGCGCCCACGGAGACGCTCCGCGGGCACTTCGGATCAGGATCTCGGGATGGTCGCGGGGGGCCCTGACGCCCCGGTCCGCGGCCTCAGGCGCTGCGCTTGCGCGCCTGCAGGACCGCCGCCGCTTCGCCGGACTCGGCGACGTAGCCGCCCTGCGGCTCCAGCGGCAGGTCGGCCTCGGCCCAGCCGGTTATCCCGTCGGTCAGCTTGACCGCGTCGTAGCCCGCCTCGGCGAGCGCCGCGGTCGCCATCGAGGAGCGGTTGCCGCCGCGGCAGTAGACGACGACCGGGCGGTCCTTCTCGATCTCAGCGGCCCGCTCGGCCAGCTCGGCCAGCGGCAGATGGGTGGCACCGGCGATCCGGCCGGCCTCCCACTCGTGGTCGGCGCGCACGTCGACCAGCTGCGCGCCGCCGGCGACCAGCTCCTGCGCCTGCTCGCGCGAGACCTCGCGCGGCTCCCCCGTCTCGCTCATCAGTCGACCTCCGTGCCCTCGATCAGGAAGGCGACGCGCACGTGAGCGCGGTACTCGTCGAGGTTCTCGCCGCGGATCCCGGTCGAGACGATGTCGACCGCGCGGATGTTGCGCAGCGAACCTTTGGCCTGGTCCAACGCCTGTTTGGCGGCGTCGTCGGTCGAGGTCTTGGAGCTCCCGACCAGCTCGATGATTTTCACGACAGCCATGTCGATCCCTTTCCTTTCGACTCCTGGAGCGCCTCCTTCGCCCCCACCCCCTCCAGCAGCGCCGCGCGCTGCCAGGGGCTGACCGCCGCCGGAGCCTCGACCGCGGCGACCGCCCCGGTCTCCGCCTCGAAGCGCGCCACGGCAGCCGCGATAGCGGCTGCCTCGTCTCCGGTCGCGGTCTTCTGCGCCATGCGGCAAGCCTAGTTCAAGCCGCCCGAGACGGTTCGGCGCGCGCACGGTTCCGCGTTCGCGCACGACAGCGCTCAGCCTTGCGTTACTACTCAGCACCGGTTAATCATCTTGGGTCCTCATGATCAACCCGGGAATCGGCCACCGGACTCAAATCCGACAGGAGCACCACCTATGTCCACCCGATCCCTTCTCCTCGGCATCCTCGTCGCGGCATGCCTCGTGAGTCCCGCCTCATCCTCGGCGGAGGCCTTCAGCTTCTGGGTGTCTACCTCACCGGCGACGATCAGCGCGAAAAGCCACAGTACTGAAACGACGCTAACGACCAGCACCGGCACGGTCCGCTGTGGAGAAGTGTCCCAGTCCGGCAGTTTCACGGGGACTTCGACCGCCGAATTCTCGACTACGCCGACCTTCTCGGAATGCAGCGCCTTCGGCTTCCTAAGCGTCCCTGTCCATTCCAACGGGTGTTCATACAAATGGACAAGGGAAACACGTGTGAGCGGCAACTACGAGGGGCGCACAGACATCATCTGTCCCTTGAACCAAGTGATCGAAGTGACAGCGCCGGGATGCACGCTCACAATCGGCAGTCAGAATGGCCTTGGAAAAGTCACATACACAAACATTGGATCTGGAAACACACGGGAAATCACAGCCGATGTCAACTTGACGAACGTCGGCTACGAAGAACACAAACCTCTATTCGGCATCTGCATCGACAACACAAAATTCAAGACCACTGGGACGTGGGTGGATGCAACCATCTTGACAGCGACTTCCTCCGGAACCCACACCGGCCTCTGGGCCGCCCCGTAACAACGGAACCGGCACAAACCCAGTCTCCCAAGCTCGAAACGAGGCTCCGATGAAGAACGCTCTACAGATGGTCCTGCTGGTCGCGGTCGCGACTGCAGGCTTCGCCTTCCCAGCGGCTTCCGCCGCAGAAGCGCCATTCAAAATCGATGTTGAAACCCCTCCCGCGAAAGTCTACGGAAAACAGCACGCCGGAAATGACGTCTGGATCTTCGACACCGGGTCGTTCTCCTGCGATGAAGTCACTTACAGCGGCAATCTCAGCGGCAAAGAAAACAGCGAAATCAGTCTGACCCCCGCCTACTCGGGATGTAAAGCCTTTGGTCTGTTCAGCGTCCCGGTCGACGTCAACGGCTGCGAATTCAAATACACCTCGCAAACAAGGGTCGGCCCAAACTACGAGGCGAAGAAAAGCATCGTTTGCTTCGGTGGCCAGAAAATCGAAATCACAGCGCCTGGTTGCACCGTGACAGTGGGCTCTCAGGCCGGCTTGGGCAACATCACACTCACAAACGTCGGTGCTGGCGCTACACGCGAAATCACATTCGACGAAAACATAAGCAGCATCAGCTATGAAGAACACCGGCCACTGTTCGGGATCTGCGCAAACAAAACAGCGGCTAAAACCAACGGCTCCTTCGTCGGCGCTGACCTGCAGACAGCAACGAGCGGTGGCGCCCATACGGGGCTCTTCGTCCAGTAGACCGCGGCGACTCCGTACCGGGCCTAGCTGTGCAGGCCCGGTACGCGAGTGCCGAGCTCGCTGATGGCGCGGCGGCGCGCGAGGTGGTCGGCCAGCCGGCGCATCACCTGCTCCGGTTCGCGCCGCAGACGCGGGCCGGTGATACGGATCACCTCGATGCCGAGCGCGAGCAGATCGTCGGCGCGTATCCGGTCGCGCTCGAAGGCGACCCGCGTGCCGTGCGTCTCGAAGACGTCGAGTTCGACCGCGAATCGCTCCGCCGCCCAGTAGGCGTCGAGCTCCATCCCGCCGACCACGTAGTTCATCGCCGGGAGGGGGAGCCCGGCCTTGCGGACGAGTTCCAGGAAGCGCCTCTCCAGCCAGGAGCGGGTGACCGCGGCCTCCGGCCGGTAGAGCGCCAGCACCCGCTTCAGGGTGCCCGCGCCCGGATGGTGCGGCGTCCGCGCCAGCACCGCTTCCAGCGGACCGAGGTCGAAGAGCTGCAGCTCTTCGGAGCGTTCGAAGACCCCTTCGAGGCGAGCCTGCGGAAGACGCGCCGCAAGGTCGAGCTTGGTGCGGGCGACGGAGGTTGCCGGAACTCCTTGCGGAGATCCGATCTCGGTGCGATCCAGAGCGGCGAAGTGAAGGCGGAACGGCCGTCCCTGTCGGCGCTCGCTGGGCACGGTCACATCGATCGTCGAAGGTCGGTAGCGCAGGAGGCCCCAGAGACAGGCGCCCGACTCGTGGCTCGCAACTGAAGGGCGGGCCGCGAGCACCGCGGCCATGCATTGCCCCTCCCAGGTCAGGTCCTCGTGCCCAACCATGTAGACCCCGCGGTGAATCCGCCGGAGCCTCCCGACCTTGTGCGCCTTCGACGCGGAGCTCGGCGAGTACCCCAGCCGATCGAGCTGCCGCGTCGAAACCACGCCGTACTGCCGCGTCGCCAGCTCGAACAGCGGTCGATGCCGCCCTTCCTCTTGACTTTCTTCACCCACAGGGCGAATAAGGTCAAGCAGCGCCGGGTTCTCCCCCCGGCCGGGGGTCGACGGCGCGGTTTGAGCCCTCGCTGCGGTTTCGAGCTAGCCGTGGAGGCCCGGTACGGGGATGCCGTGGACCGTGACGGTGCAGTTGAAGGGCTCGGGGTCGAAGGAGTCCATGATCGCGCGGCCGGCGGGGCGGCCGGTTGGCTTTGTGAAGCCCTTGCCTTTGCCCTTGGAGCGGGGCGGGTTGCCGCGGCCGCACTGAATCGAGCGGTCGCGGACGCCGTCGCGGGCGTCGATGATGTCGTCGCCGCCGTTGCCGATGAAGACGTCTTCGCCGGGCTGGCCGAGGAGGACGTTGGCGCGGCGGTCGCCGATCAGGATGTCGTTGTCGAAGGAGCCCTCGAGCGCCTCGTTGGTGGGCGAGATGTACACCGGATCGCAGTCCTCGATCTCGTCGATCCAGGCGGCCCGGCGGGGCAGCGAGATGATCAGCCAGCCGGGATGAGCCTGGGTCTCGGCGAAGGAGGCGTTGTCGCGACCGCCGCCGCCGACCAGGGCGCCGCCGGCACAGCCGCCGCCCGCCGCCAGCAGATCCCCGCCGGGGCCGCCGTAGAGGTAGGTGGGACCGGGCAGGCCGCCGATCAGTCCGTCGGCGCCGGCGCCGCCGTAGAGCTTGTCGGCGCCGCGGCCGGCCTCGATCAGGTTGTCCTCGGGGCCGCCGTGGATCACGTCGTTGCCGTAGCCGCCGGCGAACCGGGTCGAGCCGATCGCCCGCAGCCCGGAGCCCTCGACGCGGAGCGTGTCGTTGCCGGGACCGAGGTCGATCATCAGCCACAGCGGATGTTCGCCGGCCGGGCAGGCGACCCGGTTCGGGGCGCCGTCCGGGCGCACGCAGCCGGGCCCGACGGCGACGCCCTTGCGGGCCTCGAGCTCGAAGTCGTGGGTCGCCTCGTCGTAGGAGACGACGAAGTCATCGCGGCCGCCGCCGCCGACCACCTGCAGGCCGGCGCCGATCTCGGGGATCACGTTCAGCTCGACGTAGGCGGACGCGTTCGGAGCCTTTTCGGGGCCGCACGAGCTGGTTCGGCCCTTGGCGCCGCGGCAGCGGTCCTTGCCCTGACCGCCGACCAGGGTGTCGACGCCACCGCCGCCGACCAGGGTGTCGTCGCCGGGGCCGCCGTCGAGCACGTTGTCGCCCTCGTTGCCGATCAGCGTGTCGCGGAAGGCCGAGCCCTGCAGGGACTCGAACTTGAACAGCTTGTCGCGGCCGTCGCCGCGCGCCTTGTGCGCCTTCAGCGAAGCCCAGACGCCGCTGCCCTTGCCGCCCGCGACCGCGGTCGCGAAGGAGGCGATGTCGCCCTTTCCGGCGCCGCCCGACATCCGGTCCCAGCCGTAGTCGCCGCGGACCAGGTCGAAGTCGCCGGGGCCGCCGTTGACGATGTCGATCCCGAGCCCGCCCGAGACCTCGTCGCGGTCGCCGGGGCCGCCGAGCACCTTGTCGTCGCCGAGATCCCCGTAGAGATGGTCGCTGCCGGCGCCGCCGTCGATCAGGTCGTTGCCGCGGCCGCCGCGGATCACGTCGTCGCCCGGGCCGCCGCAGATCGTGTCGTTGCCGAGCGCACCGTAGATCGTGTCGTTGCCGGGGCCGCCCCAGATCACGTCAGGCCCGCGGGTGCCGTGGATCACGTCGTCGCCGTCGGTGCCGACGATCGTCGCCTTCTTGCCGTGGCAGCGCGGCGGCTCCGGCTCTTCGGCGGCCGGGGCGGCGGCGACGAAGCTCGCCGCGAGCAGGGCGGTCAGCGCCGCCGGGAGCAGGATCCTCTTCATCGTTCGATGTCTAAACGAGCGTGGCCGGGTGAAGTTGTGGTGCCGGGATCGGCTGACCCTAGTCGGCGCTGCGGATCAGCTTCTTGTTGACGAACTCGTCGGCGCCGTAGCGGCCCAGCTCGCGGCCGAAGCCGGATTGCTTGTAGCCGCCGAACGGCAGCTCCGGGCTGTCGGCGCCGACCAGGTTCACGTAGACCATCCCGGCTTCGATCTGGTCGGCGACCCGCTCGGCCTGCTCCTTGTCGTTGGTCATCAGGTAGGAGCCGAGCCCGAACGGGGTCTGGTTGGCGAGCTCGACCGCCTCCTGCTCGGAGCCGACCCGGTAGACCTGCGCGACCGGGCCGAAGAACTCTTCCTGGGAGGCCTCGTCGCCGGGACCGATGCCGGTGAGAATCGTCGGTTCGAAGAAGTTGCCGTCGCGCTTGCCGCCGACCACGACCTCGGCGCCGTTGGCGACCGCGCGCTTGACCTGATCCTCGAGCAGGTCGGCCGCCGACTCCGAGGAGAGCGGGCCGACCGCGGTGCCCTCGGCCGTCGGGTCGCCCGGCTTCGAGGCCTCGAGCTTGGCTCGGAAGCTGGCCAGGAACTCGTCGTAGAGATCGTCGACGACGATGAACCGCTTGGCCGCGTTGCAGGACTGGCCGGTGTTGTCGAGCCGCGCTTCGGCCGCCGCCTGAGCGGCGGCGTCGACGTCGTCGGTGCCGAGCAGGACGAACGGGTCGGAGCCGCCGAGCTCGAGCACGACCTTCTTCAGGTTGCGCCCGGCGACCTCGGCGACGGCGGCGCCGGCGCGCTCGGAGCCGGTCACCGAGACCCCGTGCAGGCGCGGGTCGGCGATCACCCACTCGATCTGCTCGTTGCTGGCGTAGACGTTCTCGTAGGTGCCCGCGGGGAAGCCGGCGTCGTCGAAGATGCGTTGCATCGCGTCGGCCGATTCGGGGCACTGGTGCGCGTGCTTGAGCAGGATCGTGTTGCCGATCACCAGGTTCGGCCCGGCGAAGCGGGCGACCTGGTAGTAGGGGAAGTTCCAGGGCATGATCCCGAGCAGCACGCCGAGCGGAGCGCGGCGCACGAAGGCGCTGCCCTCGCCGTCGCGCAGCTCGATGGGCTCGTCGGCGAGGTAGCGCTCGGAGTACTCGGCGTAGTAGCCGTAGATGTCGGCGGCGAAGTCGACCTCGCTGAGGGCCTGCTCGAGCGGCTTGCCCATCTCGCGCACGATGATCTCGGCGAGCTCGTCGCGGCG
>CAYXFL010000089.1:0-7487 GCA_964464285.1 uncultured Conexibacteraceae bacterium
TCCAGTACCCGGAGGAGAAGACGCCGGTCTACCCGCGCTTCCGCGGCCGCCACAAACTGCACAAGTTCGAGGACACCGGCCTGGAGAAATGCGTCGGCTGCTCGCTCTGCGCCGCCGCCTGCCCGGCCGACTGCATCCGCGTGGTCGCGGCGGAGAACATCCCCGGCGAGCGCGTCTCCGCGGGGGAGCGCTACGCCGCCGTCTACGAGATCAACCTCAGCCGCTGCATCTTCTGCGGCTACTGCGAGATCGCCTGCCCGTTCGACGCGATCACGATGGGCCACGACTACGAGATGGCCGACTACGACCGCGACGACCTGATCTTCACCAAGGAGATGCTGCTCGCCGAGCCGATCGAGCGCACCCCGCTGAAAAGCGAGGGCGAATAGATGGAAGAGGTGCTCTTCTTCCTCGCCGCGATCGGCGCGCTCGGCGGCGCGATCGGCGTGGTTGCGATGCGCAACCCGTTCTTCAGCGTGCTGGCGCTGATCATCCACCTGTTCTCGCTGGCGGCGCTCTTCCTGCTGCTCACCTCGGCCTTCGTCGCCGCCGCCCAGGTGGTCGTCTACGCCGGCGCGGTGATGGTCCTCTACCTGTTCGTGGTCGCCTACGTGGGCGGCGCCGGCGAGTCGGCCTGGGAGCCGATCCCGGGTCAGCGCCTGCTCGCGCCGCTGCTGGCGATCGCGCTCTTCGTCGAGCTCTCGATCGCGGTGCTCGCCTCGGCCCTGCGCGCGCTCGGCACCGAGGGACCCGACGTCCCGGCCGGGTTCGGCGATCCGGCGGCGATCGGCAACCTGCTGCTGGAGAAGTTCCTGCTCCCCTTCGAGGCCGCCTCGATCCTGCTCCTGCTCGCTGCGGTTGGAGCAGTCGTGCTCGCGGGTCGCAAGCGTGAAGACGCGCCCCCGTCCCCCGGAGGCTCCTCGTGACGATCGAGTGGTACATCGTCCTCAGCGCGCTGCTCTTCACCACCGGTGCGGTCGGGATCCTGATCCGGCGCAGCCCGATGGTGATCCTGCTCTGCCTCGAGCTGATGCTCAACGCCGGCAACCTGGCGCTGGTCGCCTTCAGCCGCATGGTCGGCAACGAGGAGGGTCAGGTGTTCGCGATCGTGGTGATGGTCGTCGCCGCGGCTGAGGTCGTGATCGGGCTCGGCCTGATCGTCGCGATCTTCCGCCGCAAGCTGCCGCTCGACATCGACCAGCTGAGGGAGCTGCGGGGCTAGATGGACGCGACGACCTGGGCCTGGCTGGTCCTGCTCTTCCCGCTGCTCGGCTCGATCCTGATCGGGCTCAGCTTCAAGGTGATCCCGGCGAAGCTCGCCGGGATCCTCGGCACGCTCTCGATCGCGCTCGCCTTCGCCTGCGGGATCGGCGCCCTGCTCGCCCTGCTCGGCGAAGACCCCGAGGCGCGCCACCACGCCTCCTCGCTCTGGGACTACGCCAGCGTCGCCGGGCTCGACATCAAGCTCGGGATCTACGTCGACCCGCTCTCGATCTTCATGGTCCTGGTGGTCACCGGCGTCTCCACCCTGATCCACCTCTACTCCTACGGCTACATGCAGTCGGACAAGGGGTACCACCGCTTCTTCAGCTACCTCAGCTTCTTCGTCTTCTCGATGCTGCTGCTGGTCCTGGCCGGCAACTTCGTGCTGCTGATCGTCGGCTGGGCCTTCGTCGGCTTCGCCTCCTACGCGCTGATCAGCTTCTGGTACCGGCGCACGACCGCGACCAGGGCGGGGATGAAGGCGTTCGTGATCAACGTGGTCGGCGACATCGGCCTGGTCCTCGCCGCCTTCCTGATCTTCCAGCAGCTCGGCACCTTCGACTACGGCCCCGCCTTCGAGCGCGCCCCCGAGGTCTTCACCACCAACGAGTGGACGATCACCGCGATCTGCCTGCTGCTCCTGGTCGGCGCCTTCGCCAAGTCGGCGCAGCTGCCGCTGCACACCTGGCTGCCGGACGCGATGGAGGGCCCGACGCCCGTCTCGTCGCTGATCCACGCGGCGACGATGGTGACCGCCGGCGTCTACCTGATCGCCCGCACCCACGTCTTCTTCGAGCTGGCACCCACCGCCGCGGACGTCGCCGCCTTCACCGGGCTCGCGACCCTGCTCGTCGCCGGCACGATCGCGCTGGTGATGACCGACCTGAAGCGGGCGATCGCCTACTCGACGATGAGCCAGATCGGCTACATGATCATGGGCGTCTCGATCGGCGCCTACAGCGCCGGGATGTTCCACCTGATGACCCACGCGTTCTTCAAGGCGCTGCTGTTCATGGCGGCCGGCTCGATCATCGCCGCGATGGCCAACAACCAGAACATGAACGACATGTCGGGCTTCGGCAAGGCGATGCGGTTCACCTCGATCGCCTTCCTCTGCGGGGCGCTCGCGCTCGCCGCCTTCCCCGGCACCTCCGGCTTCTTCTCCAAGGACGAGATCCTCGCCTACGCCGAGGCGCGCGGGGGGATGTACATGACCTTCACGATCCTCGGCTACGTCGGCGCCTTCATCACCGCGATCTACGCCTTCCGCCTCGTCTTCCGGGTCCTGCCCGGGAGACCGTGCAAGGAGGCGCAGGAGCTGATCGACAGCGGCCACGTCGCCCACGAGACGCCGCGCAATCCGGCCAGCGGCGAGGTCGAGGACACCGACGTCGGCTTCCCCGGCTCCGAGCACCACATCGCCGAGCAGACCTGGCCGATGAAGGCGGCGATGGCCGTGCTCGCCTTCCTGGCGATCTTCGGCGGCGTGGTCCAGATCCCCGGGGTCGACGACGTGATCGAGAAGTGGCTGCACCCGGTCTTCGAGAACTCGTACCTGATCAACATCCACCCGAGCCTCACCGCCGACTACGTCGGCCTCTCGATCGGCGCCGTGATCTCGCTCGTCGGGATCTGGGTCGCCTACCTGCTCTACGTGCGCAGGCCGGGCACCACCGCGCGGATGATCGAGCGGATGCGCCCGGCCTACACCCTGTTCGTCAACAAGTGGTACTTCGACGAGATCATCGACTTCCTCGTCGTCCGCCCGGCGCTGGCGATCGGCCGCTTCGCCAACAGCGTCTTCGAGCGCTTCGTCGTCGACGGCCTCGTGACCAGCACCGAGGGCACCGTGCGCGGTGCCGGCAGCGTCGTCAAGGCGGTCCAGAACGGCTTCGTGCGCAGCTACGCGCTGCTGCTGATCGCCGGCTTCGCCGGCCTCGTCCTCTACTTCCTCCTGCAGAGCTGATGAGCGAGGCGAGCCGATGATCAACGCGCTGCTCTGGGCCCCGCTCGCCTTCGGTGTCGTCGGCCTCTTCCTGCCCAGGCGGGCAACCGGCTGGTGGGCGACGCTGGGTGCGCTGGCGACGCTGGCGATCGCCGCGGTCATGGTCTTCGACTTCGACTCGGGCAGCTCCGGCCTGCAGCACTCGGTGGACGTCACCTGGATCTCCGGGCTCGGCGTCGACTACGCGCTCGGCCTCGACGGGCTCAACCTCTTCCTGGTCGTGCTGACCGCGCTGCTCTGGCTCGGCGGCACCGCCTTCGCCGCCTTCCGCGAGTGGGAGCGCCCGCAGCTCTTCTTCTTCCTGCTGCTGCTGGCGGAGACGGCGACGCTGGGCGCCTTCCTCGCTCAGGACCTGCTGCTCTTCGTCCTCTTCTTCGACTTCATGCTGGTCCCGTTCTACTTCCTCTTCGGCAGCTGGGGAAGCGATCGCGCCGGCGGCCCGAGCGCCGCCCAGGCGACCCTGAAGATGATGATCTACACCCTGATCGGGTCGCTGCTGATGCTGGTCGGGGCGGTCGCCACGGCGATCATCTCCGCCGACGGCGGCCACCTCACCTTCTCGATCGCGGCGATCCAGCAGCAGGGCCTCGAGATCGAGAGCCAGCGCTGGATCTTCTGGTTCTTCGCCGCCGCCTTCCTGGTCAAGATGCCGGCCTTCCTCCTGCATGGCTGGATGCCCGACGCCTACCGGGCGGCGCCGCTGCCGGTCCTCGTCGTCTTCTCCGGCGTGCTCGCCAAGGTCGGCGCCTACGGCTTCCTGCGCGTGGTGCTGCCGCTCTTCCCCGACGCCGCGGTCGAGTTCCAGGAGGTGGTCCTGGTGATCGCCCTGGCCTCGATCCTCTACGGCTCGGTGATGGCCTTCACCCAGACCAACGTGCGGCTGATCGCCGGCTACTCCTCGGTCGCCCAGCTCGGCTTCATCACCGCCGGGATCTTCGCCCTGCGCGCCGACGGCGCCGACGGGGCGATCCTGCAGATGGTCAACCACGGGCTCGTGGTCGCGCCGATCTTCGTGATCGTCGCGATCCTGGTCGAGCGCACCGGCACCGAGGACATCCGCGCGATGGGCGGGATGGCGATGCGGGCGCCGGTGCTCGCGGCGCTCTTCCTGATCGTCGCCCTGGCGACCCTGGCGATGCCCGGGTCGGCCAACTTCATCGGCGAGTTCTACATCCTCAACGGGCTCTTCCAGGAGAAGGTCGTGTTCGCCTGCATCGCGATCACCGGCGTCGCGCTGGCGGCCTTCTACGCGCTGCGCCTCTACCAGCAGACGATGCACAACCGCCCACCATCACAAGAGGGCAACGGGGTCGCCTCGAGTGAGATCGGGCTGCGCGACGCGGTCGTGCTGGCGCCGCTGGTGCTCTGCATCCTCGCCCTGGCGCTCTACCCGCAGCTGATCCTGAAGCGGACCGCGCCGACCGTGCAGCAGACGGTCGCCAAGGTCAAGGGCGGCGACGCCCCCGAGGCGGAGCTGGCCGAGGGGACGAACACCAGGGACAACGTGCTCGTCAGCGGCGAGCCCAAGGAGTCGCGATGACCTTCACCGAGCCGACCATCGACTACGCCGGCATCTCGCCGATCATCGCGCTCACGGTCGGGCTCTGCGTGGTCCTGCTCAGCGCCGTGTTCAAGCCGGTCAGGCGCTGGGCGCCGGGCCTCACCCTGCTGACCCTGGCGATCGCCGCCGGGCTGCTGATCTGGCACTGGGGCGATCCCGAGGACCTGGTCGCGGGGGCGCTGCGGATCGACGACCTGGCGATCGCGTTCTCGCTGATCGCGATCCTCACCGCCGCCTTCGCGGTCCTGATCTCGCTGCGCGAGTCGGCCGCCGAGCAGGCCGGGGTGGGGGAGTACCACGCGCTGCTGCTCGGCTCGGTGCTCGGCATGGTGCTGCTGACCGAGGCGCAGAACCTGATCAGCTTCTTCATCGCGATCGAGATCCTCTCGATCCCGCTCTACGTCCTCTGCGCGACCAACATGCGGCGCGAGGGCTCGCTCGAGTCGGGGCTCAAGTACCTGATCGTCGGCTCGGTCGGCTCGGCGACGCTGCTCTACGGGATGGCCTTCCTCTACGGCGGCACCGGCTCGACCGACTTCACCAAAATTGCCGCCGGGATCGCCCACGAAGGCCTGTTCGGCGACTCGCTGATCCTGGTTGGGATCGCGATGTGCGCGGTCGGGCTCGCCTTCAAGACCTCGATCGCGCCCTTCCACCAGTGGACGCCGGACGTCTACGAGGGGGCGCCGACGCCGATCACCGGCTTCATGGCGGTGGCCACCAAGGCCGCGGCCTTCGCCGTCTTCATCCGCTTCTTCGACGTCGCGCTCGGCCCCCAGGTCGACGACTGGCAGCCGGCGCTGGCGGTGCTGGCGGCGATCTCGATCATCGTCGGCAACGTCGGGGCGCTCGGCCAGGACTCGCTGAAGCGGCTGCTCGGCTACTCCGGGATCGCCCAGGCCGGCTACATGCTCGGCGGCATCGTCGTCGCCAGCGAGGCCGGGATCAGCGCACTGGTCTTCTACCTCGCCGCCTACGCCTTCATGAACCTCGCCGCCTTCGCGGTGATCGTCGCGCGTGAGCGCGAGACCCCGTTCGGCGACGACATCCGCGCGGTCCGCGGGCTCGGGGCCGAGCGGCCCTGGCTGGCCTGGCCGCTGACGATCGCGATGTTCGCGCTCGCGGGGCTGCCGGCGACCGCGGGATTCATCGGCAAGATCTACCTGATCGAGGCCCTGGTCGCCGGCGACTACACCTGGCTCGGGGTGATGATCGCGATCGGCACGATGATCTCGCTGGCCTACTACCTGCGGGTGGTGGCGGCGATGTGGATGCGGCCCGAGCCCGAGCCGGCCGGCGCCGAACCGGCGATCGCCGGCGCCTCGCCCGAGGCCGACCCGGTCGATCCCGACGCCGGCAAGCGCCCCTACCTGGTCGTTCCGGCGGTGCTCGCCGCCGCCGCGACCGTCTTCTTCGGCGTGATCCCGCAGCCGCTGGTCGAGTTCGCCGAACGCGCCGGCGCCGCGCTCTTCTAGGGCCGCACTCTTCTAGTCTCGGCGGCCAGATGAACCGGGCCGCGGCGAGCGCCGCCTGATGGGTGTACTGCTGGTAGCCGCGACGATCGCGGTCGCCACCGGCATCGGCATCTGGTCCGAGCAACGCTGGCCGGCGCGCTCGGCCGAGGCGGCGCGCAGGTCGCTGCTGGTGATCCTCTACGCGATGCTGCCGCCGGTCATCTTCTTCAATCTGGCGGCGGCGGAGATCGACCTCGACCACGGCCTCGGCCTGGTGCTCGGCTGGGTCGCCCTCGCGCTCACCTCGCTGCTCGTCTGGTGGATCTCGAGCAGGGTCCTGCACCTGCCCCGCCCGCAGACCGGGGCGATGATCTGCACGGTTCTGACCGTCAACACGGGCTACCTCGGGTACCCGATGACGGTCGCGCTGCTCGGCCGCGGGGAGCTCTCCGACGCGGTGCTCTGGGACGTCGCGGTGAGCGGCCCCGGCCTCTTGCTCGGCGCCTTCGCGGTCGGCGCGGCGTTCGGGACCAAGGTGGGAGAGGGGGTGCGCGACCGGGTGCGGGCCTTTTTCACCCGCAACCCGTCGCTCTACGCGGCGATCGCAGGGCTGCTGGCCCCGGAGGCGCTCGCCCCCGACCTGCTCGTCGACGCCTCGCAGCTGCTGATCGTCGCGATCCTGCCGATCGGGTTCTTCGCGGTCGGCGCGACCCTCGCCGAGGGCGCCGAGCACGGCGAGCTGCCGCTGCCCCCGCCGCTGACCCGCCAGGTCCTGGTCTCGCTGGCCGGCCGCCTCCTGCTCGCGCCGGCGCTGCTGCTCCTGCTGGCGGCGCCGCTGATCGACCTGCCGCCCGCCTACCTGCTGCTGGCCGCGATGCCGGCCGGCCTCAACGGGATGGTCGTCTCGCATGCCTACGGCCTCGACAACCAGATCGTCGCCGAGGCGATCGTCTGGTCGACCGCGATCGTGATCGCCGCCGCGCTGGTCTCGCTGGCCTTCTGAGTCAGGTGATCAGCGCGACCACGACGCCGAGCAGCCCGACGAGCAGCGCGATCGTGGCCTGGAACAGCAGGCGGTGGAGCGCGTCGAACCGCGCCTCGATCCTCGCGAAGCCGGCCTCCATGCGAGCGTTCGTTTCGTCTATCCGAGCGTTGGTTTCGTTTATCCGGGCGTTCGTTTCGTTTATCCGGGCGTTCGTTTCGT
>CAYXFL010000089.1:7587-9319 GCA_964464285.1 uncultured Conexibacteraceae bacterium
GCGTTCGTTTCGTCTACCCGAGCGTTGGTTTCGTCCAGTCGGCGGTGAGTTTCCGTGAACTGAGCGTCCATCCGGCGGTTCGTCTCGTCGAACCGCCGGTTCACCTCCGCCCGGAAGTCGTCGAGTCGCTCGTCGGTCCAGTTCTCTCTCGGCGTCATCACGGCCATGATGCCATGTTCGCAGACAAAACATTACGTGTGGGTCGCGTCTCTGCAAAATCTCTGCGACATCCATCTACGCTGAGCTAGTGCTCCATCACGCTGGAATCGAAGTCGCGCCGGAGGATGTCGAGCGCGCCGCCGAGCTGTTCGAGCTGCTCGGGTTCGAGCGGGTCGAGCCGCCGCCGACCCTGGCCGAGTTCACCTGGCTCGAACGCGAGGGAACCCAGATCCACCTGATGCCGCAGGCGGACCCGGTCGCGCCTCCGCGCGGGCACCTGGCCCTGGTCGCCCCCGACTACGAGGCGACCCTGGCGGCGCTGCGCGCCGCCGGCTTCGAGATCGAAGCCGCGCGCGAGCACTGGGGCGTGCCGCGGGCGCGCGTGCTGGCGCCCGCCGGCCACCGGGTCGAGCTGATGGCGGCGCCGCCGGCCTGAGCCGGCGGGCCTCCGGGCTACTTCTCCTCGAAGGTGAGGGCGCAGCCGTTGATGCAGTAACGCTGGCCGCTCTCGCCCGGGCCGTCGTCGAAGACGTGGCCGAGGTGGGCGTCGCAGGTCTTGCAGACGACCTCGGTGCGGCGCATCCCGTAGCTGTCGTCGAAGCGCAGCTCGACGTGCTCGAGGTTCTCCGGATCGGTGAAGCTGGGCCAGCCGCTGCCGGACTCGAACTTGGTGTCCGAGGAGAACAGCTCGGTGCCGCAGCCGACGCAGCGGAACATCCCGTCGCGCTTCTCGTCGAGGTGGGGCCCGGTGAAGGCGCGCTCGGTGCCCGCGCGGCGGGTCACCTCGTACTGCTCGGGGGTGAGCTGCTCGCGCCACTCCTGCTCGGACTTCTGGACCTTCGGCGTCATCTTTCTCCTTTCGTCTCTATGTCCAGGTTACGCGGCCGGGCAAGCGGGCTGGGAGTGCCGGGTCCCTAGTCTTGGGCGATGGGACGGATCGCACCCGCTGTCGCCATCGTCGCCCTGCTGCTGCTCGCGCCGGCCGGGGCTGCGGCGGCCCGGCAGAACCTGGTCGCCCCGCTCTCGGCCTGCCCCGGCCAGGGCAACCCCGGCGCGCCGCTCGCCAAGCAGGTGAGGGCGATGCGCTGCATGACCAACTTCGCACGCGAGCGCCGCGGCCTCGCGCCGCTCTCCCGTTTCGCCAAGCTCGACCGCGCCGCCCGCGGCAAGGCCGGCGACATCCTGCGCTGCGACCAGTTCGCCCACGAGGCCTGCGGGCGCGACTTCAACTTCTGGTTCGAGCGGGTCGGCTACCGCGGCCGCTGCACCGCGCTCGGCGAGAACATCGCCTGGGGCACCGGCTCGCTCGGCTCCGTCCGCAACATCTTCAGCGCCTGGATCCGCTCCCCCGGCCACCGCGCCAACATCCTCGGCCAGTTCGCCGAGCTCGGCATCGGCCTGCGGAAGGGCAAGCTCGAAGGCAACACCGGCGCACACGTGTGGACCCAGGCCTTCGGCTCGCGGGTGTGCTGAGGGGCAGGGCAGTCCTAGGCCGGCCCAGCACCCACACCTAGCTATTGGCAGGTAGGTGTGGGTGCTGGCCCGGCAGGACGCTTCCGGTGGGAGTTCTGGG
>CAYXFL010000090.1:0-9067 GCA_964464285.1 uncultured Conexibacteraceae bacterium
CGCTGCGCTCGAAGGAGGAGGCGCACGACTACCGCTACTTCCCCGAGCCCGACCTGGTCCCGATCGTGCCCACCGAGGAGATGCTGCGGGCGGCGCGCGAGGCCTTGCCGGAGCTGCCGGCGGCGCGGATCGCCCGCTACGAAGGCGAGGGGCTGAGCACCGACGTCGCCGCGGTGCTGGCGACCGACCCGGAGACCGCCGCCTACTTCGAGCAGGCGGCCGCCGCGGCGGGCGGGGTGGAGGCGCGCGTGGTCGCCAACTGGGTGACCGGCGAGCTGGCCGCGGCGCTGCGCGCCGGCGAGACGGAGACCAGCGCCGCGCAGTCGAAGGTGACCCCGGCGGCGCTCGCCACCCTGGTCGGCCTGGTCGCCGAGAAGAAGATCTCCCACGGCAGCGGCAAGACCGTGCTCGCGGCGCTGGTCGCCGAGGGCGGCGAGCCGGAGGCGATCGTCGAGCGCGAGGGCCTCGCCCAGATGGCCGCCGACGACGGCGAGCTGGAGGCGATCGTCGCCGCCGCGATCGCGGCCAACCCCGACGCCGCCGCCAAGGTCCGCGAAGGCAACGGCAAGGCGGTCGGCGCGATCGTCGGCCAGGTGATGCGCGAGACCAAGGGCCGCGCCGACGGCGGCGAGGTCAACCGCCTGATTCAGCAGCAGTTGAACGCCTAGCGCGCGGCCGCGGTTGCAGCAATCGGCACTTTGTAACACGTTGTTACAAAGTGCTACGGTGGGGCCATGGCCTGGAACGTCGTGATCGCGGGTGGTGGCTTCGGCGGCGCCGCGGCGGCGCGGGAGCTGGAGCGGGTGCTGCCGAAGCAGTCGGCGCGCCTGGTGATGGCGAACGAGACGAACTTCGCGCTCTACACGCCGTTCCTGCCGGAGGCGGCGGCGGGCACCCTGGAGCCGCGCCACGTGACCACGCCGCTGCGCGACATCCTCAAGCGCACCTACCTGCGGATCGGCTCGATCGTCGGCCACGACCCCGAGGCGAAGACGGTCCAGCTGGCGCCCAAGCACGGCCCGCTGGAGACGCTGCCCTACGACCAGCTACTGCTTTCGCTCGGCTCGGTCTCCCGCGTCCTGCCGGTTCCCGGACTGGCCGAGCACGCGGTCGGGTTCAAGTCGCTGGCCGACGCGATCTACCTGCGCAACCACGTGATCGAGACGCTCGAGGAAGCGAATGCGACCGAGGACCCGAGGCGGCGTGAGGAACTGCTCACCTACGTCTTCGTCGGCGGCGGCTACGCCGGCCTCGAGGCGCTGGCCGAGCTGCAGGACTTCGCCGCCGACGCGATGGACCGCTACCCGCGCGCCCGCCTGCACGGGATGCGCTGGCTGCTAGTCGAGGCGGCCGACCGGGTGCTGCCGGAGATCGACCTCGAGCTGGCCACATACGCGCTGCGCGAGCTGCGCGGGCGCGGGATCGAGATCCGGCTGGAGACGACCCTGGAGGAGGTCGGGTCCGACTTCGCGCGGCTCTCCAGTGGCGAGACGCTGCCCTCGCGGACCGTGGTCTGGACCGCCGGCGTCGCCCCGCAGCCGATCCTGCGCCAGCTCGAGCTGCCGCTCGACGAGCGCGGCCGCGTCCCGGTCGACTCGCACCTGCGCGTCCAGGGCCTCGACTCGGTCTGGGCGATCGGCGACTGCGCCGCCGCCCCCGACCCGCGCGGCGGCCTCTGCCCGCCGACCGCCCAGCACGCCGTGCGCCAGGGCCCCGTGGTGGCGCGCAACATCGCCGCCGAGCTCGGGATCGGCAACGCGCAGCCCTTCGAGTACCGCTCCGAGGCCTCGTTCGTCAACCTCGGCCGCTACAAGGCGGTCGGCCGGGTGGGAGAGCGGACCTTCCGCGGCTTCCCGGCGTGGTGGATGGCGCGCAGCTACCACATGTCCCAGATCCCCGGGACCGCCCGCAAGGCGCGCGCGGTGCTCGACTGGACCGCCAGCCTGCCGTTCAAGCGCGACATCTCCGAGGTCGGCTCGATCGGCCACCCGAAACCGCTGGTCTGACTCTCCCCGGAGCACTCCGACGCGCAAGAATGGGGTGGATGGAATACCTCGTGATCGCCTTCTTCTGCGGCCTCGCCACCGCGATCATCGGCAGGTCGAAGGGCAGCTCCTTCTGGATCTGGCTGGTGATCGGGATGGTCCTGCCGCTGCTCGGCCTGATCGCGGTCGTCCTCTACCGGGTGGAGAAGAACGAACCCGAACGCCAGTGCCCGACCTGCGGCAAGGAGCTGAAGCTCTACGTGCAGGTCTGTCCGCGTTGCGGCAGCGACCTCTACCTGCCCGACCCGGCGGCGGTCCGTCACCCGGGCGTCAGGTAGCGCTCGGTCCATTGGGGCCCCTGGAGGGGCCCGAAGGGCCTAACGCAGCCAGGTGCGGACGATCGCGTTGGCGAAGCCGACGCCGTAGCGGAACACCGCCGGCTTCTTCGAGTGGCCGTGCAGGCGCTGTTCGACCGTGATCGGGATCTCGCGGGCGGGGATGCCGCGCTTGATCGCCTCGATCATGAACTCGGAGGTGTGGAACTGCTCCTGGCGCAGGACCAGCTGCGGCAGCACCGTGGTGCGCACGGCGCGGTAGCCGTTCGAGCAGTCGGTGACGTGGGTGCGGGTTATGAAGGAGACGAGCCGGTTGAAGAAGACGATCCCGAGCTCCCGCGCGAAGTGGTTGCGGTCGGCGTGGCCGAGCACGCGCGAGCCGTGGGCGACGTCGATCTCACCGTCGAGGATCGGTTTGACCAGGCGCTCCATCTCGGCCGGCAGGTGCTGGCCGTCGGCGTCCAGCGTCACCACCACCTCGGCGCCGGATTCGACCATCAGCCGGTAGCCGGTCCGCAGGGCCGCGCCGCCGCCGCGGTTGGTCACGTGGCGGGCGACGCTGGCGCCGTGCTCGGCGGCGACGTCGCCGGTCCCGTCGCGCGAGCCGTCGTCGACGACCAGCACCTCGGTCCCGACCCCGCAGACCGCGGCCGGCATCTGGTCGAGCACGTGGCCGATGTTCTCGGCCTCGTTGTAGGCGGGGATCAGGATCGCGACCTTGCCGCGGAAGCGCTCCGGCAGCCCGACCTGGCGGAACTCCTCCCAGGCGAGGCCCTCGAGCGCGGCGGAGAGCTGGCGCGAGTTGCGCGCCGCCACCGAGAGCGCCCGCAGGGTGAGCAGGAAGAGGACGAAGATCGCGAACACGGCGAGGCCGAGGATGCGCCCGTTGTTGCCTTTCTCGAAGGAGAAGGCGGAGAGCAGGCCGTTGACGACTTCGGTGCCGCAGACGACCGCGAGCGCGACCCCGGCGGCGAGCAGCAGCAGCACGTCGGCGTTGCGTAGCGCCTTGCGGCGGGCGATCGCGTAGACGATCAGGATCGCGGCGACGAGCAGGCCGACGCCACGCAGCGCGGTCAGCTCGGCGGGGAAGATTCCTGCGGTGAGGGCCATCTGCGAGCGGAGGATATGGCCGCCAGCGCCCGGAACAGGGCGAGGCCGGCGAGCGGGAAGACCAGCGTCATCAGCACCTCGTTGCGGCGCGGGGCGGCCAGCGAGGCCGCGCCCACCGCGGTGACCAGCAGCAGCGGCGTCGCCAGCGCGACCAGCTCCCACCAGCGCCGCCGCAGCCCGAGCAGCACCAGGCCGGCGATCGCGAGCGCGACCAGGGCGACCTGGACGACCCGCCCGGGCGTGCTGCTCATCGCTTCGCCGACCCCGCTCGACCACATCCGCCCGACCTTGCGCACGGTCATCCCGAGGTAGCCGAGCGGGTCTTCGGAGAGGTAGTCGGAGAGGTTCTCTTTGCCGATCTTGCCGAGCGCCTGGTCGCGTGGGAGGTCGGGATAGCTTTCTTTCCAGACCCTGGTGAACAGGGGCGTCGGGTTGATCTCCTCCAGCGCCTGCGAGTGCGGGTCGAGTTCTTTCCCTTCGAAGCGCTTCACCAGGATCGCCTTGACCCGCTGGTATTCGCCGTCGGCGGGAAGGTAGGTGCCGACGTAGAGCGCCTTGCCGCCGCCGGTCGAGATCGGCACCGTGCGGTCGAGCACGATCTGGTTGCGCACCGCCCAGGGCGCGACCACCACCGTGATCCCCGCCAGCACCGCGAGCGCCGGCACCAGCCGCCCGAGCCAGCCGTGCCTCCGACCCGGGTGGTCGCCATTTCTTCCGGTATCCGAAAGAAATGGCGACCACACCCCGCGGGCCAGGGCGAACAGGGCGAAGACGAAGCCGACCAGGAGGAATTCGGGGCGGAGCATCGCGGTCAGGCCGAAGAGGGCGCCGGGGAGGAGCCAGGCGTACCAGGGTCGCTCGCGCTCGCCGGCCCAGAGGAAGGCGAGGACCGCGGCGGGCAGGGTGAGGATCGCCGGCGGCTCGCTCATCAGCTCCGCGGTCGAGTGGATGAATGGTGGGTAGACGGCGACCGCGGCGGCGGAGAAGAGGCCGACCGCCTGGCCGGCGCCCACCACCGTCGGCTCGTCCGGATCCTCGTCGGCGCCGCGCGGCTCGCGTCGCCGGCCGCGCACCGCCCGTTCGGCGACCCAGCGGCCGAGCGCGTAGACGACGAGGATCGCGGCGAGGCCGCAGAGCGCCTCGACGATCCGCGCCGTCCCTTCGCGGGCGCCCCCGGTCAGGTAGAAGGCCGCCGCGTAGAGCAGCGGCGCCCCCGGCGACCAGTCGCTGGAGTCCTTGAATTCCGGCCCACCGAAGCTGCCTTCCGTGTAGAGCGACTTGGCGAGCGCGAAGTAGGCGCGCGAGTCATCCGCCGGTTCCTCGATCGGGTTGACGACCACGTAAGCCCGCGCCGCCAGCCCGACCAGCGCGATCAGGCCGAGCGCGATCAGCGTCCGGCGCCCATGGCGCTGGGGCAACCCGCGGAACCAGTCGGCGACGGCGCTCAAGGCCGGCTCAGGCTATCCGGGTCGCCGACGCTTGCAGCATCAGGCCGGCTAGGGGCGGCCTCAGGCCGCAAGCGCCGCCGCGCCTCGGTCCAGATCCAGGTGGCGGCGAAGCCGGCGCAGGCCGCGAGCAGCGGCAGCATCACGAGGACCCGGCGCGGGGAGGCCACCAGCAGGGCGCTGAGCGCCGTGATCGCGAGGAAGACGGTGGCGATCACCAGCGCCTCCCAGCGCCGCCGCCAGGCGAGCACGCCGAGCCCGAGCAGCCCGAACCCGAGCAGCACCCAGTGCAGCGCCTCCCAGACCGGCTCCCGCATCACCGCCCGCGGCCCGTGCGACCAGATCCGCCCGACCTTGGTCGCGACGAAGCCCGCGTAGCCGACCGGATTGTCGCCGAGCTCGTCCCAGAGCTGTTCCCGCCCCATCCGCGAGAGTGCCTGGTCCGTCTCGAGCCCCGGATACGTCGCCCCGGCCAGCCGCGCGAGGATCTGCTCAAGCCGCAGCCGCTCGGCCGCCCGGGGGCCGAACAGCTTCGGGTTTTCGGTCACGACCCCGGCCCCGACCTTCTCCGGGTCCCCGTCCGAGGGCATGTAGGTCCCCGCGAACAGGACCTGCCCGCCACCGGTCGAGATCGGCACGACGCGGTCCAGCGCCACGACGTTCCGCACCGTCCAGGGCAGGATCACCACCGCCATCCCCGCCAGCACCAGCGCCGCTGCGCCGAGCCAGCGCGCCCAGCCGCTGCGCCGTATGTGGTTGGTAGCCCTGTGAGTGACTTTCTGCGGGGGGGTTGGGGATTGCGGGGTGGGGGGGCGGTGGATCAGGGCGCTGAGGAGGACCACGAGGGCGAGCAGGGCGCCGACGCCGAGGTACTCGGGACGGACCAGGGCGAGCGCGCCGAGCGCGAGGCCGGCGAGGAGCCAGCGAGACCAGGTCGCCGGTGCGCTACCGGGCGATCCCGCCCCCGAGGTCGCTGATTCCACTCCCGACGCCGCCGCCCGCGCCCGCTCCGCATCCCACGCCCAGAACAACGCCAGCACCCCTCCCGACAACAGGGTCGCCGCCAACCCCTCGCTCATCAGCATCCCCCCGTACTCCAGGAACGCCGGGTAAATCGCCACCCCCAGCGCCCCGACCAAGCCGGCGACCACGCTCGATGAATCGACCACACCAGGGTGTGGAAAATTCATCGAGCGCCCCGGACCCTCTCCCGAACCGACGCCAACCTCGGTCGAGCCCGCCCGATCGCCCACCACACCCAGCCCGGGCGGGCGATCGGGCGGGCTCGCCACAGCCCCCCCGAGTCTCCGCCCCATCAAGTACGTGAACAACACCGCCAACGAACCCAAGACCGCCAGCACCACCCGAGCCAGCCTTTCGTCAACCCCCCCGGCCACGAAATAGACCCCCGCCACGACCAGCGGCAGCCCCGGCGAGTAATTCCCCGACGGCTGCGTCGCCGCCGCCCCAACGGTGAACCCCTCGCCCTCCTCGAGATTCCCCGCGATTGCCGCATACGCGGCCGCGTCGTAGACCGGCGCGCGCCCGTCCCAGGCGTAGCCGACCCGCAGCCCGAGCCCGAGCAGGAGGACGGCGGCCAGCAGGGCGAGCCCGACCCGACCCCCGTTGCGCGCCGCGAGTCCGCTTGGCATCCACCTGATTCAACTAAGCTGCCCCCCTTATGCGTGTTCTGATCCTCGGGGGCGACGGCTACCTGGGATGGCCAACGGCTCTGCGGTTCTCCGCCCGTGGCCATGAGGTCTCCGTCGTCGACAACTTCGCCCGCCGCCAGTGGGTCGACGGAGCCGGCTCGGCTTCGCTAACGCCGATCCTCGACCTGGAGCCGCGGATCGCGGCCTGGGAGGAGGTCTCCGGCGATCGCATCCGCAGCTTCGTCGGCACCGTCGAGGACGGCGAGTTCCTCGACGCGGTGGTCGCCGAGACCAGGCCCGACGCGGTCATCCACTACGGCGAGCAGCCTTCGGCGCCCTACTCGATGATCTCCCGCGAGACCGCGGTCGAGACCCAGCAGGCCAACGTCGTCGGCAACCTCAACCTGCTGTTCAGCATGCGCGACCACGTGCCGGACGCGCACCTGGTCAAGCTCGGGACGATGGGGGAGTACGGCCAGCCCAACATCGACATCGAGGAGGGCTACATCGAGATCGAGCACAAGGGGCGCAAGGACACCCTGCCGTTCCCGAAGCTGCCCGGCTCGCTGTACCACTGCTCGAAGGTCCACGACTCAACCAACATCCACTTCGCCTGCCGCACCTGGGGCCTGCGCGCGACCGACCTCAACCAGGGCGTCGTCTACGGGATCGAGACCGAGGAGACCGCCGGCGACGAGCGCCTGATCACCCGCTTCGACTACGACGAGCTGTTCGGCACCGTGCTCAACCGCTTCTGCCTGCAGGCGGTGATCGGCCACCCGCTGACCGTCTACGGCGCGGGCCAGCAGACCCGTGGCTTCCTCAACATCCGCGACACCCTCAACTGCGTCGAGCTGGCGGTCACGAACCCGGCCGAGCGCGGCGAGTTCCGCGTCTTCAACCAGTTCACCGAGCAGTTCTCGGTCCTGCAGCTGGCGGAGATCGTCAAGACCGCCGCCGAGCATCTCGGCTACGCGGTCGAGATCGACCACGTCGAGAACCCGCGGGTCGAGAAGGAAGAGCACTACTACAACGCGATCCACACGAAGCTGCTCGACCTCGGCCTCGAGCCGACCCTGCTCGGCGAGGAGCTGGTGGAGTCGATGCTGCACGCGATCGAGCTCTACAAGGCGAACGTCGTCGCCACCGCCGCGATCGATCCGAAGACCCGCTGGGACCCCTCGCGCTCCCCGGCCCCGCAGGCCTAGCGCCGCGGCTCGCGAGCACGCCTGATGGACCGCCCCCCGCTGGTAGCATCGACCGTCCCATGAGAGCTGCCGACACGCTTGTTGAATCGCTGCAGGCCGAGGGCGTCAAGCACGTCTTCGGGATCCCCGGCGGGGCCAACCTGCCGACCTACGACGCGCTGGTCGACGCGCCCTTCCGTCACGTCCAGGTCCGCCACGAGCAGGGCGGCGGCCACGCCGCCGAGGGCTACGCGCGCGCCTCCGGCCGGGTCGGCGTCGCCTTCGCCACCTCCGGGCCGGGCGCGACCAACCTGGTCACCGCGATCGCCGACGCGATGCTCGACTCGACCCCGACCGTCTTCATCACCGGCCAGGTGCGCACCGAGCTGATCGGCACCGACGGCTTCCAGGAGGCCGACATCCTCGGCGCCACGCTGCCCTTCGTGAAGCATTCGTTCCAGGTCACCGACGCGCGCCAGATCCCCGAGTACGTGCACGAGGCCTTCCACGTCGCCTCGACCGGCCGCCCGGGCCCGGTCCTGCTCGACATCCCGCAGGACCTCTCGCGGGCCGACATCGAGTACGAGCCGCGCACCGAGCCGGTCGACCTGGCCGGCTACCAGCCCTCGACCGAGGGCAACGTGAAGCAGATCCGGATCGCCGCGAAAGCGCTCGCCAACGCGCACCGGCCGATCCTCTACACCGGCGGCGGCGTGATCAACGCCAACGCCTCCGCGGAGCTGCGCGAGCTGGCCGACTCGGACCGCTTCCCGGTCACCTCGACCCTGATGGGGCTCGGCGCCTACCCGGCCTCGGGCGAGGCCTGGCTGGGGATGCTCGGCATGCACGGCACCTTCACCGCCAACTACGCGATGGACAAAGCCGACCTGATCGTCGCGATCGGGGCCCGCTTCGACGACCGCATCACCGGCAAGCTGAGCGAGTTCGCGCCGCACGCGAAAGTGATCCACATCGACATCGACCCGGCCGAGATCTCGAAGAACATCGGCGCCCACATCCCGATCGTCGGCGACGTCAAGAAGGTGCTGCCGAAGCTGACCCGCGAGTACCGGGCGCTGCAGACCGACCCGTCCCGGCTCGACGTCTGGTGGGACACCCTGCGCGGCTGGCAGCAGGAGCACCCGCTCTACTACGAGGCCGGCAAGGACGGCGAGATCAAGCCGCAGTTCATGATGGAGGCGCTGCACCGGGCGACCCAGGGCGACGCGATCGTCACCTCCGACGTCGGCCAGCACCAGATGTGGGCGGCGCAGTACTACGGCTTCGAGCAGCCGCGCCGCTGGATCAACTCCGGTGGCCTGGGCACGATGGGCGTGGGCCTGCCCTATGCGA
>CAYXFL010000091.1:0-8592 GCA_964464285.1 uncultured Conexibacteraceae bacterium
AGCGCGAGCAGACCCTGAACCAGTTGCTGGTCGAGATGGACGGCTTCGAGATGAAGGACAACATCATCTTGATCGCGGCCACCAACCGGCCCGACATCCTCGACCCGGCGCTGCTGCGGCCGGGCCGCTTCGACCGCCAGATCGTCGTCGACCGCCCCGACCGCAAAGGCCGCAAGAAGATCCTCGAGGTGCACACCCGCGGCAAGCCGCTCGGCCGCTCGATCGACCTCGACGCGCTGGCCGGCCAGACCCCCGGCTTCACCGGTGCCGACCTCGCCAACCTGATCAACGAGTCGGCCCTGCTGACCGCCCGCTCGGGCAGTCGCGAGATCACGATGAAGGAGCTCGAGGAGGGGATCATGCGCGTGATCGCCGGCCCCGAGAAGAAGACCCGGGTGATGAGCGAGAAGGAGCGTCTGGTCACCGCCTACCACGAGATGGGCCACGCGATCGTCGGTCACCTGCTGCCCAACTGCGACCCGGTCCACAAGGTCTCGATCATCAGCCGCGGCCAGGCGCTCGGCTACACGATCAGCCTGCCGACCGAGGACAAGTTCCTCACCACCCGCGCCGAGCTGACCGACACGATGGCGATGACCCTGGGCGGCCGCGCCGCCGAGGAGATCATCTTCGGGGAGATCACCACCGGCGCCTCCAACGACCTCGAAAAGGTGACCGAGACGGCGAAGCAGATGGTGATGCGGTTCGGCATGTCCGAGCGGCTCGGCCCGCGCGTCTTCGGCCACGATCGTGGCCAGCCGTTCCTCGGCCGCGAGTTCTCCTCCGAGCCCGACTACTCCGACGAGATCGCGCGCGAGATCGACGACGAGATTCGCCGCATCGTCGAGAGCGCCCACCAGACCGCGCGCAAGATCCTCAACGACAACCACGACGAGCTCGACCGAATCTCGAAGCTGCTGCTGGAGCGGGAGACGATCGACGCCGACCAGTTCGTCGCCCTGCTCGAAGGCAAATCGGAGGCGGAAGTGTTCGTCGACGACGACGAGGAGCAGGCCGAGCCGCCCGCCGCCGAGCCCGAGCCCGAAGCGGCCGCGCGCGAGGGCGCTCGCCCCAATCCGCGCCCCCGTCCCGGCTTCGCCGGCGGCGACGCGAGCTAGGGACCGAGCTCTCCGGCCGGCGGGTCCTGTCTCCGGTGGACAGGCCTGCGCGCGAGGTCTACGTGCTCGGCCTGTCCACCGGAGCCACCCGCCGGAGGAGAGCGGCGATACTTCGCCGATGTCAGCGAGGCTGATGGGGGTCGTGAACGTGACGCCGGACTCGTTCTCGGATGGGGGGCTCTACCTCGACGCCGGGGCGGCGATCGCCCATGGGGAGGAGCTGCTGGCGGCGGGGGCGGACGTGCTCGACGTCGGCGGCGAGTCGACGCGGCCGGGCGCCGAGCCGGTCGATGCCGCCGAGGAGCTTCGTCGCGTCCTGCCGGTCGTCGAAGGTTTGGCCGGGGCCGAGGTATCGATCGATACGTACAAGTCGTCGGTTGCCGCTGCCGCGCTCGACGCCGGGGCGGCGATCGTCAACGACGTCACGGCGCTGCGCGGGGATGCCGAGATGGCGGCGGTCTGCGCCGAGCGCGGGGCGACCGTGGTGCTGATGCACATGCGCGGCGAGCCGCGCACGATGCAGGCCGAACCGCGCTACGAGGACGTGGTCGCCGAGGTCCGCGAGTTCCTCGCCGAGCGGCTCGCCTTCGCGGTCGATGCCGGGATCGCGGCGGAGCGGGTCTGGCTCGACCCGGGGATCGGGTTCGGCAAGACCGCCGCACACAACTTCGAGCTGCTGCGCCGGCTTGACGAGCTGGCCGCGCTCGGCCGCCCGCTGGTCGTCGGCACCTCGCGCAAGAGCTTCATCGGCGGGGTCGACGGCTCGGCCGCGCGCGAGCGGCTCGGCGGCACGATCGCCAGCACCGTGCTCGCCGCCGCGGCCGGTGCGCAGGTGCTGCGGGTCCACGACGTCGCCGAGGTCGGCCAGGCGCTGAGCGTCGCCGGGGCGATCCGCGGTTAGGCTGCCCGGCATGGAGGGACACGAACAGAACGGAATCGAGACCACGACCGAGATCGAGCTGCGCGGCCTCTCGATCTACACCCACCACGGCGTCAGCGACGCCGAGCAGGAGGTCGGCCAGCGGCTCGAGTTCGACATCTCCTTCGACGTTCCCGACTGCGACGCGGTGCTGACCGACCGGCTGGAGGACACGGTCGACTACGCGCAGGTCTGCGACATCGTCGCGCTCGCCGCGACCGAGCGCAGCTACCGCACCCTGGAGCGGCTGGCCCAGGTGGTCGGCGAGCGCCTGATCGAGCAGTACGGGTGCGAGTCGGTGCGCGTGCGCGCCGCCAAGCCGGAGCCGCCGCTGCCGCTGGCGATCCAGGAGATCGCGGTCGAGGTGACCCAGGAACGCGGCAGCGACGAGGACCCCGGCTCACCCGAGGACTGAGCGCTTGTCCCGCCTCGGCTACCTCGGGCTCGGCTCCAACGTCGGCGGCTCCGCCGGCCACCTGCGCGCCGCGGTCGAGCTGCTCGGCGAGCGTGGGGTGGAGGTCGAGGCGGTCTCCTCGCTCTACGTCACCGAGCCGGTCGGCGAGATCCTCGACCAGCCCGACTTCCTCAACGCCGCCGTCCGCGTCCGCACCGCGCTCGAGCCCGAGGGCCTGCTCGACGCCTGCAAGGCGGTCGAGGCCGAGCGCGGCCGCGCCTTCGACCTGCCTCGCCACAGCCCCCGCCCGCTCGACGTCGACCTGCTCCTGCTCGGCGACCTCGAGCTCTCAACGGGCCGCCTGACCCTGCCGCACCGCGAGGTCACCACCCGCCGCTTCGTGCTCGCCCCGCTGCTCGAGCTCGACCCGGACCTGACCCTCCCCAACGGCACCCGTCTCGCCGACGCCCTGGCGGCGCTGCCGGCGGACGAGCAACGCGCCGAGCGCCGCGGCCCGCTTTAGGCGGGCCGGCGGACCGAGGGGCGGTTCGAGCGAGCTTCGAGGCGCGCCCCCGGGACGGAGCGCCCCTCAGCCCGCCCCTCAGGCGACGGAGGGCGCCGCCCGCAGCGGCTCGAGCCAGGCCGGGGGGAGGACCGGCGGGGTGTGGCCGGGGTAATCGGGGACGACGCGAAGGGCGAGCTGCGCGGCGGGGCGGTTCTCGATCGCCGGGCGCAGGTCGTCGAGGGTGAGCGCGAGGCGGACGCTGGTCGCGATCTGGAAGTCGGCCGCGTTCGGCTCCTCGCCGCCGATCGTGCCGGCGGCGATCAGCGCGTCGACTTCGTCGAGCATTGCCGGGAGGGCGGCCAGGTCGGCGCGCAGGTGCGGGTCGTCGACTTCGTTGAAGCGGGCGGAGAGGCGCACGATCGGGGCCGCGGTCTTCACCGCGAGGCCGATCGGCAGGCCGATCTTGGCGCCGTCCGAGTAGCTGCGCAGGGGCGCCTTGTCCCGCTTCAGGGTCCACCAGAGGATCCGGCGCATCGGCGGCTGCAGCACCTCGTCGCCGAACCGCTCGGCCTCCTCGACCGCCGCCCGCTGCTCGGGGTCGGACGGGAAGAGGGGCGGCTCGGGCCGCAGGCGGTCCAGCTCGCGGGCGATCTGGCGCGAGCCCTGCACCTTGGCGCCGTCGATCTTCAGCGCCGGCACGGTCACGCCGGGAAAGCCGGCGGCGCGGACGACGGCCTTGGAGACGATCGGCAGCAGGTCGGCGCGCTTGTAGGGGACGCCCTTGCGGGCGAGCATCAGCTCGACCGCGATGCACGGGTGCGAGGCCGGGATCACGAACAGGCGAGCGCTCATCTCGACACGATCCTATGCACATGCGCCGCGGTCTGGCCGGCTGGCCAGTTTTGCGACCGCCATAATCCCGGCGTGCTGCTCGCGGTCGACATCGGCAACACCCAGATCCACCTCGGCGCTTTCGAGGGCGAGGAGCTGATCGAGCACTGGCGCTTCCAGACCCGCTCGGGGGCGACCGGCGACGAGCTGGCGGAGCGCATCTCCGGCCTCTTCGCGCTCTGCGAAATGTCGTTCACCGAGGTCGAGTCGGTCTGCGTCTCCTCGGTGGTGCCGCCGCTGGGCGCCCAGTTCGAACAGCTCAGCGCCCGCTACCTGGAAGCGGACTGCCTGACGATCGGGCCCGGGGTGAAGACCGGGATGCCGATCCGGATCGACAACCCGCTCGAGGTCGGCGCCGACCGGCTGGTCAACGCGATCGCCGCCTACGACCGCTTCGGCGAGGCCTGCGTCTCGGTGGACTTCGGCACCGGCATCAACATCGACGCGGTCTCCGCCGACGGCGAGTACCTCGGCGGCGCGATCGGTCCCGGTCTCGCGCCCTCGCTCAGCGCCCTGATCGAGCGGGCGGCCCGGATCACCCGGATGGACCTGGAAGAGCCGCGCGAGGCGATCGGCCGCTCGACCCGGGCGGCGATCCACTCCGGCTTCATCTTCGGCTTCGCCGGCCTGATCGACGGCATCGTCCGCCGGGTAGAAGAAGAACTCCCGAACCCGCGCCTGCTGGCGACGGGCGGCTACGCCTCGACCGTGGTGCCCTTCACCGAGACGATCGAGGAGGTCGACGATCTCCTGACCCTGAAGGGGCTGCGGCTGATCCATGAGCGCAACCAGGCCTGAGCTCACCGACCCGTTCGAGATCGGCGGCATCGAGATCGCCAACCGGGTCCTGCTGGCGCCGCTGGCCGGGATCGGCAACTGGTTCGTGCGCCTGCAGGCCAAACGCCACGGGGCCGGGCTGGCGGTCTCCGAGATGGTCTCCAGCTTCGCCCTCCACTACCGCCACGCGCGCACCCTGCGCGACCTGATGCGGATCCACCCCGACGAGCACCCGGTCTCCGTGCAGCTTTTCGGCCACGACGCCGAGGTGATGCGCTCGGGGGCCGAGATCGCCGCCGCGGCCGGCGCCGACCTGATCGACATCAACATGGGCTGCCCGGTGCCGAAGGTGCGCAGGACCGGGGCCGGGGCGCAGCTCCTGCGCGACCCCGAGCTGGCCCTCGGGCTGGCCCGCGGGGCCGCCGAGGGGAGCGGGCTGCCGGTGACCGTGAAGCTGCGCTCCGGGATCGAGGCCGGCGACCGCTCCGGCTTCGAGCTGGCGATCCGGCTCGCCGAGGAGGCCGGGGTGGCGGCGATCGCCTTCCATCCGCGGGCGGCGACCAAGGGCCACAAGGGCCAGCCCGACTACGCGCTGACTCGCGAGCTGGTCGAGCGGGTCGAGGTGCCGGTGATCGTCTCCGGCGGCCTCAGCAGCGCCGCGGCGGCGCGTGCCGCCTACGCGGAGTCCGGCGCCGACGCGGTGATGATCGCCCGCGGCTCGCTCGGCAACCCCTGGGTGTTCGAGGAACTGACCGGGCGCCGCGCCGCGCCGCCGGACCAGCGGGAGGTGGTCGCCGAGCTGCTCTGGGTGATCGACCGCGCCGAGGAGCATCTGGGAGCCGAACGGGCCGAGCGCTACCTGCGCAAGTTCTACCCCTGGTATAGCGAGCGCCTGGGAGCATCGCCGGAGCTCGTCGACGAGCTCCACCGCCGCGCCGACCTCGACCGCGCGAGATTTCTGGTCCGGTCGCTGGCGGGGCCCGGAGAGCTCGCGAGCGCGGCTTGATTTAGCCGCCCAGGGGCCTCGCTATAATCCCGCGACTCTTAGCCCAGGTGCGGCGAGGAAGGCGTCCCCGGCGGGGCGTTTTTTGCGCTCAGGGAGCGGTTCCTGCTTGGGCCTCCCCGATCCCAAAAGCGAGGTAGTGCACGTGAGTCGCCAGGCGGTAATCACCCCCGAGGGTCTCGAGAAACTCAAGGAAGAGATCGAGCAGCTCTCCACGGTCAAACGCCGTGAGGTCGCGGCGCGGATCAAGGAGGCCAGGGAATTCGGCGACATCTCCGAGAACGCCGAATACGACGACGCCAAGAACGAACAGGCGCTGCTCGAGAACCGGATCGCCCAGCTCGAAGAGCGGTTGCGGCGCGCCACCGTGATCGACGAGAAGGCGCTCAGCACCGACGAGGTCGGCTTCGGCTCGGTCGTCCACGTGAAAGACCAGAAGACCGGCGACTCGCAGAAGTTCCAGATCGTCGGCTCGACCGAGGCGAACCCGCTCGAGCACAAGCTCTCGAACGAGTCGCCGATCGGCAAAGCGCTGGTCGGCAAGAAGCGGAACGACGTGGTCACAGTGGAGGTGCCGCGCGGTCCGAAGAAGAAGCTCAAAATCACGAAGATCGAGAAGGCTTGACCGAGGAGCTCTCCGACGTCCTCCGGGACCGTCGCGAGAAGCTGGGGCGGATCCGCGACGCCGGGATCGATCCCTTCCCGCACGAGTTCTCCGGCCGCGAGGACGTCGCCGAGGTGCGGGCCGCCCACGCGGGCCTGGCGCCGGGGATCGAGACCGACTCGCGCCACCGCGTCGCCGGTCGCCTCGTCGCCCGCCGCGGCCACGGCAAGGCCTGCTTCCTCGACCTGCGCGACGGCAGCGGCCAGATCCAGCTGCACGCGCGCGAGGACCTGCTCGGCGCCGAGGCCTACGCGCTGCTGGTCGACCTCGACCTCGGCGACCTGGTCGGGGTGGAGGGAACCGCGATGGCGACCCGGCGCGGCGGCGAGCTCTCGCTGACGATCGACCACTGGCGCCTGCTGGCGAAGAGCCTGCGGCCGCCGCCGGACAAGTTCCACGGCCTCGGCGACACCGAGACGCGGCTGCGCCGGCGCGAGCTCGACCTGATCGCCAACGAGGAGTCCCGCCGGGTCTTCCACGTCCGCGCGCGGACGATCACCGAGATCCGCCGCTGGCTCGACGAACACGGCTTCGTCGAGGTCGAGACGCCCGTCCTGCAGCCGCTCTACGGCGGCGCCCTGGCGCGGCCGTTCACCACCCACCACAACACGCTCGACCGCGACCTCTACCTGCGGATCGCCACCGAGCTCTACCTGAAGCGGCTGGTGGTCGGCGGCATCGACCGCGTCTACGAGCTCGGCAAGGACTTCCGCAACGAGGGCGTCTCGCACAAGCACAACCCCGAGTTCACGATGCTCGAGTGGTACGAGGCCTACGCCGACTACGAGAAGACCGCGCACGACCTCGAGCGGATGGTCGCCGAGGTGGCCGAGCGGGTGCTCGGCACGACCGTGGTCAAGCGGGGCGAGGCCGAGATCGACTTCAAGCCGCCGTGGCGGCGGATCACCCTGCGCGAGGCGATCCTCGAGCGCTCCGGGATCGACGTCGCCGAGCACCCCGAGCGCGAGGCGCTGGCGCGGGCGATCGGCGGCGCGGTCGACCCGAGGGAGGGCTGGGGCAAGCTGGTCGACGGCCTGCTCTCCCGCGACGTCGAGCCCGGCCTGATCCAGCCCACCTTCCTGCTCGACTACCCGACCGAGCTCTCGCCCTTCGCCAAGGCGCACCGCTCCCAGCCCGGCCTGGTCGAGCGCTGGGAGGCATTCGCCGGCGGGGTCGAGATCGCCAACTCGTTCAGCGAGCTCAACGACCCCGACGAGCAGCGCCGCCGCTTCGAGCAGCAGGCCGCCGAGATCGCCCGCGGCGACGAGGAGGCCCAGCCCTACGACGAGGTCTTCGTCGAAGCGCTCGAACAGGGCATGCCGCCGACCGGCGGCGTCGGCCTCGGCATCGACCGCCTGGTGATGATGCTGACCGGCGCTCCGAGCATCCGCGAGGTCCTGCTTTTCCCCGCGATGAAGGGCTGAGACCCCGGTTCGGTCCGGGCGGGAGTCGGAAACCCCGCTCTTACCGCAGGGGTGGCGCAGCGAGCCGGGCTGACGCTCTCGGTAGAGTTAAGGGACACAAGGGCGCCTTCCGATATCGATGAGGCGTCTACCGGTAGTAACTCGGGGAAACCGGGTTCGACCAAGAAGAGGTTTTCATTGTTCGAGCGATTTACTGAGCGAGCTCGTCAGGTCGTCGTCCTAGCGCAGGAGGAGGCCCGGACTCTCAAGCACAACTACATCGGCACCGAGCACATCCTGCTTGGTCTTCTCCGCGAGGAGGAGGGCCTGGCCGCGCGGGTGCTCGAGTCCCTCGACATCACCGTGGAAAGGGTGCGCTCGCAGGTCGTTCGGATCGTCGGTTCCGGCGAGGAGGTGACCTCCGGCCAGATCCCGTTCACGCCACGGGCGAAGAAGGTCCTGGAGCTCGCCCTGCGCGAGGCGCTCTCGCTCGGCCACAACTACATCGGCACCGAGCACATCCTGCTCGGCCTCGTGCGTGAGAACGAGGGCGTCGCGGCGCGCATCCTGCTCGACTTCGACGCCGACTCGGACAAGATCCGCAACGAGGTGATCCGGATGCTCTCCGGCCCCGGCGGTCGTCGCAGCGGCAGCGGTGGCGGCGGTGGCGGTCAGGCCGAGGGCAAAAAGTCTTCGAAACTGCTCGACCAGTTCGGGCGCAACCTCACCCGGCTCGCCGAGGAGGGCAAGCTCGACCCGGTGATCGGCCGCGAAACCGAGATCGAGCGGATCATGCAGGTCCTCTCCCGCCGCACCAAGAACAACCCGGTGCTGCTGGGCGAGCCCGGGGTCGGCAAGACCGCCGTGGTCGAGGGGCTGGCCGCCCGGATCAACAAGGGCGAGGTCCCGGAGCTGCTG
>CAYXFL010000092.1:0-8440 GCA_964464285.1 uncultured Conexibacteraceae bacterium
GCATGTTGTGGAGGCGGTCGGCCAGCTTGATCAGGATCACCCTGACGTCGGTGGCCATCGCCACCATCATCTTGCGGTAGTTCTCCGCCTGGCGCTCGTCCCGGCTCTCGAAGGTCATCCCGGTCAGCTTGGTGACGCCGTCGACGAGGCGGGCGATCTCCTCGCCGAACTCGGCCTCGACGTCCTCGAGGCTGGCGCTGGTGTCCTCGACCGTGTCGTGCAGCAGCGCCGCGCAGAGCGTCTCGGTGTCGAGCCGCATCCCGGCGCAGACCTGGGCGACCCCGACCGGGTGGGTGATGAACTCGTCGCCCGAGTAGCGGACCTGGTCGGCGTGGCGCTCGCAGGCGAACTCGAAGGCGCGCTCGATCTTGGCGCGGTCGATCGTGCCCACCGCGGTCGCGGTGGCGCCGTTCCCGTTCGGGGCATGCCCCGGGTCCTCGCCCGGCACCGAGTCGAACTCCTCGATCACGGCAAAGAGATCGGCGAGGAGCTCCGAGTGCTCTACGGCAGTTTGGGTCTTTCGAGGAATCGCCTGGCCTCCGAGAATTCGTCGCTGTAGGCGCGGAACGCGGTCGAGCGCTCCAGATCGGTCTTCTCTGAGGATACGGCCCTCACGATCCCGTCGCCAGCGGCGGGCCCTCCCTGGGCGAGTCCGAGCTCGCTGAGGACGCGGAAGCAGCGCGCGGCGACGTCCGGCGAGAGCGGGTGCGGGCCATCGCCGGCAAGCGCCTCGCGCAGCCCCGGGCCATCGGCGTCGCCGGCTTCCCGCAGCCGCCGGTAGACACCGCCGATCGTCTGCCGGGAGGGAGCCGAGGCCTCGAGCGCGGCGAGCGTGAACTCCGCCTCGGCGCCGGTGTGGAGCTCGTGGAGGTAGCCGGGGTGTGGAGAAACTGGCTGGGTGGGGGCGGCGTCCGGGAGGTCGTCGGCTGGGCCGCCAGCGTCCCATTCCTCGCGGGGCGCGCTGACGAGGTCGGCAAGGAGCGGCGAGGGCGGCGGGTCGACGAGGACGACGTGCTCGAAGCACTCGACCACGTTCTGGGCCTGGGCGGCGAGCGTGGCGTAATCGGTGAGCGCGAGGCCGCCGCTCGCTTTCGCGATTACGCCGGCGATCGCGGCCGAGCCGCAGTTGCGACAGGCGACGCGCCCGCTGCCGCCGTTGAAGCGAGCGAGCCCGGAGGCGCCGCCCGCGAGCGCCGCGCGGCGCGAGGCGTCGGCGCAGACCGCGAGCACCCCCGCCCCGCTCGAAACCAGCTCCGCGATCGCCGCGCTGATCGGCGCGCCGCCGCGAACGACGGTGCGTATCGAGTTACTCCCGGACGTGGGGGAGTAACTCGATAGGCCCCCGTCAGCCGCGGCGAAATCGCGCCCAAACTCGGTTTCGAAGCGAGACCACCACTCGGGTTCCGCGCAGGTGCATCTGTGCGCGGGAGCGCTCTCCCCCACCTCGGTCCCTACCGGGTAGAGCTCGCGCAGCACCACGCGCGGCTCGACCGAGCCGTTCCAGTGGTTCACCTCCAGCCGCACCGCCGCGTCGACGGCGTCCTCCGGCTCGACCCCGAGCGAGGAGCGGCCGAAGGCGACGCCGAGCGCCCGGTGCGCGCCGCTGTGCAGGCTGAAGCGCGCGTGCTTGCCCTCGGCGCCCATCGTGCGCACGTCGCTGACCCGCGCCTGCGGAACCATCAGCCGCACGCCCGGGTTGCCCATCCCGAACGGGGCGAGCTGGCGCAGCTCCTCGGCGAGGTCGAGGCCGAGGCCGACGCCGCCGACCATCGCGTCGATCCGCTCCGTGCGGCGCAGGTCCTCGGGCCCCAGAGCCGCGCTCGCGTGCGCGGCGAACGCCTCCCGGAACGCGGCCACGTTCTCGGCCCGCAGCGAGAGACCCGCCGCCGCCCGGTGCCCGCCGAAGCTGTCCAGATGCTCCGCGCAGGCCTCCAGCGCCGCCAGCAGGTCGAAGCCGGGAATGCTGCGCCCGCTCCCCCGCCCCGCCCCCTCGTCGTCCAGCGAGATCACCACGACCGGCCGGTGGTGGCGCTCGACCAGCCGCGAGGCGACGATCCCGACCACGCCGGGATGCCAGCCCTCACCGGCGACCACGAAGCCCGGCGCCCCGCGCAGCTCCTCCGGCAGCTCGCGCAGCGCCGCCTCCGCCGCGGTGTCGACCTCGCGCTCGGTCGCCCGCCGCTCCGCGTTCGCCCGGCTCAGCTCGATCGCGATCTCCTCGGCGCGGCCCTCGTCCTCGGTCAGCATCAGCTCGACCCCGGCATCGGCCCGGTAGAGCCGCCCCGCCGCGTTGATCCGCGGCGCCAGCCGGAATCCCAGGTCGCTCTCGTCGAGCTGGCTCGGCTCGCATTTCGCCGCCGCCATAAGTGCCCTCAACCCCGGGCGCTGCGCCCGCCGGATCTCCGCCAGCCCGCGCTTCACCAGCGACCGGTTCTCCCCGACCAGCGGCACCACGTCGGCCACCGTCGCCAGCGCCACCAGGTCCAGGTCCTCCTCCGCCTCCCCGTCCCGCAGCGCGCAGGCCAGCTTCCAGGCCACCGCGGTCCCACACAGCGACTCGAACGGGTAGCCCGAGACTTCTGGGTGCAGGATCGCGCAGTCGGGCAGCGCCTCGGCCTGCTGGTGGTGGTCGGTGACCAGCATCGCCATCCCCAGCTCCTGCGCCAGCCGCACCTCCTCCACCGCGGTGATCCCGCAGTCGACCGTGACCAGCAGCTTCGTCCCCCGCGCCGCCAGCTTCTCCACGTTCGCCGCGCTCAGCCCGTACCCGTCCGCCATCCGGTCCGGGATGAACCAGTCGCACTCGGCGCCCAGCGCGCGCAGGGTCGAGACCGTCACCGAGGTTGCGCAGACCCCGTCGACGTCGAAGTCGCCGTGCACGGTGATCCGCTCGCCGGCCGCGATCGCGGCACGGATCAGCGCCACCGCCGCGTCCATGCCCGCGAAGGCCGACGGCGGGTGCGACTCGTCGGCGGCGAGGAACTCGCGGGCCAGCTCCGGCGTGTTGTAGCCGCGCCGGACCAGGGTCACGGCGACCGGCTCGCTCAGCCCGAGGCCACCGGCGAGGGCGCGGACGTCGGCGTAGTCGTAGGGCTCGGCGGCGAAGGCGTGGGCGGATTCCGGCACATGCCCAGGCTAGGCACCCGGACGGCGGGAAAGCGGCTCCGGACGTGCCTAAATTGCAGGGGAAACGCGGGTGACCGAGGGCGCTAGGCGCCGTCGGCGAGCCGCGCCCCCTGGCGCTGCCCGATCGCCCAGACGACGAAGAGACCGAGCGCGGTTCCCGGGATCGCCAGCAGCGCGGTGAGCAAATCGGTCTCCGACATGCTCTTGCCGAGGATCACCCAGATCAGCGAGCCGAAGATCACGGCACCGAGCGAGGCGCCGAGCAGGGCGCCGATGATCCCCTGCCAGAAGTAGTCCGGCAGGAAGATCGTGAAGTGCCAGAGGGCGATGCCCATCGTGAACCAGACAATGATCGCCATCAGCGGCTCCTCCCGTGCTTGCGTCGCGCCTGACGGCGGGCGCGACGGGCGTCGTCCCGCTCGCGCTTCTCGATCGATCCCTGGTCGCCGTCGCCGTTCTCCTGCGGGTCGCCACCATCGCCGTCCGGCTCGCGCTCGCGCGCGGCGGTGGCGACGGCTCCGGAGTCGGGCTCGGCGGCGGGCGCCGCGCTCTGCGACCCGCCCTCCGGCCCGGCGGCCTCGCCGCTGCCGACCAGCTCGCCTTCGGCCTCGTCGTCCTCGGCCAGCTTCGCGATCGTGACGTCGTCGGCGAAGGCCGGCACGACGCCGCCGTTCGCCTCGGCGATCCGCAGGCGACGGCGCATGAACCCGGGCTCACGTTCCTTCCAGGCGCAGAGCACCGGCGAGGCGATGAAGATCGACGAGTAGGCGCCGGAGAGGATCCCGATCAGCATCGCGAAGGCGAAGTCCTGCAGGGTCGCGCCGCCGAAGACCAGCAGCGAGCCGACCGAGAGCAGGGTGCAGAGACCGGTCGCCAGCGAACGGGTCATCACCTCGCTCATCGAGCGGTTGACGATCTGCGAGAACGTCGCCCGCGGCATCCGCGGGAGGTTCTCCCTGATTCGGTCGAACACGATGATCGTGTCGTAGATCGAGTAGCCCAAGATGGTTAAGAAGGCGGCGACCGTGGCGCTGTTCACCTCTTTTCCGGTCAGCGAGTAGATGCCGGCGGTGATCAGCAGGTCGTGGAAGATCGCGATCAGCACCGGGATCGCGAATTTCGGCTCGAACCGCAGGGCCACGTAGGCGGCGATCACGAGCAGCGAGAAGAACAGCGCTTTCAGGGCGCTGTTGGTCACCTGTTCGCCGAAGGTCGGCCCGACGCTGGTGCTGTCGAACCCGTTCGCGGCGACCCCGTACTCCTCCTCGAGCACCCGTTCGACCTCTTTCAGCTCGGCCGGGCCGAGCTCGGAGGTCTGGATCTGGAAGACGTTGTCGCCGAGCACCGGGTCGGAGACTTTCTGGATCTCCTCACCGGAGAGGCCGGCACCCTCGAGGGTGCCGCGCACGCCTTCCTCGTCGGTCGGCTGGACCAGAGCGACCTTGACCCTGGTGCCGGACTCGAAGTCGATCCCGAAGTTGAGCTGGTTGACCGCCAGCGCCAGGCCGCCGATCACCAGGATCACGCCGGAGACCGAGAAGAACCAGCGGCTGGCGCCGATGAAGTCGAAGTGCCAGCGCACGCCCTCGCCGCTGGCGCCGAGCGCGCTCGGCGAGCTGAGCAGGCGCGAGTGGCTCATGCTGCCGAGCAGCGCCTGGGTGAAGACGACCGCGGTCAGCAGCGAGACGATCGTGCCGACGCCGAGGGTGAAGGCGAAGCCCTTGACCCCGGCGGTCGCCAGCACGAAGAGGATGAACGCGGTCAGCAGGGTGATCACGTTCGCGTCGATGATCGTGCTGATCCCGCGCTTGTAGCCGAGGCCGATCGCGGTCAGCATCGAGCGCCCTGCCCGCGCTTCCTCCTTTATTCGCTCGAAGATGACGATGTTCGAGTCGGCCGCGACTCCGATCGTCAGCACCAGGCCGGCGATGCCCGGCAGGGTCATCGTGATCGGGATCAGGTCGATCAGGGCGAAGAAGATGATCCCGTAGGCGACCATCGCGATCGAGGCGATGAAGCCGAGGAAGCGGTAGAAGCCGATCAGGAAGATGATCGCCAGGATCAGCCCGATCAGGCCCGCCTTGATCCCGTCGTCGAGTGCCTGCGAGCCGAGCGTTGCGGAGACCTGGGTCTGGCTGATCAGGCGCAGCTCGATCGGCAGGGCGCCGATCTGCAGCACCGTCGCCAGGTCCTGGGCCTCGCCGACGTCTTTGAAGCCGCCGGAGATCTGGGCGCCGGTGCGGCCGTCGATCCCGTCGGGGTTTTCGGCGAAGTTGATGATCGGCCTGGTTTTGACTTCGTTGTCGAGGACGACGGCGAAGTGGCCGGAGAGCGCCGCAGCCTGTTCGCCGGCGACCGGACCGATCGCCTGCGAAGCGCCGCGCTGGGCGATCTGACGGGTGACCTGCTGGAACGACTCGCGTCCCTGGTCGGTGAATTTGAAGGCGACCTGGGGTTCGCCGAACTGGCCGTAGGTCTGTTCGGGATCGGTGATCTGGGTTCCGGTCAGGGCCGGGTTGTCCCTCAGCGCGTACCAGCCCGGCTCCGCGTCCTCGACGACTTTGCCTTCGCGGTCGGTGGGCAGTTCGGAGACCACGATCGTGCCGACCGGGACTTCGACGACGATCCCGTCCTTCGACCGTTTTTCGCCGGTCGGGCTGAGGTAGAGGTCCTGTTTGCGGATCTCCGGCCCGGCCAGCAGTCGGTGCGGCTCTTTTTTGTCGAACAGGTAGAAGCGCGGCTGGTTGGCGGAGCAGTTTTCGCAGTTCTCGACCGGCTCCTGTTCGGAGGCCAGGATCGCCGCGTCGTAGGCGGTCGGGAAGGCGCCGGCGTTGATCAGCTGGCGGTTCTCGAAGCTCGTCGTGTCGCGGCCGGCGTCTTTCCAGCGCTGGATCGAAGCGTCGAGCGCCGCCTGCGGCGGCTGCTGGCCGGGGCGGCCGCCGATCGCGCGCTCGGGGCCGATCAGGTTCGGCTCCCAGTCGTAGAAGTAGAGCTGCGCGGTGGTACCGACCCGTTCGACCGCGGCGCTGGCGTCGGTGACATCCGGCAGGCTGACCGAGATCTCGGTGTTGCCGAGGCGGGAGACCTCGGGCTCGGCGACGCCGAGCTCGTCGATCCGCTCGCGGATGATGTCGATCGCCCGTTCGATGTCGTCGCCGCTGACCTCCTCGACCTGGCCGGTCGGCTGGCCTTCGTAGACCAGCTCCAGGCCGCCTTTGAGGTCGAGCCCGAGCTTGGTCGACTTGTTGGCGATGATCAGCAGCGAGATCGCCAGCAGCATGCCGACGAAGATGAGCACGAAGAAATACCTGCGCCGGGAGCCCATCGTCGCCTAGCCCTCCGGGGTGAGCACGAGCAGCAGCCCGCCGTCGTCGTCGTAGGCGGGAAAGACGTCGGCCACGGCTTTCGCCGGCAGGTCGCCCTCGGCGTTCACGGAGACGCGCTTGCCGAGTGAGCGCACGCCCCACTCCAGTGAGGTCTCGATCGGATCGGTGACGCCGTCGCCATCGGTGTCGGCGCCTGCGCCGCCGTCACCGTTGTCGATCCATTCCAGCCCGAGCACCTCGCGCACCGGCCGTCCGATCACGTCCTCGTCAGTGAGGCCGGTCAACTCGTAGCTCCCTTTCCCCGCATCGATAACCCGTTCCTGCCGGTCACAAACAAAAAATGCCGCGTTAGGTGCCGGATAATAATCGTCAAGTAGTTCGAACACGAATCCGAAGCCGCACTTGGAGCAACCCTTGGGGCGCGTCGAGAACCCGGCGGTGCGGTCCGTGCTGGCCTCCCGGTTCCCGCAATTCGGACAGATGAAGTACGGCATGCGCGACAGGCTAGAGCAGCGCGCCTAGAAGAGGCTCGCCGCGCCTTCGGGCGCCTGCAGGCCGAGGTGATCGTAGGCGCGCTGGGTCAGCACGCGGCCACGCGGAGTCCGCTTCAGCAGGCCCTGCTGGAGCAGGTAGGGCTCGAGCACGTCCTCGATCGTGTCCTGCTCCTCGCCGACCGCGATCGCCAGGGTCGAGAGCCCGACCGGGCCGCCGCCGAACTTGGTCGCGACGGTGTCGAGCAGGGCGCGGTCGGCGCGGTCGAGGCCGGCCGCGTCGACCTCGAGCATCTCCAGCGCGGCGGCGGCGACGGCGGGCCCGATCGCGCCGCTGCCCTTCACCTGGGCGAAGTCGCGAACCCGCTTCAGCAGCCGGTTGGCGACCCGCGGAGTGCCGCGCGCGCGTGAGGCGATCGTCTCCGCGCCGCCGGCGTCGATCTCGACCCCGAGGATCGCCGCCGAGCGCTCGACGATCAGCGCCAGGTGCTCGGGCGTGTAGTGCTCGAGCCGGTGGGAGACGCCGAAGCGGTCGCGCAGCGGCGTCGTCAGCAGCCCCGCCCGGGTGGTCGCCCCGACCAGGGTGAACGGCGGCAGCGGCAGGGTCACGGTGCGGGCGCCGGCGCCCTGCCCGAGCACCACCGGCAGCTCGCCGTCCTCCATCGCCGGATAGAGCGTCTCCTCGACCGCGCGGCCGAGCCGGTGGATCTCGTCGACGAAGAAGACGCTGCCGGGCTCCAGCGCGGTGAGGAAGGAGGCGACGTCGGCCTTGCGCTCCAGCGCCGGACCGGCGGTCTGCACCATCGGCACGCCGAGCTCGGCGGCGACGATGTGGGCGAGCGAGGTCTTGCCGAGCCCGGGCGGGCCGGCGAGCAGCACGTGGTCGAGCGCCTCGCCGCGGCGCTTAGCGGCCTCGATGAAGATCGCCAGCTGCTCGGTCACCTGCGCCTGGTTGACGAAATCGTCGAGGGTCGGCGGGCGCAGGCTGCGGTCGAGGTCCTCGTCGGGCGCGTCGGCGCGGGCATCGTGGACCCGCACCTCGGCGTCGATCGGGATCGGCTCCTCGCCGATCCCGGGCGTGCGGATCCGGTTGGCGCCGCCGATCTCGGGCCCCTCGCTCACCGGGCGCTCCCAGCCTTGCGCAGGGCGCTCGCCAGCAGGGTCTCGGCGTCCTCGCCGTCGATCCCGTCGAGCAGCTGCTCGGCCTCCAGCGGCGCGTAGCCGAGGTTGACCAGGCCGTCGCGGGCGAGCGCGCGGGCGTCGCCGCTCTCGACCGCGGCCAGGGCGACCTCTTCCTCCAGCGTCCCGGTCACCTTCTCGCGCAGCTCGACGATGATCCGCTCGGCGGTCCGCTTGCCGATCCCCGGCACCGCCTGGAAGCGTTTCGCGTCGGCGGCGGCGATCGCGCTCAGCAGGTCGCGGGCGGTGCCGCCGGAGAGCGCCGCGATCGCCACTTTCGGGCCGATCCCGCTGACCGAGATCAGCAGCCGGAAGAGG
>CAYXFL010000093.1:0-8151 GCA_964464285.1 uncultured Conexibacteraceae bacterium
TTGGGAGGGGTCGGTGGTGTCCTTCGTACGAGCGGCGTTAGCGATTCGCCCAAGGAACGCTCTCGGACCGGCCCGGTTGCGATCCAGGCGAATTCGCCCAGCGAAGGTAGAAGGACACCACCGACCCCTCCGGCGGAAACCCCCGAAGCACCCCGTCCCTTAGCCAACCGTCCAGCCCCACCCCCGCTTTTTTCGACGTTGGTCCATGTGAGACCCCGGGTAGCGTCACATAGCGTGCGAGCACGGCGAAGAACTCGACACCGGCCCGACCCTTTCCCAGTGCCGGGAAGTACCCGCTCGACACGGGTCACTTCGATGAGTCTTTCGCCCCGACCGGGGCTCCGCGCCGTCCCTACGCGGAACTCCTGGATGCGCTCGCGCAGCGGGATCTGGTGGAGCTGCGCGAGCGCGTCCAGTCCCGTTCAGGCCTCGTGGCGCTCGCCGCCGGCCGGACCCGCCGGATCGACCAGCTCCAGGTCGCGCAGCGGGAACGGCAGCGGCGCGGTCGTCCGCTCGAACTCCAGCAAGGACTCCGGGCCCAGGCTCGCGAAGGCCTGCCGCACGGCGCTCTCGTACGCACGGCTGACGAACGCGCCGGCCTCCGGCAACCGCGCCCTGCACCGGGCTCGCGCCTCGGGCCTGCCCAGGTAGGTGTACACGCGGCCCGGAAGGCGCGGCTCGAAAGCCGCTGACACCTCGACGCGAAGGTAGTTGACCTCGCGCGCGTCGAGGCTCGCCAGGCGGGCGGCATCGACCGGGATCGCCAGGCCGTTGATCGCCCGCCCGGCCTCCTCCTCCGCGTCGAGAAACGCGACCCGGATGTGCGGCGGCCGGCGGGTCCGCGGATCGACGAAGTGCTTCTTCGCGGGTGCCGCCTCCCAGTTGTTCATCGCGACGCCCCAGCTGCGGCGAAAGCCGGCCAACCTCCCGGGCACCGGCGCCAGCACGTCTCCCCGAACTGCCAGGGGCTCGCGCATCGCCACCAGCGATCCATAGCCGAACACGTGCGCACGCTCCGGAAACTCAGTCATCGAAACTCGCCCACCCGCTCCACCTGGAGGATCTGGCTCCGTACTTGATGTCGACACCACCATAGGGCGCGTCCGACACCACCCCGGCGAGATCGAAAGCGTGGCGCTCCACGAACGACTGCCCCAGCTCCGGCATCGCCCCCCGCACGTGCACGACCAGCCGGTCCTTGGGGTGCAGCTCCCTGCCGTTGATTGCGCGCAGCCGCCGGCAGCCGTCGGTGGCCGTGACGTCCCCGTCGGCCAGGCACACGAAGAGGGTGAACGGGACGTGCCGGTCGGCCATCGGCCACTTCGCGTTGGCGGTGGGCAGATCGATGTTGCGGACGATCGAGCCCCCGTTCGTCTCGTGCCAGTGCTGGTGGACGACGTCGAACCGCACGTCGAGGGCCCGCATCCGAGAGCCGTTGTAGGTCCGGATCGCGAGGACGTGGCCATCCTGGTCGAGCTCGCCCCGGAACGTCTCGGGACTCGGCATCAGGACGAACGTCCGCCGGAAGACGAACACGTCGGGGTGGACGAAGAGCCGGAAGACGACCGCGCCGACGTAGAGCGCCGGCAGCACGATCGCGATCAGGCCCTGGGCGACCGCGATCACCTGGGCGACGGCGCTGCCGGTGTTCGCGTCGGGCACGTCGATCGGGAGGTACAGCAGGGCCATGAGCTGATCCCGCCAGAGCTCCAGGTAGCCCGTGCCCGGGCGGGCGGAATCGAGCTGCAGACCAAGTGCGAGCAGGGCCGCGAGCAGGGCCAGGAGGGCGACGAAGATCCCCACCAGGCCCGGAATCCCCACCTTTACGAAGACCCAGCGGAGCTGGTCCTTCGTCTGTGGGTGGCGCCTTATCCTCATCCGCGCGAACGACGAGCCGCGAGTGGAGCCCTCTGCCCCTAGCCCTCGCGCGGTGGGATCACGAACTGGGTGACGATCAGGTTCGCCGCCAGCTTCGACTCGCCGTCGCGGACGCGGTCGATCTTGACCTCGGCGACGACGGTGTTGCGGCCGCTGTGCAGCGGCGTGGCGACGGCGATCAGCTCGTCGCCGTCGAGGCCGGAGCCGAACACGTTGAGCTTCAGCTCGATCGTGGTGAAGTCGTGGCCGGGCGGGATCTGGCGGAAGGTGAGCCAGGCGGCGGCGGTGTCGCCGAGCGCGGTCCAGGCGCCGCCGTGGACGTAGCCGCCGGGGTGCAGGTGGCGGCGGTCGACGACGACGCGCGCCACGGCGCGGTCGTCGTCGAGCTCCACCGGTTCGATCTCGAGGTCGCCCGGAAAGCTGCCCCCGATGAACCCCCGGATGTGCTCCGGGGTGACTTTCGAGTAGTCGATCAGCTCAGCCTCTCGACGATCATCGCCTCGCCCTGGCCGCCGGCGACGCACATCGTCTCCAGGCCGACCTGGTGGTCGTCGGTCTCCATCACGTTGAGCAGCGTGCCCATGATCCGCGCGCCGGTCATCCCGAACGGGTGGCCGAGCGCGATCGCGCCGCCGTGCGTGTTCAGCTTGCTTTCCTCGATCCCGCATTCGTCCATGATCGGGATCACCTGGGCGGCGAACGCCTCGTTGAGCTCGACCGCGCCGACGTCGGCGATCGTCATCCCGGCCCGGTCCAGCACCTTCTTGACCGCGCCGATCGGGGCCACGCCCATCAGCTCCGGCTCGTTGCCGTAGGTGGCGGCGGTGACGAGGCGGGCGCGCGGGGTGAGGCCGAGCTCCTTGGCCTTGGTGTCGCTCATGATCAGGGCCGCGGCGGCGCCGTCGTTGAGCGGGCAGGAGTTGCCGGCGGTGACGCCGCCACCGCCCTCGAAGGCCTCGGGCAGTTCGGAGAGCTTCTCCAGGGTCGAGGAGGCGCGGGGGCCGTCGTCCTTGCCGACCACGGTGCCGTCGGGCAGCGTGACCGGGATGATCTCGCGATCGAAGAAGCCGTCCTCCTGGGACTTGACGGCGAGTTCCTGCGAGCGCTGCGCGTACTTGTCCATGTCCTCGCGGCTGACCCCGTACTTCTTCGCCACGTTGACCGCGGTGATGCCCATGTCGATGTAGGCGTTGGGCTGGCCGTCGTTGCCGATCAGGTTCTCGTTGCGGTCGGCGGCGCCGGCCGGCTCGGTGCGCTCGTTGAAGCGGCTCACCCACTCGACCCCGGCGGCGACGTAGACGTCACCCTCGCCGGCCTTGATCGCGTTGCCGGCGTGGCGGATCGCGTCGAGGCTGGAGGCGCAGTACCGGGAGACGGTGACGCCGTTGACGGTCTGCGGCAGCTTCTCGGAGAGCAGCGCGATGATCCGCGCGATGTTGAAGGCCTCGAGGCCCTGCGGCATGCCGGCGCCGCAGATCACGTCCTCGACCAGGGCCGGATCGACGCCCGGGTTGCGCTCGAGCAGCTGGTCGACGACGAAGGCGCCCATCTCGTCGGGACGGAGCTGGGCGAGCGACCCCTTGAAGGCACGGCCGATCGGCGTGCGGAGGGTGTCGACGATCACTGCTTCGGGCATTTCTGTTCTCCTTGGAGGCTGGTTCTGTACCGATTCGCGCGGGAAGGGTAATCGATTGGCCAGTCAACCAATTGTGCGATTCCGCACGATATCTGGGCCTGTCGTCGGGAAGCTGCGTTACATTCGGCTCAATCCAGCTCGCGCAAGCGAGAACACACCGCCGCGGCGGCTGCGAAAGGAGACCCTTCATGCCTGAGGGCTACTGCGTCAAAGAGCGCAAGAAGGTTGAGATCAAAGACGCCAAGCAGGTGACGATGAAAAACGGTCGCCCCGCGATCCAGGGCGTCTGCCCTGACTGCGGGACGAAAATCTTCAAGATCGGGAAACTCGAGGCGTAGCGCCGACGGCGGGATAGAGAGCGGCCCGGCCTGCGCCGGGTCGCCCGCGGTCTGAACCTGGGGGTGCCGCCCGCCGTATCCCGGGTGCGATGGTTCGACTGAGCAGCGAGCACGATCTGCGGCAGGCCTACGCCGCGCACGCCGGCGAGCTCTACGGCTTCGCGCTGCGCTCGCTCGACGACGCCGGCCTGGCCGAAGACGCGGTGCAGGAGACCTTCGTGCGCGCCTGGCGCGCCGGCGATCGCTTCGACCCCGAGCTCGCCTCCCTGCGCACCTGGCTGTTCGCGATCCTCCGCAACGTGGTCGTCGACCTCGGCCGGGCGCGGGCGGCGCGCCCGCGGCCGGCCGGCGACGCGGCGGCCGAGCCGGCGGTCGAGCCGCTCGAGCAGGCGCTGCTCTCCTGGCAGGTCGAGGAGGCAATGCGGCGGCTCGGCGCCGAGCACCGCCGCGTCCTGGTCGAGACCCAGTACCGGGGCAAGCCCTACGCCGAGGTCGCGGCGGAGCTCGGGGTCCCGGAGGGCACCGTGAAGAGCCGGGTCTACTACGGGCTGCGGGCGCTGCGGGTGGTCCTGGAGGAGATGGGCTATGAGGGCTGAGGAGCATCGCGAGCTGCACCTCGCGCTCGGCGCCTACGCGCTCGGCGACCTCGAGCCGGGTGAGCGGGCCGGGGTCGAGGGGCACCTGCGCGAATGCCCCGAGTGCCGCGCCGAGGCGGCGGCGCTGGCGGCGGTCGGACGGCTGCTGCCGCTCGCCGACCCCAGCCGGTTCGCCGCTCCGACCCCCGCCCCGCCGGCCGAGCTCGGCGAGCGGATCGCGGCGCGCATCAGTGCCGAACAGGGCGCGCGGCGCGTCCGGCGCCGGCGCCGGCGCGGCGGCGCCCTGGCACTGGCCGCGGCAGCCGTGGTCGCGATCGTGCTCGCCTTGGTCGTCGGCGGCGGCGGGGACGGCGGCGGCAGCCCCGCCCAGCGGGTCGAGTTCGGCTCGCTGCCCCGCGGGGTCGAGATCGCCGCCGAGCTCGAGCCGCGCGCCTACGGCACCGAGATCCACATGTACGTGGACGGGATCCGCTCGGGCACCCTCTGCCGCGTCTTCCTCCGCGACCCCCGAGGCCGCAGCTTCCCGGCCGGCAGCTTCCGCTACCGCTGGGGCGGCGGCCACGGTGCCGTGCTCAGCTCGGCGCTCGACCTCGCCCGCACCCGCTGGGTCGCGGTCCAGGCAGGCGCTCGCACCTACCAAGCGCCGGTTGGCCAGGAGGCCGGCGAACCCCCGAACACCGCCCTGGAGGACAGCTGATGAACACCCCGCCGAACCCCACACCCCACAAGCGAATCAAGTCCCCCCTGCTCCTCTCCCTGGGAGCGCTGGCCCTGGTCCTCGCCCTCGTCCTCGCCGCGGCGCTGGCCCTGGCCGGCTGCGGCGGCGGCGGGGGCAGCAGCGGCTACGGCGGGTCGAGCAGCGGGACCGCGGAATCCGCGGCCACCAAGAGCACCACGGCCGCCCAGAGCACGGGCTCGGGCCGCGCGGTCGTCGCGGTCGCCCCCGTGCCCGGCCTCGGCAAGCTCCTGGTCGACTCCCAGGGCCTGACGCTCTACGACTTCCACAAGGACAAGGGCATGAAGTCGTCCTGCTACACGGCCTGCGCCCAGGCCTGGCCGCCGCTGCTGACCAAGGGCCAGCCGCGCCCCCGCAACGGCGCCGCCGCCGCCAAGCTCGGCGTCACTACCCGCAAGGACGGCAGCAAGCAGGTCACCTACGCCGGCCACCCGCTCTACACCTTCACCGGCGACCAGCGCCCCGGCGAAGCGAACGGCAACGACGTCGACGCCTTCGGCGCCGAGTGGTATGCCCTGCACCCGAACGGCGCCGACGCCAAGAGTGGCGGCGGGAACGCCACCCCTCCCCCGCCTTCGCCTTACTGAAGGACCAGTCCGCAAGCCCCGACCATCCAGCGGGACCGCCGTCGCGACCAGGTCCTGCTCGCCGCCGGCTACCGCACCAGCCGCGTCGCCTGGACGCAGATGCGCGACGACCTCGATGGTGTCATCGACCGAATTACGCGGAGCCTCGAAACCGCGGGCTGATCAGGCGGAGTCGCCGGGGGCCGGCTTGCCGCGCTTGCGGTAGCTCAGCGAGGGCGGGACGAGGGCGCGGATCTCGGCGAGCAGGCGGGCGGAGAGCTCGCCGGGGTCCTCGCCGGGCTGCGGCTGGCCGCCGGCGGGGTCGAAGAAGCGGACGCTGAGGCGGGGGCGGCGGGGGAAGCCGGTGAGGTCGGCGGTGCCCTCGATCGCGACCAGGGCGACGTGGGCCTCCGGCACCTCGAGGGCGAGGCGGCCGATGCCGCTGCGGGCGCGCAGGACCTTGCCGCGCGAGCGGGTGCCCTCGGGGAAGACGCCGATGCAGGTGCCCGCGCGCAGCTCCTCGATTGCCACCGCCAGCGCCTGCGCGTCGCCGGATTCGCGGCGGATCGGGATCTGGCCCATCCCGTTGAGGATCGGGGCGAGGCCGCGCACGTCCCAGAGTTCGGCTTTCGCCAGCGCCCGGATCTGGCGGCGGCGCACCGCGGCGATGCCGACCATCAGCGGGTCCCAGTGGCTGTCGTGGTTGCCGACCACGAGCAGCGGCCCTCTCTCCGGCAGGTTCTCCAGCCCCTCGACCTGGAGCCGGCCCCAGCGGGCGACCGGCCGGTTGACGGCCATCGCGATCCGGTAGGTGCGGCTGGGCACTTCCACGGGACCGGGAGTTCTACGCGTTCCGGCGCCGCCGCGTCAGCACGTGGCCGGCCGCCGTGGCCCGCGAACGGCTGCGGCGAAACACTCCGGTACGTCTAAGTGATGAAAGTCACGCTCCCGGGTAACGCCGGAAGGGAGGCTGCCGATCTGGCTTCGGGGGAAGCGGCGAACGCCCGTGCTGGGCGACCAGAGGTGTCCTGAACGTGTCACAAAAGCCACTCGAGCTGATACTCGCGCGCAACCTTATGTCTGCGCTTTCGACCCCGGCCTTCCTGGTCGACGAGGGCGGCCTGCTCGTCTTCTACAACGAGGCCGCGGGGATCCTGCTCGGCAAGCACTTCGAGGAGATGGGGACGGTCGGGCCGGAGGAGTGGGGCTCGCTGTTCGGCCCCTTCGACCCCGGCGGTGCGCCGATCCCCTACGACGAGCTGCCGCTGGTCACCGCGATCCGCAGCGGCCGTCCCGCCCACGCCGAGCTGACGATCCGCTCGACCGACGGGGTCGAGCACGCGGTCGAAGCCTCAGCCCTGCCGATCCTCACCGCGCACGGCTCGCAGGGGGCGCTGGCGGTGCTCTGGCCGAGCCGCGAGGAGGCCGGCGGCGGCAACGGGGCGGGGCCGGGATGAAGGTCAAGCTCTGGGGCACCCGCGGCTCGATCCCCTCCCCCGGGCCGGAGACGATCCGCTACGGCGGCAACACCTCCTGCGTCGGGGTCGAGCTCGCCGACGGCTCGATGCTGGCGCTCGATGCCGGCACCGGCATCCGCAGCCTCGGCCTGGCGCTCGGCGACGCGCCCTCGCGCCTGCACATCCTGCTCACCCACCTGCACCTCGACCACATCCAGGGCCTCGTCTTCTTCGCCCCCGCCTTCATGCCGCAGACCGAGCTGACGATCTGGGGGCCGGCCTCGCCCGAGGCCTCGCTGCGCGACCGCATCGCCCGCTACATCTCCGCCCCGCTCTCGCCGATCGAGGTGCGCGAGCTGCCCTGCGACTTCTCCTTCCGCCACTGCCCGGACGTCGAGTGGGAGATCGGCTCGGCGCGCCTGCGCTGCGCCCCGGTCACCCACCGCGGCCCGACGCTCGGCTACCGGATCGAAGAGGGCGAGGAGGCGCTCGCCTACATCCCCGACCACGAGCCGGCGCTCGGCAGCGACCTCGAGGCACTCGAGGAGGACTGGATCTCCGGCTTCGAGCTCGCCCGCGACGCCTCGCTGCTGATCCACGACGGCCAGTACGCGGACTCCGAGTACCCCGCCCACGTCGGCTGGGGCCACTCCGCGGTCGGCCACGCGCTCTCCTTCGCCCGCCGCAGCGGCGCCGCGCGCACCCTGCTCTTCCACCACGACCCGCTGCACTCGGACGAGTTCCTCGACCGCCTCGGCGCCGAGGCCCGCGCCAGCTGGGCCGAGCGCGGCGGCGACCCGGCCGCGGTCGAGCTGGCGATCGAGGGCGCCGAGTACGAGCTCTCCGCCGGCGCCCCGGCGCGGGCCCGCACCACCGTCGCCGGCGCCTCCTAGATGTAAGTTCCAGCAACGTTGTTCAGCTCGGCGAGCCGAGCCCCGGGCGGC
>CAYXFL010000094.1:0-7789 GCA_964464285.1 uncultured Conexibacteraceae bacterium
GACAGCTTCGACTACTGCTTCCCGATGCTGCGCAAGATCGGCAACAAGCTCGACGCGCTCGAGGACGACATCTTCAGCGGCCGCTCCGAGGAGGTCGTGCGCGACATCTCCAACGTCAAGCAGGAGATCATCAACTTCCGCAAAGTGATCCGGCCGCAGCGGCCGGTGCTGCGCGACCTGGAGAAAGTCAAGCAGCGCTACCTCGCCTCCGACTTCGACCTCGAGATCTACTTCGACGACATCGTCGACGCCCACGAGCGGATCTGGGACATGCTCGAGAACTACAAGGAGGTCGCCGAGGCGCTCGAGGAGACCAACGAGTCGGTGCTCTCGCACCGGGTCAACGACATCCTCCGCGTGCTCACCTCGATCAGCGTCATCGTCCTGCCGCTGACCCTGATCGCGAGCATCTGGGGCATGAACTCGGAGGTGCCCGGCCAGGGCGGCCCGCTCGCCTTCTGGGCGGTGCTCGGCGCGATGCTGGTGATCCTGCTCGGGATGATCGGCTACTTCCGCCGTCGCGGCTGGCTATAGCCTCCCCGGGCAGTGGCCAACTTTCGGATCTGGGCGCCCTGGCGCCTCGCCTACGTGAAGGACGCAGCCAAGGACATCGAGGAGCAGTGCATCTTCTGCGCCAAGCCGGCCGCCGGAGACGATCGCGCGAACCTGATCGTCCACCGCGGTGAGAGCTGCTTCGTGATCCTCAACCTCTTCCCGTACACCAACGGCCACCTGATGGTGGCGCCCTACGCGCACATCGGGCGGCTGCAGGAGATCCCGGCGACGACGCTGACCGAGATGATGGAGCTCGCCCAGAAGGCGATGAACCGGCTCGAGCAGGCCTACGAGCCGCACGGCTACAACGTCGGCTTCAACCAGGGCCGGGTCGCCGGCGCCGGGGTCGAGCACCACATCCACATGCACGTGGTGCCGCGCTGGTCCGGGGACAACAACTTCATGCCGGTGATCGCCGACACGAAAGTGATGCCGCAGTCGATCGAGCAGAGCTACGCAGCGCTGGAAGGAGCATTTTGAGCGAGCAGCCGACCCTGGCGCCCCCGGGGATCTTCAAGGCCTACGACATCCGCGGCCTGCACGGGAGCGAGATGGACGAGACCACCGCGCTGGCGATCGGCCGCGCCTTCGCCCGCGTGCTGGCGCGCCTGCGCGGCAAGCCGACCAGCGAGCTGCGGGTCGGGCTCGGGCGCGACATGCGGCTGACCGCGCCGGCGATGGCGGCGGAGCTGCGCGACGGGCTGATCTTCGAGGGCGCGACCGTCGTCGACGCCGGCATGGTCGCGACCGAGATGCTCTACCACCTGGTCGGCTCGCGCGAGCTCGACGGCGGCGCGATGGTCACCGCCTCGCACAACCCGAAGGCCTACACCGGGGTGAAGCTGGTCCGCGAGGGAGCGCTGCCGCTCTCCGGCGACGCCGGGATCGGCGACGTCAAGGCGGAGATCGAGGCCGGGCTGGGGACGGCGCCCGGCGGCGGCTCCTTCGAAGAGGTCGACGTCTGGGACGAGTTCCGCGCCCACGCGCTCTCGTTCATCGACCCCGGCGCGGTGAAGCCGATGAAGGTGGTCGTCGACGGCGGCAACGGGATGGCCGGGCCGATGGCCGGGCCGATCCTCGACCAGCTCGGGCTCGACCTCGAGCGGATGTACTTCGAGCCGAACGGCGAGTTCCCCGACCACGAGCCGAACCCGCTGCTGCCCGAGAACCGGGCGATGATCATGGAGCGGGTGAAGGCGAGCGGCGCCGAGCTCGGGATCGCCTGGGACGGCGACGCCGACCGCTGCTTCTTCATCGACGCCAGCGGCGAGTTCTGCGACGGCGACTTCATCTGCGCCCTGCTCGCCCGCTCGGCGCTGCGCAAGAACCCCGGCGGCACGATCCTCTACGACCCGCGCTCGAGCCGCGCGGTCCCCGACCTGGTCGCCGCCGAGGGCGGCCGCTCGGACCTCTCGCGGGTCGGCCACGCCTTCTTCAAGGCGCGGATGCGCGAGGAGAGCGCCGTGTTCGGCGGCGAGGTCTCCGGCCACTACTACTTCCGCGACTTCTGGAACGCCGACTCGGGCACGATCCCGGCGCTACTGGTGCTGGAGCTGCTCTCGCTCGACGGACGCGGGCTCGGCGAGCTGATGGACGAGTTCCGCTCCCGCTACTTCATCTCCGGCGAGATCAACTCCGAGGTCGCCGACCCGCAGGCCAAGATGGACGAGATCGCGGCCCGCTACGCCGACGGCGAGCTCACCTACCTCGACGGGGTCTCGGTCGACTACGAGGACTGGCACTTCAACGTGCGGCCCTCGAACACCGAGCCGCTGCTGCGCCTCAACCTCGAGTCGCTGGTCTCCGCGGAGGACATGGAAGCCAAGCGCGACGAGGTCCTGGGGCTGATCCGGGGATGACGATGACGCCGGAGGAGGCGCTGGAGCAGGCGGCGCTGGCCGGCATCCACCGCCTCTCGGTCGACACCCCGTTCCGGGTCGGCCCGGTCAACTGCTACCTGGTCGAGGGCGAGCCGCTGACGCTGGTCGACACCGGGCCCAACTCGGGCACCACCCTCGACGCCCTGCAGAGCCAGCTGGCCGAGCACGGGCACGCGATCGACGACATCGGCCTGGTCGTCATCACCCACCCCCACCTCGACCACCTCGGGCTCACCGAGATCATCGTCGAGCACTCCGGGGCCGAGGTCGCAGCGCTGGCGCCGCTCGCCGAGCGGCTCGAGAACTTCGCCGCCGACGCCGAGCTCGAGGACGCCTTCGCGGTCGAGATCATGCGCCGCAACGGGATCCCGGACGAAGTCGCCGAGGCGCTGAAGGTCGTCTCCAGCAGCTTCCACGGCTGGGGCTCGGCGGTCCACGTGACCAAGCCGCTGGCCGACGGCGAGCGGATCGGGCTGGGCGGGCGCGAGTTCGAAGTCCAGCACCGGCCCGGCCACAGCAGCACCGACACGCTCTTCTGGGACGCCGAGGGGCGGATCCTGATCGTCGGCGACCACCTGATCGCCCACATCTCCTCCAACCCGCTGATCAGCCGCCCGCTCGACGGCAGCGAGGGCCGCACCCGCTCGCTGCTCGACTACATCGACTCGCTGAAGCGAACGCGCGAGCTGCCCGCCGAGATCATCCTGCCCGGCCACGGCGAGCCGGTCACCGACCACGTTGCGCTGATCGACGCGCGGCTCGCCTCGATCGAGCGCCGCAAGGAGAAGATCTGCCGCCTGATCGCCGAGCAGCCGCGCAGCGGCTACGAGCTGGCGCAGGCGATCTGGGGCAACGTCGCCGTCACCCAGGCCTTCCTCACCCTCTCCGAGGTGATCGGCAACGCCGACATCCTCGTCGCCGAAGGCCGCGTGCGCGAACGCGACGACGACGGCGTCGTCGTCTACGAGGCGACCTAGCGCGGCGCGCGGCGGGGCGACTTTCGCCTGAGGCGGCGCGCGGCTTCCCCGCGGAATACGCTCCCGTCCCCCCTTGAATCCCAAGCTCCCCCACCGTCGCCACCGCAAGCCCGCCAAGAAGCGGATGCTGATCATCGTCAACCCGTACGCGACGACGGTCTCCGACCGGCTGCGCAACCTGGTCGTCTACGCGCTGCAGGGGCGGTTCGAGGTCGAGGCGGTGGCGACCGAGGCGCAGAACCACGCGACCGAGATCGGGCGGCAGGCGATCGACGGCGGCTACGACGTGGTCGTCGCCTTCGGCGGCGACGGGACGCTGAACGAGGTCGCCAACGGGCTGGCGGGGACCGACCTGCCGGTGGCGATGCTGCCGGGCGGCTCGACCAACGTGGTCTGCCGCACGCTGGGCATCCCCAACGACGTGGTCGACGCGACCGAGCATCTGCTCTCGCTGGCCGACGAGTGGGCTCCGCGCAAGATCGACCTCGGCCGGGTCGACCAGCGCCGCTTCGTGTTCGCCTGCGGGGTCGGGATCGACGCGACCGTGGTCAAGCGGGTCGACGAGAACCCGCGCCTGAAGTCGAAGGCCGGGCCGTACTACTACAGCTGGGCCGGGGTCTCGAGCTTCTTCCGCAAGTACCTGCTGCGGGCGACCCGGGTGCGGGTCGAGACCGGCGGCACGGCGGTCGAGGGGATCACCGCGATCGCCCAGAACTCGGACCCGCTGACCTACTTCGGCAACCGGCCGATCCGGGTCTGCGAGGGGATCGGGATCGACGACGGGACGCTCTCGCTGGCGGTGCTGAAGCGGGCCGCGCAGCGCGACATGCCGACCCTGGTCCCGCGCCTGTTCAGCGAGACCCGCACCGCCGCCGGCCACAAGCAGGTGACCCACTTCGACGACGTCTCGCTCGCCACCGTGACCTCGATCTCCGAGGACAAGGAGGGCGCCACCCGCGGCTTCCCGGTCCAGGTCGACGGCGACTACATCGGCGAGCGCACGCGGGTCGAGCTCGGGGTCGACCCGGGCGCGCTGACGATCGTCGCCTGAGCCGCAAGAAGCGGCCGCCCGGGGCCGTTCACTGGGCATGAACGACGTCGTGCGCCGCAAGAGCAGGCGAGCGAAGGACGCCGTGCGCCGGGTGGTCCTGCCGGCGGAGCGGCGCCACGCCGCGGTCCGCCGGCGCCTCTCCGGCCGCTACCTGCGCGGCGACGGGCTCGAGATCGGCGCCCTGCACCTGGCGCTGCCGCTGCCGCGCGGCGCCCGCGCCCGCTACGTCGACCGGATGGGGGTCGAGGAGCTGCGCGCCCACTACCCGGAGCTGAACGAGTACGACCTGATCCGGCCCGACCTGATCGACGACGGCGAGACGCTCGGCTCGGTCCCAGCGAGCTCGGTCGACTTCGTCGTCGCCAACCACCTGATCGAGCACTGCCAGGACCCGATCCGCACGCTGCTCTCCTACGCGCGGGTGATCCGCCCCGGCGGCGTGCTCTACCTGGCCGCCCCGGACCGCCGCCGCACCAACCTCGACCGCGACCGCGAGGAGACCACGATCGAGCACCTGGTCCGCGACCACGAGCAGGGCCCGCTGGGCTCGCGGTCCGGCCACTACGAGGAATGGTGCGAGCTGGCGATCGACGTGCCCGAGGGCGAGGTGGCTCGGCGCGCGGCCCAGCTGGAGGCCGAGGACTACTCGATCCACTTCCACACCTTCACCCTGAGCTCGTTCCTCGCCCTGCTCTCCCACTGCCGCGAGCACTTCGAGCTGCCGCTCGAGGTGCTCGCCGCCGAGACCAACGAGCACGAGTTCATCGTCGTCGCCCGCCGCGAACCGGCCGCGGTCCCGGCCGCGGTGGCGGCTTAGGGCCCCGTCCGAGCCCCGACCACGCAGACTCGTCAGCCACGGAACTTCCGACCCCTCCGGCGGCACCCCTCGAAGCACCCCGTCCCGCCTAGCGCAACGGCCGGGCCGGGTTGCCGGCGACGACCGCACCGGGGGCGACGTCCTTGGTGACCACGGCGCCGGCGCCGACGGTGGCGCCGGCGCCGATCCGCACGCCGCCGAGGATCGTCGCGCCGGAGCCGATCGAGGCGCCGCGCTCGACCGTGGTCTCGAGCAGCTCCCAGTCGTCCTCGGTCTGCAGGTCGCCGGAGGCGCTGGTCGCGCGCGGGAAGCGATCGTTGACGAAAGTGACGCCGTGGCCGACGAAGACCTCGTCGCCGATCCGCACCCCGTCGCAGACGAAGGTGTGGCTCTGGATCTTGCAGGCGGCGCCGATCTCGGCGCCGCGCTGGACCTCGACGTAGGTGCCGATCCGCGAGCGGGCGCCGATCCGGCAGCCGTAGAGGTTGGTGAACGAGTGCACGACGACCTCCGCTCCGAAGCGGACGTCGTCGATCAGGCGGTGCGGGGCGTCGTTGGCCGGCGCGCTCAGCTCGGTGCTCACGGTGAACCAACGGGCGCCGGCAGGCGAGCTTGCATCCCTTCGACCGCAAGCAGGCGCGAAAGCTGGCGCCTGTCACGCCCGTTCTTTATCCGATGGACGTCAAGCCACCGCAGGGGGCCGATCAGCGAGCCGCGGGCGAAGGCCCGCGCGCCCTGGTGATCGCCACCGACAGCGCAATGCGCACCCGGCTCAGCGCCGCCCTCGCAGAGGAGGGCATCGCCGTCGCCGAGCTCGGCGGGCCCGAGGCCCTCGCCGGCCAGGCGCCGCCGGCCGACTCCGTCCTCGTCTTCCCCTGCAACCTCGACTCCACCCACGAGGTCACGTCGCTGCGGCGCCTGCGCCGCGCGGCGGGCAACGCCGGGATCGTCGTCGTCTCGCCGCGAACCACCGGCACCGGGACGCGGCGCGCGCTCGACGCCGGCGCCGACGGGGTCGTCTTCGAGGCGGAGCTGGAGCGCAGCATCGCCGCCGCCGTCCGCGGCGTCGCCGTCGGCCACTCGGTGGTACCGCGCGAGGTGCGGGCGGGGCTCGGCCGGCCGACCCTCTCGCACCGCGAGAGCGAGGTCCTCGCGCTGCTCCGCAAGGGGCTCACCAACGCCGAGATCGCCGAGCGGCTGTACCTCGCCGAGAGCACGATCAAGAGCCACACCGCCTCGATCTTCACCAAGCTCGGCGTCCACTCGCGCAAGGAGATCCCCGCCGCGCTGGCCGACATCGACGGCTCGAAGGTGACCGCGTGAGCGCGCCGGGAGCGGCGCCGAGCGCCGTCGAGGTCCCGTTCACGCGGCTCGACAACGCCGACCCGGCGCTGCTCGAGGAGCTGCTGGGTGTGGTCGCCGACGTCGCCGGCCGCTCCGCCTTCACGCTCGGGGCCGAGGTCGAGTCCTTCGAGCGGGCCTTCGCCGACTGGTGCGGGAGCGGGCACGCCGTCGGCGTCTCCTCCGGGACCGCGGCGCTGGAGCTGGCCCTGCGCGGGCTCGGCGTCGGGCTCGGCGACGAGGTGATCGTGCCGACCAACAGCTTCATCGCCACCGCCGAGGCGGTCAGCGCCGCCGGCGCGACCCCGCGCCTGGTCGACGTCGACCCCGAGACCGCGGTGATCACCGCCGAGATCGTCGCCGCGGCGCTGACGCCGCGCACCCGCTGCGTGATCCCGGTCCACCTCTACGGGCGCACGGTCGAGATGGACCCGCTGGTCGAGCTCTGCCGGGCGCGCGGGATCTTCGTCATCGAGGACGCCTGCCAGGGGCACGGCGCCCGCTACCGTGGCCGCCCGGCCGGCTCGCTCGCCGACGCCGGCTGCTTCAGCTTCTACCCGACCAAGAACCTCGGCGCCTGGGGCGACGGCGGCGCGATCACCTGCGAGGACCCGGCCCTGGCCGAGCGCCTGCGCCTGCTGCGCTCGCACGGCGAGGGCACCCGGCACCACCACGAGCTGCCCGCCCGCACCGACCGCCTCGACGCGCTGCAGGCGGCGATCCTCGAGCGCAAGCTGGGCCGCCTCGACGAGGCGATCGAGCGCCGCCGCCAGGCAGGCGCCGCCCTCACCGCGGCCCTGGCCGGCACCGCCGTCGTCCCCCCCGCCGCCCCGCCGGCCGACGGCGACCACGTCTTCCACCTCTTCGTCGCCCGCTCCCCGGAGCGCGACGCCCTGCGCGAGCACCTCGCCGCTCGCGGCGTCGCCAGCGCGATCCACTACCCCACCCCGATCCACCTGCAGCCGGCCTACGCCGACCTCGGCCTCGGCCCCGGCAGCCTCCCGGCCGCCGAGCAGCTCGCGCAGGAGATCGTCTCGCTGCCGGTCTTCCCGGCGATCACCGACGCCGAGCTCGACGCCGTAGCCGCCGCGGTCGCCTCCTTCGGCGGCTAGCCCTAGGGACGGCCCTGGTCGGGGGGTTTCGGGGGAGGGGTCGGGCACCCCTCTGC
>CAYXFL010000095.1:0-3473 GCA_964464285.1 uncultured Conexibacteraceae bacterium
TGGACCGGCTGGTCTGCGGCGACGTCGGCTTCGGCAAGACCGAGGTGGCGCTGCGGGCTGCGGTCAAGGCCGCCTCCGACGGCCTCCAGGTGATGATCCTGGTCCCGACCACGATCCTCGCCCAGCAGCACTTCGGCACCTTCCGAGAGCGGCTCGCCGACCTCCCGTTCCGGGTCGAGGGCGTCTCCCGCCTGCGCTCGGCGGCGGAGACGAAAGCGGTGCTGGCCGACTTCGAGGCGGGCAAGGTCGACGTCCTGATCGGCACCCACCGGCTGCTCTCCCGCGACGTGCGGGCCAAGAACCTCGGCCTGGTCATCGTCGACGAGGAGCAGCGCTTCGGGGTCAAGCAGAAGGAGCTGCTGCGCCAGCTGAAACTGAAGGTCGACGTGCTGGCGCTCTCGGCGACGCCGATCCCGCGCACCCTGCAGATGAGCCTCGCCGGCCTGCGCGACATCTCGGTGATCGAGACCCCGCCGGAGGGCCGGCGCCCGGTCCGCACCTACGTCGGCCCGTTCGACGAGGACCTGGTCGCGAAGTCGATCCGCCGCGAGCTCGAGCGCAAGGGCCAGGCCTTCTTCCTGCACAACCGGATCGATTCGCTGCCGGAGACGACCGAGCGGCTGCGGGCGCTGGTCCCTGGCGCCCGCTTCGTCGAAGCGCACGGGCAGATGGACGAGCACCAGCTCGAGGAGACGATGCTCACCTTCCTGCGCGGCGAAGCCGACTGCCTGGTGACGACGACGATCATCGAGTCCGGCCTCGACATCCCCAACGCCAACACCCTGATCGTCGAGCGCGCCGACCAGCTCGGCCTCTCGCAGGCCTACCAGATCCGCGGCCGGGTCGGGCGCTCTCGCGAGCGCGCCTTCGCCTACCTGCTCTACCCCTCGGCGGAGGCGCTGACCGAGGACGCGGCGGCGCGGCTCTCGACCCTCGCCGACCACACCGAGCTCGGCTCCGGCTTCCGGATCGCGATGCGCGACCTCGACATCCGCGGCGCCGGCAACCTGCTCGGCGACGAGCAGTCCGGCCACGTCGCCGCGGTCGGCTTCGAGCTCTACTGCCAGATGATCGACGAGGCGGTGGCCGAGGCCGCGGCGGCTCAGGGAGAGGGGGAGGAGCGGGTCGAGGTGCCGGAGCCGGTCCGCCTCGACGTCCCGGTCGACGCCTACCTGCCGGCCAGCTTCGTCCCCTTCGAGGCGGCCAAGATCGACGTCCACCGCCGCATCGTCGCCGCCCGCGAGCCGGGTCAGCTGCGGGCGATCCGCGACGAGCTCGCCGACCGCTTCGGGCCGTTGCCGGACCAGGCGGAGAACCTGCTGAAGCTGCAGCAGGCGCGGATCGAGCTCGGCCTGGCGGGGGCGCGCAGCGTCGAGTTCCGCGGCGGCAAGCTCAGCGTCACCGGGGTCGAGCTCGACTCCGAGGCGGCCGGGATCCTCTCCGAGCAGGTCGAGGGCGCGCTCTACGAATGGCGCGAGCAGACCGCGGCGCTGCGCGTCGCCGGCGATCCCGACGAGCGCCTGGCGGCGGTCCTCGACCTCGCCAACGGCCTGCGCGAGGCCCAGCGCCAGACCGAGGCCGCGGCGGCCTGAGCCGCCCAACCGCGCACGTATTCAGCAAACGCTTAGCCGATTTGTCTATGCTGCCGGCTGCGTGGGAGCGAAACCGGGGCAGACGGGTAGGAAGGCAGGCTTGCAGCGGCTGGCACTGATTGTGTTCGGCGCGCTCTTCGTCGTGCTCTTCCTCGGCTTCGCGATCGCCCAGGGGATCGGCCGCGAGAGCGTCCCGGAGGGCGACGTCGCGCTGGTCGAAGAAGGCCCCGAGGGCGCCAACACCGTCAGCGAAGCGGACTTCAAACGCGCCGTGGTGCAGCAGGCGCTCCAGGGCGGCCTGAAAAAACCGCCGAAAGAGGGCACCACCCGTTACGAAGAACTGAAGTCCGCGGCGCTGGGCGAACTCCTCGACTTCATCTGGATTCGCGGCGAGGCGGAAGAAATGGACATCTCCGCAACGCGCAAACAGATCACCGAAGAACTCGAGAAAATCAAAGAGCAGAACTTCCCGACCCCGGATTCGTACAAAGAATTCCTCGAAACGTCGAAAATGACCCAGGCCGACGTCGACAAGCGGGTCGAGCTGCAGGTGCTGAGCAACCAGATCACCGAGAAGGTGAACGCCAAAGCCGGCACCCCGAGCAACGCCGAAATCGAGGATTACTACGAGGCGGCCAAGTCGACGCAGTTCACGACCAAACCGAGTCGTGACGTGCGCATCATCACCAACAAAGACAAAGCGGAAATCGAAGCCGCGAAGGCCGCGCTCGAAAAAGCCGCGACCGACGCCGACTGGAAAAAAGTCGCCCAGAAATACTCGTCCGATCCGACGACGAAAGCCAACGGCGGCCTCCAGCAGGGCCTCACCGAAGAACTTCTGGCGACCGCCGGCCCGCTCAAAAAAGCGGTCTTCGAGAGCGCCACCGGCGAGCTCGTCGGCCCGATCAAATACCAGGGCAACTTCACCCTGATCTCGGTTACGAAACTGAACCCGGAGAAAGTCCAGACGCTCGGCGAGGCGCGCGCCCAGATCAGCAGCACGCTGCAGCAGCAGACGCAGGAAGCCTTCTTCGAAAGGTTCGTCGCCAACTACCAGAGCAAGTGGGAATCGCGGACGATCTGCGCGGCCGGCTTCGAGGTGCAGCGGTGCTCGAACTTCAAGGGCAACGGCCGTCCGAGCGGCGCCGACCCGGCCTGCTACGAAGCCAACCCGAAAACTCCGGCGGCCGCCTGCCCGGCGCCGGTGACCTCGATCTCGCCGGCGATGCCCGGCTCGGTCTCGCTCCTGCAGCCGAAAGGCGAACGGCGGCCGCAGCGCCCGGTGCCGGTCGGTGGCGACGAAGCGCCCGCCGGTGGGGAACTGCTCCCCGAAGGCGTCCCCCCGGCCGCCGAATAGCTCGCCGCGCCTCCGTCGCGGCTGTGAATAGACTGGCGCCCCCGTGAGTGCGGTCACCTCCATCCACGCGCGCCAGATCCTCGATTCGCGCGGCAACCCGACGGTCGAGGTCGAGGTCGAGCTCGAGTCCGGTGCCCGCGGCCTCGCCGCGGTCCCCTCCGGCGCCTCGACCGGCGAGTTCGAGGCGGTCGAGCTGCGCGACGGGGGCAGCGCCTGGGCCGGCAAGGGCGTCGGCACCGCGGTCGCCAACGTGAACGGCGAGATCGCTGCCGCGCTGAAGGGCTTCGAGGCCACCGACCAGGCCGGCCTCGACGCGAAGATGATCGAGCTCGACGGCACCCCGAACAAGGGACGGCTTGGCGCCAACGCGCTGCTCGGCGTCTCGCTCGCGGTCGCCAAGGCGGCGGCGGCCGACGCCGGCCAGCCGCTCTACGCCTACCTCGCCGGGCTCTACGGCGGCGAGCAGCCGAGCCTGCTGCCGGTGCCGATGATGAACGTGCTGAACGGCGGCGCCCACGCCGACA
>CAYXFL010000095.1:3483-7361 GCA_964464285.1 uncultured Conexibacteraceae bacterium
GGTCGACTTCCAGGAGTTCATGGTCGTCCCCGCCGGTGCGGAGAGCTTCTCCGAGTGCCTGCGGGTCGGCGCCGAGGTCTTTCACGCGCTGAAGAAGACCCTCTCCGCCGCCGGCCACTCGACCGCGGGCGGCGACGAGGGCGGCTTCGCGCCCAACCTCGAGTCCAACGAGGCCGCCCTGCAGGCGGTCGTCGCCGGGATCGAGGCGGCCGGCTACACCCCCGGCACCGACGTCTTCATCGCCCTCGACCCGGCGACCAGCGAGGTCTACGAGAACGGCGCCTACGTGCTCGAGCACGAGCACCGCAGCCTCTCGCCCGAGGAGATGGCCTCCTACTGGGAGGACGCCTGCTCGCGCTACCCGATCGTCTCGATCGAGGACGGCATGGACGAGGAGGACTGGCAGGGCTGGAAGCTGCTGACCGAAAAGCTCGGCGAGCGGGTGCAGCTGGTCGGCGACGACCTCTTCGTCACCAACCCGGAGCGGCTGCGCCGCGGCATCGAGCTCGGGGTCGGCAACTCGATCCTGGTCAAGGTCAACCAGATCGGCACGCTCAGCGAGACCCTCGAGGCGATCCGCACGGCGATCGACGCTGGCTACACCGCGGTGATCTCGCACCGCTCCGGCGAGACCGAGGACACGACGATCGCCGACCTCGCGGTCGCCACCGGCGCCGGCCAGATCAAGACCGGGGCGCCCTCGCGCTCCGATCGCGTCGCCAAGTACAACCGCCTGCTGCGGATCGAGGAGGAGCTCGGCGATTCGGCCCGCTTCCCCGGCCTGCAGGCATTTGTTCAGCGCCGCTCATAAATGAAGGAATGCGCAGCCCGGCCGCAAAGGACCGGGCATGGCAGCACGCGCCCAGGCCAGCCGCCGGCCGGCTCCCACCCGTCGGCGCCCCGGCCGGCGCCCGGCGCCGCGCCGCGGCGCCAGCCGGATCAAGTGGGACCGCGTCGGCCGCGTCGCCCTCACCCTGGTGCTCGCCGCCGTCCTCTACTCGTACCTGAACCCCGCGATCGACCTGGTCAAGACCTACACCGCGACCAGCGGGGCGAAAGAGCAGCTGCACGAGCTGCAGGCGGAGAACACGATGCTCCACAAGCGCGTCCAGTCGGCCGGCGACCAGATCGTGATCGAACGCCGCGCCCGCAGCCTCGGCCTGGTCGAAGAAGGCGAGCGCCCCGTCGTGATCCGCGGCCTCAACAACTAATCCCCGCCCGTCCCCCCGCCGATGCTTGACCTCGGCTGCTACCTCCTCGGCGCCCTCAAAGTAGCCCTGGTAGCCGGCTTCCTCGGCTTCGCCGCCTACCGCCTCCGCCAGCGCTTCTTAGCTGGATGGAGCGGCCCACCAGCCCGCCTCGTCGAGATCGTCGTCGCGGTAGCGCTGCTCACCTGGATCTCACAGCTCCTCGGATCCGTGGGTCTTTTCTACGCCGGAACCCTGATCGCCGCCTCGATTCTGGTGGGCCTTGCGACGTGGTTCCTGCCGGTGGGTGACCCGGGTGGGGGGGCTGAGGACGGAGCGATGCACCGCCCGCAAGCCCCCCCACCCGGGGGGGGACCCGCCGGCCCGGGACCGCTCGTCTGGCTGGTCACGCTCGCAGTAGTCGGACTTGTCGCCTTCGACTGGGCAATCACCACCGACCACGCTCTGGATCGGGGCATCTTCAACTTTGACTCGCTTTGGTACCACCAGCCGTTCTCGGTCGAGATGGTCCAGCACCACTCCCTAACCGGGATGTGGCACACCGACACCGTCTTCACGAACTGGTTCTACCCGCAGGGCTCCGAGCTCCTGCACGCGGTCGGCATCGCCCTCACCGAGCGCGACACGCTCTCGCTCTTCCTCAACTTCGGCTGGCTCGCGGTCGCCTTCCTCGCCGCCTGGTGCATCGGGCGTCCCTACGGCAAGGGCCACCTCAGCGTGGTCGCGGTCGCGATCCTGCTCGAGTGCCACACCCTGGTCGTGCGTGAGCCCGGCGCCGCCAAGAACGACCTGATGGCCGCCGCCCTCTTCCTCGTCGCGATCGCGATCCTGGTCGAGGCCTGGAACCGCCGCGAGCGTCTCAGCCCGGGGTGGGCGCTGGGGGTTGCCGGGCTGGCCGTGGGGCTGGCGGCGGGGACGAAGGTGACGGTGCTGGCGATGGCGGCGGCGCTGAGCGTCGCGGTGCTGGTGCTGGCGCCGCGGGGGCGGCGCCAGGCGGCGGCGGTGTGGTGGTTCGTGCCGGCCCTGCTCGGCGGCGGGTTCTGGTACCTGAGGAACCTCGTCGCCGCCGGCAACCCGCTGCCGGCGGTGGAGCGCCTCGGGCCGATCTCGCTGCCCCACCCCGAGCGTTTGCAGATCGGCCGGCCCGACTTCAACATCGCCCACTACGCGACCGACACCGGCGTCTGGAGCCAGTACTTCGGCCCGGGCCTGCACGACGCCTTCGGGGCGCTCTGGCCGCTGGTCGTCGGCGGCGCGGTCGTGGCGGCTCTGTGGGCGCTCGTCGCCGGCCGGGACAGGGTCGTGCGCGCCGCGGGGGCGGTCGCCCTCTTCGGCATGCTCGCCTACCTGTTCACGCCGCTCAGCGCCGCCGGCGCCGAGGGCGAACCGGTCGGCTTCGCGATCAACGTCCGCTTCGTCGTCCCCGCCCTGCTCGTCGCCCTCGCCCTGGTGCCGCTGCCGCGGGCGCTCGACCCGCCGCGCCGCCAGTGGGCGCTGCTCGCGGCCCTGGTGCTCGTCTTCCTCGTCACCGACCGGCCCGACGAGGCGCTCCGCGACCCCTCGCGGCCGTTCGCGCTGCTGCTGGCGGTGCTGCTCGTCGGCGCGCCCGCGGCGATCCTGCTGGCGCGCCAGCGCGGCGCCTCGCGCGGCCTTCTCGTCGGCGCCCTCGCGGCGCTCGCCTTCGCCTTGGTCGCGATCGGCTACCCGGTCCAGCGCCACTACCTCGACTCGCGCTTTGCCAACGCGGGCGCCAAGGACAAGCAGATCCCCGGCATGGACCTCGATCCCGCCTACCGCTGGGCGCGCGGGGTGGAGGACGCCCGCATCGGCCTCGCCGGCACCACCGCCGGCTTCGCCGGCTATGGCTTCTACGGCACCGACCTCTCCAACGAAGTGATCTACCTCGGCGCCCGCGGCCCACACGGGGCCTTCAACGCGATCTCCACATGCGCCGGCTTCCGCGCTGCCGTCAACCGCGCCGACCTCGACTACCTGGTCACCTCGCCCTTCCTCAACTTCCTCCACCCGAGCGAGCCCGTCTCCTCGCCGGAGGCGCGCTGGCTGCGCGGCTCCGGCGCGGTCGAGCCGGTCCTGCGCAGCGGCCCGGTCACCGTCTGGGATGTCACCGGCCGGCTCGATCCGGCCGGCTGCGACGGCGCCAACGCGCCGCTCTTCGAGGTCCCCGACACGCCGCCCTCCTGAGCCGGCGCTGCCGGCCGGGTAACCTCGCGGCGATGTCCTATCCGCTCGAGAACGCGCTGTTTCAGTGGGAGGAGGGGTGGCGCGAGCTGCAGGCACTGACCGACCCGCGGGAGCGGCCGATCGCCGACCGCGTCGTCGACGTGATCCGCGACGAGCTGCGGCGCCGGGTCGGGGCCACCTTCAGCGCCGCCGAGCTGGCCGACGCCTACGGCGAGGGAACCGACTGGTGCCAGCAGGTGGCGCTCGACGTGGCGCCGGGCGCGGCGAACGACGCCCAGTCGCTCGCCGATGCGGCCTTCTGGCTCTACCTGCGTGGTGCCACCGACTTCGCCGGCGGCAGGCAGCTGCCGGTCTAGGAGGGGTCGGCGAAACACCGGGGCTGGGGTGGCGGCCGTCCGAGGCCGGGCCAGGAGCCACACCCACTTCGGCAGGTAGGTGTGGCTCCTGGCCCGGCTGGACGCAAGGAGA
>CAYXFL010000096.1:0-7305 GCA_964464285.1 uncultured Conexibacteraceae bacterium
CCGAAGCCGGGGATGATCATGATGTAGACGGCTGGGTGCGAGTAGAACCAGAAGATGTGCTGGTAGCTGACCACGTCGCCGCCGGCCGCGAAGTCGAAGAAGTTGGTGTGCAGGAGCCGCTCGAACAGCACCATCAGCTGCACCCCGGCGATGAACGGCGTCGCCGCGATCACCAGCAGCGAGGTGGCGAGGTTGGCCCAGGCCAGCAGCGGCATCCGCCAGAAGGTCATCCCCGGCGCCCGCATGGTGATGATCGTGACCAGGAAATTGAGCGCCGCGAGGATCGAGGAGAAGCCGGCGAACTGGACCCCGACGTTGAAGAAGGACTGCCCCAGCGGCGCCCCGGTCGAGAGCGGCGCGTAGCCGGTCCAGCCGGCGTCGAAGGAGCCGCCGGGAACCAGGAAGCTGCCCATGAAGATGACGCCGGCGAGGGCGAGCAGCCAGAAGCTGAGCGCGTTGAGGCGCGGGAAGGCCATGTCCGGCGCGCCGATCATCAGCGGCAGGACGTAGTTCGCGATCCCGGCGAAGACGGGGATCACGAAGAGGAAGATCATCACCGCGGCGTGGGCGGAGAAGAGCGAGTTGTAGGTGTTGGCGTCGACGATCTGGGTGCCGGGCTGGGCGAGCTCGGCGCGCACCAGCATCGCCAGCAGGCCGCCGACGAAGAAGAAGCCGAAGGTGGTGACGATGTACTGGACGCCGATCACCTTGTGGTCGGTGTTGAAGCTGAAGTAGTCGCGCCAGCTGGCGGCACCGTGCTCGGCGTGGTCGTCGGGCTCGGTGGGCGCCCCGAGCGCCCACTTGATCCAGTAGGTCAGCGCCCCGAAGCCGACCAGGAAGCCGATCGCCCCGGTGATCACGGGGACCACCACGTGCGGGTACCCGGTCTGCTCGGTCTGCCAGATCGACAGGCCGGAGATCGCCCGCAGGGCGACGACCAGGCCGAACCCGAAGGCGGCCCCGGCGAGCGTCCCGACCCCCCCGCGCGTCCACCGGGCCGCCAGCTCGGCACCGCTGATGCCGCTCCATGAGGAGTTTTTACACTTGATGTGGGAAAATTAGCAGAGGCACCTTCGCTGCCCGCCAATCCCGTGTGAAAGGCTTGCGCCCGGTCATGGATTTGCCCTACAGCCCCGAGGATCCGCTGGCCCAGCCGACCAGGGCGCAGATCTTCTCCTTCCTGGTCGAACGCCGGGCCCCGCAGTCGACCGACGAGATCGCCGCCAACTTCGGCCTGCACCCCAACGGCGTCCGCCGCCACCTCGAGCGGCTCGAGGAGGGCGGCTTCGTCACCCGCAGCCAGCTGCGCGGCGGCCAGGGACGCCCGCGCGACAGCTGGTCGATCTCCGCCGACGCCAACCCCGGCGGCCAGCGCCCCCGCGCCTACGCCGACCTCGCCGGCTGGCTGGCGAAGGCGATCCCGGCGACGCGCACCCGCCTGCGCGAGGTCGAGCGGGCGGGCCGGGAGATCGGCGCCGAGCTGGCCGGCGACGCCGGCGAGGACCCGGTCGAGAGCTTCCGCCAGGCGATCGCGGCGCTCGGCTTCCAGCCGGCGCTCGCGCGCCGCGAGGACGGCGGCTTCGAGTGCGCCCTGCGCAACTGCCCCTACCGCGACGCGGTGCGGATGAACCAGGAGGTCGTCTGCACCCTGCACCGCGGGATCACGGCGGGGCTGCTCGAACGGCTCGACCCCGAGGCGGAGCTGACCGAGTTCGAGCCGCACGACCCCGAGCGGGCCGGCTGCCGGGTCGAGGTCTCGCGCCCGGCCTGATATTTTTCACATCGACAGTGTGAAAATTAGCCGCCCTCGACGGAGGACCGCATGGCCTACGTGATCAATGAGCCCTGTATCGGAACCAAGGACACCTCCTGCGTCGAGGTGTGCCCGGTCGACTGCATCCACCCGACCCCGGACGAGCCCGACTTCGACCAGCACGACCAGCTCTACATCGACCCCGACGAGTGCATCGACTGCGACGCCTGCGTCGAGGCCTGCCCGGTCGACGCGATCACCCCGGAAGACATGGTCGGCGCCCACTGGGCCAAGTACATCGAGATCAACGCCGCTTACTACAAGGAGAAGGAAGGTTGATCACCGCGGCCTCTCCCCCGCCGAGCGGGTCGAGCTGCTCCGCGCCCTCGGGCGCCGCTACGGCGTCGTCGGCAGCGTCGCCCTGCTGGTCGCCCTGGCCAGCGGCGCGCTGCTGCTCCGTGACCACCCCTGGGACGGGGTCCTGATCGCGACCGCGATCGCCGCGCTGACGCTGGTCCTGCTGGTGCTCGCCGCGGTCCTCGCGGCCTAGCGGCAGGAACCGCCGGCCGGTCCCAAACCGCGAACTGAGCATTTCGACCCATAGCCCCGGCGGCCCGGGTCCTCCATCCTGGTGGAATGCCCCCGCCGCGAGACGACGGGCGAGCGCCGCGCAGCCGCGCGATCCGCCGCCTCACCCTGGTCGAGCGCCTGCTGGTCTCGACCACGGCCCTGCTGACGCTGATCCTGGTCCTGCTGATCGTGACCCCGGTCACGGTCAGCGCCCCGATCCGGATCGGCGAGCTGGCGGTCCTGCTCGCCGCCTTCCTCGCCCTGCTCGCGCTCAACGTCCTCTACGTCCGCCACGCGCTGGCGCCGCTGAGCCGGCTGGCGCGGCGGATGGAGAGCGTCGACCTGGCCCGGCACTGGTCGATCGAGATCGACCCCGCCGAGGAGGTCCCCGAGCTGAAGGCCTTCACGAACGCCTTCAACACGATGCTCAGCCGCCTGCGCGAAGAGCGCCGCGCCGGCTCCCGCGCCGCGCTCACCGCGCAGGAGCAGGAGCGCCGCCGGATCGCCCGCGCCCTGCACGACGAGGCCGGGCAGACCCTGACCGCGGTAGCCCTCGAGGTCGAACGCACCGCCGCCCTGCGCGACGGCGCCGAGCGCGAGCAGATGACGGCACTCGCCCTGCAGGTGCACGACACGCTGGACGAGATCCGCCGCATCGCCCGCGAACTGCGGCCGGAGGCGCTCGACGACCTCGGGCTGGTCAACGCGCTGATCGCGCTCGGCTCGCGGGCCGCCAGGCAGAGCGGAATCGAGGTCGAGCGGCAGCTCTCCGGGGCGCTGCCGCCGATGTCCGAAGAGGTCGAGCTGGTCGTCTACCGGGTCGCCCAAGAGGCGCTCACGAACGTGCTGCGCCACTCCGGCGCCGGCTCCTGCCGGATCGAGCTCGGGTACGACGAGGGCCGGCTGCGGCTGGTCGTCTGCGACGACGGCCGCGGCATCTCGGCGCCGCCCGGCCCCGGCGCGATCGGCATCGAGGGCATGCGCGAGCGGGCGCTGCTCGCCGGCGGTGAGCTGACGATCGGGTCCGGCGACGGCGGCGGCGCCGCGGTCACGCTGACGATCCCGCTGGAGCGAGGCTGATGCCGGTCCCGCTGCGGGCGAGGATCCTGCTCGCCGACGATCACGAGCTGGTCCGTCACGGCCTCGGGCTGGTGCTTGAATCGGTGCCGGACCTGCGGGTCGTCGCCGAGGCCGGCGACGGGGCGAAGGCGCTCGAGCTGGCGCTCTCGACACCGCTCGACCTCGCCGTCCTGGACGTCTCGATGCCGCGCCTGACCGGGCTCCAGGTGGCGGTCGAGCTGCGCCGGCGGGCGCCCGGGCTGCGCACGCTGATGCTCTCGGTCCACGACTCCGAGCAGTACTTCTTCGAGGCGCTGAAGGCCGGCGCCTCCGGCTACGTGCTCAAGTCGGCGGCCAACCGCGACCTGATCGAGGCCTGCCGGGCGGCGCTGCGCGGCGAGCCGTTCATCTACCCGGAGGCAGCCTCGGCGCTGGTCAGGGACTACCTCCAGCGCGCCTCGCGCGGCGAGGAGGTGCCGACCGACCCGCTCACCCCGCGTGAGCTCGAAGTCACCAAGCTGATCGCGGAGGGCCTGACCAGCAGCCAGATCGCCGCCACCCTGAAGATCGCGCCCAGCACCGTCAACCGGCACCGCGACAACATCCTCGAGAAGCTCGGCCTGCGCAACCGGGTGGAGCTGACGCGCTACGCGATCAAGCGGGGCCTGGTCGAGCCGTAGGCGAGTCGTGCCTGACGCTCAGCACCTCGAGCTCGACCGACCTGCCGTTGGGCAGATCGACCGCGACCCGGTCGCCCGGCGAGGCCCCGAGCAGCGCCTGGCCGACCGGTGAGTTGACCGAGACGTCGGCCGCGCCGTCGAGCGCGAAGCCGCCGGTGAGCCGGTGCTCGCGCACCGCTCCCGAGGTCAGGTTCCTGACCTCGGCGACCGTGCCGAGCGCGACCACGTCGGCGGGGCCGGCCTCGCTCTCGACGATCTCAGCCACCTCGAGCAGGCTCTCCAGCCGGTGGATGCGGGAGGCGAGCACCGCCTCCTCCTCCTGGATCTGCAGATACTCGTCGTTCTCCTTGGTGCCGCCGAACTCGCGCGCCTCGCGCAGCCGCTCGACCAGCTCGCCGCCGGCCTCGGCGCGCAGGCGCTCGAGGTCGGCGCGGATCGCCCGCTCGTCGGCGCGGGTGAGGATCGCGCGCGGCACGGGCCGCTTGTTCGGGAGGCGCTGCTGTTCGGGATCGGCGGGTGAGAAGGCGGAGATCGGCATGGATCAGACCATGCCGACCCGGCCCGCCCCGGTCGATGGGGCGTTTGCCCCATCAGGCGCCGGCGGGGGGCGGCGCCCCCGGGCTCAGAGCGCGCACTCCCCCTCGCCGCGGATCACTTCGTAGGGGGTCGAGCGGTCCCAGTCGATGAACTCCTGCATCGTCTCGAGGCTGAACTCGGTCGGCAGGGTGAGCTGCTTGATCTCCGCTTCGAAGCGCCCGTTGCCGACCCGCTCGGCGTAGGCCTCGAACGGCTCCCCGTCCTCGCGCTCGCTCTCGTACATGCGCAGCCAGCGCTCGACCGCGTCGGGCACCCGCTTCGCCGGCAGGCGCGATTTGAGCCGGCGGCCGAAGGCGACCTGGCCGCCGGCGGCGCTGCCGCCGATGTGCGGGATGTAGGCGGGCATCTGGCGCTCGCCGACCTTCAGCGAGGCGCCGTAGAAGCCGATCGTGCCGATGTGGTGCTGGCCGCACCCGTTCGGGCAGCCGCTCATCTTGATCTGGATCCGCCGGGTCAGCCGGTCGACGATCTGCATCCGTTCGAGGCGCTCGGAGATCGCCCGGTTGAGGCCCATCGAGGCGGTGATCCCCATTTTGCAGCTGTCGGTGCCGGGGCAGCTGATCACGTCGTCGATTTCCTCGGCGCCGTCGCTCGCCAGGCCGAGCTCGCACAGCCGCTCCCAGACCTCCGGCAGCTGCTCGTCGCGGACCCAGCGCAGGACCAGGTTCTGCTCGACCGTGGTGCGCGCGTTGCCGCCGCAGAACTGGCGCATGATCGCCGCCAGGCCACGGAACTGGGCCGGCGTGAGGTCGCCGCGGACCACCCTCACCGCGACCGTCGAGAAGCCCGGCTGGCGCTGCGCGATCACGTTGCGCTCGCGGAACAGCTCGAAGGCGGCGCCGGTCTCGACCTCCGCCCTGGCCGCGGCCGGCGCCGGGGCCCGCGCCTCCTCGTCGTCGTCGAAGCGCAGCCGCTCCAGCTCGGCGGCGTAGTCGTGCTCCGCGACCCACTCGCCCTCCAGCTCCTCGTCGACCAGCGCCCGGAAGGCCTCGGGGCCGATTTTGTCGAGCAGGACCTTGATCCGCGCCCGCGCCCGGTTCTTGCGCAGCCAGTCTTGGCGGTCGAAGATCCGCACGATCGCCTCGTTGACCTTCAGGTAGGAGCCGTCGTCGGCGCCGACGAAGTCGTAGATCCGGTGGGCGAGCCGCGGCATGATCGCGGTGCCGCCGCCGACCCAGACCTCGAACCCGCGCTCGCCTTCGCGGATCACCGGGATGTAGCCGATGTCGTGGATCGGCACGATCGCGCGATCGGCGGGCGAGGCCGAGAAGGCGGTCTTCCACTTGCGCGGCATCGCCTGGGTGACCGGGTGGCGGACGAAGTAGCGGACGTAGGCGCCGGCGTAGGGGGTCGGGTCGAAGACCTCGTCGGCGGCGACGCCGGCGTAGGGGTCGGCGGTGACGTTGCGGACCGTGTTCCCGCAGCCCTCGCGGGAGGAGAGCCCGGCCTTGCCGAGCTCGTAGATCAGCTCGGCCGCGTCGGCGAGCGGCACGTGGTGCAGCTGGATGTTCTGGCGGGTGGTGATGTGGCCCTTCTTCAGCGGCACCCAGCGGTCGATCGCGCCCGCGAAGGCCTCCATCTGCTCGGGCGAGACGCCGCCGAACGGCAGCTTCACCCGGATCATCTGCACGTTCGCCTGGCGCTGGCCGTAGACGCCCTGTTTGAGGCGGAAGGGGATGAACGTCTCCTCGCCCTGCTCGCCGGCCAGGAACCCGCCCGCTTCGGAGCGGAAGTCCTCGAACTCGTCTTCGAGGACCGGGATCACCTGTCCGGGGACGTTCGGCAGCCGCTCCGGGTTCTCGCGCGAGCCCGGCGCCCCCTTGCCCCGCTGCGGCTTGTCGTGGTCGACGTCGAGCCCCTCGAGGATCGCGGTCGCGGTGGTCGCCGTTGGCGAGGCATCCATCTCTGATTCCTTCCGTCCGGCCCGGCCGCCGCCGGGCTTAATTCACAGTCCGAGTGTGAAAACTAGCAATTCGGACCGGAATTGAGGGATTTACCCCGACTCGGCCGCGTCGATCGCGGCGCCGAGCCGCTCCAGCTCCTCCGCCTCGAGCGCCGCTTCGACCAGCGGGAACAGCTCGCGCTCCTCGAAGCGGACGTGGTCGTGGAGCAGGTTCCCGAGCGCCCGCAGCTCGTCGAGCCCGGCGGCGCCGGCGGCCAGCCGCAGCGCTCCGCGGCGGATCTCCAGGTGCTCGCGCAGCATCCGCTCGACCCCGGCCCGGTCGACCTCGGCGGCGAGCGCCCAGCCCGGCAGCAGCACCTCCTCCTCGATCCGGAAGTGGCGGCGGCCGTCGGCCTCCCAGAAGGAGAGGAAGCGCTCGCTCGCGACAGCCGCGTCGGTGGCGTCGACGAGAACCTTGGCAACGGCCAGCGCGCCCTGGTGCTCGCGCGAGAGCGGGCGCAGGGCCTCGGCTCGTTTCATCGTTCATCCTTGGCGGTGGTCATCGGCCCAGGATAGGTGGGGCTGACGCGTAGTCGTAGGACGACCTGCTTCGAGGGTTGCCGCCGGAGGGGTCGGTGGTGTCCTTCTACCTTCGCTGGGCGAATTCGCCCGAGTCGCCACTGCGCCGTCCGAGATGCGCAGTTGGGCGAATCGCTAACGCCGCTCGTACGAAGGACACCACCGACCCCTCCCAACGCAAGCGC
>CAYXFL010000097.1:0-7305 GCA_964464285.1 uncultured Conexibacteraceae bacterium
GAGACCGTCTCGACCGACTACGACACCTCCGACCGGCTCTACTTCGAGCCGCTGACCGCCGAGGACGTGCTGGCGGTCTGCGAGCAGGAGCGGCCGGAGGGCGTGATCGTCCAGTTCGGCGGCCAGACGCCGCTGAAGCTGGCCCGCCAGCTCGAAGAAGCGGGCGTGCCGCTGCTCGGCACCCCGGTCGACGCGATCGACCTGGCTGAGGACCGGGGTCAGTTCGGCGCCCTGCTGCGCCGGCTCGGGATCAAGCACCCGCCCTACGGGACCGCCTTCTCGGCTGACGAAGCGGTCGCGGTCGCCGAAGAGGTCGGCTTCCCGCTGCTGGTCCGCCCCTCGTTCGTGCTCGGCGGCCGGGCGATGGAGATCTGTTACTCGACCGAGGACCTCGCCGGCTACCTGAAACAGCACGTCAAGGCCGATCAGGAGCACCCGCTGCTGCTCGACCGCTTCCTCGAGAACGCGATCGAGGTCGACGTGGATGCGCTCTGCGACGGCGAGCAGGCCTACGTCGCCGGGATCATGCAGCACGTCGAGGAGGCCGGCGTGCACTCCGGCGACTCGGCCTGCGTGATCCCGACCCTCAGTCTCGGCGAGGAGATGCTCGACGAGATCCGCGCGACCAGCGAGCGGATCGCGCTCGAGCTCGGCGTCGTCGGGCTGATCAACATCCAGTACGGGGTGGCCGCCGGCGAGCTCTACGTGATCGAGGCCAACCCGCGGGCCTCGCGCACCGTGCCGTTCGTCTCGAAGGCGATCGGGGTGCCGCTGGCGAAGCTCGCCTGCCGCCTGATGCTGGGCGAGAAGCTGGCCGACCAGGAGCTGCCCGAGGGCCAGCCCGAGCACGTCAGCGTCAAGGAGGCGGTGCTCCCGTTCGCCCGCTTCGCCGGCGCCGACTCGGTGCTCGGCCCGGAGATGAAGAGCACCGGCGAGGTGATGGGCATCGCCCCGGACTTCCCGACCGCGTTCGGCAAAGCGCAGGCGGCGGCGGGCGCCGTGCTGCCCGACGAGGGCTCGGTCTTCATCACCGTCACCGACACCGACAAGCCGGCCGCGACCCAGCTCGCCGCCCGCTTCCACGACCTCGGCTTCGAGGTGATCGCGACCGGCGGCACCGCCCAGGCGATCGAGCGGATGGGCGTGCCGGTGACCCGGATCAACAAGATCGGCGAGGGCTCCCCGCACGTCGTCGACCTGATGCGAAAGCGCCAGTGCGACCTGGTGATCAACACCCCGACCGGCTCCGGCGCCCGCGCCGACGGCTACGAGATCCGCAGCGCCGCGGTCCGCCAGGGGATCCCCTGCATCACCACGATGACCGGCGCCACCGCGGCCGCGCGGGCGATCGCCGCCGGCCGCCAGGACGAAGCCGAGGTGCGCTCGATCCAGGAGATCCACGGCACCCGCAAGGCCCCGCAGCCGCGATGAGCGCGCCGTTTGGGCGGCGCCTCTGCGAGGTGGCCCGCAACGAGGCGAGCGGCGGCTACCGGGTCTTCTCGCTGCTCGACCGCGAGGGCCCGGAACCGGCTCCGGGCCAGTTCTACATGCTGGCCGGCGAGCGCTGGGAGGGGGCGGGGGGCAGGCCGTTCCTGCCGCGGGCGATCTCGGTCGCCGAGACCGCCCCCGCCGCCGACGGCGTCCGCCTCGACTTCCTGGTCCACGCGGTCGGGCCCGGCACCGAGCGCTTCTGCGCGCTTGCGCCCGGCGAGCGCGTCTGGGTCAACGGCCCGCTCGGCAACGCCTTCCGCGAGCCGCGCGAGGTCAACCCCGGTGCCGCCGGGGCGGTCCTGGTCGGCGGCGGGATCGGCGTCGCGCCGCTCGCCCTGCTGCGCCGGCGCCTCGGCGAGCGCGGCGTGCCCCTGCGCGTCCTCCTCGGCTTCCGCGACCAGGTCCACTCGGGCGGGACGGAGCTCTTCTGCGGCGCCGGTGGCGACCTCTGCCCGGAGGTGCGCCTGGCCAGCGAGGACGGCCACGCCGGCCACCGCGGCTACGTCACCGACCTGCTCAGCACGATCCTCGCCGGCGACGACGCCGGCTCCGCCGTCGTCTACTCCTGCGGCCCGCCGGCGATGCTGGAAGCGGTGCGGCTGCTCTGCGCCGAGCACGGGGTGCCCTCCGAGCTCGCGCTCGAGTCGCCGATGGCCTGCGGCTTCGGCGCCTGTTTCGGCTGCGCGGTGCCGAAGCCCGAGGGCGGCTACCTGCGGCTCTGTGTCGACGGCCCGGTGCTGGCCGGCGAGCGGATCGCGGAGGTGCCGGTCCATGCCTGAGTTCTGCGGCATCCCGCTCGCCCACCCGGTGATCAACGCCTCCGGCACCTACGACGCGATCGCCGCCCGCCGCGTCTATGGCGAGGCCCTGCTCGCCGACTTCCCGTTCGCCGCCTTCGTCTCGAAGACGATCACGCCGGAGCCGCGCACCGGCAACGCCCCGCGGCGGATCTGGGAGACCCCGGCCGGGATGATCAACTCGATCGGTCTGCCCAACAAGGGCCTGGAGGGATTCCTCGCCGAGGACCTGCCGCAGCTGGCCGAGCTGCCGGTGCCGCTGATCGTCTCGGTGATGGCGACCGGACCGGACGAGTTCTCCCGATTGATCGAGCAGGTGGGAAAAAGGGAGGAGGTGGCGGCGATCGAGCTGAACGTCTCCTGCCCCAACGTCCACTCGGGCCTGATCGTCGGCGAGCAGCCGCGCGAGACCGACGCGCTGCTGCGCACCCTGCGCCCGCTGACCGCGAAGCCGCTGATCGTGAAGCTGACCCCGAACGTCGCCGACCCGGCGGCGGTCGCGGTCGCCGCCGAGGAGGGCGGCGCCGACGCGGTCTCGCTGATCAACACCCTGAAGGCGAGCGCGCTCGACCCGCAGAGCGGTGAGCCGGCGCTGGCGGCCGGCCACGGCGGCCTCTCCGGGCCGGCGGTGCGGCCGATCGCCCTGCAGCAGCTGCGCGTCGTCCGCGCCGCCGTCGGCATTCCGGTTGTCGGCATGGGGGGCATCGCCAGCGGCGCCGACGCGGCCGAATTCATCGCCGCGGGCGCAAGCCTGGTTGCGGTCGGGACGGAGAATTTCCGCGACCCGAGGGCCGGCGCGCGGGTCGCCGCGGAGCTCGAATCCGCGCGCCCGCTGGGCACCATCGTGTAGCGAGCACTAGACCTCGACTTGAGGTCGAGATGAATTTGTGGGGAAAAGGCCATCTGCGGCTTGCATGCCACTTACCCGCGGCTATACTCGCCGCCCAGATGCCGGCCCCACCAGTCAAAAGCTCGCTCGCGGCCCCCGAGCGGTCCCTCGATCAGAGGATGGAGGCGCTGAAGCGGGCCAACGACATCCGCACCGCGCGGGCCAAGCTGAAGAAGGACCTCAAGGCCGGTCGCTCGAGCATCCACACGATTCTGCTCGATCCGCCCGAGTACCTGCTCACCGCGAAGGTGTTCGACATGCTGCTCGCGGTCCCGAAGTACGGTCGGGTGAAGACCAACCGAATACTCAACCAGTGCCGGATCTCACCCTCGAAGACCATCGGCGGCCTCTCCGACCGCCAGCGCGCTGAGTTGATCAGCCTCCTGCGCCGCTAGACGACCGAGCCCGCGGTCAGTATCCGCCGCCCGCTATGTCCAAGGTCTTCGTCATCACCGGTCCCTCAGGCGTCGGCAAGGGCACGCTGATCCGCCAGCTGCGCGAGCGCTGCCCGGCGCTCGAGCTCTCGATCTCCGCGACCACCCGCCAGCCGCGGACCGGGGAGGAGGACGGGGTCGACTACCACTTCCTCAGCCCCGAGCAGTTCGAGCAGCGGATCGCCGAACGCGACTTCCTCGAGTTCGCCAGCTACAGCGGCAACCGCTACGGAACCCTGCGCTCGGAGGTCGAGCAGCGGCTCGAGCAGGGTCACTCGGTGGTGCTCGAGATCGAGGTCCAGGGGGCGACGCAGGTGCGGGCGGCGAAACCCGACTCGGTGCAGATCTTCATCGCGCCGCCCGACCCGGCGGTCCTGCGCGACCGGCTCGCCGGCCGCGGCACCGACTCGGCCGAGGCGATCGACAAGCGGCTGGAGACGGCGGAAATCGAGCTCGCCTCGCAGGGGGACTTCGACTACCGCGTGGTCAACGACGAGCTCGAACGGGCCGCCGCGGAGCTGGTGGCGATCGTGCGCGCGGAGCTCGGCGAGGCCCCGGCCGGTTGATCGACTAGACTCCGCCGCCGAATGGTTAAACCACGTGTAGACAAGCTCCTCGAGCACGCCGACTCGCATTACGCGGCGGTCGTCGTCTCGGCCAAGCGAGCCCGTCAGATCAACAGCTACTTCCACAACCTCGGCGAGGGCGGCTTCGGTGAGTACCCGCCGCCGATGGTCGAGACCAACGCCGAGCGGAACTACCTCTCGATGGCGCTCGAAGAGCTCGCCGAGGGCAAGCTCAAATACGAGTACCGCACCTAGCGCCGCTCCCGTAGCGGCGCGGTTCCGAAGGAGCCGACCGAGATGGCCCGAATCCTGCTTGGCGTCAGCGGTGGGATAGCCGCCTACAAGGCGCTCGAGTTGGCGCGCCTGGCGACCCTGGCGGGCCACGGGGTGCGGGTGCTGATGACCGAGTCGGCGACCCGCTTCGTCGGCGCCGCCTCCTTCGAGGGCATCGTCGGCGCCCCGGTGCTGATCTCCGAGTTCGATCGCGACCCGATGCGCGGCGGCTTTCCCGGCGAGCAGCCGCCCGGACACGACCCGATCGGCCACCTCGAGCTGGCCGCCAACTGCGACGCGATGCTGGTCGCCCCGGCCAGCGCCAACACGCTGGCCAAGCTCGCCGCCGGCGCCGCCGAGTCGATGCTCACCACGTCCTTCCTCGCCTGCCCGGCGCCGCGCCTGGTGGCGCCGGCCATGAACGACCGCATGTACGCGGACGCGGCGACCCAGGCGAACCTGGCAACCCTGCGCGAGCGCGGGGTCGAGGTGATCGAGCCGGAGGAGGGCAAGCTGGCCTCGCGCGGCGAGCACGGCCGCGGCCGCCTGCCCGATCCGGCGCGGCTGCTGGCCCGGGTCGAGGCGGCCGCGAGCTGGTCCGGCGAGCGCCCCTGGGACGGCCTGCGGGTCCTGGTCACCGCCGGCGGCACCCGCGAGCCGATCGACCCGGTCCGCTTCATCGGCAACCGCTCCAGCGGCCGCCAGGGCATCGCCCTCGCCGCCGCCGCGGCCCGGCGCGGGGCGGAGGTGACCCTGATCGCCGCCAACGTCGCCCTGCCCGAGCCGCCCGGCGTGCGCCGCCTCGACGTCGAGACCGCCGCCGAGCTCGCCGCGGCCGCCGCGGCCGAGTTCCCCGAGGCCCACCTGCTGCTGATGGCTGCCGCGCCCGCCGACTTCCGCGCTGCTCCGGCGGCCGAGAAGATGGCGCGCGCCGACGGCCTCGAGCTCCACCTGGAGCCGACCGAGGACATCCTCGCCGGGCTCGCGTCCTCGCGCGCCGCCGGCCAGACGATCGTCGGCTTCGCCGCCGAGCACGGCGGCGACGCGATCGGCCGCGCCCGCGCCAAGCGCGAGCGCAAGGGCGTCGACATGATCGTCCTCAACGACGTCTCCGACCCCGAGATCGGCTTCGAGAGCACCCGCAACGCGGTCACTCTGGTCGACGCCGCGGGCGAGACCGAGGTCCCGATCGCCGCCAAGGAGGCGATCGCCGACGCGATCCTCGACCGCGTCGACCACCTCCGCGCCAGCCTCCCGTCGGAAGCCTGAAGGCTTCGGGGGGTTGGGGGCCGTCCGAGGCCGGGCCAGGAGCCACACCTCGCTTCGGCAGGTAGGTGTGGCTCCTGGCCCGGCTCACGTGGGGAGAAGGGGTGCTTCGGTCGCCCTCGGTGGATTGAACGGGCCAGGGGGCGTTCAATCCACCGAGGGCCGATCCGCAGCCCGAACATAGGCGCGGGCTCGCCAGCCAACGGAACTTCGGAGCGCTTCCGTTGGGAGGGGTCGGTGGTGTCCTTCGTCGAGCGGCGTCCGCGATTCGCACCACTGCGGTTCTCGGACCGGCGCGGTTGCGCCACTGGCGAATTCGCCTAGCGAGAGTAGAAGGACACCACCGACCCCTCCGGCGGAGACCCCCGAAGCAGGCCGTCCCGCTCCGCAGCAGAGGTTTCACCCCACGACAAGCCCGTGGCTATACTGGCCTCAAGCTTTTCACGCCTAGCTGTACCGAGAAGTGGGCCTGGCCCACTTTTTTTACGCCCTCAGGTGGACTTTGACCGATCTTCAGCAGAGCATCCAAGAGCAGCTTTCCGAGCTTGACAACGAGCTCGACCTGGTCGCCGTCGAGCGCCCGGGGACCGAGTCGCTGCGGATCTTCATCGACCATCCGGGCGGCGTTGACCTGGCGCTCTGCGAACGCGTGACCAAGCACCTGAACCACCTGCTCGTCGAGTACTCCCTGGAGGTTTCCTCGCCGGGGCCGAAGTACCGTCGTTCCAGCACCTCTTCCGAGACCAAGGAGTCGCCCCAGTGAGCAAGGAGATCGTCGAGGCAGTCAAAGCGCTCGAGCAGGAGAAGGGAATCTCCGCCGAGACGTTGATGGACGCGCTCGAGGACGCGCTGCTGTCCGCCTACAAGAAGACGCCCGGGGCGGCCAAATACGCCCGCGTCGACCTCGACCACGAGACCGGCGACTTCCGTGTCTTCGAGCTGATCCTGCCGGCCGAGCTGGAGGAGAAACTGCTCGCCGAAGCGGCCGAGCAGCAGGAGGAGCCCGAAGTCGACCCGGAGACCGGCGAACTGAAAGAGCCGGAGGACCCGGAGCTCGACCCGGAGATGCTGGCCCCGTACGAGTCGCAGATCGCGACCAAGGACGTCACCCCCGAAGACTTCGGCCGGATCGCCGCGCAGACCGCCAAGCAGGTCATCCTGCAGCGGATCCGCGAGGCCGAGCGGCAGATGATGTACGACGAGTACCAGGACCGGGTCGGCGAGCTGATCACCGGGATCATCCAGCAGTCCGACAAGCGCTACACGCTGGTCCAGCTGCGCGAGCGGGTCGAGGCGCTGCTGCCGAAGTCCGAGCAGGTCTACAACGAGCGCTACGACCACGGGATGCGGGTCAAGGCCGTGATCACCGACGTCTCCGACTCGACCAAAGGCCCGGCGATCGTCGTCTCGCGGCGCAGCCCGGAGCTGATCAAGAGCCTCTTCGAGCTCGAGGTGCCGGAGATCGCCGACAAGCTGGTCGAGATCGTCGGCGTCGCCCGCGAGCCCGGCTACCGCTCGAAGATCGCCGTCGTCTCGCACGCCGACGGGGTCGACCCGGTCGGCGCCTGCGTCGGCCCGCGCGGCTCGCG
>CAYXFL010000098.1:0-7066 GCA_964464285.1 uncultured Conexibacteraceae bacterium
ACTACGTGAAGAACATGATCACCGGCGCCGCGCAGATGGACGGCGCGATCCTGGTCGTCTCCGCTGCCGACGGCGTAATGCCTCAGACCCGCGAGCACATCCTGCTCGCCCGTCAGGTCAACGTCCCGCACGTGGTCGTCTTCCTCAACAAGATCGACCAGGTCGACGACGAGGAGCTGATCGAGCTCGTCGAGGAGGAGGTCAAGGACCTGCTCAACGAGTACAACTTCCCGGGCGACGACACGCCGATCATCAAGGGCTCGGCCCTGAAGGCGCTGGAAGGCGACGCCGAGGCTCAGAAAGCCGTCTTCGAGCTGGCCGCGGCGCTCGACTCCTACATCCCGGAGCCGGTCCGCGAGCTCGACAAGCCCTTCCTGATGCCGATCGAGGACATCTTCTCGATCACCGGCCGCGGCACCGTCGCCACCGGCCGCGTCGAGCAGGGGATCGTCAACACCGGCGACGAGGTCGAGATCGTCGGCATCAAGGACACGACCAAAACCACCGTCACCGGCGTCGAGATGTTCCGCAAGATCCTCGACGAGGGTCAGGCCGGCGACAACATCGGCGCCCTCCTGCGCGGCACCAAGCGCGAGGAGATCGAGCGCGGGCAGGTTCTCTGCAAGCCGGGCTCGATCACGCCGCACACCAAGTTCAAGGCCGAGGTCTACTGCCTGAAGAAGGAGGAGGGTGGTCGCCACACTCCGTTCTTCTCCGGCTACCGTCCTCAGTTCTACTTCCGCACCACCGACGTGACCGGAATCGCCAACCTCCCCGACGGGACGGAGATGGTGATGCCGGGCGACAACGTCGAGATGACGATCGAGCTGATCCAGCCGATCGCGATGGATCCAGGCCTGCGGTTCGCCATCCGCGAGGGTGGCCGCACCGTCGGCTCGGGGGTCGTCTCCGAGATCATCGAGTAGCGACACCCAGGGGGCGGGCGCCGAGCCCGCCCTTGCGCCCCGCCGGGGCGCGAGACAACTGCAAGGACATACGACCGGGGCGGCGCCCCAAATCCCAGGGGCCCCGCCCTCTTTGCGCCCTGAGGGCGCGAGACAAGACCGAGACGACAGAGAGAGCAGTAGGAAAAAGTGGCCGCGATAGCAGCGCAAAAAATTCGAATCAGGCTCAAGGCGTACGACCACGACGCCATCGATCGCGCTGCCCGCGAGATCGTCGAGACCGCTGAGCGCACCGGCGCCACGGTCTCCGGTCCGGTGCCGCTGCCGACCGAGAAAAACGTCTACTGCGTGATCCGCTCTCCGTTCAAGGACAAGGACTCGCGCGAGCACTTCGAGATCCGCACCCACAAGCGGCTGATCGACATCCTCCAGCCCTCACCGAAAACCGTCGACTCGCTGCAGCGCCTCGACTCGCTGCCCGCCGGCGTCGACATCGAGATCAAGCTCTAGGGCGTTGGCGATGGCTGCGATTCTCGGCAAGAAGCTCGGTATGACCCAGGTCTTCCAGGAGGACGGCACGGTCGTGCCCGTCACCGTGATCGAAGCGGGTCCCTGCAAGGTGACCGCCGTGCGCGATCAGGAGCGGGACGGCTACCAGGCCGTGCAGCTCGCTTTCGGCGAGGTCAAGCAGGGCAAGCTGACCCAGGCCGAGGAGGGCCACCTGAAGAAGGCCGGCTCCGCCCCGATGCGCCACCTGGTCGAGTTCCGCGACGAGGACCTCGGCGCCGAGGAGGGTCCGAAGGTCGGCGACGACGTCACCGTGGCCGGCTTCGAGGCCGGCCAGAAGGTGAAGGTCGCCGGGACCTCGATCGGCAAGGGCTTCCAGGGCGGCATCAAGCGCCACAACTTCAGTCGCGGCCCGGTCAGCCACGGCTCCCACAACGTCCGCGCGCCCGGCTCGATCGGCGCCAGCGCCTTCCCCGCCCGCGTCTTCAAAGGGATGCGGATGCCCGGCCAGATGGGCAACAAGCGGGTCACCCAGAAGGGCCTGGAGATCGCCGACATCGACGCCGATCGCAACCTGCTGCTGATCAAGGGCTCGGTGCCGGGCTCCAAGAACGCGATCGTGGAGGTCCGCACCGATGGCTAAAGCAGCCGTGCTCGGCAAGACCAGCAAAGCCGATCTGCCCGAGGGGATCTTCGGCGAGCCGTTCCACCAGTCGCTGGTCCACGAGGCCGCCCGCGCCGACCTGGCCGCGCGCCGTCGCGGCACCGCCTCGACCCTGACCCGCGGCGAGGTCGCCTTCACCACGGCCAAGGCCTGGCGCCAGAAGGGCACCGGCCGCGCTCGCGTCGGCGCGCTCGGCGTCTCCAGTCGTTACGGCGGTGGCGTCACCTTCGGCCCGAAGCCGCGCCACTACACGGTCAAGGTCAACCGTAAAGCCCGCCGCCGCGCTCTGCGCTCTGCGCTCTCGGTGCATGCCGAGCGCGATTCGGTCGCCGTCCTCGACGCCGCCGGCTTCGAGAAGCCGTCGACCAAAGAGGCCGCCGCGGCGCTGGCCAAATGGGCCGCCAAGACCCCGACCCTGGTCGTCCTGACGGCCGAGGAGATCGGCGCGATGAAGAGCTTCCGCAACATCCCGCGCGTCAACGTGCTCGAGGTCGGCGCGACCGGCGTCGCCGACGTGATCGCCGCCGCCTCGCTGGTCGTCTCGGAGACCGCCGTCAAGGCGCTGGAAGAGAGGCTCGGCTGATGGACGCGCGCACGATCCTGATCCGCCCGGTGATCTCGGAGAAGAGCTACGCGCTGATCGCGGAGGGCAAGTACACCTTCCGCGTCGACGACCGCGCCCACAAGACCCAGATCGCGCAGGCTGTCGAAGAGGTCTTCGGGGTCGACGTCGCCGCGGTGCGGACCGCCAAGGTGCGCTCGAAGCCGAAGCGCCGCGGCCTGATCAAAGGCAAGACCCGCGCCTGGAAGAAGGCGATCGTCCAGCTCGCCCCGGGCGAGCGGATCGAGCTGTTCGAGGGCGGACAGACCGCCTAGGAGACTGAGAGATGCCGAACCGCAAAACGAAACCGACCAGCCCCGGCCGCCGCTTCGCGACCTACCCGCTGCGTGAGCAGCTGACCGCGTCCGAGCCCGAGCGCAAGCTGACCGAGGGGCTGCGCAAGTCCGGCGGCCGCAACGCCAACGGCCGCGTCACCTCCCGCCACCGCGGCGGCGGCGCCAAGCGGCGCTACCGGAAGATCGACTTCAAGCGGCTCAAGGACGGCGTGCCCGCCACGGTCGCGACGATCGAGTACGACCCGAACCGCAGCTGCTACATCGCCCTGCTCCACTACGCCGACGGGCACAAGGACTACATCCTCGCGCCCGCCGCGCTGAGCGTCGGCGACGTGGTCAAATCGGGTCCCGAGGCGGACATCAAACCGGGCCACTCGATGGCGCTGGGCCAGATGCCGACCGGAACGATCGTCCACAACGTCGAGCTGATCCCCGGCCAGGGCGGCAAGCTCGGCCGCGCCGCCGGCACCGCGATCCAGCTGGTCGCGAAGGAGGGTGAGATGGTCACCCTGCGCCTGCCCTCGACGGAGATGCGGATGGTCCGCGCCGAGTGCCGCGCCTCGATCGGCAACCTCTCCAACGCCGAGCACCAGAACTTGAAGGTCGGCAAGGCCGGCCGCAGCCGTCACAAGGGCAAGCGCCCGCAGACGCGCGGCGTCGCGATGAACCCCGTCGACCACCCGCACGGCGGCGGCGAGGCGCACCACACGCCAGGCGGCCACCCGGTCACCCCGTGGGGCAAGCCCACGCTCGGGTACCGGACCCGCAAGAAGGGCAAGCAGTCCGACCGTTACATCGTCCGCGGCCGTCGTCGCGGCAAGAAGAAGGGTGGCCGCTGATGGGCCGTTCGACCAAAAAGGGCCCGTGGGTCGAGGAGCGCCTGATGGGGCGGATCACCGCACTGAACGAGGCGAACAAAAAACAGATGGTGAAAACCTGGTCGCGGACCTCGACGATCTTCCCCGAGATGGTCGGTCACACGATCGCCGTGCACGACGGCAAGAAACACGTGCCCGTCTTCATCTCCGAGTCGATGGTCGGACACAAGCTCGGCGAGTTCGCTCCCACCCGGACCTTCCGCTCGCACGGCGGTAAGGACTAAGCACGATGGCCGACGAGAAAAAAGACAAAAAAGACGCGCAAGCGAAAGCGCCGGCCGAGACCGAGGCGAAAGCCAAAGAGCCGAAAGCGGCCAAAGCCGAGAAAAAACCGGCGAAAAAAGACGCTGCCAAAAAAGCGCCGGCCAAAAAAGCCGAGAAAAAAGACTCCGCGCCCAAAGGCGAGAAAAAAGCCAAAGAGGCGAAAGGCAAAGACGCGAAAGCGAAAGAGCCGAAAGCCAAAAAAGCCGCTCCCAAAAAAGAGGCCAAAAAAGCTGCGGCGAAAAAAGCCGCTCCCAAAGCTCCGGCCGCGCCGCCCGTCGTGCGCGCCAGCGCCCGCTACGTGCGGATCGCCCCGCGCAAGGCGCGGCTGATCGCCGATCAGGTCCGCGGCCTGCACATCGAAAAGGCGCGGGCGCTGCTGCAGTTCTCGCCGCGCGCCGCCGCCGAGGACATCCACAAGCTGATCGACTCCGCTGCCGCCAACGCGGAAAACAACCACGACCTGGTCGGTGACGAGATGCAGATCACCTCGATCACGGTCGACGAGGGACCGACGCTGAAGCGCTACCGGCCCCGTGCCCAGGGGCGGGCGACCCCGATCCACAAGCGAACCAGCCACATCGCCGTGGCCCTGACCCCGGCGGAGGACTAGAGAGAACATGGGACAGAAGATCCACCCCGAGGGATTCCGCGTCGGCTACATCCACGACTGGAAGTCGAACTGGTTCGAGGAGAAAAACTTCGCCGACGTGCTCCAGGAAGACCTGCAGATCCGGGATCACATCACCAACAAGCTTTCGCACGCCGGCCTCTCGAACATCACGATCGAGCGCCGTGGCGAGGTCGCCGTCGACATCCACACGGCCCGCCCGGGCATCGTGATCGGCAAGTCGGGCAGCGAAGTCGACGCTCTGCGCAAGGAGCTGCACAAGCTCACCGGCAGCCCGGTCAAGGTGAACATCCGCGAGGTCAAGCGCCCCGAGCTCGACGCCAAGCTGGTCGCCCAGTCGATCGCCGAGCAGCTGCAGAACCGGGTCGCCTTCCGGCGCGCGATGAAACGCGCCCTGACCTCGGCGATGCGCGCCGGCGCCAAGGGCGTGAAGGTCCAGGTCTCCGGCCGCCTCGGCGGCGCCGAGATGGCCCGCACCGAAAGCTACGCCGACGGCCGGGTACCGCTGCACACGCTGCGCGCCGACATCGACTACGGCTTCTTCGAGGCCCGTACGACCACCGGTCGCATCGGGGTCAAATGCTGGATCAACAAGGGCGAGGTCATGCCGGAGGGCTTCCGCTCCGACCTCGCTTCGACCGAGGAGCCGCCGAGCGGTGGCCGCGATCGCGACCGTCGCGACCGCGGCGGCCGTGGGCCCGGCGACCGTGACCGTGGGCGCGGCCCCGGTGGCGGCGGCCGTGGGCCCGGCGGCGGCCGCGGCGGGCAGGGCGGTGGCCGTGGGCCCGGTGGCGGTCGTGGCCAGGGTGGCGGCGGACGCGGCCCCGGTGGCGGCGGCGGTCGCGGCGGTCAGCAGCGCGGAGGTGGTCGCTGATGTTGATGCCGAAACGGGTCAAGCACCGCAAACAGTTCCGCGGCCGCATGCGCGGCAACACCAAGGGCGGCAGCGGCGTCGCCTTCGGCGAGTACGGGATCAAGGCCGTCGAGCGCGGCTGGATCACCAACCGCCAGATCGAGGCTGCCCGTATCGCGATGACCCGCAAGATCAAACGTGGCGGGAAGGTCTGGATCAACGTCTTCCCCGATAAGCCGTACACCAAGAAGCCGGCCGAGACCCGGATGGGTTCCGGTAAGGGCAACCCGGAGGGCTGGGTCGCGGTGGTCAAGCCGGGCAAGGTCATGTTCGAGCTCGCCGGCGTGCCCGAGGATCTGGCGCGCGAAGCGCTGCGCCTTGCCGGACACAAGCTTCCCGTGAAGACGAAATTCGTCAAACGAGAGGGTGCCGAGAGCTGATGAAACCGGCCGAGGTGCATAACCTGAAAGACGACGAGCTGGTGTCGAAGCTGATCGACGCCAAGCAGGAGGCGTTCAACCTGCGCTTCCGGCACGCGACCGGCGAGCTCGAGAACACCGCCCGCCTCGGCCAGGCCAAACGCGACATCGCCCGGCTGCTGACCGTGGCGAAGGCCCGCGGCATCGACGTTGAGAAAGAGACCCGTAAGTAATGAGCGACGACGAGACGAAAAAGGACGAGATTCAGGACGAGGGCGCCGCGGCAGCGGGTCCTGTCACCGATGAGGACTCCTCGTCCTCGCGGGACGACGCTGCGGGCGAGGAGTCCTCATCGGCGCCACCCGCTGACGAGGCGCCCACGGCCGACGCTCCTGCGCCGGAAGCTGAGGCGCCGGCCGAGCCGAACCCCGAGGACGACCTTCCCTGGAAGGAGCGCCGCCGCCTGCAGCGTTCCCGCCGTCCGCACGAGACGCGCCCGCAGCGCAGCCCCGAGGAGCGGGCCGCCGAGCGCGCGACCCGTCGCTCCCGCAAGGCGGCCGAACGGCGCAAGGAACGTGGCGAGGCGAAGTCGGAGAAGAGCGGCTCGGGCACCGGCACGCCGTCGGCCGAGCGCGACTCCAACGCGGCCAAGGTCCGCCAGGGCATCGTCGTCTCGAGCAAAGGCGACAAGTCGATCACCGTCCGCATCGACATTGCCCGCCGTCACCGGACCTACGAGAAGATCGTCCGCAGCTCGACGAAGCTGCACGCTCACGACGAGCGCAACGAAGCCGGTGAGGGCGACGTGGTCCGCGTGATCGAGACCCGCCCGCTGTCCAAGACCAAGCGCTGGCGCCTGGTTGACGTGGTCGAGAAGGCGAGGTAGAGGCAGATGATCCAGCAAGAGTCCCGGCTCAAGGTCGCCGACAACTCGGGCGCCCGCGAGCTCCTCTGCATCCGCGTCAAGGGCGGCTCGCACCGCCGCTACGCCAGCGTCGGCGACGTGATCACCGCGACGGTCAAATCGGCCAGCCCGCAGGGCGGCGTCCGC
>CAYXFL010000099.1:0-6998 GCA_964464285.1 uncultured Conexibacteraceae bacterium
TCGAGGACGACGGCACGGTGCGGATCTACGCGCCGACCGGCGAGCTCGTCGACGGCGGCGTCGCCCGCATCAACTCGATGACCAAGGAGGCCGAGATCGGCGATCGCTACGACGCCGCCAAAGTCGTCAAGACGACGACCTTCGGCGCCTTCGTCGAGCTGGTCAAGGGCACCGACGGCCTGCTCCACATCTCCAACGTGAAACCGGGGGAGAGGGTCGACTCGGTCGACGACGTGCTCACCGCCGGCGAGGAGATCGACGTGACCGTGGTCGAGGTCGACAAGGAGCGCGGCCGGATCGGCCTGCGCCTCACCGACGACCCCTCGATCGCCGGTAAATCGCCGGAGGAGCTGGCCGCGGTCGGCTCCGGCGGCGGTGGCGGCGGCGGTCGTGACCGGGACCGTGGTCGCGGCGGACGCGATCGCGGCCCGCGCCGTGAACGCGAGCGTCGCGGCTAAGCGTTGAGCGCGCCGCAGGCAACCACCCTGGGCTCGGGCGTCCGGGTCGTGACCGAGGAGGTTCCCTCGGTCCGCTCGGTCGCCCTCGGCCTCTGGGTTCGCACCGGATCGCGCAACGAGACCCCGGCGGAGGCCGGGGTCTCGCATTTCCTCGAGCACCTGCTGTTCAAGGGAACCGCGCGCTACTCGGCGATCGAGATCTCCGAGCGCTTCGACGGCCTCGGCGCCTCGGTCAACGCCGCCACCGGCAAGGAGACGACGCACCTGCACGCGCGCTTCCTCGACGAGCACACCGACGAGGTCTTCGACCTGCTGGCGGAAATGCTGCTTGCCCCGACCTACCCCGAAATCGACTCCGAGCGCCAGGTCGTGCTCGAGGAGATCGCGATGTACGAGGACGAGCCGCAGGACCGCGTCCACGACGTTCTCGCCGAGGCCGTGTTCGGCCAGCACCCGCTCGGCCGACGCGTGCTCGGCGAGGCCGAGGTGATCGCCTCGATCCCGATCCCCGACATCTCCGCCTACCACCAGGCCCGCTACGCCGGCTCGGAGATCGTCGTCGGCGCCGCCGGCCACCTCGATCACGCTCGCATCGTCGAGCTGGCCGAGCGTCTGGTCCAGCCGTCGGCCGACGGTGGGGGGGTGGCGCCGGAGGCCGCTCTCGACGGCGGCTCCCGCCTCTGCTTCCACAGCAAGGAGACCGAGCAGTACCACATCTGCTTCGGCGCGCCCGGCCTGCGCCGCGACGACCAGCGCCGCTACCCGCTGGCTGTGCTCGACGCGATCTTCGGCGGCTCGACCTCTTCGCGCCTCTTCCGTGAGGTGCGCGAGAAGCGCGGCCTCGCCTACTCGGTCGGCTCCTACAACGAGCAGTTCACCGACCAGGGCCTGGTCGCCACCTACGTCGGCACCCGCGAGGACAACGTCGAGGAGGCCTGCTCGATCATCGGCACCGAGCTCGCCCGCCTGCGCTCCGAGCCGGTCTCCGCCGAGGAGCTGACCCGGGCGAAGGAGAGCGTCAAGGGCCGCCTCGTGCTCTCCTCCGAGTCGACCGCGGCGCGGATGACCCGGATCTCCCGCGCCACCCTGTTCGGCTTGCCGATCGAAAGCCTCGACGAGATGCTGGCCAAGGTCGACGCGATCGAGGTCGACGACCTCACCGAGCTGGCCGCCGAGCTCTACGCCGAGGAGCGGCTCTCGGCCGCCTGTGTCGGCGCCGACGAAGATCGCTTCCGCTCCGCCCTGGGGCCGGTCAGCGAGGCCCTGGCGGCGGCATGATCAGGGTCGGAGTCTCAGGCGCCGCCGGCAAAATGGGCCAGGCGGTCGTCGAGGCGGTCGAGGCCGCGCCGGACACCGAGCTCGCCGGCCAGGCCGACCCTTCGCTCGGCATCTCGCTGGAGCAGATCCTCGGCGACTGCGACGTCGTCGTCGACTTCTCGATCCCGGACACCGCCCTCGCCAACGTCGAGGCCTGCCTCGCGGCGAACGTCCACGTCGTCGTCGGCACCACCGGCTTCGACCTCGGCGCGGCCAGGAAGGCGGCCGAGGCCTCGGAGGCCAACTGCTTCGTCGCCCCCAACTTCGCGATCGGCGCGGTGCTGATGATGATGGTCGTCCAGACGATCGCCCCGCACATGCCCGAGTGCGAGGTGATCGAGCTCCATCACGACAAGAAGCTCGACGCCCCCTCCGGCACGGCCAAGCGCACCGCCGAGCTGATCGAGGCGGCCGGCGGCAACGTCCACGAGCCGATCCACTCGGTCCGCCTGCAGGGCTTCGTCGCCCACCAGGAAGTGATCTTCGGCGGCGAGGGCCAGACCCTCTCGATCCGCCACGACTCGATCGACCGCCGCTCCTTCATGCCCGGCGTCCTGCTCGCCGTGCGCAAGGTGGGAGAGCTGCCCGAGCCCTTCACCGTCGGGCTCGAGCAGCTGCTCTAGCGGCGCGCGCCTAGGCGGCGTTCGTCGCTTCGATCCAGAAGGCGCACTGCGAGCCGAACACGTTGACCGCGTTGACGGCATCGCCGTGCAGGAGGTACTGGCCGTCGGGGGAGGCGGCGTACCAGCCGGTGTAGTACGGGTACTGGTCTTCCCAGGCGATGTACGGGCTGTTGTCTGAGACGTCATAGCCGAGCTCGACCGCCGTGCCCGGGTTGAAGTCGGCTTCGTAGTAGGAGTCATCGTACGAGTACATGGAGGAGCCGACCGCGCTGGTGGTGATCTCGGTGATCGCTTCCGTGTAGCCGCCGCCGTCATCGATGCATTTGCCGACGATCGCGAACGGGCCGACGTTGAGCAGCGGGACCGTCTGCCCGTGGCTCGCTTTCTTCAGCCCGCTCGAGTAGAACTTGCTGAAGTTCTGGGCATTGACGGCATTCGTCGCGTTGACCGCGTTCGTAGCATTCACCGCATTCGTGGCATTGGTCGCGCTCGGGACCGGTCCGAGCGAGGACTCTTTGATCTTGGCGCCGGTGATCGCCTCGTTCTTGATCTTCGAAGTCGTCACCGCATTGTTCTTCAGTTTCGCCGCGGTCACGGCGTTCTTCTTCAGCTGCTTGGCGCCGACGCTGTTCTTGGCCAGCTGGTTGGCCGCGTAGGCGGAGCCGCCGAGGGCGACGAACAGGGCCAGCATGGAAATGATCAGGGCCGGTGAAGGTCGCCTGGACGAGAACTTGGGCATGCACTTCTCCTCTCGCAGTCGGCCGCCCTGGGCGGCCGATTGGTGGGGTTTGCGCGCGCGACCCTATTGGTACCGTCGGAGGTCCGGCCGAACGTTCTCGAGAAGTTGGTATGGACAAAAAAGGGGACGCGGCCGAAGCCGCGCCCCCTTTCGAGCCCATGGTGGGCGAGTGAGCTAGCCGGCGTTGCTGTACGAGAGGTTGAACGCGCAGGCGGAGCCGAGCACGTGCACGCCGTTGGCGGCGACCCCGTAGAGCACCATCGTCCCGGCCGGGTCGATCGCGGTCCATTCGGCGTCGTAGGAGTAGGAGTCCCAGCTCCAGTAGGGGCTGGTGTCGCTGGCGTACTCGCCGAGTTCCGCTTCTTCACCGGGTTTGAAGTCGAACTCCTGCCATTCGGAGTCGGTGTAGGAGCTGACCAGGGCCCCCGGGGCACTGGTCGTGGCGTAGGTGCGCGCTTCGTAGTTGCCACCGCCGGTGTCTTTGCAGGACCCGTAGAAGGTGAACGGACCTGCCGTGCCCAGCACGATCGTCTGGCCGACGCCGGCCTTGCGAATACCGCTGCCATAGAAGCGACTGAAGTTCGTGGCATTCGTCGCGTTGACCGCGTTCGTAGCATTCACCGCATTCGTGGCATTGGTCGCGCTCGGGACCGGTCCGAGCGAGGACTCTTTGATCTTGGCGCCGGTGATCGCCTCGTTCTTGATCTTCGAAGTCGTCACCGCATTGTTCTTCAGTTTCGCCGCGGTCACGGCGTTCTTCTTCAGCTGCTTGGCGCCGACGCTGTTCTTGGCCAGCTGGTTGGCCGCGTAGGCGGAGCCGCCGAGGGCGACGAACAGGGCGATCAGGGAGATGACCAGGGCGGGGGAGGGCCGCCTTGGTTTGGATACGCGCATTTGCTCCTCCGTGGGGATTCCCGCAAGCAGACGGGTTTTTAAGGGCGGCCAGCGTATGGCCCGCGGAGGTCGGAATCGGCGTGGTGGGCGAATGTCGGAGTGGCCCCGGGCGCGCCAGGCGCCCCACCTCACGGTAGGCTGATGAGCAACGTGCGTATTGAAGGCGTGATCACCGCGATGGCGACCCCGTTCCGTGAGGACGGCACGGTCGACCTCGACGGCGCCCGGCGGCTCGCCGGCCACCTGCTCGAGCATGGCTCGCACGGGCTCGCGATCGCCGGCTCGACGGGCGAGTGCCCGACCCTGACCGACGGCGAGACGATCGAGCTGCTCCGTGCCGTGCGCGCCGAGGCCGGCGACGACGTGCTGCTGATCTGCGGCACCGGCACCAACGACACCCAGCACTCGCGCGAGCTGACCAAGATGGCCGCCGACGCGGGGGCCAACGCCTCGCTGGTGGTCGTCCCGTACTACAACAAGCCGAACCGGGCCGGGATCAAGGCCCACTTCGAAGCGGTCGCCGAGGCGGTCCCAGAGCTGCCGATGGTGATGTACAACATCCCCGCCCGGGTGATCGTCAACGCCGACCCGGAGCTGCTCGGCGAGCTCGGCCGCGAGGTCGAGAACATCGTCGCGGTCAAGCAGGCCAACGACGACGAGCTCGGCCCGATCGAGGGCCTGCGGGTGCTCGCCGGCAACGACAACGTGCTCCTGCGCGTGCTCGAGTTTGGCGGCGCCGGCGGCATCACCGTCGCCTCGCACGTCGTCGGCGACCAGATGCGGCAGATGTGGGACGCCGCGCAAAACAACGACTTGGAGCGGGCACGGCAGATCGACGCCGAGCTGACGCCGGTCTACGAGGGGCTATCGGTGACCACCAACCCGATTCCGCTCAAGGCCGCGCTCGAGATGCTGGGGCTTGCCCCCGGCCGGCTGCGACTGCCGCTCGTGCCCGCCGACACCGAACAACGGGCTGCTGTGAAGGCTGCGCTGGAGGGCTTCGGCCTTCCCGTCGCCCCGTAGCCCTTCCTCAAGAGAAAGAAGCTAGAACCAGTGCCAAGCAACAAACTTCGCGTGCTGCCCTTGGGCGGCCTCGGCGAGATCGGCAAGAACATGACCGTGATCGAGTACGACGGACGCATCGTCGTCGTCGACACCGGGCTGATGTTCCCGACCGCCGAGATGCACGGGATCGACCTCGTCCTTCCCGACTTTTCATACCTTCGCGATCGCCTCGACGACATCGAGGCGATCGTCCTCACCCACGGCCACGAGGACCACGTCGGCGCCCTGCCCTACGTGCTGCGGGAGATCGGCATCCCGCCGGTCGTATATGGCGGCCTGCTGACGGTCGGCATGGTCCGCTCGAAGCTCGACGAGCACAAGCTCGGCGACAAGGTGAAGCTGGAGGAGCTGCCGCCCGGCCAGGTGGTCGAGCACGGCCCCTTCGCGATCGAGCTGGTCCACCTCGCCCACTCGATCCCCGACATGCGCGCCGTGCTGCTGAAGACCGCCGCCGGCTCGGTCCTGATGACCGGCGACTACAAGTTCGACCAGACCCCCGTCGACGGCAAGCCCGCCGACGTCTCGCGCCTGGCCGAGATCGGCCGCGAAGGGCTGACCCTGCTCTGCGGCGACTCGACCAACGCCGACCGGCCCGGAATCGCGCCCTCGGAGTCGAGCGTCGGGCCGGCGCTGCTGCAGGAGTTCTCGCGCTGCGAGGGGCGGATCATCGTCACCTCCTTCGCCTCCAACATCCACCGCGTCCAGCAGGTGATCGACGCCGCGGTCGCGCTCGACCGCAAGGTCGCCCTGGTCGGCCGCTCGATGCGCAAGAACTTCAACATCGCCTCCAACCTGGGGATGGCGAAAGCGCCGCAGGGGCTGTTCATCCAGCCGCGTGAGATCGAGGACTTCCCGGACGAGAAGGTGGTCGTGATCTCGACCGGCAGCCAGGGCGAGCCGCTCTCGGCGCTGCGCCGGATGGCCAACAACGACCACCGCGACGTGCAGCTGCACTCCGGCGACACGGTCGTCTTCTCGGCCACCCCGGTGCCCGGCAACGAGCGCGCGGTGAACGAGACGATCGACCGCATCTACGAGATCGGGGCGACCGTGATCACCGCCAAGGACGCGCCGATCCACGCCTCCGGCCACGGCTGGCAGGAGGAGCTGAAGTTGATGCTCAACCTGACCAAACCGCGCTTCGTGATGCCGGTCCACGGCGACTACAAGCGCCTGCGCCTGCACTCCGAGCTGGCCCAGGCGGTCGGGATCTCGGCCGACAACATCTTCCAGGGCCGCAACGGCCTGCCGCTCGAAGTCGACGCCAAGGGCGCCGGTTTCGGCGAGGACGTCCACGCCGGCGTGATCTACGTCGACGGCGTCAACATCGGCGAGCCCGACGACGCCGCCCTGCGCGACCGCCGCGAGATCGCCGCCGACGGCGTCTTCATCGTCGTCGCCACGATCTCAGCCGACGACGGCTCGGTCGTCGCCGACCCCGAGGTGATCTTCCGCGGCGTCGCCTTCCTCGAGGAGGCCGACGCGATGGTCGACGAGATCTCCGACCTGGTCGAAGACGCCCTCGAAGACGCCGCCGACTCCCGCACCCGCGAGGCCGACCTGATCCAGGAGGACCTCCACGACGCGATCGGCAAGTTCGTCTTCAACAAGATGCGCCGCCGGCCGATGATTTTGCCGGTGGTCGTGGAGGTCTGAGCTTCGGGGGTTGGTGGTGGGGGAGGCCGGGGTCAGATGACATTTGGGCGCTGACGCGCCACATTCCCCCAGAGACCACCCCAGCCTCCCACGACCCGCCCCGAATTTCAGCGGCTCCGCGGGACCGGCCGGGATCTCGGACTTTCGCAACGGCTGCGAGGGACGGGAGCGTGGGGAGGGCCTAGGAGGGATTGGCGAAACGATTGGCGAAACCGTTGCGCCGAGTAGCTGAGTAGTTCAGCGTCG
>CAYXFL010000100.1:0-6877 GCA_964464285.1 uncultured Conexibacteraceae bacterium
TCAACTTTGAAGGTCGCGCCGCGGGCCGATTTCGGCTCGCGCGCCTCTCGCCGCCTGCGCCGCGAGGGCGTAGTTCCCGGCGTCGTCTACTCGGGCGGCGAGGACGCGATCGCCTTCCAGGTCGCCGAACGTGAGGTGCGCGGCATCCTGCACGAGGGCGCGGCGCTGTTCGATCTCGAGGTCGAGGGCTCGAAAGCCGTTCCGGTCGTGATCAAGGACCAGCAGCTGCACCCGGTGCGCGGCTCGATCCAGCACCTCGACCTGCAAGAGGTGAACCTCAAAGAGGCGATCCAGGCCGACGTGATCCTCGAGCTCGAGGGCGTCGACGACGCTCCCGGCGTCAAGGCCAGCGGTGTGCTCGAGCACGTCACCCGCGAAATCACCGTCGAAGCGCTGCCCACCGACATCCCGGACAAAATCGTCGTCGACGTCTCCGCGATGGAGATCAACGACACCCTGCAGCTGACCTCCGTCGTCGCGCCCGATGGCGTCACCTTCGTCGCCGACGACCTCGAGGAGGTCACCATCGTCACCCTCTCGCCGCCGCGCGTCGAAGAGGCCGCGCCCGAGGTCGAGGAGGAGACCGAGGTGGTCGGCGAGGGCGAGTCCGCCGAGGGCGGCGAGGGCGACTCGGGCGACTCCGACGGGGAGTAGGTCCTTTCCGTGGGGCTGTTCCGCCGTCGCGGCGAGGGCGGCGAGGCGGGCGAGCGAATCCTGATCGTCGGCCTCGGCAATCCCGGCGCCGAGTACTCCGGCACCCGCCACAACGTCGGCTTCGAGGTGCTCGCCGAGCTGGCCAGGCGCTGGGACCTGCCGCGGGCCAAGGACAAGTTCCGCGGCCGCATCGCCGAAGGGCGCACGCAACCCGGCGGGCCCCGGGTGGCGCTGCTGCAGCCGCTCACCTACATGAACGAATCGGGCACTTCGGCCGGGCCGGCACGCGGCTCGCTGAAGGTGCCGCTCGACCGCACGATCGTCGTCCACGACGAGATCGATCTTCCCTTCGGCCGCATCGAGCCCCGCTTCGGCGGCGGCCTCGCCGGCCACAACGGCCTCAAGAGCCTGAAAAAGGGCTTCGGCGACCCCGAGTTCTGGCGCGTACGGGTGGGGGTGGGGCGGCCGGACTCGACCGACCCGGAGATCGTCTCCGCCTACGTGCTCGGCAAGTTCCGCGAGTCGAAGGCGGCTGTCGCGGAGCTGGTCATCGACGCCGCCCGGGAGACCGAGCGGCTGGTCGAAAGGCTAGGTTCCGCGGACGATGAATGAGAGCGGAGCGGAGAACGGGGCGGTGACCAGCTACCGGGTCGACGAGCAGGGCATCGCGCTGCTGCGGCTCGAACGGCCGCAGGCGCGCAACGCGCTGAACACGCAGATGCTGAGCGAGCTGCTCGAGCACCTCGCGGTCGCGCGCGGCGACGAGGCCGTGCGGGTGCTGGTGGTCAGCTCCGCCGACCACCTCGGCCTCTCGGCCGGCGCCGACGTTCGTGAGCAGCTCGACGCCGAGGCCCACGTGCGCCGCATGGAGCTCTTCTCCGACCTCTACGACGCCGTGGTCGCCTTCCCGAAGCCGACGATCGCCGTCTGCCACGGCGACGTGGTCGGCGGCGGCGCCGAGATCGCCGTCGCCTGCGACATGCGGATCGGCGGCGCGAACCTGCGCATGCGCTTCCCCGGCGCCGCGCTCGGGATGCCGGTCGGCCCCGCCCGCCTGGTCACCCTCTGCGGCCTCGCCGCCGCCAAGTACCTGCTGCTCAGCTCGCGCACGGTCGGCGCCGACGAGGCGCTCCGCCTCGGCCTCGTCAACCGGGTCGCTCCCGCCGCCGGGACCGAGACCGCGGCCCTGGAGCTCGCCGCCGGAGTCGCCGCCCACCCACCTGAGGCGGTTGCCCGCCTGAAGGCGATGCTGCACGAGTGGGACGACGTCGTCGGCCGCTCCGCCGCCGAGGGCGTCGGCCAGATCGAGCACGTGCGCAGCGCCCGCGATCTGCCCTTCGGCTGACGGTCGCCCGGCCGCGGTCCCGGCTCCGCGGGCCGAATAAAGGCGCCCACCAGTCCTTCGCGACCGGATCCGGAGCGCTCCCCGATCACCGCGCCATCGCCTGCCGGACCGCGTCCGCCACCGGTCGCGGTCGCAGCCGGCAGCTTTGCCGAAAACGCTGTCCACTGACGGTTAGCGGCAGGTTCGGAAACGGCCACCGTTCCGGGGCGTACTCGAGCGAGCGCGCGTCGGTCCGGCGCAGCTCCGGCTCACGGCCGGAGAGCGAGGCGCACAGCTCGAGGAAACCGCGGACCGTAAGTGGCTCCGCGCCTGGGACGTTGACGATGCCGGTGGCGGGACCCTTGAGGAGATCGATCAGGATCGCGGCCAGGTCGTCGGCGTCGAGGATTTCGATCAGCGCCGATCCGTCGCCTGGGACCAGGATCGGCACTTCGCGCTCGAGCCGCTCGAAGACCAGCTCGCAGCGGCGGTCCGGATCGCCCTGCCCGATCACGTAGGGAGGGCGGACCAGGAGCGCGTCCGCGAGCCCGGCGGCGTGCACGATCGCGTCCGAGGCAGCCTTGCCGGCGCCGTACTCTCCCCAGCCGCTCGCCGGCTCGATCGGGCTTTCCTCGGTCCACGGCGCCGGCGAGCCCTGCGAGTAGATCGCTGCGCTGCTGACTCCGACGTACCGGACGTCGCGCCCCCCGATCGCCTCCACCACCGTCTTCGCGGAGGCTGCCCGGTACAGGCACATGTCGAGGATCGCATCGGGCCGGGTTGCCAGCGCGGCGGCGATCACGGCGGGGTGGTCACGGTCCCCCCGGATCGTCGATGCCCCGGGGACCGAGGGTGCCGACCGGTGTACGAGCGTCACCTCCTCGCCCGCCTCGATCAGCCCGAGCGCAACCCGACGGCCGACGAACCGGTTCCCGCCCAGAATCGCTATCCGCATCGCTCCCCCTCGGATCTGCGCGCTCAGCGCCGGCGGATCTCGAGCCGCGCGTAGTGCGCCGGGACCATCTCCTGATCGGCGATCAGGCTCGGCGTGGGATCCTCGAAGTTCGCGACGTCGCTGAATGTGTTGAGGAAGTCGCGAACCGCACCCGCCGTCGGGAAGGGATGGGAGCTGATGTAGCCCGCGTAGGCCCGCGCCGCCGTTTCGGTCTTGCCGCGATCGAGATCCAGCCGCTCAGCCTGCTGCACCGCCTTGGCGACGAAGGCCTCGCGGTGGGAGTCCTCGATGTCGTCGACCCCGGCGCGCACCCGGGCGGTGGTGAGGATCCGCCCACCGGGCCGCGCGAGCCGCAGCCATTCCTCCGTCACCGCGACCTTTTCGTCGTGGCCGTCGAAGCGGGTCAGGAACGCGTCGGAGACGATCAGGTCGAAGGAGGCGGTGGGCAGATCGCAGCCGAGGACGTCTTCGTGGTGGAGCTCGATGTTCATCTTCAGCGCCGGGCTCATCCGGCGCTGAAGCTCATCGCCCAGCCAGACGCAGCTGTCGAGCGGCGTCCTGCAGATGTCGAGCACATGGAGCTCGGAGATCGTCCGCAGGTCCGGCGGCAGCGACTGGACCAGCCAGTAGAGCATCCCGTAGTCGGCCAGGCCCGTGATCAGCAGGCGCACCGGTCCATCCGGGCGCCCTTGCCCGCGCAGCGCTTCCGCCCACTTCGCCACCGCCCCGGTGTAGAAGCCGGAGTGCCAGCCCGGCGTCGAGACCATCCCGCAGAGCCGCAGCCGCTGCCAGGGAAGGTGGTAGTCGGCGCAGTTGTCCTTTCTCCCCGAGGTTGTTTCGCAGTGCGTTCGCGACCTATCCGACGGCGAGAAGGCCGAGAGCTCCAGCAGATCCCGCTCGCTGGGAAGGTCCGGGCAGGGCTGCGCCCGGCGCAGGATGTGGTCGCGCCAGCGCTCCGCCTCGGTGAGGCTGGCCGGGTCGCAGCGGTAGAGGCAGTGCTGCAGGCTGGGCTGTGCGTCGCCGCCGGAGAAGTAGTCGATGTCGGCGCGCAGTTCGTCGTCCCAGAGGCCGAAATCCCGGGCCCGCTCGTGCGGCAGTTCGTCGGCCAGGATGTAACGAGCGTCGACCCCCGCGGAGGCGTCGGCCATCGCGGTCGTGCGAAACGCCGTTGCGTCGATCTGCGAGGCGTCGTCGAGGACGTAGACGCGGACGACCTTGCGCCCCCGTTCGACCGCTTTGCGCGTTGCGAGGAAGTAGTCGTCCTGAACCCCCTTGCTGGCGAACGCCTGCCAGGAGGCCTGTCCGGAGAAGTACTGGGTGGCGAAGCCCTGCTTGCCGAGGTTCTCGAGGATGTGGGTGCCGGCGTCGAGGATGCCGGCCGCGCCCTTCACCTCGAAGCTCTGGTTGTTCATGCTGGTCAGCCAGTCGCCGGTCTCCGACAGCACGTACCGAAGCGAGAGCGAGAACAGCCGGTGTCCGCCGAACGAGTTCCGTTCGAGGTGGCGGACGGCGCGGGCGATCGGGTCGGCGAGGCGCGCCCGCTTCTGTGCGGACTCGAGGCAGGCCTGGATCGCCGCCGCGAGCTCGTCCTCCTTCTCCCGGCTCATCTCCGAGTATGTGAACCGCTCGACCGCAGAGATGTCGAACGGGATCACGTCTTCCTGGTGGGCGACGTAGAGCACGGGCTTGTCGCGGCCGATCGCGAACCCGCACTCGTAGAAGACGTTCGGGTTCACCTCGTGAACCACGCCGATCACGATGTCCGCCGCTTCGATCGATTCGTAGATCCGGTGGATCACCTGGATCTCACTGTCGTACTGGCCCCGGACCACGGCGAGCTCGACACCCACCTTGCTTGCACCGCGGATCAGCCATTCCTCCAGCTCCGACACGTAGTTGTTGCGCTCGTCGTTCGCCGCGAGATTGGGGAAGGGAATGCAGAGCACCCCCGCGTAGCGGGCGTCCGGATTGGGTGCGGACCCGCTTCTGGGTATCGGCGTCGGTCGTTCCATGGTCTCTGCAAGAGGGTGGCGGCGGACCAGCTAGATACCACCTACAAAAGACCTGAGTGTTTATGAGATTGCTGGAGGAAAGGCGTTCGGGCCTCCGGTCGAACGCGCTGCCTAGAATCGAGCGAGGACCGGATCGCGGGGCGATTCGGTCGTTCTCCCTGCCATGAGCCTCCGCCCGCTGGTCGAGATCGCCGCCGAGAACGAGCGCGTGCACGCGCTCTGCGGCCGCGTGCGCGCGGCCGCCAGCGGGGGGGAGGCGGTCGAGGTGCGGGCCTCGGCGATGCTGCGGCCGCTGCTGCTGGCGGCGCTGCTCGACGACGACCGCGGGCTCGCCGGCCGTCCCGCCCTGCTGGTCAGCGCTGACGACCGCTCGGCCCGGGACCTCGCCGCCGACCTGCGCGCCTACCTGGCGCCGCGCCGGGTGCGCCTCTATCCCTCGCGCGGCACCGGCTACGCCAGCTCGGTCTCGCCGCCACCGCACCTGGTCGGGCTGCGGATCGACGCGCTCGACGCGCTCTCCGCCGAGGCCGACGCGGTCGTCGTCGCCAGCGCCACGGCGCTCGCCGAGGCGGTCCCGGACGCCTCGCTGCGCCCGGCCGGGTTCGCGATCGCCAAGGGCGAGGAGATCGAGCTCGGCGCGGTCGCCGAGGACCTGGTCGCGGCCGGCTACGAGCGGGTCGAGCAGGTCGAGGAGCGCGGCCAGTTCGCGGTCCGCGGCGGCATCCTCGACGTCTACCCGGCGACCGAGGAGCGGGCGGTGCGGATCGAGCTGTTCGGCGACGAGGTCGAGACGATGCGCTGGTTCTCGACCTTCACGCAGCGCTCGCTCGGCGAGGCCGAGCGGGTCGAGCTGGCGCCGGCCGCCGAGCTCGACGCCGAGCACCGCGAACTCGCCGAGCTGGCGGCGATGGCGGCCGCGGAGGACGGCGCCGAGGCGCCGAACCTGGCCGAGGCGCTGCCGCTCGACCAGTTCCGCGCCCCGCTCGACCTCGTCCCCGCCGAGGCCGCGGTGCTGCTCGCCGCCGCCGAGGAGATCGAGCCGGCGCTGCGCGACCACTGGGAGGACGCGACCACGGCGATGCACGCCGACGACGCCCAGCACCTCTACGTCGACGTTGCCGGGCCGCTCGCCGAGCGCGCCGCGCTGGCTCTGACCGGCGCCGGCGAGGAGGACGAGGACGCCTTTCGCGCCGCCCGCGCCGAGTCGCCAGCCCGCAGCGTCAAGGAGGCCGAGGCGGAGCTGGAGAAACTGGTCCGCTCCGGCTATCGCACCGTCGTCGCCTTCGACAGCCTCGGTGAGGCCGAGCGCACCCGCTACGGGCTCGACCGGCTCGACGTCCGCATGCTCGAGGGCGGCCGGATCTCACCCGACCCCGGTCTCGCCTTCGCCGAGGCGCGCCTGCGCGAGGGCTTCGTCAGCCCGGAGCTGAAACTCGCGATCTACCCGTTCCGGCGCCTCGTCCACCGCCGCAAAGCCGAGGAGCCGGCGCTCGCCGCCGGCCGCGGCCGGCTCGCCTTCTCCGAACTGCGGGTCGGCGACTTCGTCGTCCACGAGGACCACGGCGTCGCCCGCTTCGCCGGCTTCGAGACCCGCGAGATCGGCGGCGTCACCCGCGACTACCTCTACCTCGAATACAAGGGCGAGGACCGCGTCTACGTGCCCACCGAACAGCTGGCGAAGCTCTCCCGCTACGTCGGCGCCGGCGGCGACGCGACGCTCTCCGCGCTCGGCGGCAAACGCTGGCAGAACCTGAAGGCGCGGGCGCGCAAAGCCGCCGGGGCGCTGGCCGGCGAGCTGCTCAACCTCTACGCCGAGCGGCGCTCGCGCCAGGGCCACGCCTTCCCGCCCGACGGCGAGTGGCAGATCGAGATGGAGGCGGCCTTCCCCTATCGCGAGACCGCCTCGATCGCTTCCATCTGGTCGGCGGTCTC
>CAYXFL010000101.1:0-6871 GCA_964464285.1 uncultured Conexibacteraceae bacterium
ACGAGTGCATGCGCGCCAACCAGCTGATGGCCGAGGGCAAGGTCCGCCCCGTGCTCTCGGAAACGATGGGCTTCGAGGGCGTGCCGACCGCGCACCAGCTGATGCACGAAAACAAGCACCTCGGCAAGATCTCGATCCTGGTCGGGGCCGAGTCCGAGAACGACGGCAAGCACGAGGACGGGCCGGGCGCTATCCGGGCCGAGGTCGGCGCCTAATCACCCCCACTAGCGATCGAAAGAGGTAAACCGAATGGCTGAGGTCAACAGGCTCGACTGGCACATCGCCCCGTTCCGGGCGGACCGCTGGCTCGACCTCTGGGAACCGGCGGCGGCGAAGATGCCCGCCTACGGGGCGCGCGAATGGTCGCTGACCCGCGCGATCGACGACCCGCTGGCCTTCCAGCAGACCTCGCTCTGGGAGCAGCGCTCGGACTTCGAGCGCTACTGGTTCTCCGACGAGATCGCCAAGGTCCGCGAGCAGATCATCGGCTACTACGACCTGCCGCTGCTGCCGACCTGGCACAACCTCCTCCTCGCCGAGTAACGGGGGCGCCGCGCGGCGCCCCCGGACGGCTCAGCCGCCGCGCTTGCGCGGCGGCTTTTTTACGATCTGCCAGCGGTAGACCGACGGCTTCGCCTCGGCCTTGCCGTCGGCGGCGACCGCCTGCACCCGCAGCACGTGCCTGCCGGGCTTCAGCTTGCGGTAGACCCGCGGCGAGCGGCAGGGCGCGTAGGGCTTTGCGTCGAGCTTGCAGCGGAAGCTGGCACCGGCGGGCTGCGAGCCGAAGACGAAGCGCGCGGTGGTCGCGGTGGTCCGCGGCGCCGGCTTGGCGCGCAGCTTCGAGCGCGGCCGCGGCGCCGGCTCCGTCGCCGGCGGCCGTTCAGAGGCCGGGGGCTCGCCGGCCGGCGGCTCGGTGACCGGCGGATCCGGTTTGGGCTCCGGCTCTTTGCCGGGCTCGCGGTAGTAGGCGGTGTAGGTGGCGTTGGCGTCGGCGGTCACGGTCTGCACCCGGGAGCCGCCGTTGGACCAGCGCAGGAACGGCGTCGAGACACCGTCGATCACCGCCGTCGGCGGCGCGGTCAGGGTCACTTTCGACTTCTCGAGCGCCTGGTGCGCGTAAGGCGCGGCCTTGGTGGTGGAGCCGGCGCCGATCGAGATCCCGGCCGGGTAGGACTCGACTTTCATTTCGACCGAGAGCGGGTTGGCCGCTTCCACCTCGCTGCTGGAGAGCCCGCGCGAGTCGGTCGCGGTGAAGATCAGTTTGAGATAGGAGGGGTACTCGTGATCGGGCGCCGAGAAGCTGCCCTCGGAGACCCCCGGGAAGTTGCGCAGCGGGTGCGCGTGGCAGTCGTCAGGGCAGTGGTAGAGCTCGGTCCGCCAGAACAGGCCGGATTCGTCGATCCCCTCGTCCTCAGCGTCGGTGGCGTAGCCGCTGAACCCGATCGTCTCCCCCACCGCCCAGTCGTCGCTCGCCGTCTCCACCACCGGCTCGGGCGGCGTGTTGCCGGGGTACACGGTGAGCCTCGCGACGTCGGTCGTGGTGCCGTTCGAGACCCTGACCGCGACCTCGACATTCCGTTCTTCGGGGTTCCCCTCCTCTTCGTCCCCTTCGTCGATCAGGGCCGAGCGCTGCGCCCCGCCGATCGTCTCGAACGTGCCGTCGCCGTCGAGGTCCCAGCGGTAGGTCAGCGATTTCCCGTTCGGGTCGGTCGAGCCGCTCGCGTCGAGCTCGACCGCGAGCGGGGCCTCCTCGCCGAAGGTCCTGTCCGCGCTCAGCCGGGCGCGCGGCGAGTCGGGGTCGTAGGTGATCCGCCGCAGCGAGCCCTCGTCTTCCTCGCCGTAGAACTTCAGGTAGTAGAAGTCGCCGTCTTCGTCGACGAGGAAGTCGGCGCCCGGGTAGAGGCCGCCGTCGGTCAGGAAGGGGGCGATCGTGGAAGCGTCCGGACGGCCGTCCTCGCCCGGTTTCATCGTCCAGATGCAGCTCCGCACGGTGTCGGCGAAGAAGAGCGTGCCGTCGTAGGCGGCGGGGAAGTTGCCGCCGGGGTAGACGAAGACTCCGGCCGCCGCCGAGCCGAAGTTGGGCGTGCAGCCGTCGTCGGGCAGCAGGTGGGTGAGGTGCTTGTAGAAGAGGAACGGCTCGACCGTGGCGCCGGCCTCGGCGTAGAGGTCCGCGCAGATGTCGAGCCCGAGGTCCTGGTAGCTCGGGTTCGGCCCCGGGCCCTCGTAGCAGGGCCAGCCGGAGTTCTGGGGCGGGCCGTCGGGAAGCATCGAGACCCGGTCGAGCTCCTCGTAGCTGCCCCAGCCGACGTTGGAGACGTAGAGATCGCCGTGGTCCGGGTCGAGGGCGATCCGGAACGGGTTGCGGAAGCCGTAGGCGACGATCCGCCGCTCGTTCGCGTCGAGGCTGGCGTAGAGCGGGTTGCCGGGCACGCCTTCGCCGCTGTCGGGGTCGATCCGGATCACCGTGCCGCCGAGCCCGGTCGGGTCGCTGAGGGTGCCGGGCGTGCGCAGGTCCTGGGAGCGCAGGGCGCCGCCCTCGGCGCTCGGCGGCGAGATCAGGTCGCCGATCCCGCCCGGCGGGTCGGCGCAGACGTTCTCGGCGCCCGGGAAGCCGAGTTCGCCGTAGTCGGGCACGTTGAAGCTGGCGCCGTCGCCGCCGCTGACGTAGAGGTTGCCGTCGGGGTCGAACTGGAGGTCGCCGACCGAGTGGGAGGAGAACTGCTGGCACCAGTCGGCGCCGATCAGCACGTGCTCCAGGGGCTGGCCGCCGGATTTCACGACCGAGCTCCCCGCCCCGCCCTCGCTCACCGTCAGCCGCACGAGGCGACCGCTGACCGCGCAGGCGTCGGCGGTCGAGTCGGGCGGGACCTCGCAGGGGTCGCCGACGTAGTCCGGCCCCTCGCCCCAGTGCGGGAACTCTTCGGGGTCGTCGACGCCGATCACGTGATCGAAGGTGTAGAGCGCGTAGAGGTAGGGCTGGGCCGGGAACTCGGGGTCGATCGCCATCGAGAGCAGGCCGCGGTCGCCGGTGTCGTAGACCTGTTTGCGGAGGTTGGCGACCACCGTCTTCTGGTCGTCCTGGAGGTCGTCGTAGGCGACGATCAGGCCCGACTTCTCGGCGACGAAGATCCGCTCGTCGCCGGACGCGGGCGAGAAGGCGACAGAGGTCGGTTCCTTGAGGTCGGCGAGAAAGCGGTCCTCGCGGAAGCCCGAGGGCAGCTGGGCGGCGCCGGCGGCCCCTGCCGCGACAGCGGAAAGCACGAGGGCGAGCGGTAAGGCAGCGAAAAATCGACTGGCGAGCGAGCGTTTCATGGCACCTGTTTACTTGGCATCGGCCATCTGGCTAAACAACCCGAGCGGGTGAACGTTGCGTTTCGCCCTAGGAGCGCTCGAGCGGCGCCATCGTCAGGCCGGCTCCGTCGAGCTGGGCCCAGTAGTGCTCGGCGAGCTCACGCGGGCCCGACCAGACGATCGCCTGGCCGCTGTTGTGGATGCGGTCGGCGATCTGGTGACCCTGGTCGAGGGAGACGCCCGGCAGCACCCGGGAGAGGGTCTGGGCGACGTGCTCGAAGGTGTTGTGGTTGTCGTTGCGGACGATCACGCGCCAGTCCCCGCCGAGCCCTGAATCGGGACCTGCACTGCGTGGCCGCTCGATAGTCGATGCGGACATCGCCCGCCATTATGCATCCCATCAGCCGGCCAGCAGACACTCGCTTCCCGTACCTGCCCGGGATCGACGCGCTGCGGGCGCTCGCGGTGCTCGCCGTCTTCTTCTACCACGCCGGGGTCGAGTGGCTGCCCGGCGGGTTCCTCGGCGTCGACCTCTTCTTCGTGATCAGCGGCTACCTGATCACCACCCTGCTGCTGCGCGAGTTCCGCCGCGGCGGCCACGTCAAGCTGGGCCGCTTCTGGCTGCGCCGGGCGCGGCGCCTCCTACCCGCGGTCGGGGTGATGATCGCGCTGACGATGCTGGTCGGCGCGATCCTCGAGCCGGACCGGGTCGAGCAGCTGCGCGGCGACGCGATCGCCTCGCTCGCCTACTTCGCCAACTGGCACTTCATCTACGCCGACGTCTCCTACTTCGACCAGTTCCAGCGCCCCTCGCTGTTCACCCACCTCTGGTCGCTCTCGGTCGAGGAGCAGTTCTACCTCTTCTGGCCGCTCGTCTTCGCCGCCGGGATGAAGCTGTTCGGCCGCACCAGGCTGCTGCTCGGGGTCGCGGTCGGGGCGCTCACCTCGGTCGCCCTCGCCTGGGTCCTGTTCGAGCCGGGCGCCGACGCCTCGCGGGTCTACTACGGGACCGACACGCACGCGGTCGGGTTGCTCGCCGGCGTCGCCCTGGCGCTGGTCTGGAGCCCGGTCGAGCTGCGCCGCCGCCAGGCCGGGCCGCGGGTCGGCCCGATCCTCGACACGGTCGGCGTGCTCGCGCTCGGCCTGATCGTGGCCGCCTTCCTCACCGTCAACGACTACGACCTCGGGCTCTGGCGCGGCGGCTACCTCTGGCTGGCGCTGATCACGGCGGTCCTGATCGCGGTAGTCGCGCACCCGGCGGCGCGGCTCGGCGGGGTTCTCGGCCAGGCGCCGGTGCTCTGGCTCGGCCTGCGCAGCTACAGCTTCTACCTCTGGCACTGGCCGGTGCTGGCGCTGACCCGGCCCGGCACCGACGTCGACCTGCCCAGCGAGCTGCTGATCCCGCTGCAGCTCGCCCTCGTCGCGCTGCTCGCCGAGCTCTCCTACCGCTTCGTCGAGCTGCCCTTCCGCGGCAAGGGAGGCGCCCTGCCGGCCGGCTGGATGCGGGTGGCGCGGCCGGCGCTGGTCGGCGGCGTGCTGGTGGTCGTCTGCTTCGTCGGCTGGAGCGGCCTCTTCGCCGGCGGCAAGGGCTCCGGCACGACCGCGGCGGCGGCCGAGACCCGCGCCGTGGTCACTCCCGCCGCCGGGCGGGAAGCGGCGCCGCCGCCGCAGTACCGGGCGCAGCGGATCCCGGACGCGCCCCGGCACCTCCCCCCTGCCGCCACCCACCCGCCGCGGATCTACGCCTTCGGCGACTCGGTGATGATCGGCGCCCGCGACCAGCTCGTCGCCAAGCTCGGCCCGGGCTTCTCGATGAACGCCGAAGTCGGCCGCCAGGCCGGCGACTTCGTCGACCTGGTCGGGCAGCTGCGCCGCGAAGGCCGCACGCCGAACGCGGTGATCATCCACATGGGCAACAACGGGCCGCTCTACGGCGCCGACATGGCGGCGATCCAGAAGGCGACCGCGCAGGTCGGCGAGCTCTTCCTGATCAACGACCACGCGCCGGTCAGCTGGATCAAGCAGTCGAACGCGGCGATCGCCGAAGCCGGCGAGGACTGGCCGCACACGACGGTGATCGACTGGGCCGCGGTCGCCGCCAGGCACGAGAACCTGCTCTGGGACGGCATCCACCTGACCCCGGCGGCGGCGCGGCTCTACGCCCGCCTGGTCGACGAGGCGGTGCGCGAAAAGGTCGGCTTCCCGCCGGCACCGCAGCAGCGGCCGGCGCGCGCGAAAGCCAAGGCGAACGCGCAGGCGAGGCCGGAGCCGAAGCCGAAGGCTGAGAAGCGACGCTCAGAAGTTGACCGGCGTGCGAACGACGACGTCGTCGACGCTGGCGATCACGCCGTTCCCGTTTTTGACCGCACCGACGGTGACCGCTGAGGCCTCGCCGCTGAGGTCGCCGGGCACCGCGTCGATCCCCTCGACGACTTTTTCGGCGCCGACGAAGCCGACCAGCGAGGTGCGGCCTTTTTCGGGGCCGTTGCGGATCTGCAGGGCCTGCAGGCGCAGCTTGTTCGCTTTGTTCACGCCCATCACCGATTTCAGGTCCTTGGCGACGGCGAAGTACTCGGGGCCCGCGGCGGTGTACTTGATCAGCTGCGCCTTGCGCTGCAGCGGGTAGACCAGCAGCTGGTACTTGGCGCCGCCCCCGGCGCGCAGCTCCAGGCCCAGGTAGGCCTTGCGCTGGACGCCTTTCGGGGTGCCACTGAGCAGCCGCTCGGTGGCGCTGATCTCGAGGTCGCGGCCGACGACCGGCGTGCGGAAGGCGCAGGCGTCGGTTTTTTTGCCGATCGCGACCCGCAGCGCCTCGGTCGAGCCGCCGCGCGCACAGCTCGCGCCGTGGATCTTGACCAGCTGCCCGCGCGCCGCGGTCGAGCCCATCTCGTTGCGATAGATGCCGACCCAGGCCGCGAGGGCGGTGCTGGCGGCGAGCAGCCCGATCAGGGCCGCGCCGAGGCAGGTGAGGACGATTCGCTTGCGCATGAGACGTTCAGCAGCCTAAACACAGGTCGCCCGGAAAGATGCGCCTGAGGCGGCGCTGAACGGGGGATTTCGGCGGCTCCCCCCGCCTCGGGGGGGTGGGCAAATATCATCTGTCGCATGAGCGACCACCGACTGCCCGAGCGCGACCGTCCCTGGGTCATGCGCACCTACGCGGGCCACTCCGACGCCCGCCGTTCCAACGAGCTCTACCGCCGCAACCTGGCGAAGGGGCAGACGGGGCTCTCGATCGCCTTCGACCTGCCGACGCAGACCGGCTACGACCCCGACCACGTGCTCGCCCGCGGCGAGGTCGGCAAGGTCGGCGTCTCGGTCGCCCACAAGGGCGACATGCACCAGCTGCTCGACCAGATCCCGCTCGGCGAGATGAACACCTCGATGACGATCAACGCGACCGCGGCCTGGCTGCTCGGCCTCTACGTGACGGTCGCCGAGGAGACCGGCGTCGATCGCGACCAGCTCACCGGGACCACGCAGAACGACATCATCAAGGAGTACCTCTCGCGCGGCACCTACGCCTTCCCGCCCGAGCCCTCGATGCGGCTGATCGCCGACATGGTCGCGTTCACCGTCA
>CAYXFL010000102.1:0-6722 GCA_964464285.1 uncultured Conexibacteraceae bacterium
GCGGGCGAAGTCGCGGATCGAGTCGTCGAGGTTGTACATCGCCATCGCGATGCCCGGACCGGGGAAGTCGAAGACGTCGATCTCGATCGGCTCGCTGCCGTCGGCGGGAGTGAAGGTGAGGGCCAGCTTCCCCTCGCCGGGGATCAGCGTGTCCTCGGCGCGGTACTGATCGCCGAAGGCGTGACGCCCGATCACGATCGGCTTCGTCCAGCCCGGCACCAGCCGTGGCACGTTCGAGATCACGATCGGCTCGCGGAAGATGACCCCGCCGAGGATGTTGCGGATCGTCCCGTTCGGCGAGCGGTACATCTCCTTGAGGCCGAACTCGTCGACCCGCGCCTCGTCCGGGGTGATCGTCGCGCACTTGACGCCGACGCCGTGCTTCTTGATCGCCTCCGCCGCGTCGACCGTGATCTGGTCTTCGCTGGCGTCGCGGCTCTCGATCCCGAGGTCGTAGTACTCGAGCTCGACGTCGAGGTAAGGAAGGATCAGCTGCTCTTTGATGAACGACCAGATGATCCGGGTCATCTCGTCGCCGTCCAGCTCGACGACCGGGTTCTGGACCTTGATCTTCGCCATCGGCCGGCGATGCTATCTACCTGCCGGCCTCGCTGGCGGTCCCGTCCGCGGAGCGGCGAAGCTGCGACAATCGGGGACCGAATGGCAACCAGGGAGCGACCGTCCTTCGGCAACCACGCGGTGGCGAACCAGCCGCCGCCGCTCGCCGACCACAACGTCTTCGAGACGGACCGCCCGCTGCGCGAGGCGGTGCGCCGCGAGGGCGCCGAGTGGGACGAACCGCGGATCGCCGCGGTCGGCGCCTATGCCGGCAGCGCCCACGCCCAAGAGCTCGGCCGGCTCGCCAACGAGCACGGGCCGCGCCTCCTCACCCACGACCGCTTCGGCAACCGGGTCGACGAGGTCGAGTTCCACCCCGCCTGGCACGAGCTGATCGCCGTCGCGGTCGAGCACGAGCTGCACAGCTCCCCTTGGAAGGACCCGCGGCCGGGCGCCCACGTCGCCCGCGGCGCCGCCTTCATGTGCATGTCGCAGGCGGAGGCCGGGATCGGCTGCCCGATCTCGATGACCTACTCGGTCCTCCCCGCCCTGCGCACCCAGCCGGAGCTGGCGGCGCAGTGGGAGCCGCACTTCCTCTCCTCGCGCTACGACCCGGCGAACGCGCCGGTCGCCGGGAAGACGGGTGCGCTCGCCGGCATGGGGATGACCGAGAAGCAGGGCGGCACCGACGTCCGCGCCAACACCACCGTCGCCCGCCCGGTCAACGGCGGCGGCCCCGGCGCCGAGTACGAGCTGACCGGCCACAAGTGGTTCATGTCGGCGCCCCAGTGCGACGCCTTCCTCGTGCTCGCCCAGGCCGACGGCGGCCTCTCCTGCTTCCTCTTCCCGCGCTGGACCCCGGATGGTGAGCGCAACCGGTTCCGCCTGCAGCGCCTCAAGGACAAGCTCGGCAACCGCTCCAACGCCTCCAGCGAGATCGAGTTCGACGCCGCCTCGGCCTGGCTGGTCGGCGAGGAGGGCGCCGGGGTGCGGACGATCATCGAGATGGTCAACCACACGCGCCTCGACTGCGTGCTCGGCGGCGCCACCGGGATGCGGGCCGGCGTCGCGCAGGCGATCCACCACGCTTCGCACCGCAGCGTCTTCGGCACCGTGCTGAGCGAGCAGCCGCTGATGCAGAACGTGCTCGCCGACCTGGCGATCGAGTCGGAGGCGGCGACGATCTCGGCCCTGCGCCTGGCCCGCGCCTACGACGAGGCGATCGGCGGCGACGAGCAGGCCGCGCGGCTGAAGCGGGTCGCCAACGCGGTGCTCAAGTACTGGATCTGCAAGCGGGCGCCGATGCACGCGGGCGAGGCGCTCGAGTGCCTCGGCGGCAACGGCTACGTCGAGGAGTCGGGAATGCCGCGGCTGTTCCGCGAGAGCCCGCTGAACTCGATCTGGGAGGGCTCCGGCAACGTCCAGTGCCTCGACGTGCTGCGGGCGATGATCAAGGAGCCGGCCTCGCTGGAGGCGTTCTTCGCCGAGGTCGCCGAGGGCGCCGCCGCCGAGCCCCGCCTCGCCGCCTTCGCCGCCGAGCTGCGCGCCGAGCTGCCCGGCGAGGTCGAGACGATCCAGACCCGCGCCCGCCACCTGGTCGAGCGGATGGCGCTCGCCCTGCAGGGCTCGCTGCTGGTCCGCTTCGGCGACCCGGCGGTCGCCGACGCCTTCTGCGCCTCGCGGCTGGCCGGCGACTGGGGCCAGGCGTTCGGCACCCTGCCGGCCGGCACGGACTTCGCCCGCATCGTCGCGCGCCACAGCCCCGCGGTCTAACTCGTCCCGTACACGGCGGTTTGCGGCTAAAGTTGGCCAGGCAGCCAAACGGGTCGACCAGAGGGGGCATTCCAGTGGAGAGCGGCACCGCGGAGAAGATCACCGTCAACGGCAGCGCCAACGGCGCCGCTGGCGAGGCCAGCGGGATCGAGGTGATGAACCCCGCCACCGGCGAGCGGATCGCCACCGTCCCGGTCGACTCGCCCGAGCAGGTCGCCGCGACCGTCGCCGGCGTGCGCGCCAACCAGGCGGACTGGGAGGAGATGGGGATCGAGGGCCGCTACCACTGGCTCGGCAAGCTGCGCGACTGGATCCTCGACAACCAGGACCGGATACTCGACACGATGCAGCGCGAGACCGGCAAGGTCCGTGCCGACGCCTCCAACGAGCCGGTCTACCTGGCCGACATCATCAACTTCTACGGGACCAAGGCGTCGAAGTTCATCGGCGAGGAGTCGGTGCGCGCGCACTCGCCGCTGCTCGCCTCGAAGAAGCTGCGGGTCCAGTACCGGCCGCACCCGGTGGTCGGGATCATCAGCCCCTGGAACTTCCCCCTGATCCTCTCGCTCGGCGACGCGATCCCGGCCCTGCAGGCGGGCGCCGCGGTCGTCGTCAAGCCGTCCGAGTTCACCCCGCTCGGGCTCGCCGAGCTGGTCGACGCCTGGAAGCACGAGATCGGCGGCCCGGACGTGTTCGACTGCGTGCAGGGCATCGGCGAGACCGGCGGCGCCCTGGTCGACAACGTCGACTTCGTCCAGTTCACCGGCTCCGACCGCACCGGCCGCAAGGTGATGGCGCGCGCCGCCGAGACCCTGACCCCGGTCAGCCTCGAGCTCGGCGGCAAGGACCCGATGATCGTGCTCGCCGACGCCGACCTCGACCGCGCCGCCAACGCCGCGGCCTGGGGCGGGATGATGAACTCCGGTCAGATCTGCATGTCGGTCGAGCGGATCTACGTCGAGGAGCCGGCCTACGACGAGTTCGTCGCCAAGCTGACCGCCGAAGTCGGCCGCCTGCGCCAGGGCGCAGACAGCGCCCGCGACCCGAAGGACGTCGGCGCGATGACCTCGCCGAACCAGACCGCGATCGTCGAGGACCACGTCGGCGACGCGCTCGCCTCCGGCGCCCGCGCGCTGACCGGCGGCAAGCGGGTCGAGGGCCCCGGCGACTACTTCGAACCGACGGTGCTGGTCGACGTCGACCACTCGATGAAGGTGATGCGCGACGAGACCTTCGGCCCCGTGGTCGGGGTGATGAAGGTCGGCGACGCCGAGGAGGCGCTGCGGCTCGCCAACGACAGCCGCTACGGCCTCTCCGGCTCGGTCTTCGGCGAGCGCCAGCGGGCCGAGCGGGTCGCCCGCCGGGTCGAGTGCGGCGCGATCAACGTCAACGACGTGCTGGTCAACTACTTCGCCTCCGACGTCCCGATGGGCGGCTGGAAGGAGTCCGGGATCGGCTACCGCCACGGCGAACCGGGGATCAAGAAGTTCTGCCGCTCCGAGTCGGTCGTGATCACCCGCTTCGCCGGCAAGCGCGAACCGACCTGGTACCCGTACACGAAGGTCCGCCGCGGCCTCGTCAGCCGCATCGCGCAGGCGTTCAACGCCCGCGACCTGAAGCGCCGCCTCGGCCGCCGCGGCTGAGCGGCGAACCGGGGCATCAGGCAATCGTTTACTGATTTTTCTCAGACATACTCAAGTTCCTTGATTAATTTGGGACTTGCTCATAGAGTGCCCGTTCGGGGACTTTTCGACGCTGCCTCAGGGGAAGGAAGCGAGTTGGAGTACGACGCCGCGACAATCGAGCGCACGGCGAAGACATTCCGTTCCGACATGTGGGGAACGGTTTGCGAGGACGCGATCCTCGATCTCGGAATCGCCGAAGCGCGGTTCGGCCCGGTCCAGGTGACGATCTTCGAAGCGCTGCCCGACGCGCCGCACATGAACGCGGTCCTCGGCGCGGCCGAGCCCGGCGCGGTCGAGGAAGGCCACCTGACCAGCGCGATCGCCTGGGCCGACCGCTTCGACGTCCGCTACCGGGTCGGAGTCGCCCGCGGCCGGCCCGGTGCCGACGCCGCCGAGCGCTACCTCAACCACCAAGGCTTCGAGCAGGGTCGCGGGCTCTGGAAGTACGTGCGCGACGCCTCGCCCCCTGACCTTCCCGGCGACCCGGCGATCACCGTCTGGCACATCGACGACGAGCCCGCGGCCGGCGAAACGATGGCGATCGACGCCGGCTCGGCGGTCGGCCTGCCCTCGGAGGCCACCCACCTGCTCTACGCGCTGCCGACCCACGAGCGCTGGCGGACCTACACGGCCGAGCTCGAAGAACAGATCGTCTCCTTCGGCTCGCTGATGATCGACGAAGGCATCGCCCGGGTGGCCTTCGACGCGACCGTGCCGGAGGCGCGCGGGCGCGGCTGCAACACCATGCTGCTGGGCAGACGGATCCTCGCGGCGCGGGAAGCCGGCTGCCACACGATCTTCGCCGAGCTGCCCGAAGGCGAGTCCGAGGGACTCGCCTCGGCAGGGCGAAACCTGGTCCGGGCGGGGTTCATCCCGGCCTACAGAAGCATGAACTGGCAGCGCCCCCGGTAGCCTCTGCGTTTCATGGATAAACGTGACTACCTTGCCGCGGTGCGGGAGCGCGTCGTCGTCTTCGACGGCGGCATGGGCGCGACCCTGGAGGAGTTCGAGCTGACCCAGGAGGACTACGGCGGCCTGCTCGGCAAGTGCCACGAGGCGCTGGTGCTGAACCGGCCGGACGTGATCGAGGGCGTGCACACCTCGATGCTGGAGGCGGGCGCCGACGTGGTTGAGACCGACACCTTCCAGGCCTCGCGGCTGAAGCTCGACGAGTGGGGGCTCGGCGAGCAGACCATGGAGATCAACGTGAAGGCCGCCGAGATCGCCCGCAAGGCGGCCGGCGAGGACCGCTTCGTCGCCGGCTCGATCGGGCCGACCGGGTTCCTGCCCGCCTCGACCGACCCGACCCTGGGCGACATCTCGTTCGCGAAGCTGGCCGAGGTGTTCGCCGAGCAGGCGACCGGCCTGGTCGAAGGCGGCGCCGACCTGATCATCATCGAGACCGCCCAGGACATCCTCGAGGTGAAGGCGGCGATCTTCGGCGCCCGCGAGGCGTTCGAGAAGGCCGGCCGCAAGCTGCCGCTGCAGATCAGCGTCTCACTGCTTCCGAACGGCGGCAAGATGCTGCTCGGCACCGACGTCCAGTCGATGCTGACGACGCTGACCGCGCTCGAGGTCGACGTGGTCGGGCTCAACTGCTCGACCGGCCCTGAGGACATGCGCGACGCGATCCGCTTCCTCGGCGAGAACAGCCCGCTGCCGGTCCACTGCATCCCCAACGCCGGCCTGCCGCTCCAAGGCCCCGACGGTGAGACGATCTTCCCCGAGGAGCCGGAGTCGCTGGCGAAGACGCTCGAGGAGTTCGTCGACCGCTACGGCGTCGGCATCGTCGGCGGCTGCTGCGGCACCACGCCGGACCACATCCGCGCGATCGTGGAGCGCGTCGGCGGCAAGCCGGTCGGCCCGCGTCCGGAGCCGGGCGAGCCGTTCGTGTCGAGCATGATGACCGCGACCGCGCTCGTCCAGGAGCCGCGCCCGACGCTGGTCGGCGAGCGCAAGGCGAAGGAGCTGCTGCTCGCCGACGACTACGACGGCCTCGTCCAGGTGGCCGAGGACCAGGTCGAGGGCGGCGCGCACGTGCTCGACCTCTGCGTCGCGCTGACCGAGCGGACCGAGGACGAGGGCGAGCAGATGCGCAAGGTCGCCGAGCGCGTCTCGCTGACTCAGCCCGCGCCGATCCAGGTCGACTCGACCGAGCCCGACGTAATCGAGGAGGCGCTCGAGCAGATCCCGGGCCGCGCGATCGTCAACTCGATCAACCTCGAGGCCGGACGCGACAAGCTCGACCGCGTGGTACCCCTCGCGATCGCTCACGGGGCGGCTGTGATCGCCCTCACGATCGACGAGGTCGGGATGGCGAAGACGCGCGAGCGCAAGCTCGAGATCGCCAAGCGGATCAAGGAGCTGGCCTGCGACGAGCACGGCCTGGACCCTGAGCTGCTGATCTTCGACCTGCTCACGTTCACGCTGACCACCGGCGATGAGGAGTGGCGGCCGTCCGCGGTCGAGACGATCGAGGGCATCCGCCTGCTCAAGCAGGAGCTGCCCGAGGTCAAGACCTCGCTCGGCGTCTCGAACGTGTCGTTCGGAGTCTCGCCGCACGCCCGCGCCGCGTTGAACTCGGTCTTCCTGCATCACTGCGTCGAGGCCGGGCTCGACCTGGCGATGGTCAACCCGAACCACATCACGCCCTACGGGGAGATCCCCGAGTTCGAGCGCGAGCTGACCAATGACCTCGTCTTCAAC
>CAYXFL010000103.1:0-6554 GCA_964464285.1 uncultured Conexibacteraceae bacterium
AGGCGAAGATCATCAGCGAGATGCCGTTGCCGATGCCGCGCTGGGTGATCAGCTCGCCCATCCACATCAGCAGGGTGCAGCCGGCGGTGAGCGCGATCACGACCAGCATCACCTTCGGGAAGGTGAGGGTGCCGAGCACGCTGACGTTGGCTTCGTTGCCGAAGGAGCGGAAGAGGAAGACGTAGCCGAGCGACTGCATGAAGGCGAGCCCGACGGTCAGGTAACGCGTGTACTGGGTGATCTTCTGCTGCCCGACCTCGCCTTCTTTCTGCAGGCGCTCCAGCGCCGGCAGGACCACGGTCAGCAACTGCAGGATGATCGAGGCCGTGATGTAGGGCATGATCCCCAGCGCGAAGAGGCTGAGGCGGGAGAGGCTGCCGCCGGAGAACATGTCGAGGAAGCCGAGGATGCCGCCGCCGCTGAAGTTGTCCTCGATCTGCTGGATCGCGTCGAGATTGACCCCGGGCGCCGGAATGTAGGCGCCAAGTCGGTACAGGGCCAGGATCGCCGCGGTGAACGCGAGCTTCTTGCGGATGTCGGCGACGCTGAAAGCGTTCGCAATAGTTTTGAGCATTACGGCTCCAGAGTGTGACAGGAACCGCCAGCCGCCTCGATCTTCTCTTTGGCGGCAGCGCTGAAGGCGTGCGCGTGGACCTCGATTTTCTTGCTCAGCTCACCGCGAGCGAGGATCTTGACCGGGTCCTTGCCCTTCGCCAGGCCCTTCTCCTTGAGCGTCGCCGGAGTCACTTCGGCGCCGGCGTCGAAACGCTGCTCGAGGTCGGAGAGGTTGACCGGCTGGGTCTTGGTGCGGAAGTTCTCGAACGGCATCGACTTCTTCATGTGCGGACCGCGAAGCTTTCGCATCCGCATGTGAATCGGGTTCTGACCGCCTTCGTAGCCAGCCTTGCGCTTCGCGCCCGCGCGCGAGCCGGCGCCCTTGTGGCCACGGCCGGAGGTCTTGCCGAGGCCGCTGCCCTCGCCGCGGCCGATCCGCTTGCGCGGCCGTTTCGAGCCGGGCTTCGGCTTCAGGTTGTGGAGACCGATCTCCTCGGAGCGCGGCGTCTCGGCCATCAGGAGACCTCCACCAGGTGGGCGACGACCTTCAGCTGACCCTGCAGCTGCGGCGAGTCCTTGCGCTCGACCGACTTGCCGATCCGCCCCAGGCCCAACGCCTGCAGCGTCGCTTTCTGGTTCGGGTTGGTGCCGTTGGCCGACCGCACCTGCGAAATCTTCACCTGGCTCACGACTGCGTCTCCTCGGCGGCCGCCTCGCCCTCAGGCGCGGCGTCCTCCGCCTGCGCCTCCTCGGCCGGAGGAGCGGCCGGAGCGGCAGCCTCCTCAGCCGGGGCGGCAGCCTCAGCGGCCTGACCCTCGGCCTCAGCTACTGGCGCCGCGGCCGGAACCTCGTCCGCCGCAGCCGCATCTGACGCGGGTGGCGCCGGTGAGGGCGACTCGCCCGCAGCGTCGTCCCGCGAGGACGAGTCGCCCTCACCGGTGACAGGACCCGCGTCCAGGTGCGCTCCGTCCTTCGAGTTTCCGTTCGACAACCCCAGCACCTGCGAGACCGTCAGCCCACGCAGCTCGGCAACCTCCTCCGGCCGCCGCAGACGAATAAGCCCGTCCATCGTCGCCTTGACGAGGTTGATCGGGTTCTGGGTGCCGATGCTCTTGGTCAGCACGTCGCGGACGCCGCCGAGCTCGAGCACCGCGCGGACGCCGCCGCCGGCGATCACGCCGGTACCGGGGCTGGCCGGGCGCAGGACGACGTGGCCGGCGCCGAAGCGACCGATGATCCGGTGGGTGATCGTCTGGCCGTATTTGGGCACGCGAATCAAGTTCTTGCGGGCGTCCTCGACGCCCTTCTGGATCGCCAGCGGGACCTCGCGGGCCTTGCCGTAGCCGATCCCGACGACACCCTCTTCGTCGCCGACGGCGACGAGGGCGGTGAAGGAGAAGCGCCGGCCGCCCTTGACCACCTTGGCGACGCGGTTGATCTCGATCACGCGCTCCTGGAGATCGAGGCCTCGCGGGCTCACCGTCTCGACGTTCTTCGTTTCCATTCCCTTCATGGCAGCGGCCAACCGTAGCGAAACGGTCTAGAAGGCCAGTCCCCCCTCTCGAGCACCCTCGGCCAGCGCCTTCACGCGGCCGTGGTACTGGTAGCCGCCACGGTCGAAAACACAGGTCTCCACGCCGGCGGCCTTGCCGCGCTGGGCCAGCAGTTCGCCGGCCTTCTTGGCCTGCTCTGTGGCGGTCAGCTTGCGCAGGTCGGGCTCGATCCAGTTGACCGCGGCCAGGGTGTGACCCTTGCTGTCGTCGATCAGCTGGGCGAAGACGCCGCGGTTGGAGCGGTAGACGGAGAGACGCGGACGCTCGGCCGTGCCGGTGACGCGGGCACGGACCCGGCGGCGCCGTTTGAGCCGGCGCTGGCGGTTGGTCATGACGGTCATGCGCGCTTACCGACCTTCCGCAGGACCTGCTCGTCCTTGTAGCGGACGCCCTTGCCCTTGTAGGGCTCCGGCGGGCGGCGCTTGCGGATGTCCGCGGCGACCTGGCCGACCAGCTGCTTGTCGATGCCCCTGACGATCACCTCGGTCGGCTGCGGGACCTCGAACTCGATCCCCTCGGGGGCCTCGACCGAGACCGGGTGCGAGTAGCCCAGCGCCAGCTCCAGGTTCTTGCCTTTGAGCGCGGCGCGGTAACCGACGCCCTGGATTTCCAGGCGCTTCTCGAAGCCGTCGGTGACGCCCTCGACCATGTTCGCGATCAGGCTGCGGGTGAGGCCGTGCAGGGCGCGGTGCTCGCCGCGGTCGGTCGGGCGGGCGACGGTGACGACGCCATCGGCCTGCTCGACGGTCATGTCCTGCGAGTAGAACTGGCTCAGCTCCCCCTTTGGGCCCTTGACCGCGATGTTGCCAGGGGCGATCTCAACCGTGACGGCGTCGGGAACGGGGACGGGTTTTCTTCCGATTCTGCTCATTTGCTCACCAAACGTAGGCGACGACCTCGCCACCGACGCCCTTTTGGCGGGCTTCGTGGCCGGTCATCACCCCGGTCGAGGTGCTGACGATCGCGGTCCCGGTTCCACCCTGGACGCGCGGCACGTTTTTGTGATCGACGTAGCGACGGCGGCCGGGACGGGAGACCCTTTCGATCCCCAGGATGACAGGACGACGGTCCTCGGTGTACTTGAGGCGCACGCTGATCGCCTCGCCGACCCGAGCGGGCTTCTTGTGAAAGTCGGTGATGTAGCCCTGCTCCTTGAGGATCCGCGACATCTCCATCTTCAGGCCCGAGGCGGGAATCTCCACCTCGTCGTGCCCGGCGCGGATCGCGTTGCGGATGCGGGTCAGGTAATCGGCGATCGGATCGGTGTGCATGGGGTTACCAGCTCGACTTGGTCATTCCGGGGATGTACCCCTCGTGGGCGGCCTCGCGCAGGCAGATCCGGCAGAGGCCGAACTTGCGGTAGTAGGCGCGCGGGCGACCGCAGCGCCGGCAGCGGTTGTAGCTGCGCGACTTGTACTTTGCTTTGCGGCCCTGGCGGACCTTCTGGGAAGTCTTAGCCATCCGAACTCTCCTCGGCGCCGCCGTCAGCGGCGTCCTCGTCGTCTCCACCCTCGGCGGCCTCCCCGCCCTCACCCTCGGTCTCGGGTTTGGCGTAGGCCTCGGGGTTCTCCTCTTTCAGCTGCTCCAGCGCTTCCTGCTCGACCTCGGCCTTCAGCCGGGCCTCCTCCTTGCGCTGCTCCTCTTCTTCCTCGGCTTTGCGCGCTTCGCGCTCCTCCTGGCCGGGACGACCCTCCTGGGCGAAAGGCATGCCGAGCGCCAGCAGCAGCTCGAAGGCCTCGAGGTCGGTTTTCGCCGAGGTCGTGATCGTGACGTCGAGGCCACGCACCACGTCGACTGAGTCGTAGTCGATTTCCGGGAAGATCAGTTGCTCTTTGACGCCCATCGAGTAGTTGCCGCGGCCGTCGAAGGAGCGCGGGTTGAGGCCGCGGAAGTCACGGATGCGCGGCACCGCGATCGAAGTGAGGCGATCGAGGAACTCCCACATGCGGGCGCGGCGCAGGGTGGCGGAGACGCCGACCGGCATCCCCTCGCGCAGCTTGAACGAAGCGACCGACTTGCGGGCGCGGCGCACGTTCGGGTACTGGCCGGCGATCGTCGCGAGCTGGTTCTGCGCGGCTTCGAAGGACTTCTTGTCCTGTTTCTCGGTGCCGAGCCCCATGTTGAGCGTGATCTTGATCAGGCGCGGGGCTTCCATCGGCGTCGAGTAGCCGAACTTGCGGGTCAGCTCGGGCAGGATCTCCTGCTCGTATTTGTCGCGCAGGCGCGGCGGCGGGGCCGCCTGCGAAGTCGGTGCCACGGTGCTCGCCTCCATCAGTCGACCGTCTCCCCGGTGCGCTTCGAGTAGCGCACCCGCTTGCCGGCGTCGTTGACACGCATGCCGATCCGGGTCGGCTTGTTGTCTTTCGGGTCGAGCAGCATCACGTTGGAGACGTCGATCGGACCCTCCTTCTCGATGATGCCGCCGGCCTGGGCGTTTTTCAGGTCGCCCTGCGAGCGCGGCCGTTCGGCCCGCTTGACCAGGTTCAGGCCCTCGACGTAGACACGGCGCCTCTTCGGCTCCGTGCGCACGACGCGGCCGGTCTTGCCGGCGTCCTTGCCGGCGGTGACGACGACCTGGTCGTCGGTCCTGATCCGCATCGCCTTCATCAGAGGACCTCGGGCGCGAGCGAGATGATTTTCATGAAGTTGCGATCGCGCAGTTCGCGCGCCACCGGGCCGAAGATGCGGGTCCCGCGCGGGTTGTTGCTGGCCGGATCGATCAGCACCGCGGCGTTCTCGTCGAAGGAGATGTACGTGCCGTCGGGGCGGCTGAGCGGCTTGCGGGTGCGCACGACGACCGCCTGCACGACCTCGCCCTTGCGGACGCCGCCGCGCGGGATGGCGTGCTTGACCGTCGCGGTGATCACGTCGCCGACGCTGGCATAGCGCCGATGGTGTCCACCCTTGACGCGGATGCAGAGGATCTCCCGCGCACCCGAGTTGTCGGCGACCTTCAGCCTGCTCTCCTGCTGGATCACGGTTTCCTACCTCGCCTTCTCGACGATCTCGGTGAGCCGCCAGCGCTTGGTCTTCGACATCGGTCGCGTCTCGATCAGGCGCACGGTGTCACCGGGACCTGCCTCGTTGCGCTCGTCGTGGGCGTGAAGCATCTTGCTGCGGCGGATGATCTTCTCGTAGGCGGGGTGGCGCCTGGCGCTCTCGACGCGCACGGTGATCGTCTTCTCTCCCTTGCTGGAGACGACGATCCCCTGCTGCGTCCTCTGCATGCCGGGCTCGCGGTCCGCCGGAGCGGTGCCTTCGCGCGGGCCCTTGGCTGCGTTCTCGGCTTCCTGCCGCTTCGCGCCACGACCGGTGCGGTAGCGCCGGCGCTGCTCGGCCTTGCGCTTGCGCTCGCTGATGCGACGCTCCGTGCGCTCGGCGTCGCTCAGCGTGGGACCGGCCTCGCCCTTGTGGGTGGACCGCTTGGCCCGGCGGCGCTCCTTCGGCCCCAGCGGGGCGGGTGCGTCCTCGACTGCAGCCGGCGCGGCAGGCGCGGGCGCCTTCTCGGCAGGGGGCGACGCAGCCTCCTCCGGAGCCTGATCGTTGTTCTGCTCGTTCTCTTCTTCAGCCATCTCTACTTCAGTTCCTTCTCGAGGTCGATCCCACGCTGGCGTGCGATCGTGAGCAGCCTGGCGACATCACGACGGCTCTGATTGATTCGCGCGGTGTTCTCGAGCTCGCCGGTGGCGTTGCGCAGGCGCAGGTTGAACGCCTCGCGACGCGCGTCCTTGAGCGCCTCGACCAGCTCGGTGTCGGCCATCTGGTGAGCTTCCGAGCCTTTCATCAGTGGTGTCCCTTGGTCACGAACTTGGTCTTCACCGGCAGCTTGGTGCCCGCCAGCTCCATCGCCTCGCGGGCGAGCTCCTCCGACACTCCGGAGAGCTCGAACATGACGCGACCGGGCTTGACGACGGCGACCCAGCCCTCCGGGTTCCCCTTGCCGGAGCCCATGCGGGTCTCAGCCGGCTTCTTGGTGTAAGGCTTGTCGGGGAAGATGTTGATCCATACCTTCCCGCCGCGCTTGATCTTACGGGTCATCGCGACACGGGCAGCCTCGATCTGGCGGTTGGTGACCCAACCGCGGTCCAGCGACTTCAGGCCGTACTCGCCGAAGGAGACGTCGGTGCCGCCCTTCGAGTAGCCGCGCATGCGGCCGCGATGCTGCTTGCGATGCTTGACGCGCTTCGGGCTGAGCATCAGGAACGACCTCCGGGCCCGCCGCCCTGCTGACGCCCACCGGGCCCACCGGGGTTCGCCGACGGCGGCGCGTTACGGGAGCGGTCGCTCGGCCGGCGGCCGCGGCCACCGAGATCTTCGTCGGGTCCGGCGCCGAAGCCCTCGGGCATGACCTCGCCCTTGTTGATCCAGCACTTGACGCCGATCCGGCCGGTCGTGGTCTTCGCCTCGACGAAGCCGTAGTCGATGTCCGCGCGCAGCGTGTGCAGC
>CAYXFL010000104.1:0-5920 GCA_964464285.1 uncultured Conexibacteraceae bacterium
GATGATCCGCTTGACCTCGAGCCCGGCGATCTTGCCGGCGTCGGTGGTCGCCTGGCGCTGGTCGTCGTTGAAGTAGGCGGGGACCGTGATCACGGCGCTCTCGACCGTCTCGCCGAGCTTCGCTTCGGCGTCGGCTTTGAGCTTCTGCAGGATCATCGCGCTGATCTCCGGCGGGCTGTACTGCTTGCCGCGCGCGTCGACGCGCACGTCACCGTTGGGGCCGGCCTCGACCTTGTACGGGACGATCGTCTCCTCCTCTTTTACTTCGGCCTCCTTGCGGCCCATGAAGCGCTTGATCGAGAAGATCGTGTTCTCGGGGTTCATCACCGCCTGCCGTTTGGCGACGGTGCCGACCAGGCGCTCACCGCCCTCGGTGAAGGCGACGACGGATGGGGTGGTGCGCCCGCCCTCGGCGTTCTCGAGCACGGTCGGCTCGCCGCCCTCCATGACGGCGACGCACGAGTTCGTCGTGCCCAGGTCGATTCCAATCGTCTTTGCCACTTTCTTGCGTCCTCCAGTGGTTTCGTAGTTCAAGCCTAAGAAATCTAAGTGAGAGTATGGCAGATATCCTGTCGTTTACAAGCACAGCGAGAGGGCGCCGCCGGGGCGCCCTCTCGCAGCTACCCGCTCTGGCTCGGTCTAGCGCCGGATCAGAAGCGAGCTGAAGATCCCGGCGTGGTCGGAATCCCAGTAGCCGCTCTTCGCCTTGCTGAGGCCGGTGACCGAAGAGGAGAGCAGCCGGATCCGGTTCGGGGTGTCGGTCATCACGTGGTCGACCTGGTGGCTGAACTCGGCGCGGCTGCCGGTTTTCAGGTCGTAGGAGCTGCTGATGCAGCAGCTCAGCGGTTTCGCGGCCGAGCGCTCGCGGAAGCCCGCCTTCTTCAGCACCCGGTAGGCCTGGCTGTCGCCCGGTTTCACCTCGGTTTTGACGTCCGAGTTGAAGTCGCCGAGCAGGATCACCGGCAGCTTGCTGTTCGCCGGGCCGCCTGGGGCGATCAGCTCGCCCGCCTGCAGCGCCCGGATGCTCGGGTAGACCGACTCCGGGTCGAACGCCTCCAGGTGCGAGTTGACGAAGCGGAGCTTCTTGCTGCCGCGGACCTTCGCGTCGACCGCGGTCCAGCCGCGGGTGACCGGGACTTTGGTCCCGGCGACGTCGACCACCAGCGGGTTGGCGAAGTTGCCGCCGCGCGGCTTCGAGGTGACGACGCCGCCGCCGACCTTGGCGAGGATCACGTCTCGCATCGTCAGCCGCCCGTTGATCTCCGTGTTGGCGAGCAGGATGCTGCCGGGCAGGCCGTCGCCGGGCAGGCCGTTGGCGTTGGCGGGCGCCTCGAAGTCGAACTCGTCCTGGACGACGACGGGGCGGTAGTTGTTCCCCTTCCGGTTGAGTTGCCCGAGCAGCAGCTGCAGGAAGTCGTACTTGACTTTGGTCGCGGTCGGTCGGCCGGTCCGCACCGGGTCGACCGAGGGCGGCCCTTCGCGCCACAGCGCCACCTCCTGCAGCCCGACCAGGTCCGGCTCGCGGCTGAGGATCTCCTGCGCCAGGCCGCGGGCGCGGACCGGGAAGTTGGTCGCTTCGACCTGGCGGTAGATGGCGCCGTTGGCTTCGAAGAACTCGGCCTGGGTTTTCGCGGCGAGGGCCGGCGCGAGGTCGGCGCCGAGGTAGAGGTTGCGGGTCATCACATCGACCGTCGTGCCCTTGGGCTGCTTCGGCTTCGCTTCGGCGAAGCCGGCACAGGCGAGGCAGGCGATCAGGGCGACCGCCAGGGCAAGCAACGGAACGGCGACCCGCTGGGTCGGGGGGGTTCGTTCGGTCAAGGTCTCAACTCCTCTGGGTTCGGGTCCCTGCCCGTCCCAATGGGAGAAACCGTAGCGCCGGGAAGAAGTTTCGCCGGGCGGCCGGCGCCGCGCGGGCCCGGCTCAGCCGGAGCCGGCGGTGGCGGCGACGAAGGCGGCGACCTCTTTGGCCTGTTCCTCGTTGAGGATGCCGCCGGGCATCCGGCCCGGGGTATCGCCGTCGACGCCGTTCTCGATCGCGTTCATGACCCGGCCTTCGACCCCTTCGATCGCGTCGCCCTCGGCCGGCCCGTTCGGGGACAGCAGCAGGTCGAGGTCGGGGCCGTAGTTGCCGTCGGTCCCGGCCGCGTAGAGGGCGTGGCAGTTGCCGCAGCCGATCTTGAACAGTTCCTGCCCGGTTTCGAGGTGGGCGGGAACGTCCTGGGCGCCCTTCTTGGCGTCGCCCTTGTCGTTGAAGACCAGCCAGGGGATGACGCCCGCGAGGACGACGACCAGCAGTCCGAACCAGATGAAGGTGCGCTTGCTCATGAGGCGGCGGGGATACTAATGCCAGCCTGCCGGTTCTTGCGGTACCACGGGCACATCCGCTTCAGATCGCACTCGCCGCAGCGCGGTTTTGGGCGGCAGAGCGTGCGTCCGTGGCGGATCAGGTTCATGTGCAGCTCGTAGGCGTCGGCCGGGTCGACGACCGCCAGCATCTCGTCGTGGGCCTTCTCGAAGGAGGCCTTTTCGGGGAACAGGCCGAGCCGGCCGCCGACCCGGTGCACGTGCACGTCGACCGGGATCTCGGGGATGTCCCAGGTGAAGACGTAGACGCAGGCGGCGGTTTTACGGCCGACCCCGGGCAGGCCGAGCAGGAACTCCATCGACTCCTCGCGCGGTGCGTGCTCGACCCAGTCGAGCTCCGGCGGGTCGCCGAGCCGCTCGAGGATCGCCTGGATCCGCGGCGCCTTCTGCCTGGCCAGGCCGCCCGGGCGGATCGCCTCCTCGAGCTCGCCGACCGGAGCGTCGCGGACCTGCTCCCAGGTCGGGAAGGTCGCGCGCAGGGCGGCGAAGGAGCGGTCGCGGTTGCGGTCGTTGGTGTGCTGGGAGAGCACGGTCTTGATCAGCTCGGCGATCGGGTCGCCGTGCGGCTCGTTGACCGGCTGCCCGTACATCTCGCGCAGCCGGTCGCGGATCGCCCGCAGGCGGCGCTTGTCAGGACGCTTCCAGGCCATGCGCGCAGACCTTATGGTGCAGCGCATGGCGGGGGCCATCGAAGAGGGGCGGGTGCTGGTCGACGGTGTCGAGACCTTCTACCGGCGGGTGCCGGGGGAGGGCACGCCGACCGTCTACGTGCACGGCAACCCGACCCACTCCGGCGACTGGCTGCCGTTCATGGAGCGCGGCGGCCCGGCGCTGGCGATCGACCTGCCCGGCTGGGGGCGGACCGCGAAACCGGCCGGCTTCGACTACACGATGCACTCGCTCTCGGCCTTCCACGAGCGGGCGCTGGAGGAGCTCGGGGTCGGGCGGCGCAAGCTGGTCGTCCACGACTGGGGCTCGCTGGCGCTGATCGGCGCCCAGCGGCGGCCGGACCTGGTCGAGCGCCTGGTCGCGATCAACGCGGTGCCGCTGCTGCCCGGCTACCGCTGGCACTGGGTCGCCCAGCTCTGGCGCCGCCGTCCGCTCGGCGAGTTCGTCAACGCGACCACGACCCGCGGCTCGGTGGCCCTGCTGATGCGCCAGGCACGCGGCGACCGCTCGCCGATGCCGGACCCGTTCGTCGACATGCTCTGGGAGCACTGGGACGCCGGCACCCAGGCGGCGATCCTCTCCCTCTACCGCGACGCCGACCCGCCGGTGCTGGCGGTCGCCGGCCGCGACCTCGGCCGCCTCGAGTGCCCCGGCCTGGTGCTCTGGGGCGAGCGCGACCCTTATATCCCCCTGCGCTTCGGCGCCGCCTACGCCCACGCGCTTCCCCAGGGCCGGCTCGAGGTCGTCCGCGGCGCCGGCCACTGGCCCTGGATCGACGATCCCGGCGTGGTCGGCCGGGTCACCGGCTTCCTCGCCTGAGGCTTCGCGGTGCAGCGCTCGTGACCGAGCCGCCGCCGTTCGGCCGCGGATTACACTTGTTGGTTCTCGTGTCGCACGCGTTTTCACGCATCGGTGCCCGTCTACCCAAAGGCTGGGGGGACCTCGGCCGCCAGGCGCTGATCCTGGTTCTGGTCGACCTTGCCTACACCGCCGTGCGCGGTGTGGCCGACGGCGAGCGCTCGGTCGCGATGGCCCACGGCCAGCAGGTGATCGACTTCCAGAAATCCCTGCACCTCTTCTTCGAGCCCGATCTGCAGGCGTTCTTCCTGCCGGTGCAGTGGGTGATCGACGTCGCCAACCAGCTCTACCTGAACGCCCAGTTCTCGATCGCGCTCGGCTTCCTGGTCTGGCTCTACCTGTTCCGCAACGAGTCCTATTACTTCGTGCGCAACATGTTCGTAGTCTCCTTCGGCATCGCCCTGGTCGGCTACGCGCTCTACCCGACGGCGCCGCCGCGGATGTTCCCCGAGTACGGCTTCGTCGACACGATCAACGAGTTCTCCGACGTGAACCACAACTCCGCCCTGGCCCAGGCCTTCATCAACCCCTACGCCGCGATCCCCAGCATGCACTGCGCCTTCGCGGTGATGATCGGCGGCACCGGGGTGCTGGTCTGCCGCCACTGGTGGTCGCGCGCGTTTTGGGCGTCCTGGCCGGCCTTGATCCTCTGGGTCGTGATCGTGACCGGAAACCACTACTGGTTCGACGCGGTGCTCGGCTGGATGGTCGCGATCGCGGCTGCGCTGGCGGCCCGCGAGCTGGCCCGGGTGCGGCCGGAGGTCTGGTCGTTCCGCCCCAAGCGCGTGCCCAGGGAGGCGGAAGCCTAGGTGGCCTCCTCCGCGCCCCCACGACCCCCACAGGGCCCGCGCCGCCAGCGCGCCGGCGGCCGCAACGGCCAGGAGCTGCGCGCCTACGCGCGCGATCGCCTGATCGAGTCGCGGCTGACCCCGAACGCGATCTCGATGATGGGCCTGTTCGGCAACGTCGTCGCCGCGGTCCTGGTCACCCAGCGGCTCTTCTTCCTCGCCGGGATCGCCTTCATCCTCGGCTCGGTGATGGACACGCTCGACGGCCGCTACTCGCGGATGTCGGGCAAGGGCACGCTGTTCGGCGCCTTCCTCGACTCGACCCTGGACCGGATCGAGGAGGGGATCGTGCTGGCCGCGGTCGCCGGCTACTTCGCCGCCGTCGGCGAGAACTTCGCGGCGGCGATGTGCGTGGTCGCGGTGCTCGGCTCGCTGATGGTCTCCTACACCCGCGCCCGGGCCGAGGCACTCGGCGTCGAGTGCAAGGTCGGGGTGGCGACGCGCCCGGTCCGAGTGGTCATACTCTCCATCGGCTTGATCTTCGCCAAGGGCGCCGGGATCGCCGATTTCGAGCTCTTGGCGCCGGCGGTCTACCTGCTCGCCGGGCTGACGATCTTCACCACGTTCCAGCGTGTATGGCATGTGCGAAACGAGCTTTCCGGCGCTGAAGAGGCCGGAGTCGCCCCGGGAGGCGGCGAGGACGACCTGTAACCAGCAAGGGCGCGGGGTGTGTTCACCCACTCAGCGCGATCCAGGAGGAAACCAGACTTCATGAGTGAGACCAACGGAGCAAACGGCAGCACGAACGGCATCGGCCGCGCGGAGGACAAGGTCCGCGTCGCGATCGTCGGCGTCGGCAACTGCGCCAACAGCTTCATCCAGGGCGTCCAGTACTACAAGGACGCCGACCCGGCCGACGAAGTTCCCGGCCTGATGCACGTCGAGCTCGGCGGCTACCACGTGCGCGACGTCGAGTTCGTCGCCGCCTTCGACATCGACTCCGAGAAGGTCGGCAAGGACCTCTCCGAGGCGATCTGGTCGGGGCAGAACGACACGATCAAGTTCGCCGACGTGCCGAACCTCGGCATCACCGTCAACCGCGGGATGACCCACGACGGGCTCGGCAAGTACCTGAAAGAGAAGATCACCAAAGCGCCGGGCGAAACCGCCGACGTGGTCGGGATCCTCAAGGAGACCAAGGCGGACGTGCTGGTCTGCTACCTGCCGGTCGGCTCCGAGGA
>CAYXFL010000105.1:0-5423 GCA_964464285.1 uncultured Conexibacteraceae bacterium
CGGCCCTTCTCGAGGTGGCGCATCGCGCGCCGCCGGATGTAGGGCCGGGTGGTGATCTTCGCGGCCGGCACCGGCAACCCGTTCTTCACCACCGACACCGCGGCGGCGCTGCGGGCGCTGGAGATTCACGCGGAGGCGATCCTGATGGCGAAGAACGGGGTGGAAGGGGTCTACGACTCCGACCCGGCGACCAACCCCGATGCCGCCTTCATCCCGGCGATCACCCACCGCGAGGCGATCGAGCGCGGCCTGCGGGTGATGGACTCGACCGCGCTCTCGCTCTGCATGGACAACGATCTGCCCATCTACGTCTTCAACATGGCCGACGAGGCGAACATAGATAGGATCGTCAGCGGCGAGAAGGTGGGAACGCTGGTCTCCAGCGGGCCGGCCCAATAGGAGGAACGGATCCGGTGGAGCTGATCGACGAACTTCTCGAGGACGCGAAGGAGCGCATGACCAAGTCGGTCGAGTCGAGCCGCGGCGAGCTGGCCACGGTCCGCACCGGCCGCGCCTCCCCGCACCTGCTCGACCGCATCGTGGTCGACTACTACGGCGCCTCGACGCCGCTCAAGCAACTTGCCAACGTCGCCGCCAGCGACGCCCGCCTGCTCACGATCACGCCCTTCGACAAGGGGGCGCTGGGGGCTATCGAGAAGTCGATCCAGGAGTCCGACGTCGGCCTTACGCCGAACAACGACGGCAACCTGATCCGGCTGCAGATCCCCGAGATGACCGAGGAGCGCCGCCGCGAGATGGTCAAGGTCGTCCACGGCGTCGCCGAGGAGGGCCGGGTCGCGATCCGCAACGTGCGCCGCGACGTGATGGGCGACCTGCGCGACCTCAAGAAGGAGGGCGAAGCCGGCGAGGACGACGAGCGCCGTGCCGAGGCCGCGCTGCAAAAGCAGACCGACGAGGCGATCGCCGAGATCGACTCGCTGCTCAAGGGCAAGGAAGAGGAAATCCTCGAGGTTTGACCGCCCCGCGGTACGTCGCGATCATCACCGACGGGAACGGCCGCTGGGCGCAGCGGCGTGGCCTGCCGGTCGTCGAGGGGCACCGGGCCGGTGCCGACGTCCTCAAGGCGCGCTTGCGCGACGCCGCCGAGCTCGGGATCGAGGAGCTCACCGTGTTCTCCTTCTCGACCGAGAACTGGAGCCGCTCGACCGAGGAGGTCGACGGGCTGATGAAGATGCTGGCCGAGCGGATCGCCGCGGAAACGCCGGAGCTCGACGCCGAGGGCGTGCGGATGCGCTTCATCGGCCGCCGTGAGGGCGTCTCCGCGGAGCTGGTCGAGCTGATGGAGTGGGCGGAAGAGAAGACCGCCGGCAACCGGACGATCTCCCTCTACGTCGCCTTCAACTACGGCGGCCGGGCCGAGATCATCGATGCGGCGCGCAGCTTCGAGGGCGGCTCCGAGGAGGAGTTCCGGCGTCACCTCTACGCGCCGGAGATGCACGACCCCGACCTGCTGATCCGGACCAGCGGCGAGCAGCGGCTTTCCAACTACCTGCTCTGGCAGTGCGCCTACTCGGAGCTGGTCTTCAGCGAGCGGCTCTGGCCCGACTTCGACCGCGAGGCGTTCGAGGGTGCGCTGGCCGAGTACGAGACACGACAGCGCCGCTTCGGAGCCCGCGGATGACCGTCGAACTGTTCGACGACGAGGCCTTCGAGCCGGAGCGCCCGCCGCGCCCCCAGCCACCGCCGCCACGCGAGCCGCGCAAGCGCGGCCTGCGCGGGGAGACCGCGAAGCGGGTCATGGTGGCGCTGCCCTGGATCGCCTTTGCGATCGCGATCACGGTCGCCGGCGGGATCGTCTTCGCGCTGGCGATGATCGCCATCGGGGCCGTCTGCCTGCGCGAGTACCTGGCGATGAGCTCGGACTCGCGGCCGCTCGCGATCCCCGCCTACGCGACGGTCGGGGCGCTGATCGTCGCCGCCCACTTCGGCAGCTCCTTCCAGGTGCTGCTGGTGCTGGCCGCGAGCTTCCCGCTGATGTTCGCCTTCGGGGCCGACCGCAAGCACCGCGACGGGGTGACCAACTCGTTCGGCATCACCCTGCTGGGCATCGTCTGGATCGGGATCCCGCTGGTCCACGCGGTCCTGCTCCGCGACCTACCCGACCACGGGGCGGCGCTGCTGGTCGACGTCCTGGTCGGCACCTTCGTCGCCGACACCGCCGCCTACGCGACCGGGCGCATGTTCGGCAGCCACAAGATCGCCCCGGGGATCTCCCCGAACAAGACCGTCGAGGGCCTGATCGGAGGCTTCGTGATCGGCACCATGGGCTTCTGGTTCGCCGGCCTCTACCAGGACTGGCTCTCGGGGGTGGACGCACTGATCATCGGCGCCGCGGTGGCCGCCGCCGCCCCGGTCGGCGATCTCTTCGAGTCGCTGCTCAAGCGCGACCTGGGGACCAAGGACACCGGCAGCCTGTTCGGCCCCCACGGCGGCATCCTCGACCGCCTCGACGCGGTCTTCTTCACCGTCGTCGTCGGGTACTACCTCTCGGTCTGGCTGGTCTACTGAGCGCGCCCCGCCATGTTCGGCCCGGCGCGGGTCGCCTCCCTATCCTCTGTCGCAGATGAAGAAGCTGCTGATCCTCGGGTCGACCGGGTCGATCGGGACGCAGGCGCTGGAAGTCGTCGCGCGCTCCGAGGAGCTCCAGGTCGTCGGTCTCGCCGCCGGGCGCGACTGGGAGGCCGTGCTCGCCCAGGCGCGCGAGCACGGCGTGCCCGCGGTCGCGCTCGCCGACCCCGACGCCGCCGAGCGGGCGCGCGGCGCCTGGAGCGGCCGGGTGCTGTCCGGCGACGACGGGGTGCGGGACCTGGTCGCCGAGACCGAGGCCGACCTGGTGCTGAACGCGATCGTCGGCGCTGCCGGGCTCGCCTCGACCGTGATCGCGCTGACCGACGGGACCGACGTCGCGCTCGCCAACAAGGAGAGCCTGGTGGTCGGCGGCGAGCTGGTGATGGCGCTTTCGGAGGCAACCGGCGCGCGGCTGCTCCCGGTCGACTCCGAGCACTCGGCCCTGCACCAGCTGATCGCCGGCGAGGCGCCGGGCACGGTCGAGAAGCTGGTCCTGACCGCCTCGGGGGGGCCGTTCCGGGGCCGCACCGACCTCGACGGCGTCAGCGTCGAGGACGCGCTCGCCCACCCGACCTGGCAGATGGGCGGCCGGATCACGATCGACTGCGCGACGCTGATGAACAAGGGCTTCGAGGCGATCGAGGCGCACCACTTCTTCGCCGTCCCGTATGAGCGGATCGACGTGGTCGTGCACCCGCAGTCGCTGATCCACTCGCTGATCCAGCTCAACGACGGCTCCTCGCTCGCCCACCTCGGCTATCCCGACATGCGGGTGCCGATCTCCTACGCGCTGCACTACCCCGAGCGCGCCGGCGTCGACCTGCGCCAGCTCGACCTCGCCGAGGTGGGCTCGCTGACCTTCGAGGCTCCCGACCTCGAGACCTTCGGCTGCCTGCGCCTGGCGCTCGAGGCCGGCGCGGCGGGGGGGACGGCGCCCTGCGTGCTGAACGCCGCCGACGAGGTCGCGGTCGCCGCCTTCCTCGCCGGCGAGATCCCGTTCACCGGGATCGCCGCGGTGGTCGAGCGGGTGCTGAACGAGATGCCGGCGCAGCCGGTGACCCACTTCGACGACCTCTTCGCCGCCGACGCCGAGGCGCGGCGCCGCAGCGAAGAGCAGGTTCGGGGGTTGACTCCAGCATGAACTGGCTGCTGATCTTCCTCGGCTTCGCCCTGCTGATCATCCTCCACGAGGCGGGGCACTTCGTCGCTGCCAAGGCGACCGGGATGCGGGTCGAGAAGTTCTTCCTCTTCTTCGGGCCGCGGCTCTGGTCGTTCAAGCGCGGCGAGACCGAGTACGGGGTCGCCTCGATCCCGCTTGGCGGCTACGTGAAGATCACCGGGATGAACCCGGAGGAGGAGATTCCTCCGGAGGTCGAGCAGCGCGCCTACTACCGGCAGCCGGTCTGGAAGCGGATCGTCGTGATCGCGGCGGGCCCGGCGGTCAACATCGTGCTCGCCTTCGCGATCCTGTTCGGCGTCTACCTGATCAACGGCGGCGAGGAGGTCGCGCAGAAGGTCGGAGAGGTGACGGCCGGCTCGCCCGCCGCCCAGACCCTGCAGCCGGGCGACCGGATCGTCGCCGTCGACGGCAACACCTACGCCGGTTTGCCGATCGAAAAACGGCTCGAACGGTTCGGCGAAGACGTCGCCGCCCACCAGTGCCCCGGCCGCCAGGTCGACGGCTGCGTCGCCGCGACCCCGGTCGAGCTGCGGATCGAGCGTGGCGGCCAGCAGCAGACGATCCTGGTCAAGCCCGCCTACAACGAGGAGGCCAAACGCGCCCTGATCGGCTTCCGCTACGGCAGCAACCCGATCGACGTCGGCCCCGGCGAAGCCGCCGACCAGGCGATCACCGCCGTCTGGCGCGTCGCCTCCGGCACCTTCGAAGTCTTCGGCCGCCTGTTCGAAGCGCAGCAGCGCGAAAAAGTCTCCGGCATCGTCGGCGTCAGCGACGTCGCCAACCAGACCCTCGACGAAAGCGCCGAAAAATCCCTCCTCCTGCTGGCCCTGGTCAGCCTCTCGCTCGGCCTGATCAACCTGCTGCCGATCCTCCCGCTCGACGGCGGCCACATCTTCTGGAGCCTGGTCGAGAAAGTCCGCGGCCGCCCGGTCTCCCTGCGGGTCATGGAAAAGGCCAGCTTCATCGGCTTCGCTCTGGTGATGATGCTCTTCGTGCTCGGCTTGTCGAACGACCTCGGCCGGCTCGGCGACGGCATCCAGATGCGCTGAGTCCGCCCTGGGTGTGGCGCGGCGCTTGCCACGTTGCGCCCGCGGAGACGACCCCGAAACCGCCCGAGATGCGGGCTGGATACGCTTGTCGCATGGCTTCTAAGCGGCAGATCTGGGTCGGCAAGGTGCCGGTCGGGGGCGGGGCGCCGGTTGCGGTGCAGACGATGACCAAGACCGAGACCGCGAACCTGGCGGCGACGATGGAGCAGATCCGCAAGGTCGCGGACGCGGGCGCCGACATCGTGCGCTGCGCGGTGCCGCGCGAGCAGGACGCGGAGGCGCTGAAGACGATCGTCAGGGAATCGCCGATCCCGGTGATCGCCGACATCCACTTCAACCACACGCTGGCGCTGAAAGCGATCGACGCCGGCGCCCACTGCATCCGGCTCAACCCGGGCAACATCGGCGGTCGCGAGAAGGTCGCCGAGGTCGCGGTGAAGGCCAACGCCGCCAACGTGCCGATGCGGATCGGGGTCAACTCCGGCTCGCTGCCGAAACACCTGCGCGAGCTGGAGAAAGAGGCGCCGGTCGAGGCGCTGGTCGCCGCCGCGGTCGAGTTCGTCGAGCTGATGGAGGGGCTCGACTTCACCAACTTCAAGGTCTCG
>CAYXFL010000106.1:0-5141 GCA_964464285.1 uncultured Conexibacteraceae bacterium
GTCGGGATCTACCTGCCGATGATCCCCGAGGTCGTCGTCGCGATGCTCGCCTGCGCGCGGATCGGCGCCCCCCACAACGTCGTCTTCGGCGGCTTCAGCGCCGAGTCGGTGCGCGAGCGGATGGAGTTCAGCGAGGCGAAGGCGCTGATCACGGTCGACGGCGCTCGCCGCAAGGGCAAGACGGCGCCGATCAAGTCCGCGGTCGACGAGCAGATGGCCGACCTCGGCAGCCTCGAGACGATCGTCGTCGTCCGCCACGCGAAGATCGAGTGCCCGATGCGCGAGGGGCGCGACGTCTTCTATGACGAGATCTGCGCCGCCGCGGAGCCCGAGTGCCCGGCCGAGCCGATGGACGCCGAGCACCCGCTGTTCATCCTCTACACCTCCGGCTCGACCGCGAAGCCGAAGGGCATCCTGCACACCACCGGCGGCTACCTGGCCGGGGTCACCGCCACCCACCGCTACGTCTTCGACCTGAAGCCGGAGCAGGACGTCTACTGGTGCGCCGCCGACGTCGGCTGGATCACCGGCCACTCCTACATCGTCTACGGCCCGCTCGCCAACGGGGCGACCAGCGTGATGTGGGAGGGGGCGCCCGACTACCCGCACCAGGGGATCTGGTGGGAGCTGGTCGAGCGCTACGGGGCGACGATCCTCTACGCGGCGCCGACCGCGATCCGCACCTTCATCAAGTGGGGGGCGGAGATCCCGGCCAAGTACGACCTCTCCAGCCTGCGCCTGCTCGGCTCGGTCGGCGAGCCGATCAACCCGAAGGCGTGGCTCTGGTACCACAAGGTGATCGGCGGCGAACGCTGTCCGATCGTCGACACCTGGTGGCAGACGGAGACCGGCGCGATCATGATCACGCCGCTGCCGGGGATCACGGCGACCAAGCCGGGCTCGGCGACGACGCCGTTCCCGGGGGTCGAGGCGCAGGTGGTCGGCGAGTCCGACGGCGAGCCGGTCGCCGAAGGCCAGGGCCTGCTGGTGCTCGAGCGCCCCTGGCCGAGCATGCTGCGCGGCCTCTACAAGGAGGACGAGCGCTTCGTCGAGACCTACTTCGAGCGCTTCGGGCCCGAGCGCTACCTGGTCGGCGACGCCGCCCGGCGCGACGCCGACGGCTACTTCTGGGTGATCGGGCGGATCGACGACGTCGTCAACGTCTCCGGCCACCGGCTCTCCACGGCCGAGGTCGAGTCGGCGATCGTCGCCCATCCGGACGTCGCCGAGGCGGCGGTGATCGGCCAGTCCGACGAGGACACCGGCCAGGCGATCTGCGCCTTCGTCACCCTGCGCGGCGAGACCGAGCCGAGCGACGAGCTGCTCGAGGGGATCCGCGCCGAGGTCGCCGAGCGGATCGGCAAATTCGCCCGTCCGAAGCGGATCGTCTGGGCCGACGACCTGCCGAAGACGCGCTCCGGCAAGATCATGCGCCGGCTGCTGCGCGACATCGCCGAGGGGCGGGCGCTGGGCGACGTGACCACCCTGCGCGATCCCGGCGTGATGGCGGAGCTGGAGCAGCAGATCGCCGCCGAGGGCGACGAGGACTAGCCGGAGGGCCGGCCCGCACCGCCGCTGCCGCTGGGCGCGGCGGTGCGTTCCTGGATCATCTTCTGGACCGCGAGCTCGAGTGCCTGCAGCTGCTGCTGGACCGCTTTCAGCTCGTGCAGGGCGATCTCCTCGGCGGAGCGCTCCTCCTCGGCCAGCTCGCGCTCGAGCTCGGTGATCTCGGGGGCGAGGAAGCGCTGGGCGAAGGAGCCGGTGAGCAGGGCGACGAAGCCGATCCCGACCAGCATCACGATGGTTGAGACGATCTCGCCGCCGGTCGTGGTCGGCTCGACGTCGGAGCCGAGGGTCGTCATCGTCGTCACCGCCCAGTAGAGGTCTTCCCAGTAGGTGTGCTGGCGGTGCTCGAAGGCGCTGAACAGCGCCGCTCCGCCGAACGCGGTGAGCACGGCGAGCAGGGCCGCGTAGCGGACCCCCTCCAGCGAGAAGGCCTCGCGCGAGAGCTGCGCCAAGCGCAGTAGCCGCAGCAGGCGCAACAGCCTCAGCACCCGCAGGCTCTGTAGTCCGGCGGGCAGGACCGGCGGCGTCAGCACCACGATCACCAGCTCCAGCGGGTGCCGGCGCAGCCAGGCGCACCGGTCCGGCACCACGATCAGCATCACCACCAGCTCGATCGCGAAGGCGACCCAGGTGACCCAGTTGAGCACCGAGGCGACCGCCTCCAGCGTCCCGCCCGGCTTCGACTCCGTGATCGCCACCGTCGGCAGGGTCAGCGCTGCCGCCACCAGCATGTACGGGTTCAGCTTTTCGGCGACCCGCGTGCTGCGCGCGTCCATCCCCGGCGGGTAGCGGACGGGCGCCGTGGGGGCGTCTTTCGGGTCCGGAGCGGAGCTCACCCCGAGTGGTTCGACGCCGGGACCGCGGTGCCTACCCCTGAACCGACAAGACCCGCCGAAGCGGGTCCGGTCTGGCGAAGCGGGGAACCACCCCGCGCACAACTGACACCATCAATGACCGTAGCACCAGCCGGAGCGAGTCGAGCCCAAAGGCGGGTAACCAGTCCGCGCTACGCCCGATCGCTCCGGTGGTTCTCATCTGCGGAGGGCGCCGGAATCGAACCGGATCCAGGTGGTTAGGCTGGATGCAACAAGTGTCAGTTGTGCGAGGCCACCAAGCCTCGTCGCCCTCCTGTCCGCGACCTTAGACGCGAGATCCGGGCTCGTGGCCGTCTGTGCGCCAATTGGCACAGAGATTTTTCATTTTCGTGACGTTTGGGGCGGCCGGCTCAGCCCTGGCGGGCGGCCTTGACCAGGGCGGCGTTCGGGCGGACCGTCTTGGTCGGCACGAAGCTGTTCTTGGCGACCGAGACGGTGATCGGGCCGACGCTGGGGTCGCCGCTCGGCAGGATTTCGAAGCTGCCGGTGATCCCGCCTTTGACCTTGGTCGCGAAGATCGCGTCGACCACGCCGGCCCGTTCGCCGCTGTCGGCGATCGCGCCGAGCATCACGCTGGCCGCCTCGCCGGCGTAGGGGGCGAAGAGTTCGACCGGGCCGCTGGTCTTCTTCTGCAGCTTCGAGACGAGCTGCTTGCCTGCCTTGGGCAGGTTCTGGGGCACCAGGCCGGGGACGCTGACGAACATGCCCCTCGCCGCCTTGCCGGCGCCGTCGATCGTCGACTGCTGGGCGAAGCCGTCGGGGGCGAGCAGCTTGACCGGGCCGTCGTTGGGGCCGAGCATCGCGACCTTGTCCTTGATGAGCTGGGTGCCGTTCTGTTCGGTGAGGCCGGCCAGCAGGACCGCGTCGGGGGCGGTTTCGCCGGCCTTGCGCATCAGCGGCCGGTAGCCGGAGGCGTCGGGGTCCCAGGAGCGGAAGCCGGTGATCTTGACGCCGAGCTTCTTGGCGGCGCCGCGGAAGGTCTTGGCCTGGCCGAGGCTGGTCGGGTCGCCGGCGGCGTAGAGGATGTAGGCGCGCTTGACGCCACGCTGCTGAGCGAAGCTCGCCAGCCCGGCGCCCTGGTAGGCGTCGTTGGGGACGACGCGGGCGTAGTTGCGCCCGCCTTTATAGAGACTGTTGGGGGTGCCGTTGGTGCAGCTGGGGCTGGACTGGGTCAGGCAGATCATCGTGTTGCCGGGCGAGAGCATCGCCAGCCCGCCGCCCGGAGCCTTGTCGAGTATCGGGATCATCGCTTCCGCGCAGCCGGAGTTGTAGGTGCCGATCACGCCGAGCACGCTCGGGTTGGCGGCGTAGGCGTTCGCGTTGGCCTTGCACTGCGCCTTGCTCCAGAGGCCGGTGTCGGCGAGCGAGTCGTCGCAGGCCTGGAAGGCGACGTTGCGCGGGCCGGCTTTCCAGCCGGCGCCTTCGAGCACGATCTGGATCGCGTCGTTCATCTGCACCGAGCGCCGCCGCGAGTCTCCTTGCAGCGGCAGGTCGGAGACGATCAGTGCGTCGGCCGCGCCGGCACCGCCGTACTGGACCGGTCCGCAGGCCGGCGAATCGACCGGCGTGATCGCGGCCCCCGCCCGGTCGCTGAACGCAAGCGCGAGCACCGCGAGCGCTATCACAAAGAGGCCGGCAAGCGAGCGCGCGAGCGAAGGACGGGAGAGCGGCACGCGGTTACCTTAATCCGCCCGGCGGCGTCTACTCGCGCTCGACCGCGACCTCGCGGCTGAGCGCCACGTGGGCCTTGCTGTCGCTGCTGCGGACCAGGAAGAGGGTCGCGAGCAGGCCGACGACGGCGAACACGGCGCCGACCAGGAAGGCGTCGGCGAAGCCTTCGGTCAGCACCTTCGGATCGAGCGAGTTGCCGGTCACCGAGCTGGAGACGGCCGCGAGCACGGCGAGGCCGAGCGCGCCGCCGACCTGCTGGGAGGTGTTGATCAGGCCGCTGGCGAGGCCCTGCTCGTGGTCGGGGATGCCGGAGACGGCGGCGATCGTGACCGGGACGAAGGCGAAGCCGAGCCCGACCGCGGCAAGCAGCGAGGGGCCGAGGATGTCGGAGGCGAAGCTGCCGTCGACCGAGATCTGGGAGAACCAGAGCAGGCCGGCGGCGATCAGCCCCATCCCGGTGGCGAGGATCGGCTTGAACCCGACCTTGGTCACCAGCTGCGAGGCGACGCCGGCGGCGAGGATGATCGAGATCGCCAGGGGCAGGTAGGAGAGCCCGGCCTTGATCGCGCTGTAGCCGAGCACCTGCTGCATGTAGAGCGAGATGAAGAAGAACATCGAGAACAGCGAGGCGCCGGTCAGCAGGCCGACCACGTTGGCCCCGGTGACGGTGCGCACGCGGAAGATCGAGAAGGGGACGAGCGGCGCCCGCGAGCGCAGCTCGATCGCGACGAAGGCGGCCAGCAGCGCCGCCGCGCCGAGCAGGGTGAGGATCGTCTGGGTCGAGCCCCAGCCGACCTCGTTGGCCTCGACCAGGGCGAAGACGAGGATCGAGAGCCCGGCGGTGATCGTCACCGCGCCGGCGACGTCGAAGGTGCGCACCTGGGCGACGTCGCGGGTCTCGGCGATCAGGCTGGGGGCGATCGCGGCGGCCGCGATCCCGATCGGCACGTTGACCCAGAGCACCCACTCCCACCCGAGCCATTCGGTCAGCACGCCGCCGAGCAGCACCCCGGCGGCCCCGCCGGAGCC
>CAYXFL010000107.1:0-4846 GCA_964464285.1 uncultured Conexibacteraceae bacterium
GGTTGCGCTCGCGGCGGCGCTGCAGGCCGACGTCTGCGAGATCTACACCGACGTCGCCGGCGTCTTCAGCGCCGACCCGCGGATCGTCACGGATGCCCGCAAGCTGACCCAGGTCTCCTTCGAGGAGATGCTCGAGATGTCGGCCTCCGGAGCCGGGGTGCTGCAGCTGCGCTCGGTCGAGTACGCGCGCAACCACGGGGTGCGGATCCACTGCCGCAGCAGCTTCGAGGACGGTCCCGGTACCCTCGTCGTAGCCGAGGACCAGACCATGGAGAACCCGTTCGTAACCGCCGTCACCCACTCCAACGCGGAGGCCCGCGTGACGCTGCATGGCGTCCGCGACGAGCCCGGAGTCGCCGGCCGCATCTTCGGCGCCCTCGCCGCGGCCAACGTCAACGTCGACGTGATCATCCAGAACGAGCCGGTCGGCGACGACCAGCTCGCCGACCTCTCCTTCACCGTCGACCGTGATGACCTGGCCACCGCAAAGGACACGATCGCCGCGCTCGGCGACGTCTCGCTCGAGGTCCGCACCGACGAGCAGATCGGCAAGGTCTCGATCATAGGCGCGGGCATGCGCTCGCACCCCGGCGTCGCCGCCAAGGTCTTCGAGGTGCTCGGCGCCGAGCGGATCAACCTCGAGATGATCTCCACCTCGCCGATCAAGATCTCCTGCGTCATCCCCGCCGACCGCGTCGCCGACGCCGTCAACGTGCTGCACAAGACGTTCGAGCTCGGCGAGGACGCGATCCGGCCCGAGGACCCCACCGGTCCCAGCCACCGGCCCACGGTCGCCGGCTGAGCCCGCCGGACACGACGATGGCAAGCGACGGATACAGAGTCGGGGTACTGGGCGCGACCGGGCTGGTCGGGACGACGATCCTCGAGCTGCTCGCAGCGCGCGGGTTCCCGGCCCGCGAGGTCGTCCCCTTCGCCTCCGAGCGCTCGAAGGGCAAGCAGATCGAGTGGAACGGCCACTCGCTGACCTGCCGGGTGCTGGCCGACGAGACGATCGGCGACCTCGACCTGGTGCTCTCCTCGGCCGGCGGCTCGATCAGCGCCGAGTGGGTGCCGAAGCTGGTCGAGGCCGGCGCCGTGGTCGTCGACAACACCAGCTTCTTCCGCATGCGCGACGAGGTGCCGCTGGTCGTCTCCGAGGTCAACCCGGAGGCGCTGGCGGGCCACAGCGGGATCGTCGCCAACCCCAACTGCTCGACCATGCAGATGGTCGTTGCGCTGAAGCCGCTGCACGCGGAGGCCGGGATCGAGCGCCTCGTCGTCTCCACCTACCAGGCCGTCTCCGGCACCGGCAAGGCGGCGATCGACGAGCTGCGCGAGCAGTCGCGCGCGGTCCTCGACGGTGGCGAGGCGAGCGCCTCGATCTACCCGCACCAGATCGCCTTCAACCCGCTCGCCCAGGCCGGCAGCTTCGCCGATGGCGACGACCACACCGACGAGGAGCGCAAGCTGATCAACGAGACCCGCAAGATCCTCGGCGATCCGGGAATCAAGGTCAGCGCCACCTGCATCCGCGTCCCCGTGGTCACCGGCCACTCGGAGGCGGTCAACGTCGAGACCCGCGAGCCGCTGAGCGCCGACCGCGCCCGCGAGCTGCTCGCCGCCGCGCCCGGCGTCACCGTCGTCGACGACCCGGCCAACTCGCGCTTCCCGATGGCGATCGACGCCGCCGGCAAGGACGACGTCTTCGTCGGCCGCATCCGCGAGGACGCCTCGCAGGCCAGCACCCTCGACATGTGGGTCGTCGCCGACAACCTGCGCAAGGGCGCGGCGACCAACGCGGTCCAGCTGGCCGAGCTCCTGGTCGAGCGCGGTTTGCTATCGACTTAGTCACCCCCTGGGTGACTAAGTCGATAGTCCGGACTCGTCCCCGACCCCGCATACCGGGGCAAAGAACGGGCTCACGCAGCCAACGGACCTTCGGGCGCGGCCTGAACCTGTAGTCCGCGTCTAAGCGGGGACGCCGGTGAGGCGCTCTTCGACCCACTTGGTCGAAGCGATGTGCTTGCCCATCCCCAGTTCCTTCGGGTCGGCGCCGAGCGCGAGGCCGACCAGCTGCGGCAGGTGGAGGACGGCGAGGCCCAGGTCGCGGTTGACGACCTTGGCTGCCTCCGGCTGCTGCATGTCGAGGTTGAGGTGGCAGAGCGGGCAGGGCGTGACCAGGCAGTCGGCACCGGCGTCGATCGCGTCGCCGACGTGGGTGCCGGCCTGCTTCAGCGAGGTCTCGCGGTTCATCGTGATCACCGGGAAGCCGCAGCATTTGCGGGCGCCGTCGTACTCGACGACCTCGCCGCCGAGGGCCGTGATCACCTGCTCCAGGTAGACGTCGCGGTCCGGGTAGTCGTGGTACCCGAGGCGCTCCTTCGGCCGCACGATGTAGCAGCCGTAGAAGGGGCCGACGCGGAGGCCGGTCAGCGGGCGCTTGACCAGCGAGGCGAGGCGGTCGAGGCCGTAGTCCTCGACCAGCAGCCAGAGGAAGTTTTTGTTGTTCCAGGAGCCGTCGGCCGACTTCTCGTAGGCGAGGCCCTGACCGGAGAGCGCCTCGTTGACGTGGGCGCGGTAGGTGGAGTCCGCATCGAGGCGCTGCTGGCACTCGGACTGCGCGCCCTGGCAGGTCGAGCAGATGTTCATCATCGAGAGGCCGGTCTGCTGGGCAAGCGCGAAGGTGCGCGCGTTGAGGGTGTCGGCGAGCTCCTGGTTGTGCTCGGCGATCACGCCGGCGCCGGAGCAGTTGGCGCGGTCGAGGGTGACCAGCTCGATCCCGAGCTTGTCGGCGACCAGCGCCATCGAGCCGTGCAGCTCGGGCGTGAAGCCGCGCGAGACGCAGCCGGGCCAGTAGGCGACTTTGATCTGATCAGCCATTCGAGGACTCCTCGCTCTCCGCGGCGCTGGCCTCTGCGGCCAGGGCGGCCTCGGCCATCTCGTCGGGCTCGGGTTCGACGTCCTCCTCGCCCTTGATGTACAGGTTGAATTCCTCGTTGTGCTCCTCGGCGTGCTTGTAGATCGCCTTGACCTCGTCCTGAGCGCCGTCGGGCAGCTTGTGGTGGACGCCGGGGATCAGCTTCGGGAGCGAGCGCATCTTGCCGGTTTTGATCCCGCGGATCGCCGTCGGCAGCGAGCCGATCATTTCCTTGATCGCCCGTTTCGTCGGTACCAGCTTGCCTTTTATTCCTGGCGCGAAGGACTCCTGCAGCAGCAGGCTCTCGTCGAGGGTGCCCTTCTTCTCGATGATCTTGACGAAGGCCATCTCGTGGTCGTGACCGCTGTTGGGGTCTTCGATCCCTTCTTCGCCGGCGCGGCGGCGCAGGCGCATGATCTGGTCCATCGGCGCCACGTCCTTCGGGCAGGCGTCGACGCAGCTGAAGCAGTGGGTGCAGTCGTAGATCCCGTGCGGGTCGTGCGCCAGGTCGTGCAGGCGCTCCTTGGTCTCGGCGTCGCGCGGGTCGCCGACGAAGCGGTAGGCCTTGGCCAGCGCCGCCGGGCCGATGAAGTCGGGGTCGGCTTCCATCGAGAGGCAGGAGGAGACGCAGGCACCGCACTGGATGCAGGCCATCGGCTGGGTGATGTCCAGCATCGATTCCGGCTCGACCACGTACTCGCGCTCGGGCGGGGCGCCGTGCGGCAACAGCCACGGGGTGACGCGGCGGATCTTGGTCCAGTGCGTCGACTCCATGTCGGTGATCAGGTCCTTGATCACCGGCATGTTGCCCATCGGCTCGATCACGACCACGGCGTCGTCCTTGTCGCGGCCGACCGCGTCCAGCTTCTTTTCGGCCAGCTCCTGGGCCTCGCCGATCTGGGTCTTGCAGCCGAGCCCGGACTGGCCGTTGATCTTCATCCCGCAGGAGCCGCAGATCGCGGCGCGGCAGGAGCAGCGCACGGCGAGCGAGCCGTCATCGCGGTCCTTGGCCTGCAGCAGCGCGTCGAGCACCGACAGCGAGGGCTCGAGATCGACCTTGAACTGCTCCCAGTAGGGCCCCTCACCGCTCTCCGGCTGAAACCTGCGGACTTTGATCGTGTAGTCGGCCATCAGTAGGTCCTCGCTTCCGGTTGCCACTGGGTGATGGTGACCTCGGAGTAGGAGATCTCCGGGCCGTCATCGGTCTGGACGAGGTCGATGTGTTTGAGCCACTCGTCATCGTTGCGCTCGGGGAAGTCGGTGCGGTACTGGGCGCCGCGGCTCTCCTTGCGCTCGAGCGCCGCGATGCAGGTGCACTCGGCGTTGTCGAGCATGTACCCGAGCTCGATCGCGCCAAGCAGGTCCTGGTTGAAGACGCTGCCGTGATCGTCGATGTAGGCGGTCTTCGCCTCCTCCTTGAGGCGGCGCACGATCTCCAGCGCTTCCTGGATCCCGGCCTCGTCGCGGAACACGGCGACCTTGCCGTCCATCGTCTGGCCCAGCTCCAGCTTGATCTCGGAGACGCGCCGGCCGGAGCCCTTCTCACGCGAGTTGATGTCGGCGATCATCGCCTCCTCGTCCTCGAGCACCTTCTTCGAGGGCCGCGTGCCCTCGATCCGCTTCGCCCGGGAGGCGGCGTCGCGGCCGGAGCGCTTGCCGAAGATCAGCGTGTCGAGCAGCGAGTTGGCGCCGAGCCGGTTGCCGCCGTGGACGGAGACGCAGGCGGTCTCGCCAGCCGAGTAGAGGCCGGGGATGTCGGTGCGGCCGTCGATGTCGGTCTTCACGCCACCCATCGTGTAGTGGTTGCCCGGCTTGATGTGGATCGGTTCGCGGGTGATGTCGACGCCCGCGAAGTCGCGGCCGACGAGGACGATCTCGCGCAGGGCCTCGTGGATGCGCTTTTTCGGCACCACCGTGATGTCGAGCGCG
>CAYXFL010000108.1:0-4652 GCA_964464285.1 uncultured Conexibacteraceae bacterium
CGCGATCGCCACTTTCGGGCCGATCCCGCTGACCGAGATCAGCAGCCGGAAGAGGTCGCGCTCCTCCTCGGAGGAGAAGCCGTAGAGGGCCAGCGAGTCCTCGCGGGCGATCAGCTCGGCGTGCAGGAAGGTCTCGCTGCCGGCGGCCGGGACCGCTTTCAGGGTCTCCGAGGAAACCGCCAGCCGGTAGCCGACGCCGGCCGCGTCGATCACCACGTGGTCGGGGCGCCGCACCATCACCTCTCCGCGGACCGCGGCGATCATCAGGCCGTCTGCCTGACCGGCGCGCGCCTGGCCGAGGCGGCGGCCGCAGCCTGCCGGTGCCCGTCGCCGTTGCCGTGGCAGATCGCCACCGCGAGCGCGTCGGCCGCGTGGTCGGGGGTCGGCGGCTCGGGCAGCCCGAGCAGGGTCCCGACCATCCGCTGGACCTGGCGCTTGTCGGCGCCGCCGGAGCCGCAGACCGCCATCTTGATCGCCTGCGGCGTGTAGGCGAAACAGCCGACCCCGCCCTCGGCGGCGGCCAGCATCGCGACGCCGCTGGCCTGGCCGACCGCCATCGCCGAGCGCACGTTCTTGCCGAAGTAGATCTCCTCGATCGCCATCGCCTTCGGCTCGTGCCAGGCGATCAGCTCGGCCAGCGCCCGGTGGATCCGCTCCAGCCGGCGCTCCATCGGCTGATCCGGCGTCGTCTCGACCACGCCGCCGTCGAGCGCAACCATCCGGTTGCCCTCGACCCGGACCACGCCGAAACCAAGATTTGCCGCGCCGGGATCTATGCCCATCACTACTTGCATGGGTAGTGATTCTGGGGCCCGGGCCGGATGCCTTCTGGGGGTTGGTGGGGGAGGGGTCGGGCACCCCCTGCACTTAACTTTTCGCGGATCGCCGGGCGCCGTCCGAGATTCTGGGCGCCGAAAAAGTACAAGACGTTCCGGGGGGTGCCCGACCCCTCACGCATCGAACCACCCGCTGCTTCGCTGGCAGCGTGATCCGCAGTGGTGCCTCGGGGGTGTCTGAGCTAAGGGGGCGCGTCTGCCGCCCCAGCTCAGACACCCCGTTCGGGCGGGGTTGACCCGTGCGTAGTACCTGGCACTTCCAGGGTGGCGGTTCAGCTAAACCGAGCTGATCCCGGGCCTGCGAGGGGAGGATGGGGCACGCTCCGAACGTTTTGCGGAACTTTGCCGGGAAGGCAGCACGGACGACCGGCGACGTGGCTCAAAGGATCCGAGAGAGGAGCGTGCCCCATCCTCCCCACCCGGCCCGAGGTCAAGCAGCGAGCTGTTCGAGAACCTCTTCGGAGATGTCGAAGTTCGCGAAGACTTCGTCGACGTCGTCCTGGTCGTCGAGCGTGTCGAGCAGCTTCAGCAGCCGCTCCGCATCGTGGCCTTTCAGCTCGACCGTGCTTTTCGGCTCGGTCGCGATCGTCGCCGAGGCGATCTCGACGCCGGCCGCCTCGAGCGCCTCGCGCACCGCGGTCAGATCGCTGGGCTCGCAGAGCACGGTCAGCTTGTCGCCGTCCTCGCGCACGTCCTCGGCGCCGGCGTCGATCGCCGGCATCAGGTCGTCCTCGCTGTAGCGCTCGGAGTCGACCGCGACGGCGCCCTTTTTCTCGAAGATCCAGGCGACCGAGCCGGGCTCGCCGAGACTGCCGCCGTGGCTGGAGAAGGCGTGGCGGATCTCGGCGCTGGCGCGGTTGCGGTTGTCGGTCAGCGCCTCGACCAGGACCGCGACCCCGGCCGGGCCGTAGCCCTCGTAGAGGATCCGTTCGATCGCCGCGCTGTCGGCCCCGGCCCCGGTGCCGGTGTCGATCGCCTTCTGGATTTTGTCCTTCGGCATCGACGCTTCGCGCGCCTTCTGGACCGCGGTGGCGAGCGCCGGGTTGCCGGTGGTGTCGCCGCCACCGTCGCGCGCCGCGACGGTGATCGCGCGCGCCAGCTTGCTGAACAGCTTGCCCCGTTTGGCGTCGGCGGCGCCCTTCTTGTGCTTAATCGAAGACCACTTCGAGTGACCGGACATGCCTGTCATTCTATGAGCCGGGAGATGAACTCGAATGCACACCCGCGTGGCGCGACTCGGGGCGTCGCCGCAGGCCTCGTCTTCATGGCGATGCTGCTGGCCGCCCTTTCGCTCTGGACCGCGATCCCGCTGAGCTGGATCTACATCGGCTCCAAGGTCTCCGACACCCAGTTCCCGAGCGGCGGGCCGTACGCGGTGGTGATCGTCGGGATCGTCACCTCGGTGATCGTCGTCGCCTGGCTGATCGGCCGCCTCAACAATCTCTACATCCGGATCACCGGCAGCAACCGCCTGCAGCCGATCCGGCCGGCCTGGATGCGCAGCATGCGCGACGCGGCCCCGATCCAGAGCTCGGTGACCGTGGTCGAGGCGGTCCTGATGGGCTCGGTGATGCTGGCCGCGATCGCCCTCACCTTCTGGTTCTTCTTCCTCTCCGGCTCTCCGCTGCCCAACCAGTAGGGGAGAACCGCGACCGGTTCGCCCTTCGTCACGAACATGTTGCGCAACTTTTAAGCTGCGCAGACAACACGTGACATCTTTCCGGTTACGGTGCCACCATGGCAGTCATGGCGAGAGAAGCGTGGACCGACGGGAGGCTCGACGACCTGAACGAACGGGTCAATCTCGGCTTCGGCGAGATGCGATCCGAATTCAGGGCCGTCCGAACCGATGTCAAAGCAGAGCTTGGCTCCATGCGCCAGGAGATCAGTGCGATGCGCGAGGAGATGCACAGTGAGATCGGCGCGATGCGCGAGGAGATCGCGGCCCTGAACCGAACGATTCATCAGTTCACCATCGCGCTGGTCGGCGTGGTCTTCCTCGGGTTCATGGGGACGATCGCGGCGATCGTCACCCTGGTCTGAGCAAAGCTCAGACGACGAACTTGCCGTTTTCCTGCATCACGACGCCGTCGACTTCGAGCTTGCCGCCAAGGCGGAGGTCGCATACGAGGTCGGTGTGGACCGAGGACTCGTTGGTGCCGCCGGACTCGGGGTAGCTGGCGCCGACCGCCATGTGCACGGTGCCGCCGATCTTCTCGTCGAGCAGGACCTCGCGGGTGCCGCGGTCGATCCCGTAGTTGGTGCCGATCCCGAGCTCGCCGAGTGTGCGCGCGCCGGGGTCGGTGTCGAGCAGCTTCAGCAGGTACTCCTCACCGCGCTCGGCGCTGGCGTCGACGACGCGGCCGGCCTCGAAACGGAGCTTGACGCCGGCCACCTCGCGGCCGCCGATCACCGCCGGCAGGTGGAAGCTGACCTCGCCCTCGACCGAGTCCTCGACCGGGCCGGTGAAGAACTCGCCGTCGGGCATGTTGTGGCGCCCGTCGCAGGGGATGAACTTGCGGCCGGCGATCCCGAGCTTGATGTCGGTCCCCGGCGCGGTCACCCGCACCTCCTCTTTGCCCTCGATCCACTCGGCCAGCCGTTCGGTCTCCTGCGAGGCCTTGCGCCAGGCGTCGAGCGGGTCGCCGTCGGCGGCCAGGCAGGCGCCGTAGTAGAAGTCCTCGTAGTCGGCCAGGCTCATCTCCGCCTCCGAGGCGTAGGCGCTGGTCGGGTAGAGCGTGTAGACCCAACGGAAGTCGCCTTCGGCGGAGCGCTTCATCGCCCTCTGCATCAGCTCGCCGGTCGCCGACTGGCGCAGCATCTGCTTCTCCGGCGCGACCCCGGAGAGCTCGCGCGTGTTGGTGCTGGCGCCGACCGCGATCCGCACGTCGACGTTGTCGACCATCCACTCGGCGTAGGGCGAGACCCACTGCAGCTGCTCGTCGGAGGCGTGCTTGAAGTAGGCCGCGACCTGCCCGTCGAGGGCGACGTTCATGATCGGGTTGGCGCCCGCCCTCATCACCTCTTCGTAGACCGCGAGCAGCAGCGGCGCCGCCGCCGTCTCGCCGTCGATCGAGACGGTCTCCCCCTCCTTCACCTCGGTCGAGTAGTTGACCAGGATCTTGGCCAGGCCTGTGGTCCTCGGATCGCTCACGTCATCTCCTCCTTCGCGCCCGCCCGGGCGCTCGCGCTGGTCGCCATCGCCATGAAAATCGCGTGAAAGCGGGAGTCGTCGGTCAGCTCCGGGTGAAAGGCGGAGCCGAGGACCGAGCCCTCGCGGATCGCCACCGGGTGCCCGTCGTAGAGCGCCAGGACCTCGACGTCCGGCCCGCAGCGCTCGACCCAGGGGGCGCGGATGAAGACCGCGCGCAGCGGCTCGTCGCCGATCCCCTCGACTTCGAGGTCGGCCTCGAAGCTCTGCAGCTGGCGGCCGAAGGCGTTGCGCCGCGTGCTCGCGTCGATCAGCCCGAGGTGGGCGTCGTCGCAGACGATCAGCCCGGCACAGGTCCCGAGGATCGGCGTGCCCCGCTCGTGCAGCGCCCGGATCGCCGGCTCCAGCCCGCCCGACTCGATCCCCATCGCGATCGTGGTGCTCTCGCCGCCGGGGATGACCAGCCCGTCGAGCCCGTCGAGCTGCTCGGGCCTGCGCACCTCGAGCGCCTCGGCGCCGAGCTGGCGCAGCGTGCGGGCGTGCGCTTCGAAGCCGCCCTGCAGCGCTAGGACGCCGATGCGCAGGTCAGCCTCCGCGGTTCTGCAGGAGGGCGTCTTCGGCCGCCAGCGGGGCGATCTCGAGGCCCGACATCGCCTCACCGAGCC
>CAYXFL010000109.1:0-4552 GCA_964464285.1 uncultured Conexibacteraceae bacterium
TGCGGTAGATGATCGACATGATCATGTAAGGGAAGGCGCCGATGTTGATCTCCGGCGTGCCGAAGCTGGCGCCCTCTTTGGCAATCAGCAGGTCGCAGGAGAGCGCCAGGCCCATGCCGCCGGCGAGCACGTGGCCGTTGGCGGCGCAGAGCGAGGGCTTGCCGAGGGTCGGCATCAGCCGGAAGAACTCGAGGAAGAGGTCAGAGGCGAAGTGTTTGGCGACCAGCGGCGCGTCGGCGGCGAACCCGCCGAGGTCGGCACCGGCGCAGAAGACCTTGTCCCCCGCCCCGGTGAGGACGACGGCGCGGACCTCGTCGGCGGCCTTCGCCCGCTTCATCGCGGCGACCAGCTCGGCGAGCATCTGCCCGCTCAGCATGTTGCGCTTGTCGGGGTTGTTCAGCGTCACCGTGGCGACGCCGCCGGCGACCTCGTAGCGGACCAGCTCGTAGCTCTCCTCGCTCATCGGCGGCAACCATATCCGAACTGAGTCGAAAGTGGAAAGTGCTACTGTCCACTTCGCCCGGGGGTGCCTGAGCTTGCCGGTCGATATCGACCCCGCAGCTCAGACACGTCGGAGATCGACCAGCGAGGAGAGAGACCAGTGGAGAGCGCGACCAGCTCGAACGTGATCAAGCCCGACCACCAGTCGGGCCGCAAGCACTTCATCTTCAGCCAGGACCACGAAGACCTGCGCGAGTCGATGCGCTCGTGGGTCGAAAAGGAGCTCTGGCCCCACCGCAACGAGTGGGAGGAGACCTACTGGCCGACCTCGGCGATGAAGCGCTGCGGGGACCTCGGCTACCTCGGCCTCTGCTTCCCGGAGGAGTACGGCGGACAGGGCGGCGACTACTTCTACTCGCTGGTCCGCGCTGAGTGCATGAGCTACTCGGGCTCCGGCGGCACCAACATGGGCTTCGCGGTGCAGAGCGACATGGTGCTGCCCCCGATCCACCTGCTCGGCACCGAGGAGCAGAAGCGCAAGTACCTCGAACCGGGCCTCAAGGGCGACAAGATCGGCAGCCTCGGGATCACCGAGCCGGGCGCCGGCTCCGACGTCGCCGGGATCCGCACGACCGCGATCCGCGACGGTGACGAATACGTGATCAACGGCTCGAAGACGTTCATCACCAACGGGCCGCGGGCCGACTTCATCGTGCTCGTCTGCAAGACCGACCCGGACGAGCGCCACGCCGGCATCACCCTGTTCGTCGTCGACCTGCGCGACGAGAACGGCGAGAAGGTCCCCGGCTTCAGCGTCTCCAACGAGCTGGAGAAGATGGGGATGCACGCCTCCGACACCGGCGAACTCGCCTTCGAGGACGTCCGCGTCCCGGCCGACGCCGTGCTCGGCGAGGTCGGCAAGGGCTTCTACCACATCGCCTGGGAGCTCCAGGGCGAGCGGCTGGTCGCCGCCGCCGGCTGCCACGCGGGGGCCGAGCGGATGATCGAGAAGACCCTCGAGTACGCGAAGGAGCGCGAAGCCTTCGGCCGGCCGATCGGCAAATTCCAGGCGATCCGCCACAAGTTCGCCGAGATGGCGACCAAAACCGAGGCGGCGAAGCAGTTCACCTACGCGACCGCGTGGCGCTTCAACAACGGTGAGTACCCGGTGCGCGAGATCACGATGGCGAAGCTCTTTTCCTCCCGGATCGCCTGCGAAGTCGCCGACGAGTGCCTGCAGATCCTCGGCGGCTACGGCTACATGAAGGAGTACGAGATCGAGCGCGCCTACCGCGACGTGCGCCTCAACCGGATCGGTGCCGGCACCGACGAGGTGATGCTCGACGTGATCGGCCGCAGCTACGGGCTGTAGGCGAGGCGAGGCTAGAGATTGGTGACCACGACGGCGACCAGCGTGCAGAGGATGGTCGCCATCGTGGATCCCCAAAGCCGCCAGAGCAACTGGCGCATCTCTCGCATGTCGGCTCGGAGCTCGCGCATCTCCTGGTCTACCCGCGTGAAGCCGGCATCCATCCGGTTTGAAAGGTCGTCCAGCCGCTCGTCAGTCCACACGGTTCGCTCCATGCCTCGACGCTACAAGGAATCAACGCACGTGAAACGCGTTGTCTGCAACGTTAGCGAATCGGTTTTGTGACGTGAGTGTGATCAAGGACAGCGGGGCGCGGGCGGTGCTGCCGCCGTTCGGCGAGCAGCACGAGGAGCTGCGGCAGTCGGTCGAGCGGTTCGTTCTCAAGGAGATCGCGCCGCACGTCGACGAGTGGGAGGCGGCGCGGGAGTTCCCGCGCGAGCTCTACTCGCGCTGCGCCGAGCTCGGCTTCCTCGGCCTGAAGTTCCCCGAGCGCTACGGCGGCCAGGGAGGCGACCACCTGCACGACGCGATCTGGGTCGAGGAGCTGGCCCGCTCGGGCGGCTCCGGCGGCGTCGCCGCCGGGCTCAACGCGCACGCCTCGATCGCGCTGCCGCCGATCTTCAACTTCGGCAGCGAGGAGCAGAAGCAGCGCTGGCTGGTCCCGGGGATCGCCGGCGAGAAGATCGGCGCGCTTGGGATCACCGAGCCGGGCGCCGGCTCCGACGTCGCCGGCATCACCACCACCGCCCGCCGCGACGGCGACCGCTTCATCGTCAACGGCGCCAAGACCTTCATCACCAACGGGGTCCGCGCCAACTTCCTCGTCTGCGCCTGCAAGACCACCGAGGAGGGCGGCCACGGCGGCATCTCCTTCCTCGTGCTCGAGCGCGAGATGCCCGGCTACGAGGTGGCGGCGAAGCTGGAGAAGCTCGGCTGGCACTCCTCCGACACGGGAGAGCTCGCCTTCAGCGATGTCGAGGTCCCGGCCGAGAACCTGCTCGGCGAGGAGAACGGCGGCTTCAAGCTGATCATGGCCAACTTCGCCTGGGAGCGGCTGCTGATGGCGATCGGCGCGGTCGGCGCGATGCAGCGCCTGATCGAGGTAACCGTCGCCTACGCGAACGAGCGCGAAGCCTTCGGCCGCCCGATCGGCAAGTTCCAGGCGATCCGCCACCAGGTCGCCGAGATGGCGACCAAGGCCGAGGCCTCCCGCGCCCTCACCTACGACGCCCTGCGCCTCTTCCACACCGGCCAGGACTGCATCCAGCAGGTCTCGATGGCCAAGCTGCTCAGCCAGCGCGCCGTGCTCGAGATCGCCGACCAGTCCCTGCAGATCCACGGCGGCTACGGCTACATGCGCGAGTACGGCATCGAGCGCGCCGTCCGCGACGCCCGCCTCGGCCCGATCGGCGGCGGCACCGACGAGATCATGAAGGAGATCATCGGCAAGACGATGGGGCTGTAGGGCTACCTTCGCGGGCCGGCGTCGCAGGTCTGGGATTTGCCCCAGCCGTGCTGGCCGTCGCAGTAGTCGTGCCCGGGGCCACCGTAGAGGCGGTCGGGGTCGCGGCCTCCGTAGAGGCGGTCGTTGCCGCCTTCGCCGTGGCAGCCGTCCTGGCCCGGGCCCATGATGCAGATGTCGTCGCCGGGGCCGCCCCAGCAGCCGTCGCTGCCGAACTGGTGGCGGCAGTAGTCGTCGCCGGGGCCGCCGACGCAGTCGCTGTTGCGCAGGCCGGTGATGCAGATGTCGTTGCCGGCGCCGCCGATGCAGCGGTTGCGCCGGGCGCCCTGGGAGTAACAGGTGTCGGGCTCGGCGTTGCCGATGAATTTGTCGGAGCCGTTGCCGAGGTAGACGGTGAGCGGGACCGGCAGCGGGTCGACGACCTCGACGAAGTCGCCGGAGGGGCCCATCGCGACTTCGATCCGGCTGGCGTCGCGGACCGGGCAGACCGCCTTCATCCGGTTGGGGGCGAGCCAGCAGCCCTCGGGGTGGGCGGCCGCCTGGAAGCCGGCGACGACGATCTTGTCACCCTCGGTCGAGAGGGTCAGGTGAGAGCCGGACTCGGCCCCGTGGACCACGATCTGGCCAGCGGTGTTCGCCGCGGTCGGGACCATGAGGAGGCCCAGAATCGCGAGCGACAAGACGAGGAAACGTCGGCCTCGAGAGGTCGGCATTCGAAAACATCCTAGAGATTGCGAGCGCCGGTTCATCCCACGACTCCCTCATTTGGGTGATCCGGGCGTAGGATCGGGTCGTGATCTACCTGCTCCGGCACGGGGACGCAGAGGACAGCGCGAGCGACGACGCGGCGCGCCGCCTGACCGCCAAAGGGGAGCGCCAGGCGCGCGACGCGGGCGAGGCGCTTGCGGCGCTCGGGGCCCGGGTGAACGCCTGCCTGACCAGCCCCAAGACGCGGGCCGCGAAGACCGCCGAGCTCGCCTGCGAAGCGCTCGACATCGAGCCCGAGGTGGCGGCCGGCCTGGCCGACGGCGACTTCGACGCGCTCTCGCTGGCGGCCGGCCGCGGCAACGTCCTCCTGGTCGGCCACGAGCCGGCGCTCTCCGCCGAGGTCGCCCGCCTCACCGGCGCCAACGTGAAGATGCGCAAGGGTGGCATCGCGATCATCCAGGAGTCGAGCCTGGTCGCCCTGCTCGGCCACGCCGAGCTGCGCCGCATCGTCTGACCAGCGCCGCCTAGGTGTAGTTCCTAGCCACGTTGTTCATCCGGGCCTCCTTGAAGGC
>CAYXFL010000110.1:0-4398 GCA_964464285.1 uncultured Conexibacteraceae bacterium
CAGGGCGAAGGCGGGACGATCATCCCGGTTGAAATCACGGTCTACGAGGACCGCTCCTTCACCTTCATCACCAAGACGCCGCCGGCCGCCGTCCTGATCAAGGAGGCGATCCGCATCCCGAAGGGCTCCGGCGAGCCGCACGTCAACAAAGTCGGGACGATCACTCCGGACCAGATCCGCGAGATCGCCGAACGCAAGATGCCCGACCTCAACGCCAACGACATCGACGCCGCCTCGAAGATCATCGCCGGCACCGCCCGCTCGATGGGCGTCGACGTCAAATAGGAGAACTTCCGTGGCCCACGGCAAACGCTACCGCCAGCAGTACGACAAGGTCGACCGCGACCGCGCCTATCCGCCCGCCGAGGCGATCGCCCTGGTCAGGGAGACCGCGAGCGCCAAGTTCGACGAGACGATCGAGGTGCACGTCCTGCTCGGCGTCAACGTCCGCCACGCCGACGAGCAGTTGCGCGGCACCCTGGCGCTGCCGCACGGGCTCGGCAAAGACGTCAAGGTCGCCGTCTTCGCCCAGGGCCAGCAGGCGCGCGACGCCGAGGCCGCCGGAGCGGACTTCGTCGGCGGCCAGGACCTGGCCGAGAAAGTCCAGGAGGGCTGGACCGACTTCGACGTCGCGATCGCGACCCCGGAGATGATGCCGGTGGTCGGCCAGCTCGGCCGCGTGCTCGGCCCCCAGGGCAAGATGCCGAACCCGAAAGTCGGCACCGTCACCGAGGCCGTCGAGAAGGCCGTCACCGAGGCCAAGGCCGGCAAAGTCGAGTACCGCACCGACCGCCAGGCGATCGTCCACCTGGCGATCGGCAAGGCCGGCTTCGACGCCGACAAGCTGCTCGACAACTACAGCGCCGTGCTCGACGAGATCAATCGCGCCAAGCCCGCCTCGGCGAAGGGCAAATACATCGTCTCCTGCACCCTGGCGAGCACGATGGGCCCCGGCGTCCGCGTCGACACCGGCGTCAAGGCCGACACCACCGCGGCCGCCCAGCCCGAGCCGGCCGCCGCCTGACCGCTTACGGGGTTGCTGGGACTGCCGGCCTCCGAGGCCGGGCCAGAAGCCACACCTCGTCTTGGCAGGTAGGTGTGGCTCCTGGCCCGGCTCACGTGGGGAGAAAGGGTGCTTCGAGAGCGCTTCCGACATTGACCACAACAGGCTGGGGTCAATGCCGGAAGCGCGAGAGAGCCCAACCACGAGTGAGCCAACGGAACTTCGGAGCGCTCCGAAGCAGGCCGTCCCTAGGCGGCGCGGTCACCCCCACCTAGACTTGGTAGTCGATGGAGCCGGTCGCTGCGATCGCGACGCGCCGTGATCCGGGCGGAGCCTGGGAGTTCGCCGAGCGCCCGCCCGCGCCGCGGCTGCGCGGCCTGGTCGATCGCTGCGTCGGCTTCCGCGAGCGCTCCGCCGCGCCCTGCCGCCGCCGCGAGGTGCCGGGCGGCCAGGTCACGCTCGTGGTCAGCTTCGGCGACCCCTACGCGGTCGCCCCGGCGCCTGCCGGCCCGGCCCTGTCGCCCCCGCCGGCCGGCTCGCCCGAGGCTGGGTGCCGGCCCCTCTCCGGCTTCCTCGCCCGGGTCTCGCCGCGGCCGGCGCTGACCGAGTTCGCCGGCGCCACCGCCGGCGTTCAGCTCGACCTCTCGCCGAGCTGTGCCCGCATGCTGGTCGGCCTGCCGCTGGAAGAGCTGCCCGAGCCCGCGGTCGGCCTTGCCGACCTGCTCGGGCCGGAGGCGGACCTGCTCGCCGAGGAGCTGGCCGAGCTGCCCGACTGGGCAGCGCGCCTGGGGCGCGTCGAGGGCTTCCTCGAACGCCGCCTCGCCGCCGCCGCGCCGCCGGCACCGAGCGTCGAGTGGGCCTGGTCACAGCTCCGCGCCAGCGGCGGACAGGCCGGGATCGGGGCGCTGGCCGCGCGCCTCGGCTGCAGCCGCCGCCACCTCGTCGCCGGCTTTCGCGACCTGGTCGGGGTGCCGCCGAAGACCGCGGCGGAGATCCTTCGCTTCGAGCGCGCCGCCCGCCTCCTGCGCCGCCCGGCGCCGATCCAGGGAGAAGAGCGCGAGGGCACCTTCGGCCGGCTGGCCGCGGAGTGCGGCTACTACGACCAGAGCCACATGACGCGCGAGTTCCGCCGCTTCGCCGGTACCACGCCGACGCGCTTCGCCCGGGCCGCCGGCGCCGGCTCGCTCGGGGTCGACGAGGACCAGGTCACATCCGTACAAGACGCCGCCGCGGCGGCGGCCTAGCGTTGGTCGAAACCGCGACGAGAGGAGCACCGATGCCGTCACCGCCCGCAACCCCCGCCACCTTCTACGCCGGCCTCCGTTACGAGGACGCCGACGCCGGCGTCGCCTGGCTCGAGTCCGTGCTCGGCGCCGAGCGACACGAGCTGTTCCGCGACGACGACGGCAAGGTCGTCCACGGGGAGATGGTGTTCGGAGGCTCGATCCTGATGCTCAGCAGCGCCGGCATCGGGCGCGAGCCGTTCCGCTCGCTGCCCGCCGGCCAGCAGCTCGTCTACTGCGCGATCGAGGATCCCGACTCCCTGCACGACCGCGCCGTCGCCGCCGGGGCCGAGGTGGCGCTGGAGCTGACCGACACCGACTACGGCTCGCGCGACTTCACCCTGCGCGACCCCGAGGGCAACCTCTGGTCCTTCGGCACCTACCGGCCGACCGCCTAGGCGCCGATCCTCTACACTGCGTCGCCGCTTGACCCCAGACCATCGGCGGGACGCTCCGTAAGCCCGGTGCAGGTAAGACGATGAACCGCGAGGAAAAGTCCGCAACCATCCAGGAGATCGCGTCTCAGATCGAGGCGTCCGAGGCGATCTTCGCTGTCGACTACCGCGGCATCAGCGTTCCCCAGGCGGCCGAGCTGCGCGGGAAACTGCGCGAGGCCGACGCCAGCTTCCGGATCGTCAAGAACCGGCTGACCAAGCTTGCCGCCGAGAAAGCCGGCGAGAACCGGCTCGCCGAGCTGCTGCAGGGCCCGACCGCCCTCACCTTCGTCCGCGGCGACACCGCCCAGGCCGCGAAAGCGATCACGACCTTCAACAAAGAGCACGAGGTGCTCACCTACAAGGGCGGCTTCATGGACTCGACCTCGCTCGACGAGGACGCGTTCAAATCGATCGCGAAGCTGCCCTCGCGCGACGTCCTCAACGGCCAGCTGGCCGGGGTCGTCGCCAGCCCGCTGACCGGCCTGGTTCGCGGGCTCGGCTCGATGATCCAGGGCCTCGCCCTGCAGCTCGGGCAGATCGCCGAGCAGGGGCTCGTCACGGGAGAGGCTCCAGCGTCCCCGGCCGCGGGTCCTGTCACCGATGAGGACTCCTCGTCCTCGCGGGACGACGCTGCGGGCGAGGAGCCCTCATCGGCGCCACCCGCGGACGAGGCGGAGGAGGCTGCTCCCGCCGCCGAAGAGCAGGAGGAGCCGCAGGCCGAGGCAGATGCAGACACTTCAGAGGATTCAAACGAGGAAGAGGGGTAACACCAGATGGCGACCAAGATTTCGACCGAGGACTGGATCGAGGAGCTGAAAAGCATCTCCGTCCTGGAGCTCTCCGAGCGCATCAAGGCGCTCGAGGAGGAGTTCGGCGTCTCCGCGACCGCGGTCGCGGCTGCGGCCCCCGCTGCTGCCGCCGGTGGTGGCGACGGCAGCGACGGCGGCGGCGAAGAGTCCTCGACGGTCGACGTCGTCCTGACCGAGGTCGGCGGCCAGAAAGTCCCCGTGATCAAGGTCGTCCGCGGCGCCACCGGCCTCGGCCTGAAAGAGGCCAAGGCGCTGGTCGACGGTGCCCCCGGCCCGATCAAAGAGGGCGTCGAGCGCGACGAGGCCGAGAAGCTCAAGGCCGAGCTCGAGGAGGCTGGCGCGACGGTCGAGCTCAAGTAGAGCCGCCGTCCCGCCTCGCGGGATCCCAGTTCTGAAGCCAAGTTCGCGGCCGCAAGCCGTCGTGTGTTATTTTTTGCGGTCGCGCGTCTTTTGAGTGTCCCTGCCCATATTTGCGCTGTATCTACGTCCCTCTGACCGCCCGAGGAGTCGCCGACTTTGGCACGTTCGAACGCTGCCCCCGTAACCCGTAGGAGTTTTTCCCGCCTAGAGAACCCCCTCGAAGTCCCGCACCTGATCGATATCCAGCGTCGTTCCTTCGAGGAACTGACGGATACGGTGAGCGGTGGGCTGAGGGAGACGATCAACGACATATCCCCGATCGAGGACTACACGGGGAATCTGCAGATCGTCTTTGGCGAGTTCAAGTTCGAGGAGCCGCCGCACTCGCTCGACGAGTGCCGTGAGAAGGACATGACCTACTCGCGGCCGCTGACCGCGACGGTCGCCTTCCAGAACAAAGAGACCGGCGAGATCCGCGAGCAGGCCGTCTTCATGGGCGACTTCCC
>CAYXFL010000111.1:0-4109 GCA_964464285.1 uncultured Conexibacteraceae bacterium
CCGCCTGGGTGCCCGACTCGACGTAGGCGCGGACCGACTCGTCCATCCCGGTCAGCGGCCGCAGCTGGTCGTCGTAGTGGGGGTTGGGCAGGAAGCGGACGTCGAGGGTGAGGTCGGCGTCGCGCGGCGGGCCGTTCTTGAAGCCGAAGGTGAGCAGGGTGATCGCCAGCTTGCCGCCTTCCTCGCCGCCCAGCATCTCCTCGGCGATCCGCCGCCGCAGCTCGGCCCCGGTCAGGTCGGTGGTGTCCATCACCACGTTGGCGCGCTCGCGCAGCGGCGCCAGCAGCGCCCGCTCGGCCCGGATCCCCTCGACGATCCGCCCCTCGGGCGCCAGCGGGTGGCGGCGGCGGGTCTCCTTGTAGCGGTCGAGCAGGATCTCCTCGTCGGCCTCGAGGAAGAGGACGGTGGGCCGCAGGCCGTCGGCGTCGAGGTCGTCCATCACCGCCAGCAGGTCGTCGAAGTACTCGCCGCCGCGCACGTCGGAGACGATCGCGGCGCGCTCCACCCCGCTGCCCTCGTGGCGGAACAGCTCGCCCAGCCCCTCGATCATCCGCGGCGGCAGGTTGTCGACGCAGAAGTAGCCGCCGTCCTCGAAGGCGGCGATCGCTTCCGACTTGCCGGCGCCGGAGTGGCCGGTGATCACGACCAGTGTCACCTTGCCGTCTGACATTCGTTCGTTCCTCAGCCGATTCTGTTGAGCTGCTCGTGGATCTCGCGACCTACTTTGCCAGGTAGGCCGGGCACCGCCTCGAGCTCCTCGCGGGTGGCGGCGAGGAACCGCTCCGGGGAGCCGAAGTGCTGCAGCAGGGCGCGCTTGCGGGCCGGGCCGACGCCCTTCAGCTCGTCGAGCACCGAGACCGTCATCGCCTGGTCGCGGCGGCCGCGGTGGTGGTCGATCGCGAACCGGTGCGCCTCGTCGCGGACCCGCTGCAGCAGCTTCGAGCCCTCGCTGTTCGCGTGCAGGTCGAGTGGCGCCGAGCGCCCCGGCACGTAGACCTCCTCCAGCTTCTTGGCCAGGCTGACCACGGTGACGCCGCGTTCGGCGAACGGCCGCAGCGCCCGCATCCCCGCCGCCAGCTGCCCTTTGCCGCCGTCGATCAGGATCAGCGAGGGCAGCGAGGCGAAGCTCTCGTCGCGCTTGCCGTCGTGCGGAGAGAGGTCGGCCTGTTCCAGGTAGCGGTTCATCCGCCGGCCCAGCACCTCCTCCATCGAGGCGAAGTCGTCGGGCCCGCCGTTGGCGCGCCCACCGCCCGCGCCCTCCGCCCCTTTGAGGTCGCCGCGCACTTTGAAGCGCCGGTAGTCGGACTTCTTCGTCGCGCCGCCCTCGAACACGACCATCGAGGCGACCGTGTGCTCGCCGCCGATGTTGGAGATGTCGAAGCCCTCGATCCGCACCGGCAGCTCCTCCATCGCCAGCGCCTCGCGCAGCGAGGAGAGCGACTCGACCCGGCGCGCGCGGCGGTGCTCGCGGCGCAGCTTGTCCTGGTCGAGGGCCAGTTTCGCGTTGCGCTCGGCGAGCTCGCGCAGCTTGCGTTTGTCGCCGCGCTCGGCCGCCCGCACCTCGACCGGCGAGCCGCGCCGTTCGGAGAGCGCCTGCGAGAGCAGCTCGACCCGGTCGCGCAGGTAGGGGCCGACGATGATCGTGCGCGGCATCGAGGGCGAGGCCGAGTAGTACTGGCCGATGAACTCCTCGGCGACCTCGGCCGGCTCGCGCTCGGCCTGGTTTTCGAGGTAGAAGCTCTGGCGCTCGGCGAGGATCCCGTCGCGGACCTGGAAGACCTGGGCGTTGGCGTCCTCGCCCTCGACCGCGACCCCGATCAGGTCAGCCGTCCCGACCGAGCCGCCGGCGACCCGCTGGCGCTCGAACAGCGAGCGGATCGCCTGCAGCCGGTCGCGGTGCAGCGCCGCCACCTCGAACTCCTCGGCGGCGGCCGCGGTCTCCATCTTCGCCTGCTCCTCGGCCTCGACCTGGCGGTAGCGGCCGGAGAGGAAGTCGACGATCGCCTCGATGTTGCGCCGGTACTCCTCCCGGCTGACGTGGCCGACACAGGGCGCCCCACAGCGCTTGATGTAGTAGTCGAGGCAGGGGCTGCCGGAGCGCCGTCCCGGCTCTGTGCCCTCGCAGGTGCGGAACTGGAACAGCTTGCCGAGCAGGTCGAGGGTCTCGCGCACCCGCTTGGCGCTGGAGAAGGGGCCGAAGTAGGCGCGGCCGGCGCGGTGCTTCTCCCGCGTGAAGTAGACCCGCGGGTAGTCCTCGTCGAGGCTGACCGCGACGTAGGGGTAGGACTTGTCGTCGCGCAGGCGGATGTTGAAGCGCGGCCGGTGGCGCTTGATGAAGCTCTGCTCGGCGAGCAGCGCCTCCGCCTCGTTGGCGGTGACGAGCGTGTCGATGCGGTCGATGCGGCTGGTCAGCCGGGTGTCGCCGCCGGAGAAGTGGGAGGCGATCCGTTTGCGGATCGAGCGCGCCTTGCCGACGTAGAGCAGCTCGTCGTCGGCCGCGTAGAAGAGGTAGACGCCGGGCGAGTCGGGCAGCGCGCGGCGCTGCTGAGCGATCCGCTCGGCGCGTGAGAGCTCCTTTCCGGGCCCGGTCTCGGTCATCGGGCAAAGGGTAGGCTCCCCGGCACTCCGCCAAATTCGCGGCAAACGAGCAGGAAGAGGGGAAGGCAGCAGATGAGCACCCAGACGGTGAGCCCGCCGCAGCTGAACACGATGCGGATCGAGATCGACGGGGAGATCGGGACCCTGACGCTCGACCGCCCGGACGCCTTCAACGCGATGAGCCCGGAGCTGATCGGCGAGATGACCGTCGCCTTCGCCTGGCTGGCCGACCGGGCGCCGCTGCGGGCGCTGATCCTGACCGGCTCCGGCAAGGCGTTCTGCGCCGGCGGCGACGTCACCTGGTTCCGCAAGGGGGTCGAGGACGAGTCGCTGGACCTGCCCTCGGAAGTGCGCCGCGGGGCCGAGGCCCTGCACGCGGCGATCGTCGACCTGCGCCGGATCCCCTACCCCGTGATCGGCGCGATCAACGGCCCGGCCGCCGGGGCCGGGTTCTCGCTGGCGCTCGCCTGCGACACCAGGATCGCCTCCGAGCACGCATTCTTCGCCCCCGCCTACGGCCGGATCGGCGCCTCGCCGGACGGCGGCATGACCTACTTCCTGCCGCGCATCGTCGGGCCCGCGCGGGCGCTCGAGCTGCTGCTCGACGACCCCAACATGCCGGCCGCCGAGGCGCTCTCCGAGGGGCTCGTGAGCGAGGTGGTCCCGGCCGGCGAGCTACTCGACCGCGCCCGCGCCAAGGCCGAGCAGTGGGGCGCGATGGCGCCGCACTACGTGCGCACCGCGAAGCGCCTGGTCGGCGGCAGCATCGAGCACACGATCACCGAGCACCTGCAGCTGGAGCGCCACGGGATCGCCGACAGCATGGCGACCGAGGACCTGCGCAACGGGGTCGCCGCCTTCTTCGGTGGTGAGAAACCCGAGTTCACGGGTAGGTAGTGAGCGGAGGCGCCGGCGAAACCCGCGGGGCGGGCCGCCGTGTCTCCGTTTAGGAAGACCCGTTTCCCGAAAGGAACTGAGATGAAGAAGGCGCTCCTCGTCGCTCTGGCGATCGCAATCGCCTCCCTGGGCCTGGTCGCCTGTGGCGGTGACGACGACACGACCGGTGGCGGCGCCGAAACCCAGGCGGAAACGACCACCGAACCCGGCGGCGAAGCGGGCGGCGCGGCGGGCGGCGGCGAAGCCGAGGGCGGCACCGCCGGCAGCGCCGCGGTCGTCGACCTCGAAGCGCCCCCCGGCACCGATCTCGCCTACACCACCGACCAGGCGAGCGCCAAAGCGGGCAAGGTGACGATCAACTTCACCAACCCGCAGGCGATCGGCCACGACGTCGCGGTCGAAGGCTCGGGCGGCGAAACGATCGGCCAGACCGACGTGATCACCGAAGGCTCCGACTCCACCGAGGTCGAGCTCAAATCCGGCGAATACACCTTCTTCTGCACCGTCCCCGGCCACCGCGAGGCCGGCATGGAAGGCACCCTTACCGCGAAATAGAACCGACCAAGCGCTCCGCTTGACCTTTTTCGCCCTGTGGGCGAAGAAGGTCAAGGCGA
>CAYXFL010000112.1:0-4101 GCA_964464285.1 uncultured Conexibacteraceae bacterium
ACCAGTGACCTCCAGCTTGTCGAGCTGGCGCTCACCGAACTGAGCCGCCTCGTTGAAGCCGCGCCAGTAGGCGGTCACGTTGCCGGCGTTGCCGACCGGGATCGCCAGCGCGCCCGGCATCTCGCCGAGCTCCTCGACCACCTCGAAGGCGGCCGTCTTCTGGCCTTCGATCCGGTGCGGGTTGACCGAGTTGACGAGTTCGATCGGGTGCTTCTGGGCGAGCTCGCGGACGATCCGCAGGGCGTCGTCGAAGTTGCCCTGCAGGGCGACCACGCGGGCGCCGTGCATCAGCGCCTGGGCGAGCTTGCCGATCGCGATCTTGCCCTCGGGCACGATCACCGCCCCGGTCAGCCCGGCCCGCGCCGCGTAGGCGGCGGCGCTCGCCGCGGTGTTGCCGGTCGAGGCGCAGATCACCGCCTCCGCCCCGCGCCCCTTGGCGCGCGAGACCGCCACCGTCATCCCCCGGTCCTTGAACGAGCCGGTCGGGTTGAGGCCCTCGAACTTGAGGTAGGCGCGGGCGCCGATCCGCTCGGAGAGGCGCGGCGCCTCGATCAGCGGGGTCGAGCCCTCGTTGATCGTGACCACCGGGTCGCCGGGCTCCAGCGAGAGCCGGTCGCGGTAGCGGTCGATCAGGCCCGGCACTAGAACTGCTCCTCGATCACGTGGATCGAGCGGGCCGGCGCGCGCATCTCGCGGAGCTCCCCGAGCGCCGCGACCGCCGCGGCGAAGCGCGACTCCGGGCACTCGTGGACGACCATCACCAGGCGGGCGTCGTCGCCGATCCCGCGCTGGACCACGCTCTTCACCGAGATCTCGTGGTCGCCGAGCACGGTCGCGACCCGCGCCAGCACGCCCGGCTCGTCGGCGACCTCGAGGTAGAGGTAGAAGGACGAGTTGACGTCGGCGAGGACCGGCAGCTCGACCCGGGTCTCGTGCACCGGCGCCTCGCCGCCGAGGATCGAGACGACGTCGCCGAGCACCGCCGAGGCGGTCTGGATGCCGCCCGCGCCCGGTCCCGACATCGTCACCTCGGTGATCGCCGGCGCCTCGACCATGACCGCGTTGAACGGGCCCTCGATCGGCGCCAGCGGGTGGCCGCGGTAGAGGAAGCAGGGAAAGACCCGGACGCTGATCCCGCCCTCGCGCCGTTCGGCGGCGCCGAGCAGCTTCAGCGAGAGGCCGAGCTCCTTCGCGTAGGCGAGGTCGTCGGGCTGGATCGCCTCGATCCCCTGGTAGGAGACCTCCGAGAGGGTGACCGGCGTGTGGAAGGCGAGCCGGGCGAGGATCGCCATCTTCGCCGCCGCGTCGGCGCCGCTGACGTCGTCGGACGGATCGGCCTCGGCGTAGCCGAGCTCCTGCGCCTGGGCCAGTACCTCGGCGTAGCCGGCGCCGCTCGCCGCCATCTCGCTGAGGATGAAGTTGGTGGTCCCGTTGACGATCCCGATCACCTTCTCGATCCGGGTCACGCCGAAGCTCTCCTGGATCGTGCGGACGATCGGGATCACCCCGGCGACCGCGGCCTCGAAGCGCAGCTGCACCCCGGCCTCGCGGGCGATCCCGAACAGCTCGTCGCCGTGCTGGGCGAGCAGCTGCTTGTTCGCGGTGACCACCGGTTTGCCGGCGCGCAGCGCGTCGACCACGTACTCGCGGGCGGTGTCGGTCCCCCCCATCAGCTCGACCACCAGGTCGGAGCCGGCGAGGATCTCGCTGAAGTCGCCCTCGCTGCGGGTCAGCACCCCGGCCAGCTCGGGCCGCCGCCCGGTTGCCGCCTCGACCGCGTCGGCGCGCTCGGCCAGCAGGTCGGCGAAGGCGCCGCCGACGGTGCCCCGCCCGAGCAGCCCGATCCGGACCGGTTTGGGGCCCTCAGACATCGCGGGCGGTGAGGTCGTCGTAGGTCTCGCGCCGGACCACGACCCGCGCCTCGCCCGCGCGGCAGAAGACGACCGGCGGCCGCGTGACACCGTTGTAGTTCGAGGACATCGCGTAGCCGTAGGCGCCGGTGGCGGGCGTGACCAGGACGTCGCCGACCGCCGGCTCGGCGAGCAGCGTGTCGCGGACGATGATGTCGCCGGACTCGCAGTGCATGCCGGCGATCGTCACCAGGGTGTCGGGCGTGGCGCCGGCGCGGTCGGCGACCAGCGCCTCGTAGCGGGAGCCGTAGAGCATCGGCCGCAGGTTGTCCGACATGCCGCCGTCGACGGCGACGTAGGTGCGCACGCCGGGGATCTCCTTGACGGTGCCGACCCGGTAGGCGGTGACGCCGGCGTTGGCGACCAGCGAGCGGCCCGGCTCGATCAGGATCCGCACGCCGGGGCCGAAGACGTCGGCGACGCCCTGCACCTTGACGTCGACGTAGGAGTCGATCGCCGGCGGCTCGTCCTCGGCGGTGTAGGCGACGCCGAGGCCGCCGCCGACGTCGACCACCCCGCACCACTCGCCGGCCAGCTCGCCGAGCGCGGCGATCGCCAGCTTGTAGGGCTCGAGCTCGAAGATCTGCGAGCCGATATGAGCGTGCAGGCCGACCAGCTCGAGCTGCTCGGAGGCGAGCACGCGCTCGATCGCCCGCGCCGCCAGCCCGTCCTCGAGCCCGAAGCCGAACTTCGAGTCGAGCTGGCCGGTGGTGATGTAGTCGTGGGTCGAGGGCTTGATCCCGGGGGTGACCCGGATCAGCACCCGCTGCGGCGAGTCGAGCAGGCGCTCGCAGCGCTCGATCTCGTCGAAGGAGTCGAGGATCAGGTGGCGGATGCCGGCACGGGCGGCGAAGAGGATCTCCTCGTCCGTCTTGTTGTTGCCGTGCATGTGGATGCGGTCGGGGTCGAAACCGGCGCGCAGCGCCATGTGCAGCTCGCCGCCGGAGGCGACGTCGACCGAGAGGCCCTCCTCGGCGAGCAGCCGGTAGGCGGCGGTGCAGGGAAAGGACTTGCTGGCGAAGAGGATCTCGGCGTCGGCGCCGCGCCGCTCGAACGCCTCGCGGTAGGCGCGGGCGCGGGCGCGGATGTCGTCCTCGGCGTAGATGTAGGCGGGGGTGCCGAACTCTTCGGCCAGCTCGACCACGTCGCAGCCGGCGACCTCGAGGTGGCCGCGCTCGTTGACCCGGCTGCCGGTCGGGTAGACCGCCGAGCCCTCGATCGGGTCGCCGCTCGCAACCGATCCCACCTGTCCTCGCTCCGCCATCGGCGGCATTCTGACGGTTAAACGCGGACCGGGCGGGGAGGTCGGATCAGCGTTTCGGGTTGAGCAGGCCGCCGACCGTGCCGGCGACGCCGTCGACGACTTTGCCGACCGTCGATTCGGGGCCGGCGACGCCGTTGACGACGCCTTCGGTGACCCCGGTGACGCCGGTGTTGTCGAGGGTGCCGCCGAGCACCGTTTCGTCGACCGCGGCGACGGTCCCGTTGACCGTGCCGGTGACCGCCTGCGAAGGCGAGGAGGTGACCGCGCCGCCGCCGGACGAGCCGCCGCCGGAGCCGCCGCTCGACCCGCCGGAGCCGCTGCTGGCGGCCGAGCCGCCGCCGCTGGAACCACCACCGGCGGGCGCCGGGCTGCTGCCGCCGGGGGTCGCGGGGGCGCTTTCGGGCGGGCTGGCCGGGCTGCTCTGGCCGCCGCCCGGGGTCGTCCCCGGCGTCGACGCGCCGGTGCTGGGCGCGCTGCCGCCGAGCTGGCCGGTGCGGCCCGCGGCGCCGTCGTCGCCCCCGCCGGTCGTCCGCGCCGGGCGCGCCGCGGCGGTCGTCGCGGTCGTGGTCGCCGCGTCAGCCGGCGCGGTCGTCTCGTCACCGCCCGCGACGGGCAGCGCCCGGCTCTCCTCCACCGCGGTCTCCTTCGACTCGGTGAGGCCGGCGATCGGCCAGTCGGTGAACACCTGGGCCGAGACGAGCAGGACGAAGGCCGCGATGGCGGCGGCGATCAGCGTCGCCCCGGACACCGCGCCCATCAGGTAGCTGCGTGCCTGGCGAATCATCCCGAGTGGAAAAGGTTACCCATCGAATTGCCCCACTGGCCATATATCCGTGCAGGGGAGGGGCGAAACCTCGGCGTGTTCGCGCGCTGGCCGTCCGAGGCCGGGCCAGGACCCACACCCACTTCGGCAGGTAGGTGTGGCTC
>CAYXFL010000113.1:0-4076 GCA_964464285.1 uncultured Conexibacteraceae bacterium
GGGTCGACTACGCCGAGGCCAAGGACGAGATGTTCGCCTACACCGACACCAAGGAGTCGCCCTGGTGGGTGGTCGAGGCCGACGACAAGCGGACCGCCCGGCTCAACCTGATCAGCCACCTGCTCGGGCAGATCCCCTACGAGGACGTGCCGCGCGCGAAGATCGAGCTGCCGCCGCGCCAGCAGCGCGCCTACGTGCGCCCGCCGGCCGACACCCAGAACTACGTGCCGGCCCGCTACGAGGTGGAGTAGGCGCCGTGGAGGTCGCTGGGCGGGGTGGGCTGGAGCCCTACGTGACCAAGGACGGCTCGACGATCCGCGAGTGGGCCGGGCCGGGCTACGCGGCCGAGGCGGCCAACCAGAGCCTGGCGGAGGCGACGGTGCCGCCGGGCGGCGCGACCGCCGCGCATTACCACCGGCGCTCGGAGGAGCTCTACCTCGTCACCGCCGGCCGCGGGCTGCTGCGGATCGGCGACGAGGAGCGCGAGGTCACGGCCGGCGACTGCGCGGCGATCCCGCCCGGTGCCGTGCACCGCCTGCGCAATACCGGCAGCGAGGACCTGGTGGTGGTCTGCGCCTGCTCGCCGCCCTACTCGCACGAGGACACCTTCCTGGTCGACGAGGGCCCCGATGGCGGCTGAGCGCGCCGGCGTGCTCTTCCTGCACGGCTGGGAGAGCAGCAGCCGCGGCTACCTGCCGCGGGCGCGGGCGGTCAGCGAGCAGGTCGGGGCGAGCTGCCTGGCCTTCGACCTAGCCGGGCACGGCGAGGGCGCCGCGCGGCCGGCCTCCGAGTACAGCCCGCGCGAGCACCTCGAGCAGACGCTCGCCCGCTTCGACGAGCTGGCCGCGCGCGATGGCGTAGACCCGCGCCGGATCGGCGTCTGCGGAGCCAGCTACGGCGCCTACCTGGCGGCGCTGCTGGTCGCCGAGCGGCCGCTCGCCAGCCTGCTGCTGCGGGCGCCGGCGCTGTATCCCGACGCGGCGATCGAGCTGGCGCCGCGGGGGCGGCGGACCGGGCTCGCCGGAGCCGGCGACGCCCGGCCGCTTCGCAACCTCGGCGCCTTCGCCGGTCCCGTCCTGGTGGTCGAGTCCGAGCGCGACGAGGTGATTCCGCACGCGGTCGTCGAGGCCTACCTCGCCGCCTGCCCGCAGGCCCGCCACGCGCTCATCCCCGAGGCCGCGCACGCGCTCAGCGAGCCGGCCTGGAACGCCGCCTTCCTCGCCCTGATCCTCGAGTGGGCGCGGGCGCTCTGACGAGCCCCGGCGCCGATTTGCGAAGCTCAGGTCCCCCACCCCCGCGAGAAAGGACTCGAGCATGGCTTCACGCAACGGCAGCGCAGTCTGGAAGGGCAACCTGAAAGAGGGAGCCGGAGAGCTCACCGTCGGCGACGGCGTCTTCAGCGGCGCCTACAGCTTCACCTCCCGCTTCGAGGAGGGCGAGGGAACCAACCCGGAGGAGCTGATCGCCGCGGCCCACGCATCCTGCTACTCGATGGCCTTCGCCAACATGCTCTCCGAGGCCGGCCACGTGCCCGACAGCGTCAGCACCACCGCCAAGGTGCAGCTGCGCCCGCTCGACGGCAAGCCGACGATCGCGACGATCGAGCTCGAGGTCGAGGCGTCGGTCCCCGGCATCGACGAGGCGACCTTCCAGGAGACCGCCGAGGCCGCCAAGGCCGGCTGCCCGGTCTCCCGCGCCCTCGCCGGCGTCCCCGAGATCACCCTCGACGCGAAGCTGGTCTGATTCGCGCTCGCGACATTGACCACCCTCTGGTGGGGTCAATGTCGCGAGCGCTTGCCGCGCCCGGGTGGGGAGAACCGCACCCTGAGACGCCAGCCCGCCCCCTTCCCCCAGCCACCGGGCAGAGCGATGATCGGGGCATGGAAACGATGAAGAGATGGGCCACGCAGGCCGGTAAGGACCTCGTCTACGCGGTGGCGATGCTGGGGACCAGCATCCTCGCCTTCTGCGTCTGGGTGAGCGCGCTGAGCGCGACGGTCTCGCTGCTGGTCTTCGTGGTCGGCGTCTTCGTCTGGCTCGGCAGCGTCTACGTGTTCCGCTGGACGGCCTGGCTCGACCGCAAGCTGGCCGGCTGGATCCGCGGGGAGGAGATCCCGGCGGTCTACCGGCGCCCGCGCGAGCCCGGCGCGCTGGCGCTGCTGCGCTGCCTGACCACCGACCCGCAGACCTGGCGCGACCTCGGCTGGCTGGTGCTCGGCTCGGCGGTCGGCTTCGTGCTCGCGACCGTCGCGCTGACCGCGACGGTGCTGGTGCTCGGCTACCTGACGATGCCGATCTGGTGGAGCTTCGTGCCCGACCCCGAGCAGCAGTACGGCACGCTCAACCTCGGCTTCATGGTGGTCGAATCGGCCGGCGACGCCTTCATCGCCACCGCGATCGGGCTCGTCCTGGCCCCGCTGGCGCTGCTGATCAACCGCGGCGCCGCCGCCGGCCACTCGGCGCTGGCGCGGCAGATCCTCGCCCCCTCCGACGCGCAGCGCCTGCGCGCCCGGGTCGAAGACCTGGCCAGCTCCCGGGCCGGCGCGGTCGAGGCCTCCCAGGAGCAGCTCGAACGGATCGAGCGCGACCTCCACGACGGCGCCCAGGCGCGGCTGGTCGCGCTGGCGATGGAGCTGGGCATGGCCGAGGAGGAGCTGGAGCGCGACCCGGAGGCGGCCGGGGCCACGGTGCGCAAGGCGCGCGAGGAGACGCTGGCGGCGCTGGCCGAGCTGCGCGACCTCTCGCGCGGGCTGCGGCCGGCGCTGCTGGAGGAGCGCGGGCTGACCGCCGCGATCGAGGCGCTGGCCGGGCGCTCGGCGCTGCCGGTGACGCTGAGCATCAACGGGGACGTCGAGGGCGTCGCCGAGCCGGTCCAGACCGCCGCCTACTTCGTCGTCGCCGAGGCGCTCACCAACGCCGCCAAGCACAGCGGCGCCGAGCGGGCGACGGTGCGGCTGCTGCGTGGCGAGGCGATGCTCGCGATCACGGTCGAGGACGGCGGCAGCGGCGGCGCCAACGCCAACGGCTCGGGCCTCGACGGGCTGCGCAAGCGCCTCGCCGCGCTCGACGGCCGGCTCGAGGTCGCCAGCCCGCCGGGCGGCCCGACGATCGTCAGCGCCGAGATACCTTGCGCCTGATGGTCGCACCGCACCCGGAGCCGGCATGCGCGTAGTCGTCTGCGAGGACAGCGCCCTGCTGCGCGATGGCCTCGTGCGCCTGCTCGAGGCGCACGAGTGCGAGGTGCTCGCCGCGGTCGCCGACGCCGAGGCGTTCCTGGCCGCGGTCGCAGCCGACCGTCCCGACGTCTGCGTGCTCGACGTGCGGCTGCCGCCGGGCTTCACCGACGAGGGCGTGCGGGCGGCGGTCGAGGCGCGGCGGCGCTGGCCCGGGCTGCCGATCCTGATCCTCTCCCAGTACGTCGAGCAGACCTACGCGCGCGAGCTGCTGGCCGGCGGCGAGGGCGGAGTCGGCTACCTGCTCAAGGACCGGGTCGCCAACCCGAGCGAGTTCGTCGCGGCGCTGCGCCGAGTCGCCGAGGGCGGCACCGCGCTCGACCCCGAGGCGGTCGCGGAGCTGCTGGGACCGGCGGGCGACCGGCTCTCCCTGCTCAGCCCGCGCGAGCGCGAGGTGCTCGAGCTGATGGCCGAGGGGCGCTCCAACAGCGGCATCGCCGGGCGCCTGACGATCACCCCGCGGGCGGTCGAGAAGCACGTCTCCAACATCTTCTGGAAGCTCGACCTGCCGGCCAGCTCCGAGGATCACCGCCGCGTGCTCGCGGTGCTGGCCTGGACCGAAGCGCGCTGAGGGGCGGGTCGCCGCGGGACGGGGTGCTTCGGGGGGTCTCCGCCGGAGGGGTCGGTGGTGTCCTTCTACCTTCGCCGGGCGAATTCGCCCGAGTCGCCACTGCGCCGTCCGAGATGCGCAGTTGGGCGAATCGCTAACGCCGCTCGTACGAAGGACACCACCGACCCCTCCCAACGAAAGCGCTCCGAAGTTCCGTTGGCTCGAAAGCGCCCTTGGGTTCAAGCTGGGGGCTGACGGGCCGGGTCGAAGTTCGGGGGTCGGGGTGATCGTTC
>CAYXFL010000114.1:0-4054 GCA_964464285.1 uncultured Conexibacteraceae bacterium
GGCTCCGGGCCCGACCGCCGACATCGTCCAGATCCTCAAGGACACCAAGACCGACGTTCTCGTCTGCTACCTGCCGGTCGGCTCCGAGGAGGCGACCAAGTGGTACGTCGAGCAGGCGCTGAAGGCGGGCGTCGGCTTCGTCAACTGCCTGCCGGTCTTCATCGCTCGCGAGGACTACTGGGACAAGCGCTTCCAGGAGGCCGGGCTGCCGATCATCGGCGACGACATCAAGAGCCAGGTCGGGGCGACGATCGTCCACCGCCAGCTCGCCCGCCTGTTCCACGACCGCGGCGTGCGCCTGGAGCGGACCTCGCAGCTCAACGTCGGCGGCAACATGGACTTCTACAACATGCTCGAGCGCGAGCGGCTCGACTCGAAGAAGATCTCGAAGACCAACGCGGTCACCTCGATCATGGGCCACGAGCTGCCCGAGGACAGCGTCCACGTCGGTCCCTCGGACTACGTGCCGTGGCTGACCGACCGCAAGTGGGCGCACATCCGGCTCGAGGGCAAGGCGTTCGGCGACGTGCCGCTGACCGCCGAGCTGAAGCTCGAGGTCTGGGACTCGCCGAACTCGGCCGGCGTCGTGATCGACGCGGTGCGGCTGATCAAGCTGGCGCTCAACAACGGGATCTCCGGCCAGCTCGACGGTCCCTCCAGCTACCTGATGAAGTCGCCGCACACGCAGCGTCCCGACGACGAGGCGCGCGAGCAGACCGAGCAGTACATCGTCGAGAACGGGCGCGGCAAGTCGGCGGTCCCGGCGCCAGCCGACGTTCCCAGCTCCACCCAGGCCTAGGCGTCCAACGCCCGTTTAGGAGCCCGCCTCGTGCGGGCTCCTATGCTTGGTCTCTCCGTGTCTGACGCCCCGCTCTCCATTGCCCAGGTGGCGCCCAGCCGGCGCGGCGCGACCAGCGGCGTAAACGACTTCGTCGACCGCGTCTCGGCCGAGCTGGTCGCGCGCGGGCACGAGGTGCTGCGGATCGGCACCGGCGACCCGGCGCGGCGGATCCTCGGCAAACGCAGCGCCCGCTCGCTGGACGTCGTGCACGTGCACGAGCCGTTCGCGCCGAGCATCTCCTCCGCCGCCCTGCGCCACTCCTACGCGCTCAACGTCGCCACCTTCCACGCCCCGCAGGAGCGGGTGCTCTCGACCCAGGTGGCGCGGCCGCTGGTCGAGATCTTCTTCGGCCGGATCGACGCCCGCACGGTCGCCAGCGAGGCGACCGGCGAGCTGCTCGAGAAGTACTTCCCGGCCAGCTACGAGCTGCTCGAACCGGCCCGCGCGGGGCGCGACTGGGGCGTCGTCGTCGACCAGCTGGAAGCGCTCTACCGGCGGCTGGCTGCCCGCCGCCACCCCGAGGGCGGCGACCCGGAGCTGCGCGAGCGGATCTCGAAGCGGCCGCTGATCGAGGTCGACCTGCACATGCACACCGACCACTCGGGCGACTGCGCGACCCCGGTCGACGTGCTCCTGCAGACCGCCCGCGACCGCGGCCTCGGGGCGATCGCGATCACCGACCACAACGAGGTCTCCGGGGCGCTGGAAGCGCGGCGGATCGCGGAGGAGAGCTACGACGACCTGAAGGTGATCGTCGCCGAGGAGGTGAAGACGAAGGAGCAGGGCGAGGTGATCGGCCTGTTCATCGAGGAGAAGATCCCGAAGGGGCTGACGATGGCGGAGACGATCGCCGCGATCCGCGAGCAGGGCGGGCTGGTCTACGTCCCGCACCCGTTCGACCGCTTCCACTCGGTGCCCGACTACGAGCACCTGCTCGACATGGTCGAGGAGATCGACATCCTCGAGGTCTTCAACCCGCGGGTGGCGGTGACCTCGTTCAACGAGGAGGCGGTGCGCTTCGCCAGCAAGTACCGGATCGTCTCCGGGGCCGGCTCCGACAGCCACGTCGCCCAGGGCCTCGGCAGCGTGCGCACGCGGATCCACGACTTCGAGGGGCCGGCCGAGTTCCTCGAGGCGATGCGGGACGCCGACATCACCCGCAAGCACAAGAACCTGGTCTACGTGCAGACCCTCAAGTTCCTGCAGACGACGGGCCGGCCGAAGGCGCCGAAACGGCGCGTCCCCGACGCCAAACCGGCGCGCGGCGGCAAACCGCGCAAACGGCGCTCGGCGAGCAAGGGCTGATGCAGCGGGCGGGCGACAAAGGAAGGGCGCCCAGGTCGTCAAAGATGTCTCAGCAGATGCGAGGCACCGACGACGAGATCCGCGAGAAGTACCTGGAGCGCGCGATTCGCGAGCTCAACCAGATGAGCCGCGAAGTGCAGGAGTGTCAGCACTGCCCGCGCGGCAAGCTGATGCCGGTGCTCGGCTCCGGGCACCCGCAGGCGGACGTCTTCATGCTCAAGCACGCGCCGATGAGCTCGGAGATCGAGGAGGGCGTCGCCTTCTACGGCCGCTCCGGCAACGCGCTGATGAAAAGCTTCAAGCGCCTCGGCATCGATCCGCTCGTCGTCTACGGCACGCTCTGCGTCAAATGCCCGATCGCCGAGCCCGACCTGGCCCCGCAGGAGTGCGTCGCCCGGCTCGCCGAGGAGCTGGCGATCGTGCAGCCGAAGATCGTCGTGATCATGGGCGAACCCGCCCTCCGCGTCCTCAACGGCCTCTCGATCCCCCTCTCGCGCCCGGTCGACCAGCGCGAGGGCGAGATCCAGGCCTTCACCCCCACCGTCGACGCCCTCTACGTCCCCGACATCGACGCCTCGCTCGACGAGGAGGGTGCCAAGCAGCGCTTCTGGCGCGCCTTCAAGATCCTCGGCACCTGGTACGACGACCTCCCGCCGTACTGACGGGCGCGCCGCTCGCAGCCGCGGCCGCGGAGTCGGCGCTCGATGCATTGACCACACCAGGGTGTGGAAGATGCATCGAGCGGCTAGGGAAGGATCTCGAACTCGGCGGTGAGGGTCTCGCTGCCGAGGCTGCGGGTGGGGGGGTTGAAGGCCCGGTCGACGACCTTGACAATCCGGTAGTGGCCGGGCGGCATCTTCGGCGGAATCCAGAAGCTGAAGCACTTGCCTGATCTGCCCGGGTTGCTGATCAGGATCGGCAGGATCCAGGGGCCTTTGGGGCTCTCCGGGGCGCGGCTCCACTGGTCGCCGCTGAGGCGCTCGACCTCGTAGGGGACGCCGTAGCGGGTCGGCGTCGTCCCGAAGTTCTCGACTCTGGCGAAGACGGTCTGTTCGGGCCGATAGCTGCTTGCGTTCAGTTCGAGGCGGCGGTTGGCGGTTGGCGCGGCGACGCGGAAGTAGCGGCCAAGTGAACCGAGCCGCTTGTCCGACTTGGTGCGGAAGACGAGAGTGAGTCGGTAGGCGGACGGCTTAGGGCCGACGGTGAAGCTGCCTTCGACCTGTTTGTCCCAGCGCCAGCCGAGGCTGCGCACGCGCTGCACCTTGCGGCCGGCGCGAGCGACGTGGCGACCGCGCCAGTCGACGTGGGTCAGGGTTGCGATCAGCTCCAGTTCGGGTGGATGGTGGGAACGCGACGATCCAGCCCGAGCGTGTAGGCGATGTGGCGGTACTCGACCACGAGCTGGTTCGACGTGGAGATACGGACGCTGTCCGGAGCGAAGCTGGGATGAGGCGGCCAGCGCAGTTGCGGCAGCTGCTCGAGCGGCTTCAGGTGGTCGGTAAGGACCGTCGGTGCACAGAAGGCCGGGTCGGGTTCGTAGGCGACCGCTCTCGCGTGGGGCGCGGAGAGCGCGGCGGCGCAGGCGAGCAGGGCCGCAGCGAACGCGAGCGAGCGGCCTGGATTGAGCGAGCGGGCGGACACCTGTCCGCTTCAACTCGGTACGCGCTCGGGAGTTGCGCTACGGGCCGCTGGCTTCGATGCGGGCGCGTTCGGCTTCTTCTTGGGGGGCGTGGTGGGGGGAGAAGAAGCGGTCGATCATCGCCAGGGCGATCGCCGAGACGACGAAGGCGAGGTGGATCAGCACCTGCCACATCATCACCTCGGGCTCGATTTTGTCGGCGTCGATGAAGGTTTTGAGCAGGTGGATCGAGGAGATGCCGATGATCGCCATCGCCAGCTTCACCTTCA
>CAYXFL010000115.1:0-3769 GCA_964464285.1 uncultured Conexibacteraceae bacterium
TTCAGCAGCTCGACCAGGCGCGCCGCCTTCTCCTTCGCCGGAACCTCGACGAAGGCCTGGGAGATCTTGTCCACCGTCAGCTGTTTCGGCGTGATTTTGATCGTCACCGGGTCGTACATGTAGCCCTCGGCGAGCTTCTGGATCGGCGGCGGCATGGTCGCCGAGAAGAGCGCCGTCTGGCGCCCGCTCGGGCACATGCGGAGGATTTTCTCGACGTCCTCGATGAAGCCGAGGTCGAGCATCTCGTCGGCCTCGTCGAGGACCACGTAGCGGGCCGCGGTCAGGACCAGCGAGCGGCGCGACATCAGGTCCTTCATGCGGCCGACGGTGGCGACGACGACGTGCGCGCCGGAGCGCAGCTGCGACTGCTGCGAGCGGATCGGGGCGCCGCCGAAGACGGCGACGATCTCGATGTCGAGGTGCTCGGCGAAGGTGCGCAGCGCCTGGGTCACCTGGATGCAGAGCTCGCGGGTCGGGGTGAGGACGATCGCCTGCACCTCGTCGTTGTCGGGGTCGAGGTACTGCAGCAGCGGCAGCCCGAAGGCGGCGGTCTTGCCGGTCCCGGTCTGCGCCTGGCCGATCACGTCGTGGCCGCCGAGCAGCTCCGGGATCGCCTGCTCCTGGATCGGCGTCGGCTCCTCGAAGCCGAGCTCGTCGAGCGCTTGCTGGATGGCGGGCGAGAGGCCCAGGTCTTTGAAGGCGGTCATAGGGAGGGGTCGAGCAGCAGCTTGCCGGTGGTGCGACGGGAAATCAGGTCTTGATGGGCCCGCGCCGCTGCGGAGAGGGGGTAGATGCCGCCGATCCTAGCTTGGATATCGCCGGCCGCGAGCAGGCCCAACAACTCGCCGATCATAGGCAGAAGCAGATTCGGACGCGCAAAGAGGCGGGCGAGCCAGAACCCGACCACCGCCTGCGAGCCCTGCATCAGGCGCCCCACGGAGACCTCGGGGGGCTGCTGGCGGGAGGCGAAACCGAAGACGACCATGCGCCCGAGCGGCGCCAGCACGCCGAGCTCGGCCTCGAAGGAGGGGCCGCCGCTCATGTGCAGGACGGCGTCCACCCGCTTGCCCTCGTTGGCGAGCAGGATCGCCTCGCCGAGCTCTTCGAGCGTCGAGTCGACGGTGGCGTCGGCGCCGAGCTCGCGGACCAGCGCCCGCTTCTCGTCGCTCGAGGCGAGCCCGATCACCCGCGCCCCGGCCCGCTTGGCGAGCTGCACGGCGAGCGACCCGGTGCCGCCGGCGGCGGCCTCGACCACGATCGTCTCCCCCGCTTCGATCCGCGCGCAGCGCTGGACCAGCGCCATCGCCGTGAGGCCCTGCAGCAGCGCCGCCGCGGCGAGGTCGTCGTCGAGCTCATCCGGGACCGGGACCAGGACCGCCTCCGGCACGGCGACCTTCTGCGCGTAGCCGCCGCTGCCGAGCAGCGCCGCGACCCGGCGGCCGTCGGCGGTGCGGCCGCTGACCTCGACGCCCGGGATCAGCGGCAGCTGCTGCGGCGCCAGGTAGTCGTCCTGGGTCGAGTGGGTGTCGGCGAAGTTGACGCCGGCCCGGGCGACCTCGACCAGGACCTCGCCCTCGCCGGGCACCGGATCGGGTACCTCGACGTGCTGGAACACCTCGGGGCCGCCGAACTCGTCTATGCGAATTGCCTTCACCGCGCCGGGAGTCTGGCAGGGAATGGCGCCCCGGGCTGGATTCCCGAATCCCGCGCATCATCTAGGGTGCCCTCCGCATGGCGCTCACGGTTGTCGGCTCGATCGCGTTCGACGCGGTGAAGACCCCGTTCGGGGAGCGCGAGCGCATGCTCGGCGGCGCCGCCACGCACTTCTCGCTGGCGGCCAGCTTCTTCACCGAGGTGCGCCCGGTCGGCCCGGTCGGCGACGACTTCGGCGCCGACGAGTTCGCGGTGCTCGAGCGGCGCGGCATCCTCACCGACGACATCGAGCGCGTCCCGGGCGGCCAGTCGTTCTTCTGGCGCGGCCGCTACGAGTACGACCTCAACGTCGCCCACACCGAGGACACCCAGCTCGGCGTCTTCGGCGAGTTCGAGCCGAAGCTCTCCGAGGCCGCGCAGGCCGCCGACACCCTCTTCCTCGCCAACATCCAGCCCGACCTGCAGCGCCAGGTGCGCGCGCAGTGCGGCGCCGCCAGCTTCAGCGGCCTCGACTCGATGAACCTCTGGATCGAGACCGCGAAGGACTCGCTGCTGGCGGCGATCGCCGAGATCGACTGCCTGGTCGTCAACGACGCCGAGATCCGCCAGCTGACCGGCGAGTCCAACCTCGCCCGCGCCGCCCGCGCGGTGATGGGAATGGGCCCGCGCGCGGTCGTCGCCAAGCAGGGCGAGTACGGCGCGGCGCTGTTCACCGAGAGCGGCTTCTTCGCCCTCCCCGGCTTCCCGCTCGAGGACGTGCACGACCCGACCGGGGCCGGCGACAGCTTCGCCGGCGGCTTCTTCGGCTACCTCGACGGGCTCGGCCGCGAGGCCGACGACGCCGATCTGCGCCGCGCGATGGGCTACGGCACCGTGCTCGCCTCGTTCAACGTCGAGGAGTTCGGCACCGAGCGCGTCTCCCGGCTCAGCCGCGAGGAGATCGACGAGCGCTTCGAGACGCTGCGCCGGATGACGCAGTTCGACGCGTTGCCCGCTTAGTAACGGGCTCAGCCGTCGAACTGCGATACTGGCCGCTCCCCCCAAAGACCCACCCGAAGGAGGGCGATGGCCACCGAGCAGCAGACCCAGGACACAGACGCCCCCGGCGCTACCGGCGCGCAGTCGCTGACCGTCACCGACAACCGCACCGGCAAGAGTTACGAGCTTCCGATCGAGGACGGGACCATCCGTGGGATGGACCTGCGCCAGATCAAGGTGAACGAGGACGAATTCGGCTTGATGTCGTTCGACCCCGCCTTCACCAACACCGCTTCCTGCCGCTCGTCGGTCACTTTCATCGACGGCGACGCCGGGATCCTCGAACACCGCGGCTACTCGATCGAGCAGCTGTGTGAAAAGTCGACCTTCCTCGAGGTCGCCTACCTCTTGATCTTCGGCGAGCTCCCCACCGGGCCGCAGCTCGACCGCTGGACCTTCGACATCACCCACCACACCTACGTCCACGAGGACCTCAAGCAGTTCTTCGAGGGCTTCCGCTACGACGCCCACCCGATGGGCATGCTGCTCGCCGGCGTCGGCGCGCTCTCGACCTTCTACCCGGACGCGAAGCAGACCGACGACCCCGAAGAGCGCTACATGTCGGCGGTGCGGCTGATCGCGAAGGTGCCGACCCTGGCCGCCTTCTCCTACCGGCACAACATGGGCTTCCCCTACGCCTACCCGGACAACGAGCTGAACTACGCCGAGAACTTCCTCTCGATGATGTTCAAGAAAACCGAAGACCGGCACGTCCCCAAGGAAGCGCTCTCGAAGGCGCTCGACGTGCTCTTCATCCTTCACGCCGACCACGAACAGAACTGCTCGACCAACGCCGTGCGCGGGGTCGGCTCCTCCGACGTCGACCCCTACTCGGCGGTCGCGGCGGGCGTGGCGGCGCTCTACGGTCCGCTGCACGGCGGCGCCAACGAGGCGGTGCTGAAGATGCTGCGGGAAATCGGCTCGGTCGAGAACATCCCCGGCTTCCTCGAGAAGGTGAAAGGGCGCGAAGCGAAACTGATGGGCTTCGGCCACCGGGTCTACAAGAACTACGACCCGCGGGCGCGGATCATCCAGCAGCACATGGACTCCGTGTTCGAGGCGACCGAGTACAACCCGC
>CAYXFL010000116.1:0-3645 GCA_964464285.1 uncultured Conexibacteraceae bacterium
CTCTTGCCCGAGCCGGTGGTGCCGGCGACGAGCACGTGCGGCATCTTCGAGAGGTCGGTCCAGACCGCGTTGCCGTCGATGCCCTTGCCGAGCCAGGCGACCAGCGGCGAGGTCTTGGCCGGGCGGCCGGCGTAGATGTCGCCGAGCGTGACCATGCGGCGCTTGCTGTTCGGGACCTCGACGCCGACCGCCTGTTTGCCGGGAATCGGGGCGAGGATGCGGATGTCGGTCGAGGCGAGCGCGTAGGCGAGGTCGTTGGCGAGCTCGGTGACTTTCTTGACTTTGATCCCGGGCGCGAGGCGCAGTTCGTACAGGGAGACGTGCGGGCCGCTGACCACGCCGACGATCTTCGCGTCGACCCGGAAGTGGGCCAGCGTCTCGATCAGCTTGCGGCCGACCGCTTCCTGGTCGCGCGGGTCGGGGCCCTTGTCGCCCTTGCCGCGGGTCAGCGCCTTGGCGGGCGGCGGCCGGTAGTCGATCTCTTCCGACATCGTCACGCCGCGCTTGTTGCCGAGCGGGGTCAGCCCGGCATGCGCGCGATCGCCGCTGTCGACCACCGCGACCGCATCCTCGGGGTCGTAGTTGCGCAGCTCCTGCTGCTCGTCGGGCTCCTCGTCCGGGAACTCGTCCTCAGGCTCCTCCTCGACCGGCTCCTCGGCGGCGAGGTCGACCTCGGTGTCCTGGTTGAAGATCGCCGGGTCGAAGGCGTCGTCGTCGGCGAGCGCGACGGTCGGCTCGAAGTCCTCGTCCTCCTCCGGGTAGGAGGCCATCACGTCGGTCTCCTTCTCGGCGGCCTGCTCGTCGCGGCGCTCGCGCCACTCGTCGCGGTGGCGGGCAACCGTCTGCGCGGCCTCGGTGCCGCTGAAGAAGATCGCCCGGAAGGTCGTGTGCAGGCCGCGGCCGATCCCGGTCGCCAGGGTCGAGACCGAGGTCCCGGTCAGCAGCATGCCGCCGACGAGGAGCAGCAACAGGGTGAAGATCTTCGCGCCGACCGCGCCGCCCAGGTACTCCAGCCCGGTCTTCAGCCCGTAGCCGACCTTGCCGCCCTCCCAGCCGAAGAAGAGGACGAAGAGCAGGAAGAGGCCGAAGGCCAGCATCCCGATCCCGATCAGGTCGAGGTGGCGCTGCTCGAAGCGGTCGAGCAGGCCGGCGCGGGCCGGTTTCGCGGCTTTGCCTTTGCGCCCTTTCGCCTTGCCTTTGGCTTTCGATTTGCGGGCAGGGGCGCTGCGCTTCTGTCGGACGAACATGAAAGCCCCGTTCGACGCCGCCTCCGCATCCCCTGCGAGCCCGGGCCGAGAGCGGTCGGATGGCCATAAATTCGCCCTAAAACCCCGGCTCGCCGCCGCCGCCCCGGTCTAACATCGTCCTTCCATGGTGAGTGACGGCGAACAGACCGGCGGCCGAGTCCTCGTAGTCGAGGACGACCAGGACATCGCCGACGTGCTGCGCCGCTCCCTGCGCAACGAGGGCTACGAGGTGCGCACATCCGGCGACGGCACAGAGGCGCTCGATCTCGCCGCCGGCTTCATGCCCGACCTGGTCGTGCTCGACCTCGGCCTGCCGGGGATGGACGGGGTCGAGGTCTGCCGCCAGCTGCGCAGCGAAGGCGACGTGCCGATCCTGATGCTGACCGCGCGCTCGGAGACCGAGGACCGGGTCGAAGGGCTCGACAGCGGCGCCGACGACTACCTGGTCAAGCCGTTCGAGCGCCAGGAGCTGCTGGCCCGGATCCGCGCCCTGCTGCGCCGGCGGCCGCCGCGCGGCGCCGCCTCGCTGGAGGTCGGCGACCTGCAGCTCAACCCCGACACCCGTGAGGTCCACCGCGGCGAGCGGGAGATCGAGCTGACCAACCGCGAGTTCGAGCTGCTCGAGTTCCTGATGCGCAACCAGCGCCTGGTCGTCTCCCGCGAGCGCCTGCTCGACGAGGTCTGGGGCTATGACCCGATGGCCGCGACCAACACGATCGACGTCTTCGTCTCCAACCTGCGGCGCAAGCTCGAGGCCGGTGAGGAGCCCCGGCTCCTGCACACCAAACGCGGGGCCGGCTACGTCTTGAAGGAGTAGCCGGTGGCGCGGGCGAGCAAGCGCGCCGGGTCGCGGTTCGGCCGGCTGGTCCGCCCGCGGTCCTGGTCGGTGCGCTGGCGCCTCGCGGCGGTCTCGGCCAGCCTCACCTTCCTGATCCTGCTGCTGTTCGGCGGCGCGATCGGCCAGATCGCGACCCAGCGGATCGAGGACGACTTCAATCAGGAGGTCCAGGGGGCCGCTCAGATCCTCGCCGGCAAGGCCCAGATCATCTACCCGCTGCTCGGCGAGCCGGCGCTGCGCAAAAGCCCGCAGCTCGAATCGTTCGTCTTGCCCGACGACGCCTCCGCCCGCATCTTCGACGTGAACGAATTCGAGCGCGGCCGGGCGGGAGCGGCAGACCTGGGCCCCCTGCGGGAAGGCGTCACCGATTACGACGGATACCGGGTCGCGACGGCACCGATCCTCGACGAAGCGGGTCAGACCAACGGCTACGTCCAGTACGGGCGCAGCCTCGATCACGTCGACTCGACGATCGGCCGCGTCTGGTTCCTGATCGTCACCGGGATCGTCGCCGGCACCCTGCTGGCGATCCTCGCCGGGGTCGCGATCGCGAGCCGGGCGATGCGGCCGGTCTCCTCGCTGACCGCGACCGCGCGCGAGATCGCGATGACCCGCGACCCCTCGCTGAGGATGCCCGAGCCGCCGATCGACGACGAGGTCGGCGAACTCGCCGACACGCTCGACAACATGCTGCGCTCGCTCGACGAGGCGCGGACCGAGCGCGAGGACGCGATGCAGCGTCAGCGCGAGTTCGTCGCCGACGCCTCGCACGAGCTGCGCACGCCGCTGACCAGCGTGCTCGCCAACCTCGAACTGCTGCAGGCCTCGCTGCAGACCGCCGACCAGGCCGAAGACCGCGAGATCGTCGACTCCGCGCTGCGCTCCTCGAAGCGGATGAACCGGCTGGTCGGCGACCTGCTGCTGCTGGCTCGGGCCGACGCCGGCCGGCTCGGCGGCCAGCGCCGCTGCGACCTCGCCGAGATCGCCGGCGAAGCGGCGGCGGAGGCGGCGGCGCTGCTCGGCGAGCGCGAGCTGGTGATCGACAACGAGCGGCCGCTGCGGGTCGAAGGCAACGCCGACGAGCTGCACCGCCTGGTGCTCAACCTGCTCGACAACGCCGCCCACCACACTCCCCCCCGCACCCGGGTCGAGCTCTCCCTGCGCGAGGAGGGCAACGACGCCGTGGTCGAGGTCGCTGACGACGGCCCCGGGATCCCGGCCGAGCTGCGCGACCAGATCTTCGAGCGCTTCGTGCGCGGTACCGGCCCGGCCGACACCAACCCCCGCACCGGCACCGGGCTCGGCCTCGCGATCGTCAACGCCGTCGCCGCCTCGCACGGCGGCAGCGTCACCGTCACCGAGTCGCCGGCCGGCGGCGCCCTCTTCCGCGCCCGCATCCCCCTGGCCGCCTCCCAGCGCGCCGAGGCCAATCTTTTAGAGCCGCTTTAGGCCGGCTACCTAAAGTCCTACGTGGACGAGACACCTGCCCGCCGGGGCTTCTCCCCAGACACTGCCCCGGCGGGCTTTTTCTTGCCCTGAGGCGGCCGGGCGCCGCCTAGG
>CAYXFL010000117.1:0-3644 GCA_964464285.1 uncultured Conexibacteraceae bacterium
GGCGAATTCGCCCGGCGAAGGTAGAAGGACACCACCGACCCCTCCGGCGGAGACCTCAGAAGCAGGCCGTCCCGCGACCACCCGCCAGTCCCTAGCTCAGCTCCAGCTCGGCCAGATAGAAGTACACCGAGTGGGCGGCCAGGCAGCTGAGGCTGATCCCCTGCCGGCTCGCCTCCTCGCGCAGCGCCGCCAGCGCCTCGCCGCGCACCGGCACCTCCAGCGCGACGCCGCGTGCCCGCGCGCCCGACTCGAAGCGCGGCACGTTGACCCCGTGCCGGCCCGCCTCGACCGCCGCGAGGTAGCGGTCGAGGGCGATCCTCACACCTGTCTGGAGGTCCTCTCCCAGGTGCATCTCGAGGCCCCTGCGGGCAAGCGATCCAAGTTCGACTCTCATCCGAATTCACTCAGAGAACTCCGGCGTAACCGTCCATCTTGCGCGCTTCGGCGCAGACTCAGCCGAACTTCACCCGCTGCCGATTCGGCTCCACAGGCGCGAAAGTCCGCCGGTTGCCGCTGCGTTCGCGTGCGCGAAAGTGGGAATGGACAAATATTGAGGATTGACACCAGGCCGTTCGTCCATGAACCTGCCAAGCGCGTCTTCGCGGTTTGCGGTGAATTTCGCAGTCCCGGCCCCCCAAATCGCGAGCAATCCCCAAATCTGAAAATCCGTTTGTAGTTGCACGCGGTGAGCGTGCGGGAGAAGACAGTGACAATCCGTGCTTCCGGTGGTTCGACGGGGGCTCAGGGCGACAGCGCACTTACGCGTGCGGCTGTGGCACGAGCGCGTGCGGGCGACACCGAGGGCCTGCACTTCCTCTACGTCCGCTACGTCGACGACGTTCAGCGCTATGTGGCCAGCATCGTCCATGACCACCATGACGCCGAGGACATCACCCAGAACGTCTTCGCCAAGCTGATGAAAGCGATCCGCCGCTACGAGCAGCGCAAGGTGCCGTTCGACGCCTGGCTGCTGCGCGTCGCCCGCAACGCGGCGCTCGACCACCTGCGCGCCAAGCGCTCGATCCCCACCGAGGAGGTGCGGATCACCGACGGCGGCGCCGCCGAGATCGAGCTCGACCGCGGCAGCGCCCTGCGCCAGGCGCTCCAGGAGCTGCCGCCCGAGCAGCGCGAGGTGCTCGTCCTGCGCCACGTCGTCGGCCTCTCCCCGGTCGAGATCGCCGACACGCTCGAAAAGACCGAGAGCTCCGTCCACGGCCTCCACCACCGCGGCCGCCGCTCCCTGCGTATCCGCCTCCAGGACCTCGGCGCCGCCCCGGTCGTCTCGCGGCCGGCCTAGGACTGCGGCTGCGGCTGCGGGCTAAGCCTGCGAGGAGTCGGCGGCGTCGCCGACGACGACGGACTCGAGGTCGGCGAGGATACGCTCGGTGATCCGGCCGGCGTCGAGCTCGGCGGCGAAGTAGATCGCGGCGTGCGAGGCGAGGCGGTCGACCGCGACCTCCTGGCGCTCGGCCTCGGCGGCCAGCGCGTCCCAGAGCTTCGGGCTCAGGTCGATCGCGACCGTCGCCTCGGAGTTGCCGGAAAGGGCGGGCAGGATTGCGGGATACGGCCATCCGGGCCGGTCGGCGCCGTGGTCGGCGAGGTAGAAGGCCACCGCGAGGGCCAGCTCGGAAGCGGCATCGGCCTGGCGCTGCCCGAGCGCGGCGAGGGCGAAGCTGCTCAACTCGACTCGCTTTGCCGTCACTTCCACCGCTACCCGTTCCCTTGGTCGAATCGATTCATTCGAAGATCAGCGTACCTCTACCCTCTGGATATAGCCTAAACGCGAGCGCGGACAAAGCGTTGCGGACCCCGGTGTCAGGCCGCCGGGGTGAGCCGGTACGCGTCGAAGACCGACTCGATGTTGCGCAGGCGGGTGATGCACTGCTTGAGCTGCTCGGTGTCCCCCACCTCGACCACGAACCGGTTCTTCACCATCGGCGGGTTGGTGGTGCAGGTGGCGCCGATGATGTTGATCCCGGCCTCCGAGAAGGTGCGCGAGAGGTCCTCGAGCAGGCGGGTGCGGTCGTAGGCGTCGATCTGCAGCTCGACCCGGTAGGAGGCCTCGTTTTCGCCCGCCCAGCCGACCTCGACGAAGCGCTCGGGCGCCCGCTTGAGTGCCTTGACGTTCTTGCAGTCGGCGCGGTGGATCGTGATCCCGCGCCCGAGCGAGACGTAGCCGGCGATCTCGTCGCCGGGCACCGGCCGGCAGCACTTGGCAAGCCGCACGGCGACGTTCTCGACGCCCTTCACCGCGATCCCGTAGTTGGAGGCGTCCTTGGTGCGCCGGGCGCGGTCCTCGCGGCCGCGCTGCGGCGCCGCGCCGGGCCGCTCCTCGACCGCCTCGCCCTGCTTGAGCCGCTGCAGGACCTTGTTGGCCGCCGTCTTCGTCGAGATTTTGCCCTGGCCGAGGGCGATGTAGAAGTCGGTGCCTTTTTTGTAGCCCATCTCGCGGAACACGTCCGCGAGCAGGGCCGAGCCGGCCACCTTCTGCATCGGGATCCCGCGCGTGCGCAGCGCTTCGTCGAGGCTTTCGCGCCCCTTGCGCTCGGCGTCCTCGCGCCGTTCCTCTTTGAAGAAGGCGCGGATCTTGTTGCGGGCGCGGCTCGTCCGCACCAGCTTCAGCCAGTCGCGCGAGGGGCCGCGGTTCTGCTTCGCGGTCAGCACCTCGACGATGTCGCCGGACTTCAGCTGGTAGTGCAGCGGCACGATGTTGCCGTTGACCTTGGCCCCGACCGTACGGTGGCCGACGTCGGTGTGGACGGCGTAGGCGAAGTCGAGCGGGGTCGAGCCGGCCGAGAGGTTCTTCACCTCGCCCTTCGGGGTGAAGACGAAGACCTCGTCCTCGAACAGGTCGACCTTCAGCGACTCGAGGAACTCGGCCGGGTCCTGTTCGCCCTCCGCCTCGACCAGCTGCCGCAGCCAGGTCATCTTCTCCCGCTGCGGGTCCTCGGCACCGCCCTCTTTGTAGGCGACGTGGGCGGCGATCCCGTACTCGGCGAGGTTGTGCATCTCGTCGGTGCGGATCTGGATCTCCAGCGGCTTGCCTTCCGGCCCGATCACCGGCGTGTGCAGCGCCTGGTACATGTTGGCCTTCGGCATCGCGACGAAGTCCTTGAAGCGGCCGGGCAGCGGCTTCCAGAGCGAGTGGATGACGCCGATCGCGCCGTAGCAGTCTTTGACCGAGCCGACGATCACCCGCATCGCGGTGAGGTCGAAGATCTCGTTGAACTCGCGCCCCTTCTTCGCCATCTTCGTGTAGATCGAGTAGAAGTGCTTGGCGCGGCCGGAGATCTCGGCCTCGATCCCGACCTGCTCGAGCTCCTCGGCGAGGAACTCGCCGGCCTCGGTCACGTAGGTCTCGCGCTCGTCGCGCTGCTGGGCGACGAGCTGCTTGATCTCGGCGTACTTGCGCGGGTGCAGGGTCGCGAACGAGAGGTCCTCGAGCTCCCATTTGATCGCGTGGATCCCCAGCCGGTGCGCGAGCGGCGCGTAGATCTCCAGCGTCTCGTGCGACTTCGCCGTCTGTTTCTGCTTGGGCAGCGCCCCGAGCGTGCGCATGTTGTGGAGGCGGTCGGCCAGCTTGATCAGGATAACCCTGACGTCGGTGGCCATCGCCACCTCCATCTTGCGGTAGTTCTCCGCCT
>CAYXFL010000118.1:0-3555 GCA_964464285.1 uncultured Conexibacteraceae bacterium
CGCGGTCTGGACCGACCTCGCGAAGATGCCGCACCTGCTGGTCGCCGGCACCACCGGCTCGGGCAAGAGCGGCTGCGTCAACGCGATCCTCTCCTCGATCCTGATGCAGGCCTCGCCCAACGACGTGCGCCTGGTCCTGGTCGACCCGAAGCAGGTCGAGCTCAACCACTACGAGGAGGTCCCGCACCTGCTGACGCCGGTGGTGACCTCGCCGCGCCTCGCCGCCAACGTGCTCTCCAACCTGATCGGCGAGATGGAGACCCGCTACGGCGTGATGAGCGAGGCCCGCACCCGCAACCTCGACGAGCTCAACCGCGTGCGCCGCAAGAACGGCGAGGCGCCGCTGCCGCACATCCTCTGCGTGATCGACGAGCTCGCGGACCTGATGATGGTCGCCCCGGCCGAAGTCGAGGACTCGATCATCAGGCTCGCCCAGAAGTCGCGCGCCACCGGCATCCACCTGGTGCTGGCGACCCAGCGGCCCTCGACCGACATCATCACCGGCACGATCAAGGTCAACATCCCCTCGCGGATCGCCTTCGCGGTCTCCTCGCAGACCGACTCGCGGGTGATCCTCGACCAGGGCGGCGCCGAGTCGCTGCTCGGCCAGGGGGACATGCTCTTCCGCGGACCCGGCAGCTCGAAGCTGCAGCGGATCCAGGGCGCCTTCATCACCGAGGAGGAAATCGCCCGGATCACCAGCCACTGGGCCAAGCAGGGCGAACCGGATTTCGAGGACGAGCTGCTGGAGACGCCCGTCGAGGCGGAGGACGAGGCGCGCGGCGAGGACGATCTCGATCCCGACAGCGACGACCTGCTCGACGAGGCGATCCGCCTGGTCGTGCAGACCGAGACCGCCTCGGTGTCGATGATCCAGCGGCGCCTGCGGGTCGGCTACACGCGCGCCGGCCGCCTGATCGACATGCTCGAGCGGCGGGGCGTGATCTCCGGCTACGAGGGCTCGAAACCGCGTCAGGTGCTGATCACCCAGGCGGATCTCGGCCGGGTTCTGGCGCCAGCCGGCGGAGGTGGCGCGCCCGAGTCGCCCGCTGCGATCGAGCCCGATCCGGGCGACTGAGCGCCGCGCGGTTCCTTTCCCACGTAATGCGTGCGTGAGGAACCGCGCGTCATGTAGCTTGGCCCGGTGATTCGGGCCGGGATAGTCGTCACGGGGACCGAGGTGATCACCGGGCGGATCGCCGACGCCAACGGCCCCTGGGTCTCCGAACGGCTGGCCGAGCTTGGGGTCGAGGTGGCCCACATCCTGGTCGTCGCCGACCGCCCCGACGACCTCGAGGCGGCTCTGGGTTTCCTCGCCGCCGAGGGCATGGACCTGATCGTCACGACCGGCGGACTCGGGCCGACCGCCGACGACCTCACCGCCGAGATCGTCGCCCGCTTCGCCGGGCGCGAGCTGCTGCTCGACGAGGAGATGCTGGCGAAGATCGCCGAGATCCTGCGCCGCTTCGCCCAGCGCCGGACCTTCAGCATCGACGAGGAGGCGCTGCTGGAGGCCAACCGCAAGCAGGCGCTGGTCCCGGAGGGCGCGACCGCGCTCGACCCGGTCGGCACCGCGCCGGGGCTGGTCGTCCCGGCCGGCGAGCGCGTCGTGGTCGTGCTGCCGGGCCCGCCGCGCGAGCTGCAGCCGATGTGGCCGGTCGCCCTGGAGACGCCCGTCGTGCGCGAGGTGCTGGCGCGGGCGACGGCGCTGCACGGCTACACGCTGCGGATGTTCGGGGTGCCGGAGTCGGAGATCGCGAAGAGCCTGCGGGAGATGGAGCACGACGACGGGATCGCGATCGGGGCGGTCGAGATCACCACCTGCCTGCGCCGCGGCGAGATCGAGATCGACGTCCGCTACCGCGACGAGCAGGCGGCGACCGCGGCGGCGGTGCGCGACGGGCTCGCCGGGCGCCACCCCAAAGAGACCTTCAGCCTCGACGGTGAGACGGTCGACGCGCAGGTCGCGGGGCTGCTCGCCGGGCGCCGGATCGGGCTCGCCGAGTCCTGCAGCGGCGGTCTGCTCGCCGCCCGCCTCACCGACCGGCCCGGCTCCTCCGCCTACATGGCTGGCAGCGTGGTCGCCTACTCGAACGAGGCGAAGGCGGAGCTGCTCGGGGTCGACCCGGCGCTGATCGCGGCGCAGGGCGCGGTCTCTCCCGAGGTCGCGGAGGCGATGGCGATCGGGGCGCTGGAGCGCTTCGGCGCCGACGTCGCGGTCTCGATCACCGGGATTGCCGGCCCCGGCGGGGGCAGCGGGCAGAAGCCGGTCGGCTATGTCTGCTTCAACGCGCGCCTCGCCGACGGCACCGCGATCGCCCGGGATCCGGTGATCCCCGGGAACCGCAGTGACGTCCGCGAACGCTCGGCGCTGGTCGCGATGCACCTGCTGCGCCAGCTGCTTGGCGGTTCCGGCGCAGAGTCGTGAGCCAAATTTGGCTTCGGCGCGTTGTTTCGTGCGCCCCGGCCTCGTAGCGTGGCCACTGTGCCGAGTGCGGACGAGAAACCGAAGCGGGCGCGGCTGTTCGTCGCGCTCGACCTGCCCGACCCGGTGCGGGCCGGGATCGCCGCCTGGGGGCGCGAGGCGCTGACCGATCCGGCCCTGCGGCCGGTTGCGGAACGCTCGCTGCACATCACCCTCGCCTTCCTCGGCTGGCGGGCCGAGGAGGAGATCGAGCCGATCGCCGAGCTCGTGCGGGCGAGCGCCGCCCGGGCGCCGGAGGTCGTGCTCGGCCAGCCCCAGCAGCGCCCGCTGCGCGGCCGGGCCAAGGTCTACGCGCTCCCGGTCGATTCCGAGGGCGCGAAAGCGCTGCAGGCGGGCCTGATGTCGCGCCTGGTGGACGCCGGCCGACACGAGGCCGAGGAGCGCCCGTTCTGGCCTCATGTGACGGTCGCCAGAGTGCGCGCCGAACCCGGGCGCAAGCGGGTCCCGATGGCGGTCGAGCGGCCGCCGGGATCGGTCCCGCAAAGTCTCTTGCGGGCGTGCTTTTGCCGCCGGATGACGTTCTACCGTTCTGAACTCCAGCCAGAGGGTGCTCGCTACGTGCCGCTGGCCCAAGTCGAGCTGCCCGGCTAGGGCGGCAGTGAGGTGATCTAGATGGCAGAGAAGAAGGCGAACTTGAAGGACATGTCGGCGAAAGAGGCCAAAGCGAAGGACGCGGCGCTCGAGGCCGCAGTCACCCACGTGCGGCGCGAGTTCGGCGAGGGCTCGCTGATGCGGCTCGGCGACAAAGGCACGATCAAGGTCGACTCGATTCCCACCGGCTCTCTGGCGCTCGACCTGGCGCTCGGGATCGGCGGCGTGCCGCGCGGCCGGATCGTCGAGATCTTCGGCCCGGAGTCCTCGGGAAAGACGACCCTGGTCAGCCACATCATCGCCCAGGCCCAGCAGCTGGGCGGGGTCTGCGCCTTCATCGACACCGAGCACGCGATCGACCCGGTCTACGCTCAGAAGATCGGCGTCGACACCGACGAGCTGCTGGTCTCCCAGCCCGACTACGGCGAGCAGGCGCTGGAGATCGCCGACCGCCTGATCGCCTCCGGCGCGGTCGACGT
>CAYXFL010000119.1:0-3398 GCA_964464285.1 uncultured Conexibacteraceae bacterium
TGGCCGGCGACGTCAAGGACGTGCTGCTGCTCGACGTCACCCCGCTGACCCTCGGGATCGAGACCAAAGGCGGCGTGATGACGAAGCTGATCGAGCGCAACACGACGATCCCGACGAAGAAGTCGGAGACCTTCTCGACCGCCGACGACAACCAGCCGTCGGTCGAGATCCACGTCCTCCAGGGCGAGCGCGAGATGGCCAGCGGCAACAAGAGCCTGGGCAAATTCCAGCTCACCGGGATCCCCCCGGCGCCGCGCGGGATGCCGCAGATCGAGGTCACCTTCGACATCGACGCCAACGGCATCATCCACGTCACCGCCAAGGACCAGGGCACCGGCAAAGAGCAGAAAATCGAGATCAAATCCGGCTCCGGCCTCTCCGACGAGGAGATCCAGGGCATGGTCTCCGACGCCGAGTCCCACGCCGAGGAGGACCGCAAGCAGCGGGAGCTGGCCGAGGCCCGCAACCTTGCCGAGAACTCGGCCTACCAGGCGGAGAAAGCGATCTCCGAGGCCGGCGACAAAGTCGACCAGGCAACCAAGGATGAGGTCGAGGCGGCGGTCAAGGACGTGCGCTCGGTGGTCGAGAGCGGCAGCCTCGAGGAGATCAACTCGAAGACCGAGGCGCTGAACACGGCGATGACCAAAGCGTCCGAGCAGATCTACGCGGCGGCCCAGTCCGAGCAGCCGGCTGACGGAGGTTCTTCCGACGGCGGCGGCAGCTCCGACGACGAGGAAGTCGTGGATGCGGAGGTCGTTGACGAGGACGGCAAATGACGTCCGACGAGAGGCATCGGGCCACGGGTCCTGTCCCCGGTGGGGACCCATCTCCTCCGGTAGCTAAAGCTTCCTCGGAGATGGGATCCCCACCGGGGCCACCCGCGGCAGAGGCCTCGGCGGCGGACGCTGAGGGGCGGGGGGCCGAGGGCCGAGAGGTTGAGCAGGACATCAATGCCCTCCTCGCTGACGCGGAGAACAAGCGGGACGAGTACCTCGAACTGGCGAAGCGAACGCAGGCTGATTTCGAGAACTACCGCAAGCGGATGGCGGCCGAGGTTCAGGCCGCGTCGCTGCGCGGCAAGAGCGAGATGGCGCGGGAGATGATCGAGGCCGTCGACAACCTCGAGCGGGCGCTGGAGAGCGCCGGCGAGAGCGCGGACGGCCTCGCCGGCGGGGTCGAGATGGTGCTGCGCGGGATGCGCGAAGCGCTGACGCGCAACCGGATCGAGACCGTCGACCCGCAGGGTGAGAAGTTCGACCCGACCCTGCACGAGGCGCTCTCGACGACGCCGGTCGAGGGCACCGAGTCGGGCCTCGTGGTCGAGGTGATGCAGAAGGGCTACCGCATCGACGAGCAGCTGCTGCGTCCGGCACGAGTAGTGGTGAGCGCTTAGGAGGAAAGTGGCAGACGAGCTCTACAAGACCCTCGGCGTCGCCAAGGACGCCTCCGACGAGGAGATCAAGAAGGCCTACCGCAAGCTGGCGCGCAAGTACCACCCGGACCGCAACCCGGACGACCCCGCGGCGGAGGAGAAGTTCAAGGAGATCTCCGCGGCGCACGACGTCCTCGGCGACCCCGAAAAGCGCAAGGAGTACGACGCGGGCCCGTCCTTCGCCGGCTTCGGCGGGGGCGGCCCCAACCCGTTCGGCGGCGCCGGCGGCGGTGGCTTCAGCGCCGACCTCGGCGACATCTTCTCGATGTTCGGCCGCGGCGGCCGGCGGGCACGGCCCGAACCGGTGCGCGGGCGCGACCTCGAGACCGAAGTCCAGCTGAGCTTCGACCAGGCGGTCAACGGCGACCAGATCAGCGTCACCGTGCCGAAGGCCGAAACCTGCCAGACCTGCCACGGCAGCGGCGCCAAACCGGGCACCTCCCCGGTCACCTGCCCGCGCTGCGAGGGCAGCGGCGTCGACGCCCAGGGCCAGGGCCTCTTCTCGATCAGCCGGCCCTGCCCGCAGTGCGGCGGCGCCGGCGAGATCATCGAGGACCCCTGTCCGACGTGCGGCGGCTCCGGCCTCACCCAGCAGACCAAGCGCTACCGGGTCAACGTCCCCGCCGGGGTCAAGAACGGCACCCGGATCCGGCTCGCCGGCAAGGGCGAGGCGGGTCCGCGCGGCGGCCCCAACGGCGACCTCTACGTGACCACCCGGGTCGCGGCGTCGCCGGTGTTCAAGCGGCTCGACGACGGCAACCTCGAGGTGACTGTGCCGATCACGATCTCCGAGGCGCTGCAGGGCGGCACGATCGAGGTGCCGACCCTGGACGGGACGAAGAAGATCAAGGTGGCGCCGGGCACCCGCCACGGAGCGATCCAGCGGCTGCGCGGCGAGGGCCCGCCGAAGCCGAAGGGCAGCGGCCGCGGCGACATCCGCTACCGGCTCGAGATCGAGGTGCCGAAAGAGCTGACCGACGAGCAGCGCGAGGCGGCCGAGAAGCTGGCCGAGGCGTTCAACGGCGACGACCCGCGGGCGGCGCTGCTGCGCCAGGCGGGGGCCTCGTGATGGCGACCTACCGCCGCCGCGTGAAGGCGAGCTTCGACGAGGAGCAGGGCGTGTTCATGATCTCGGTCGCCGCCGAGCTGGCCGAGATGCATCCGCAGACGCTGCGCATGTACGAGCAGCGCGGGCTGATCGCGCCGAAGCGCTCGCCGAAGAACACGCGCCTTTACTCGCAGCGCGACGTCGAGCGGCTGCGCCGGATCCACGAAATGACCGCGCAGGGGCTGAACCTGGTCGGGGTCGAGACCGTGCTCGCCCTCGAAGAGCGGGTGGCGAAGCTGAGCGCCGAGCTGGCGCGCATCCGCCTCCGTGCCGAAGAACTGGAAGGAAAGAAGAAAGGAGCGGGGAGCTGATGCAGGCCGACCGATTCACCGTCAAATCACAGGAAGCGGTCCAGGCGACGCTGGAGCTGGCGCGCAGCCACCGCAACCCCGAAGCCGCCCCGCCCCACCTCCTGGTCGCCCTGCTCGACCAGCCCGAAGGGCTGGTCACCCCGATCCTGCAGCGGATCGGGGCCGACACCGCGGCACTCGCCGCGCGCGCCAGCGAGGCGGTCGCGGCGCTGCCGAAACTGGGCGGCGAGGTCGAGGAGCCGCGGATGTCGACCGGGCTCGCCGCGACCCTGCGCAAAGCCGAGCAGGAAATGGCCCGGCTCGGCGACGAGTACATCTCCACCGACCACCTGCTGCTGGCGCTGGCCGGCGACGCGCAGTTGGGCGATTTGCTGCCCGACCGCGACTCGATCGACAAGGCGATCGGCGAGGTGCGCCCGCAGAAGGTGACCTCGCCCAACCCGGAGTCGACCGCGCAGGCGCTGGAGAAATTCGGCCGCGACCTGACCGCCGATGCGCGCGCCGGCAAGCTCGACCCGGTGATCGGCCGCGACGAGGAGATCCGCCG
>CAYXFL010000120.1:0-3263 GCA_964464285.1 uncultured Conexibacteraceae bacterium
GGGCGAGGAAGCGCGGCACGACCAGGTTCTTGATCGGGTCGACGCCGAGCACCTGCAGGGCGTCGAGCTCCTCGCGGATCTTGCGGGCGCCCAGATCGGCGGTGATCGCGGTGCCGGCGACGCCGGCGACGACGACGGCGGTCACGAAGGGCGCGAACTCGCGGATCGAGGCGAGCACGAAGAAGCCGCCGAGCCGGTCGAGGGCGCCGAACAGGGAGAGGAAGTTGGCCGCCTGCAGGCCGGGCGCGCCGAATCCGAAGGCCACGGTCGAGACCAGCAGCGGGAACCAGCAGAGCTGCAGGGCGAAGAGGAACTGGCCGATGAACTCCTCGCCGTAGGGGTACGGCGGACGGATCGCGGACACGATCGTACGACCGGTCAGGAGCATCATCTCCCCGACCTGTTCGAACACAGACTTGGCGGGCAGAAGCGCCCTGTTAACCGCGGATCCGACCATCTGCTCCTCCACGAGCGGCGCCACTCTCCCGCGACGCCCCACTCGGCGATGAGTCTATGGGATGGATCAGCCCCAACCATTAGCTCCATATTTAGATCCGGCTAACCCGATCCGCAGGCGCCAAAAGCGCCCTGATGCTGGGAAAGCCCATGGTATGTTCGCTCCGCTTTGCGGGGGACCGGAAGACATTCCCGGCGTTCCCGCCTCCAAGCCGCGGCGACTGGGTTGGCCGTGGTGGCGGTGGCGGCGCTGTTGGCAGCCTGCGGGGGCGAGGAGTCCTCGGACTCAAACGAACGCGCGGGCACTTACCAACTGCAGGTGGTCGACGCCAGCTTCCCGGCCGAGCAGCGGCTCGGGCAGACCTCGATACTGCGGCTCGGGGTGCGCAACAGCGGCGATGAGACGGTGCCGAACCTGGTGGTGACGGTCGGGGTCGGCGGCCAGCGCGGCGAAGACGCCTCGATCCCGTTCGCGATCCACGACCCGCAGGCCGGCCTCGCCCAGGCGGACCGGCCGGTCTGGGTGCTCGCCTCGCATTACCCGCGCTTCGCCGGCTCCCCGGATCCCGCCGGGGCCTCGACCTCGAACCGCAAGACCTTCGCGTTCGGCAAGCTCGAGCCGGACGAGACCGCGAACGTGGTCTGGAAAGTGAGCGCGGTCAAAGCCGGCGACTGGAAGCTGGTCTACGAGGTCGGCGCCGGGCTGGGGACGCAGGTGAAGGCGGAGACCGCGAACGGCAACCGGCCGGGCGGCACGATCCTCGCCGAGATCACCTCGGAACTGCCCGAAACCGAAGTCACCGACAGCGGCGAAGTGGTGGACATCAAGTCCTCCGGGAAGAGCGGCGGCGAGTAGCAACGGGTCGCGCCGGGTAGGTTCGCCGCAAGGATGCGCCGGCCCCGCCTGATCGCCACACTGCTGGTCGCCTCGCTGCTGCTGGCGCTGCCCGCCTGCGGGTCGGCGGCGGACACGACCGGCGGCGGCGAAGCACCCACCGCGCGCGACGGCACGGAGGCGGCGGCCAGCGCCAAGCGCGGCGTCGCGCTGAAGCGGATCGGCAGCTTCGACCAGCCGGTCTACGCGAGCGGCGCGCCGGGCGCGCCGCGGCTCCTCTTCGTGGTCGAGCAGCCGGGCCGGATCGTCGTGCTGAAGAACGGCAAGCGCCTCGGCCGCCCGTTCCTCGACCTGCGCGGCCGGGTCACCTACGGCGGCGAGCAGGGCCTGCTCTCGGTCGCCTTCCCGCCCGACTACGCGCGCAGCGGGCGCTTCTATGTCTATTACACGGGAGCCCGCGGGGCGATCACGGTCGACGAGTTCCGCCGCGGCAGCGCCACCCGCGCGCTGCCGGGCTCGCGCCGCAACGTGATCACGATCCCGCACGCCGCCAACACCAACCACAACGGCGGCCAGCTGCAGTTCCTCGGTGACCTGCTCTACCTCGGCACCGGCGACGGCGGCTCCGGCGGCGACCCGCCCAACAACGCCCAGAGCAGGGAGTCGCTGCTCGGCAAGTTGCTGCGGATCGACCCGCGCCGACGGGGCGGCCGCCCCTACACGGTGCCGGCCTCGAACCCGTTCGTCGGCGGGCCCGGCCGCGACGAGATCTACAGCTACGGCCTGCGCAACCCGTTCCGCTTCTCCTTCGACACGGTCAGCGCGGCGCAACCCCGGATCGCGATCGGCGACGTCGGCCAGAACCGTTTCGAGGAGATCTCCTACACGACCGTCGGCGGCGCCAAGGGCGCCAACTTCGGCTGGGACGCTTTCGAGGGCCACGCGCCCTACACCGACGAGAACAGCGGCACCGCCGACCCCGGCGGGACCGTGAAGCCGATCCTCGCCTTCCCCCACTCGCGCGGCGGCAGCTGCTCGGTGACCGGCGGCTACGTGGTCGCCGACCGCGCCCTGCGCTCCCTCTATAAGCGCTACCTCTACGCCGACTTCTGCGAGGGCGAGCTGCGCTCGCTCGTCCCCCACCTCAAACGCGCCGCCGACGACCGCAAGCTCGGCCTCCAGGTGCCCTCCCCCTCCTCGTTCGGCGAAGACACTCGCGGCCGCGTCTACGTCACCTCGCTGGCGGGGCCGGTGTACCGCCTCGTGGCCCGCTGATCGGGGCCGCTGCCGCGCGCAATCGCCCTTTATCCTCAGGCGGCATGGCCGATCCGGGCTCCGACATAATCGTGATGAAGTTCGGCGGCACCTCCGTCGCCGGCGCCGAGCAGATCAAGCGTGCCGCCGGCCGGATCGTCGCCGCGCGTGAGGCCGGCAACCGGGTGGTCGCGGTGCTCTCGGCGCGCGGCAAGACGACCGACGAGCTGGTCGCCCAGGCGCAGGAGATCTCCGAGCGCCCGGATCCGCGCGAGATGGACATGCTGCTCTCGACCGGCGAGCGGATCTCCTGCGCGCTCTGCGCGATGGCGATCCACGACATGGGTCACGAGGCGATCTCGCTGACCGGCTCGCAGGCGGGGATCGTCACCGACTCGACCCACACCAAGGCGCGGATCATCGACGTCCGCGCCGACCGCATCTCCGACGCGCTGGGTCAGGACCGGATCGTGCTGGTCGCCGGCTTCCAGGGCGTCTCCACCGACAGCCGTGACGTCACCACGCTCGGCCGCGGCGGCTCCGACACGACCGCCGTCGCGCTCGCCGCGGCGCTGAAGGCCGACGTCTGCGAGATCTACAGCGACGTCGACGGCATCTACACGGCCGACCCGCGCGTCATCCCGCAGGCAGCCAAGCTCGACCACGTCTCCAGCGAGGAGATGCTCGAGCTCGCCGCCAACGGCGCGAAGGTGCTGTA
>CAYXFL010000121.1:0-537 GCA_964464285.1 uncultured Conexibacteraceae bacterium
TGATCGCGACCCTCGACCGGCTGCGCGACCTCGGCAACACGGTGATCGTGGTCGAGCACGACGAGGGCACGATGATGGCCGCCGACCACCTGGTCGACCTCGGCCCCGGCGCCGGCGAACACGGCGGCCACGTGATCGCCGCCGGTACGCCAAAGCAGGTCGCCAAGGACCCGGCCTCGCTGACCGGCCAGTACCTCTCCGGCAAGCGCAAGATCGAGCTTCCCGCCGAGCGCCGCAAGCCGCGCGGCGCGCTGGTCGTGCGCGGCGCCCGCGAACACAACCTCAAGGACGTCGACGTCGCCTTCCCGCTCGGCGTCTTCTGCTGCGTCACCGGCGTCTCCGGCTCGGGCAAGTCGACCCTGGTCAACGAGACCCTGCACCACGCGGTCGCCAACCGGCTGCACCAGGCGAAGCTGCGGCCGGGCGCCCACGACGGCGTCGACGGGCTCTCCCAGATCGACAAGATCATCAACATCGACCAGTCGCCGATCGGCCGCACGCCGCGCTCCAACCCGGCCACCTACACCGGCGTCTTCG
>CAYXFL010000121.1:547-3185 GCA_964464285.1 uncultured Conexibacteraceae bacterium
CACTGCCGCCCCGGACAAGTGGCTGCCCTGGGACATCCGCCAGCTCTTCACCCAGACCCAGGAGGCGCGCGCCCGCGGCTACAAGCCGGGCCGCTTCAGCTTCAACGTCAAGGGCGGCCGCTGCGAGGTCTGCAAAGGCGACGGCCAGATCAAGATCGAGATGCACTTCCTGCCCGACGTCTACGTGCCCTGCGAGCAGTGCCACGGCAAGCGCTACAACCGCGAGACGCTGGAGGTCCGCTTCAAGGGCAAGAGCATCTCCGACGTGCTCGAGATGTCGGTCGAGGAGGGGGTGGAGTTCTTCGAGAACGTGCCGAAGATCCACCGCCGCCTGCGCACCCTGCACGACGTCGGGCTCGACTACATCCGCCTCGGCCAGCCGGCGACGACGCTCTCCGGCGGCGAGGCGCAGCGGATCAAGCTCGCCACCGAGCTCTCCAAAGTCGCCACCGGCGACACCCTCTACATCCTCGACGAGCCGACCACCGGCCTGCACTTCGCCGACGTCGCGCGGCTGCTCGAGGTGCTGGGACGGCTGGTCGAGGCGGGCAACACCGTGGTCGTGATCGAGCACAACCTCGACGTGATCAAGACCGCCGACCACCTGATCGACCTCGGCCCCGAGGGCGGCGAAGGGGGCGGCGAGATCGTCGTCACTGGCACCCCCGAGGAGGTCGCCGCGGCTGACGGCTCCTACACCGGCCGCTTCCTCGCCGAGCTGCTCGAGCCCGCGAAGCGCAAGCGCGGCGCCGGCAACGGCGCCAAGAAGAAGCGCGACCTGCCCGTCGCCGCCTAGCAGGGATCGGCGAAGCGCCGGGGCCGCCCGGGCGCCGGGCCAGGACCCACGGATCAGCGCCCCTTCCCGCGGCCCGTCAGCGGTGTCCTTCGTGCGAGCGGCGTTAGCGATTCGCACCACTGCGAATCTCGGGTGGGAGGGTTGCGATCCGGGCGAATTCGCCCAGCGAAGGTAGAAGGACACCACCGACCCCTCCGGCGGAGATCCCCGAAGCACCCCGTCCCCTCGACCCCGCGTACCCCAAGCCCTTTGGCCACAGCGGCCAGCGCGCCGCGATCGGCTTGGCCACATCGTGGAAACGATCGGGGACGCGCGCGTGTCTGGTTGAAAACACCCCACGGCGGGTAAGCGCCTCGCGGGAGCAGGGGAAAAAAGAGGAGGAACGGATGTCAGCTTTGAGCAAGCGAATCCTGTTCGTGGCGGTCGCACTGATCGCGCTGTCGGTCGTGGTCGCCGGATGCGGCGGTGACGACGACACCACCGGCGGTACCGGCGGCGGCGAAACGACCAGCGCCGAAGCCGGTGGGGGTGGCGCCGCCAGCGAAGGGGAATTCACGATCGCCCTGCTGCTGCCGGAAAACGAAACGCCGCGCTACGAAACCAACGATCGGCCGGACTTCGAAAAAGCCGTGGAAGAACTCTGCCCGGGCTGTGAAGTCATCTACTTCAACGCCGGCGGCGACGCCGAAAAACAGCAGTCCCAGGGCGAAGCGGCGCTGACCAAAGGCGCTGACGTGATGGTCCTCGACCCGATGGACTCGAAATCGGCGGCGACGATCGCCGAACGGGCGAACTCCCAGGGCATCCCGGTGGTCAGCTACGACCGGCTCACCGAAAACAGCGAGATCGCCGCCTACGTCTCCTTCGACAACAAAAAAGTCGGCGAACTCCAGGGCGAAACGCTGGCCGAAAAACTGAAAGAAGACGGCGCCGCCAAAGGCCCGATCATCATGATCAACGGCGACCCGGCCGACCCCAACGCGGCGCTGTTCAAGGAAGGCGCCAAAGCCGCCTTCGACTCCGCCGGGGTGAAAATCGCGCGCGAATTCGACACCCCGGGCTGGACCGCCGAAAACGCCCAGCGTGAGGCGCAGCAGGCGATCACGGCGCTCGGCAACGACGGATTCGCCGGCATCTACGCCGCCAACGACGACACCGGCGGCGGCGCGATCGCGGCGCTCAAAGGCGCCGGGATCAACCCCGAAGAACGGCCGGTTACCGGTCAGGACGCGACCGTCGCCGGCCTGCAGCGGATCCTCGCCGGCCAGCAGTTCATGACGATCTACAAGGCGATCGGCCCGGAGGCGGAAGTCAGCGCCGAAATCGCGATCGCGCTGGCCAACGGCGAAGAAGTGCCGCCGGACAAAGTCACCGAAGAAGTCAACAACGGCAAAACCGACGTACCCGCGGTCTTGCTCAAACCGATCGCGGTGACCAAGGACAACGTCAAAAGCACCGTGGTCAAAGACGGCTTCGTGACCGCCCAGGAACTCTGCACCGGCCCCTACGTGGCCGCCTGCAAAGAAGCGGGGATCTCGGGCTGAGATGAACGCGGCCGGCACTCCGCTCCTGCAGCTGGAGGGCGTAAGCAAGCGATTCGGCCCGGTCCAGGCTCTGGACCGGGTCGACTTCGCCGTCCACGCCGGCGAGGTGGTCGGCCTGGTCGGCGCCAACGGGGCCGGCAAGAGCACGCTGATCAAGATCCTCAGCGGCCTCCTGGCGCCCTCGTCCGGCTCGGCGACCACCCAACCGACGACGCGGCGACCGTGCTGCTCGCCGCGCACGAGCGAACCGACCCCGATCCGGTCACGGTCGGCCAGATCGTCCGCGACGAGCGGCAGG
>CAYXFL010000122.1:0-2994 GCA_964464285.1 uncultured Conexibacteraceae bacterium
GAGCCGGGTTTCCGCCAGCCGGAGCGGTCGATGTCGGCGATCGGCGGCTGAACCTTCTGCGGCGCGAGGCCGAGCCGGTCCCCGGACGCCCGATCGGCGCGTAGACTGCCGCGCCATGACGCGGCGCGGCGGCATCGACCTCGGCGGCACCAAGATCCAGACCGTGGTCGTCGAGGCGAGCGGCGAGGTGCTCGGCGAGGCGCGGCGGCCGACGCCGACCGACGGCGGCCCGGCCGGGGTCGCCGAGCAGATGGCCGAGGCGCTGCGCGAGGCGGCCGCCGCGGCCGGCGTCGAGCCGGCGGCGCTGGAGGGCGTCGGGGTCGGCTCGCCCGGCGACGCCGACGAGAAGACCGGCGTCGTCTCCTCGGCCAAGAACCTGCCCGACTGGGAAGGCAGCTTCCCGCTCGCCGAAACCCTGCAGCAGGCGCTGGGCACCGAGGTCCGGGTCGGCAACGACGTCCAGGTCGCGACCGAGGCCGAGTTCCACCTCGGCGCCGGGCGCGAGTTCGAGAGCCTGATCGGTGTCTTCTGGGGCACCGGCGTCGGCGGTGGGCTGGTGCTCGACGGCAAGCCGTGGCTGGGCCGCGGTGCGGCCGGCGAGATCGGCCACATGGTGGTCAAGCGCGGCGGCGCCAAGTGCCCCTGCGGGCGCAAGGGCTGCATGGAGGCCTACGCGGGCCGCTCGGCGATGGAAGCCGAGGCGCGCCGCGAGCACGAAGAGGGCCACAAGACCGACCTCTTCAAGCTGATGGAGAAGCACGGCAAACCGCGGCTCACCAGCGGCATCTGGGAGCGTGCCCTCGACCACGGCGACCAGATGGCGACGAAGCTGATCGACCGCGCGATCGAGGCGCTCGGCACCGGCGTCGCCTCCGCCGTCAACCTGCTCGACCCGGAAGCCGTGATCATCGGCGGCGGCCTCGGGATCCGCTTCGGCGAGCGCTTCATGGACCCGCTGATGGAGGAGATGTCCAAGCACCTCTTCCTCGACCAGAAGCCCCCAGCGGTCCGCGTCGCCTCGCTCGGCGACCTCGGCGGCGCCGTCGGCGCCTCCCTCCTCTTCGCGCGCTAGACCCGGCCCGAGGTGCGGCGCTGCTGGCGGGCGATCGCGTCGACCAGGACGGCCAGCAGCAGCACCCCGCCGGTGACCATGTATTTGACCGCCGAGGAGAGCGAGAGCAGGTCCATCCCGTTCGAGATCGAGCCGATCACCAGCGCTCCCAAGAGCGCGGTCCAGACCGAGCCGCGGCCGCCGAAGAGGCTGGTGCCGGCGATCACCGGGCCGGCGATCGCGAGCAGCAGGAGTTCGTTGCCGCCGGAGTTCTGGTTCACCGCGAAGAGGCGGGAGGCGGCCATGATGCCGCCGATCGCGGCCATCGTCCCGGCGATCATGAAGACGGCGACGCGGACCCGGTTGACGGCGATGCCGGCGCGCCGCGCCGCCTCGGCGTTGCCGCCGACCGCGAACACGTGGCGGCCGAAGCCGGTGCGCTTGGCGACGAACTCCATCCCGACCACGAAGGCGAGCAGGATCATCACCGCCAGCGGGACGCCGCGGTCGGAGTTGAGGATCGCGACGGCGACGATCACGATCGCCGCGAGCAGGACGAAGCGGACGATCAGCGGCAGGGCGCTGGTCTCGCCGAGGCCGGCGGCGAGGCGGCGGCGGTAGCCGATCGCCAGCACCGCGCCGTAGGCGGCGACGATCACGGCGGCGAAGATCCAGCCGACCGTGTCCGAGTAGAAGATGTTGGCGAGGCCGGTGATCCTCGGGTCGTTGATGTTCAGCGACCCGGTCTCGCCGAGCACCTGCAACAGCGCTCCCTGCCAGGCTAAGAGCCCGGCCAGGGTGACCACGAACGAGGGCACGACGAAGCGGCTGAAGAGGCTGCCCTGCAGGCACCCGATCGCGGCGCCGACGCCGATCGCGGCGCCGATCGCCAGGTAGGCGTTCCAGCCGTGCTTGACGCTCAGCACGGCCATCACCGCCGCCGCGAGGCCGCTGACCGCGCCGACCGAGAGGTCGATCTCGCCGAGCAGCAGGACGAAGACGATGCCGACCGAGATCAACCCGATAGCGGTGATCTGCAGCATCAGGTTGGTCAGGTTCTGGGCCGAGAGGAAGCGGTCCTCCTGCGACTGGAAGATGATCCAGATCACCGCCAGGCCGAGCACCACCCGGACCGAGGCGAGGTCGCCCTGGACCAGCCGCCGCAGGGTCTGGGAGGTGGTCGAGCGGCGCTCGACCGGTTCGTCGGCGCGGGCCGCCTCGGTCGCGTTCACCCCTCCCCCTCCCCCTCCCCGGCGCCGGGCCCGCGGCGAGCGCCGCCGTTGCCGAGCCCGGTGATCGCGCCGACCACGTGCTCCTCGGTGGTTTCGTTGGCCTCGAAGTCGCCGGCGGCGCGACCCAGCCGCAGCACGAAGATGCGGTCGGCGACCGCGAACACGTCGACCAGGTTGTGGCTGATCACGACGACGCCGAGCCGGCGCTCACGCAGGCGCCGGATCAGCTCCAGCACCTGTTTGGTCTGCGGCACGCCGAGCGCCGCGGTCGGCTCGTCGAGCAGCACCACCTTGGGGTCGCCGAGCAGCGAGCGGGCGACCGCGACCTGCTGGCGCTGGCCCCCGGAGAGGGTGCCGACCTCGCTGCGCAGGCTCGGGATCGTCACCGCCAGGTTCGAGAGCAGGTCGGCGGTCTGGTGCTCCATCCGCACCTCGTCGAGCTGGCGCGAGACCGCCCCTGGGCCGGGCGAGACCTCCTCGCGGCCGAGGAAGAGGTTGGCGACGACGTCGAGGTTGTCGCACAGCGCCAGGTCCTGGTAGACGGTCGCGATCCCCAGCTCGGTCGCGTCCTGGGGACGGGAGATCGAGACCTCGGAGCCGTCGAAGCGGATCGATCCCTCGTCGGCCGAGTGGATGCCGGCGATCGCCTTGACCAGCGTCGACTTGCCGGCCCCGTTGTCGCCGACCAGGCCGACCACCTCGCCGGCGTGG
>CAYXFL010000123.1:0-2523 GCA_964464285.1 uncultured Conexibacteraceae bacterium
TCGGCGAGCAGCACGTTCATGTGGCCGGGCATGCGGCCGGCGACCGGGTGGATCGCGTAGTTGACCTGCACGCCCCTCTGCTCGAGCTCGTCGGCGACCTCCTTGATCGCGTGCTGGGCCTGGGCGACGGCGAGGCCGTAGCCGGGCACGATCACGACGGAATCGGCGTAGGCGAGCTTGATCGCCGCGTCCTGGGCGCCGATCGCGACGTGGGGCTTCTCGCCGATCGCCCCTCCGCCGCCCGAGGGGGCGCCGCCGAAGCCGGCGAAGAGGATGTTGGCGACCGAGCGGTTCATCGCCGTCGCCATCTCCAGGGTGAGGATCGTTCCCGAGGAGCCGACCAGGGTGCCGGCGACGATCAGGGCGACGTTGTCGAGGGCAAAGCCGGCGGCGGCGGCCGAGAGGCCGGTGAAGGCGTTCAGGAGGCTGATCACGACCGGCATGTCGGCGCCGCCGATCGGCAGGACGACGAGGTTGCCGAGCAGCGCCGAGGCGAGCAGGATCGCGATGAACAGGCCCTCGGAGGGGTGGTCGTGATCGAGCGCGGTGACCGTGCAGGCGGCCACGATGCCGATCAGAAGCAGGGCGTTGATCACCTGCTGGCCGGGGACGGCCAGGGGCTTGGTCGGGATCAGGTCCTGGAGCTTTGCGAAGGCGATGTTGGAGCCCCAGAAGCTGACCGAGCCGACCACGCCGGCAAACAGGGTCGGGATCAGGACTTCCAGGGAGAGGCCGTGGCCGAGGCTGATCCCGTGGCGGATCTCCGACCAGGCGATCAGGGCGACGGCGCCGCCGCCGACGCCGTTGTAGAGGGCGACCATCTGGGGCATCTCGGTCATCTGCACGCGGATCGAGGCGACGACGCCGATCGCAGAGCCGACGATCAGGGCGCCGAAGATCACGCCCCAGTTGCCGATCCCGTCGAGCAAGAGGGTGGTGAGGACGGCGATCGCCATGCCGAAGGCGGCAACGAGGTTGCCGCGCTTGGCGGTGCTCGGGTGGGTGCCCTGTTTGATCCCGACGATGAACAGCGAGAAGGAGACGATGTAGAGGGCGGTGGCGGCCGAGCCACCGGGCTCCAGGACGGCGAAGAGGCTCACTTGTCGGCCTCGGCCTTCGGCTTGGGCTTTTTGGAGAACATGCCGAGCATCCGGTCGGTGACCATGAAGCCGCCGACGATGTTGATCGCGCCGAAGGCGATCGCGATCGCGCCGATCGTGTACTCGACGCCGTCGTCGGCGTAGCCGGCGACGATCAGGCCGCCGAGCATGACGATCCCGTGGATCGCGTTGGTCTGGCTCATCAGCGGGGTGTGGAGGGTGGTCGGGACCTTCGAGATCACCTCGAAGCCGACGAAGACGGCGAGCACGAAGATCGTCACCTTGGTCATCAGGTCCATGGTTAGGAGGCCGCCCTCTCGTTCTTGACCGCGCCGCCGCTGGTGATGCAGGCGGCGGCGATGATGTCGTCTGCGAAGTCGACGTTCAGGGTGCCCTCCTCGGTGACCATCAGGCCGAGCAGGTTCTCGAGGTTCTTGGCGTAGAGCTGGGAGGCGGGGACCGGCATCTCCGAGGCGAGGTTCTTCGGCCCGAGCACCTTGACGCCGTTGGGGCTGGTGATGCTCTCGCCGGGCTCGGTCAGCTCGCAGTTGCCGCCGGTCTCGGCGGCGAGGTCGACGATCACCGAGCCGGGGGCCATGTTGGCCACGGCCTCGGCGGTGACGAGCAGCGGGGCGGGGCGGCCGGGGATCGCCGCGGTGGTGATGATGATGTCCTGCTTTTGGGCGTTGGCGGCGAGGGCCTCGCGGACCTGGGCGTTCTCCTCGTCGGTCAAGGGGCGGGCGTAGCCGCCCTCGCCCTCGGCGTCGGGGATGAAGTCCAGTTCGAGGGGACGGCCTCCGAGCGAGGCGATCTGCTCCCAGGCGGCGCGGCGGATGTCGAAGCCGGTGACGATCGCGCCGAGGCGCTTGGCGGTGGCGACGGCCTGAAGGCCGGCCACGCCGGCGCCGAGGACCAGGGCCTTGGCCGGGGGGACGGTGCCGGCGGCGGTGGTCATCATCCCGAAGAAGCGGCCCGACTCGCGGGCGGCGATCAGGGTGGCGGCGTAACCGGCGGCGGCGGCCTGGGAGGAGAGCGCGTCCATCGCCTGGGCGCGGGTGGTGCGGGGGACCGCCTCCATCGCGAAGGCGGTTACTCCCTGCTTGGCGAGGGCGTTGTTGGTCTCGGCGGCGGTCCAGGGGTTGAGGTGGCTGATCAGGACCTGGCCGGAGGAAAGGGCGGAGATCTGCTCGGCGGAGGGGACCGCTACGCGCAGGACGACGTCGGCGCCCTGCGTGGGGTCGGCGGGGGCGATCTTGGCTCCGGCGGCCTCGTAGTGGGCGTCGGGGTGGCCGGCGGCCTCGCCGGCTCCGCTCTCGACGGTGATCTCGAGCTGCTCGTTTTTGAGCAGCGACTTGACCACGTCGGGGACGAGGGCTACGCGGCGCTCACCCGCGGCTGACTCTTTGGGGACGGCGATCTTCAT
>CAYXFL010000124.1:0-2508 GCA_964464285.1 uncultured Conexibacteraceae bacterium
GCGAATTCGCCCAGCGAAGGTAGAAGGACACCACCGACCCCTCCGGCGGAAACCCTCGAAAACCCCGCTGAAAGCGCCCTTGCAGGATCGCCCGCTCCGTCCGGGGTGCGCGCAACGATCGACGGATGACGATCTTGCTTGCAGTTGCCGTGCTCCTGCTCACCGCCGGACTCCTCTACGTGCTGCTGGTGCGGCGCGAGGAGGGCGCTCCAGAACAGGAGGAGCTGGACCTGGGGCCGGCGATCCAGCAGGCCGCCGCCCAGGTCAGCGCCCAGGTGCGCGACGAGCTGCTGCAGCTGAACAGCGAGGCGCGCCAGGTCGACGCGAAGACCGCCGAGGCGGCGCTGGACAAGCGGCAGGCGGAGATCAAGGCGCTGGCCGAGCGGATCGCCGAGGGCCAGAAGCGGATCGAGAGCGAAGTCCGCCGCCGCGGCGAGACCGACCTCGAGACCCGCACGCTGATCGCGCAGCTCGGCCAGACGGTCGGCAACCTCAACTCGGAGACGGCGGGGCTGAAGAAGGCCCTGCGCCAGCCGCAGACGCGCGGCCAGTGGGGCGAGCTGCAGCTGCGCCGCTGCATCGAGATCGCCGGGATGACCGAGCACGTCGACTTCGAGCTGCAGCAGACGCTGCGCACCGAAGACGGCCGCCTGCGCCCGGACGCGCGCTTCCTGCTGCCGGAGGGGCGCAGCTTCGTCGCCGACTCGAAGGTGCCGCTGGACGCCTTCCTCGACGCCCAGGAGGCCGAGGTCGAGTCGGAGCGGCGGCTGCAGCTGGACCGGCACGCGCGGCAGACCCGCGAGCACGTGCGGGCGCTCAGCTCGAAGGACTACCAGGGCCAGTTCAAGGCGGGCGAGACGCCCGACCTGGTGATCTGCTTCATCCCCAACGAGCCCGCCCTGCACGCCGCCTTCGCCGCCGACCCGGAGCTGTTCGACTACGCGCTCGAGCGCAACGTGCTGCTGGTCAGCCCGACCTCGCTGATCGGGCTGCTGCGGACGATGGAGCTGGGCTGGCGCCAGGAGAAGATGGTCGCCGAGGCGGCCGAGATCGCCGACGCCGCCGGCACCCTGCACGCGCGTTTCTCCAAGTTCCTCACCGACTTCGAGAAGGTCGGCAAGGGCCTCACCTCGGCCGCCGGCGCCTACGACTCGGCGGTCGGCTCGATGGAGCGCCGCCTGCTGCCGCAGCTGCGCAAGGTCGAGGGCATGGGAATCGGCGCCGGCAAGGAGATCGAGCCGCCCGAGCCGACCCAGATCACGGTGCGCGCGATCAGCGCGCCGGAGCTGCGCGAGGCACCCGATCAGGCCGACGCCGCCTGACCGGGGCTGCATTTCGAGCCGTCCCCTCGGCGCCGCCCTGAACTAGGATTGCCGCGGAACGGGCATTCGAAAGCGGAGGAATCTTGGCAGTCGATACGAGCGCAGTCGCAAAGCTGGACGTGGAACCGGGCACCCTGCCGGAGACGATGGCCGCCTGGGTGATCAGGCAGGAGCGCGAGGGCGAGCCCAAAGACGCCTTCCAGCTCGAGCAGATCGAGGTCCCGGAGCCCGGCGCCTTCGAGGTGATCGTCCGCGTGATGGCAGCCGGCGTCAACTTCAACAACGTCTGGGCCTCGCTCGGCAAACCGGTCTCGGTCTTCGGCTACGGCGACCACCCCGAGTACGGCCACCACATCGGCGGCTCCGACGCCTCCGGCATCGTCTGGAAGGTCGGCGAGGGCGTGACCCGCTGGAAGGTCGGCGACGAGGTCGTGGTCCACTGCAACCAGGCCTCCTACGAGGACGTCGAGGTGCACGGGCTCGACCCGATGGCCGCTCCGAGCCAGCGGATCTGGGGCTACGAGACCACCTGGGGCTCGTTCGCCCAGTTCACCAAAGTGCAGGCGCAGCAGCTGCTGCCGAAGCCGCGCAACCTCTCCTGGGTCGACTCCTCCTCCTATGGGCTCACCTACTTCACCGCCTACCGGATGCTGATGGACCAGTGCAAGCTCCAGGCCGGCCACAACGTGCTGATCTGGGGCGCCGCCGGCGGCCTCGGCGTGTTCGCCGTGCAGCTCTGCAAAGCGGCCGGGGCGAACGCGGTCGGCGTCGTCTCCTCCGACGAGAAGGGCGAGCTGGTCAAGCAGCTCGGCGCGGTCGGCTACGTCAACCGCAACGAGTTCCCCGAGATGATGCGGACCGACGCGAACCTCACCGACCCGGCTGCCGACAAGACCCGCTTCAAGGCCTCGCGGGCGTTCGGCAAGAAGGTGTCCGAGATCCTCGGCGACGCCCCAGACATCGTCTTCGAGCACGTCGGCCGGGCGACCTTCCCGACCTCGGTGCTGGTCGTCAAACCGTTCGGCAAAGTCGTGATCTGCGGCGCCACCTCCGGCTTCCAGCTCGACTTCGACGTCCGCTACCTGTGGATGCGCCAGAAGCAGATCATCGGCTCGCACTTCGCCAACGCCTACGAGTGCATGCGCGCCAACCAGCTGATGGCCGAGGGCAAGGTCCGCCCCGTGCT
>CAYXFL010000125.1:0-2380 GCA_964464285.1 uncultured Conexibacteraceae bacterium
TCTCCTTGCGTCCAGCCGGGCCAGGAGCTACACCTACCTGCCGAAGTGGGTGTGGCTCCTGGCCCGGCCTCGGACGGCCCACCCAGCCTCGGCCCCGCTTACTGGCCCCGTCCCGGATCCTCGCCGGGCCAGCGGCCGGTGAAGGCGGCGAAGCCCTTGCGGGCGCCGTAGTCGGTGAGGCCTTTGGCGACGCGGAAGACCGCGCCCTCGATCGCCAGGGCGGCGATCAGTTTCGCGGTCGGCACGCCGCGCTGGTCGGGCTCCGGCGGATCCTCGTCGTCGATCACCGCCCAGAGGCGTTCGAAGGCCTTCTTGCCGAGCATCCCGGCGACCAGGCCGGCGGCGATCCCGATCGGTGCGAAGAGGAACTTCATGCGCGCAGGCTACCCGGCGCGGCGCACCGATAACGGAGCGGCCCCGCCTGCCCGTCCACAGACGCGCCTCGCGGCCCCGGTCGCCGAGGCGACGGGCCGCGAGAAGTCCGTTCCCCTTACGGACCCACACATATAGAGATGCGCGTCCCCTCTCCCTTGGTGAGTTTCCCCAGAAGCGAGCCCTATTGGGTTGCTCCAACCACCTTCACCGAGGAGACGTCCGCAGGCTATTCGATTGCGCGAATCCGCGCAATCCCTAATTTTCGTTACCAGCTTGTAAAACGATGGAGAAGATTCGATGAATCTTCAACGCAAGGTCCGCGCTCAGCCCAGGACCGGCTGCGCCGACGGCGTCGCCGCGAGCACACGGTCGGCCACCGACTGGCCGGTCAGGCCCGCCTCGGCGCGCAGCAGCGCCGGCTTGCCATGGGTGACGTAGCGGTCGGGCAGGCCGACCCGCATCACCCGAGCCCGCTCCCCGGGCGCCTCGAAGGCGTCCTCGAGGTGCTCGAGCACGGCGGCGCCGAAGCCGCCCGGCAGCACGTTCTCCTCGATCGTCACCAGCAGCTCGTGCTCGCGCGCCAGGCGGCTCGCCAGCTCGCCGTCGAGCGGCTTGGCGAAGCGGGCGTCGGCGACCGTGGCCTTCAGCCCGTGGGCGGCGAGGATCTCCGCCGCCTCCAGCGCCACCGCGACCCCGTAGCCGTAGCCGAGCAGGGCCACCCGCTCGCCCTCGGCCAGCACCTCGCCCACGCCAATCGGCAGCAGCTCCGGCGCCGCGGGCAGCTCGACGCCCTCCCCCGCGCCGCGCGGGTAACGCAGCGCCACCGGGCCGTCATGGGCGATCGCGGTGTGCAGCATGTGGACCAGGGCGGCCTCGTCGCGCGGCGCCATCACGACCACGTTCGGGATCGGCCGGAAATAGGAGACGTCGAAGGCGCCGTGGTGCGTGGGGCCGTCGTCGCCGACCAGGCCGGCGCGGTCCATCGCGAAGGTGACGTCGAGCTCCTGCAGGCAGACGTCGTGGACGATCTGGTCGTAGGCGCGCTGCAGGAAGGTCGAGTAGATCGCGCAGACCGGCTTGGCGCCCTGCAGCGCCAGCCCGCTGGCCAGCAGGACCGCGTTCTGCTCGGCGATCCCGACGTCGTAGTACTGCTCGGGCACCTCGTCGGCGAGCTGCTGCAGGCCGGTCCCGCCCGCCATCGCCGCGGTGATCCCGATCACGCGCTCGTCGCGCCTGGCCTCGGCGACCATCGCCCCGGCGAAGACCTGGGTGTACTGCGGCGGCGAGCCGGCCGCGGGCGGCCTCTCGAGGCGCTCGATCCCCTCCGGGGAGTCGGTTTCGGTGACCGGCACGGGCTTCGCGGCGGCCGGCTTGCCGTCGACGATCGAGTTCGGCTTCGCCGCGTGCCACTCCTCCATCGTCTGCAGCCCGCCCGCTTCGGCCGGCTCGAAGCCCTTGCCCTTGACCGTGTGGATGTGGACGACGACCGGCCGTTCGGCTTCGAAGGCCTCGGTCAGCGCCTCGCGCAGCGCGTGCACGTCGTGGCCGTCGATAACGCCCATGTAGGCGAGATCGAGCTCCTCGAAGAACAGCCCCGGCGCCCAGTAGGCCTTGATCGCCGCCTTGATCTCCGGGCCGAGTCGCTCGATCCGCCGCCCGAGCCCGAGCGGCAGCTTGGTCAGCCGGTCCTCGACCCCCTCGCGGGCGTGGTAGAGGCGCGGGTTGAGCCGGATCCGGTTGAAGTAGCGGGAGAGCGCGCCGACGTTCGGCGAGATCGACATCCCGTTGTCGTTGAGCACGATCACGACCGGCGTCTGCAGGCCGCCGGCCGCGTGCAGCGCCTCGTAGGCGACCCCGCCCGTCAGGGCGCCGTCGCCGATCACCGCGGCGACCCGGCCGTCGGTGCCGATCCCGTGGCGCATCGCCTCCTTCAGCCCGACCGCGTAGCCGATCGAGGTCGAGGCGTGGCCGGCGCCCATGATGTCGTGCGGCGACTCGGGGATCG
>CAYXFL010000126.1:0-2358 GCA_964464285.1 uncultured Conexibacteraceae bacterium
CAACGTCGGCATCTCGGTCTCCCGGGTCGGCGGCAACGCGCAGACCAAGGCGATGAAGAAGGTCGCCGGAAAACTCCGCCTCGACCTCTCCCAGTACCGCGACCTCGAGGCCTTCGCCCAGTTCGGCTCCGAGCTCGACGCGGAAACGCAGAAAGCGCTGACCCGCGGCGAACGGCTGGTCGAGCTGCTCAAACAGAAAGAGCGCGAACCGCTCAGCGTCGGCGACCAGGTCGCCTCGATCTACTCGGGCACCGGCGGCTACCTAGACCGGATCAAGGTCGAGCGCGTCGGCGAGTTCCTCGCCGACCTGCGGGTCCGCCTGCACTCCGAGAACGCCGAGCTGCTGAAGCGGATCGAAGACACCGGCAAGCTCGAGGAGGACGACGAAAAGGCGCTCGGCGCCGCAATCGCCGACTTCGTCGACGACTTCGGCCCCGACTTCGACGAGCACGGCGATCCGCTCGAGGCGGGCGAATCGGACCGCGTCAAGTCGGCCGACGAGCGCCAGGCCCCGGCCCGCACGACTAGCTCCGAGGAGGCGGCGACCCCGGCCTAACCCGCCGGACCCGGACTCTCATGGCCACGCAGAAGGAAGTCAAAAATCGCATCGCGTCGATCAAGAACATCAACAAGATCACGCGCGCGATGGAGATGGTTGCGGCGGCGCGCCTGCGCCGCGCCGAACAGCGGATCGACGACCTGCGGCCGTACGCCGAGGGCATCCGCAAACTGACCCGCCAGGCCTCGGCCCACGCCGGGGCGATCCCGCGGGTCCCGGTGATGGCCGAGCGCGAGAACGTCGAGAAGGTCGGGATCCTGCTGGTCACCGGCGATCGCGGCCTGGCCGGCGCCTTCAACTCGAACATCATCCGCGAGGGCATGCGGATGGCCACCGACGTCCGCAACGAGGGCGCCGAGCCGTCCTTCGCGGCGGTCGGCAAACGCGGCGTCTCCGCGCTGACCTTCCGCAAGCAGGAGGTGACCGGCGCCTACACCGGCTTCACCGACCGGCCCGCCTTCGCCAACGCCCGTGAAATCGGCGAGGCGCTGACCGCCCGCTACGTCGACGAGGAGCTCGACCGGGTCGAACTCGTCTACAACAAGTTCGTCTCGCCGCTGACCCAGCACGTCTGGCGCCAGACCCTGCTGCCGTTGCAGCAGGCCGAGGTGACCGGCGAGGGCGCGGGCGAGGACGAGGAGGCCGGCGAGGAGACCGAGGCCGAGAAGAAGCAGGCGAAATCGGAGTGGAGCTACGAGCCCGATCCCGAGGAGCTGCTGGCCCGCCTGATTCCCGAGTACGTGACGATCTCGGTCTACCGGGCGCTGCTGGAGTCCGCGGCCTCCGAGCTGGGAGCGCGGATGACCGCGATGCGCAACGCCGCCGAGAACGCGGAAACGATCATGGACGACCTGACCCTGGAGATGAACCGGGTCCGCCAGTCGGAGATCACGCAGCAGATCCTCGAGGTCGTCTCCGGCGCCGAGGCGCTCGGGTAGCGACGATAGAAACCTTTGGAAATGAGAAAAGGAAGTCATGGCTGAGAACGGATCAAGCGGTACCAACGTAGGGCGCGTCGAGCAGGTCACCGGCGTGGTGATCGACGCCGTCTTCCCCGACCAGCTGCCGGAGATCTACTCCGCGGTGACGATCGAAACGACCGGAGACGGCGACGGCGAACCGACCCAGCTCGTCTGCGAGGTCCAGCAGCATCTCGGCGACGACCGCGTGCGCGCCGTGGCGATGGACGCGACCGACGGGATCCAGCGCGGCGCCAAGGTGACCGACACCGGCGGCCCGATCACGGTCCCGGTCGGCGACGTCACCCTCGGCCGTATCTTCAACCTGCTCGGCGATCCGATCGACAACGGCGACGAGGTGCCCGCCGACGTCGAGCGCTGGCCGATCCACCGCCCGGCCCCGAAGGCTTCCGACTTGACCCCGACCCAGGAGGTCCTCGAGACGGGGATCAAGGTCATCGACCTGCTCGCTCCTTACGCCAAAGGCGGCAAGGTCGGGCTGTTCGGCGGCGCCGGCGTCGGCAAGACCGTGCTGATCCAGGAGCTGATCCGCAATATCGCCGAGGAGCACTCCGGCCTCTCCGCCTTCGTCGGCGTCGGCGAGCGCTCGCGCGAGGGCAACGACCTCTGGCTCGAGATGAAAGAGTCGGGCGTGATCGACAAGACCATGCTGGTCTTCGGTCAGATGAACGAGCCCCCGGGAGCGCGTCTGCGCGTCGCCCTCTCCGGCCTGACCATGGCCGAGTACTACCGCGAGCAGGGCGGCCAGGACGTGCTCCTGTTCATCGACAACATCTTCCGCTTCGTCCAGGCCGGCTCCGAGGTCTCGGCGCTGCTCGG
>CAYXFL010000127.1:0-2318 GCA_964464285.1 uncultured Conexibacteraceae bacterium
ACTCCCAGTCCTTGGTCGGACCGAAGATGCGCTCGCAGAAGAGGCCGTCTTTCTCCGGCTTCAGCGTGCGGTAGTTGATCGTCTCGGGCTTGGTTACCTCGCCCCAGCTCCAGGAGCGGATCTTCTTCGAAGACGCGAGCCCAATCTCGATCGCGTCGAAGTTGTTGATGTCGATCATCAGTCCTCCACCTCTGCCGTCTCGGCCGTTGGCGCCTCGGCGCCATCACCATCAGTTCCGCCCTCGCCCTCGGAGACGACTTGCTCCTCCTGCTCGTCGGCGGCGCCGTTGGAGGACTCGGCCCGGACCCCGGTCAGGTCCATGCCCAGCTCCTCGGCGGCCTTGAGCAGGTCGTCCTCCTCGTCGGCGATCTCCACGTCGCTGCCCTCGGAGACCACGTTGGCGTCGAGCGAGAGGCTTTGGATCTCCTTCAACAGCACTTTGAACGACTCGGGGATCGAGGGCTCGGGGATGTTCTCCCCCTTGACGATCGCCTCGTAGGCCTTGACCCGGCCAACCGTGTCGTCGGACTTCACCGTGAGCATCTCCTGCAGCGTGTAGGCGGCGCCGTAGGCCTCGAGGGCCCAGACCTCCATCTCGCCGAAGCGCTGACCGCCGAACTGCGCCTTGCCGCCCAGCGGCTGCTGGGTGACCAGCGAGTACGGGCCGGTCGAACGCGCGTGGATCTTGTCGTCCACGAGGTGCAGGAGCTTGAGGATGTACATGTAGCCGACCGTGACCTTGCCCTCGTAGGGCTCGCCGGTGCGGCCGTTGTAGAGCTGCGCGGTGCCGGCACACTGGGAGCCGAGCCGGGCGCTCTTGTCGACCCCAAGGTCGATGCCGCGCTCGGCGTGCTCCTCGTTCCAGCGCACCAGCGCCTCGTCGACGTCCTCCAGCTCGGCCCCGTCGAAGACGGAGGTGGCCACGTAGACGCGACCGTTGCCCTCGTCGGAGTGGGCCTGCTTGTAGGCCTCGGAGCCGTCGTCGTACCAGCCGTTCGCGGCGACCCACCCGAGGTGGGTCTCCATGATCTGGCCTATGTTCATCCGGCTCGGCACGCCGAGCGGGTTGAGGATGACGTCGACGGGCGTACCGTCGGCCAGGTGGGGCATGTCCTCCTCGGGCACGATCTTCGAGATCACACCCTTGTTCCCGTGGCGGCCGGCGAGCTTGTCGCCCTCGGCGATCTTGCGCTTGATCGCGACGTAGACGCGGACCAGGTCGTTGACGCCCGGGGGCAGGTCGTCGCCGTCGTCACGGCTGAAGGTGAGGACGTCGATGACGACCCCGCCCGCGCCGTGCGGGACTTTCAGCGAGGTGTCGCGGACCTCGCGCGCCTTCTCCTTGAAGATCGCGCGGATCAGCTTCTCCTCCGCGGTCAGCTCGGTCTCGCCCTTCGGCGTGACCTTGCCGACCAGCAGGTCGCCGGAACCGACCTCGGCGCCGACGCGGACGATGCCGCGGTCGTCGAGGTTGCGGAGCGACTCCTCGGCCCGGTTGGGGATGTCGCGCGTGATCTCCTCGTCGCCGAGCTTCGTCTGGCGCGCGTCGATCTCGTACTCCTCGATGTGCACCGAGGTCAGCTCGTCGTCGCTGACGAGCCGGCGGCTGAGGATGATCGCGTCCTCGAAGTTGTAGCCCTCCCAGGACATGAAGGCGACCATCAGGTTCTTGCCGAGGGCCATCTCGCCCATCGACGTCGAGGAGCCGTCGGCCAGCACCTGACCGGCGGTGACCTGCTCGCCGCGCTTGCAGAGCGGACGCTGGTGGATCAGCGTGCCCTGGTTGGAGCGCTCGAACTTCTCGAGGTGGTACTCGTCACGCCCCTCGGCGTGGTGGTCGACGATCCGCTTGGCGTCGACGTACTGGATCGTGCCGGCGTTCTTCGCCAGCACCACGTCGCCGGAGTCCTGCGCGGCGCGGGCCTCCATGCCGGTGCCGATCCGCGGCGCGTCGGTCTTCAGCAGCGGAACGGCCTGCCGCTGCATGTTCGAGCCCATCAGCGCGCGGTTCGCGTCGTCGTGCTCGAGGAACGGGATCATCGCCGTGGCGACCGACCAGATCTGCTGGGGCGACACGTCCATCCGCGTCACCTCGTTGCGCGGCACGACGACGTACTTGCCGGCCTGCGTCCGGCAGAGCACCTCGTCCTCGAGCAGCTCGCCGTTGGGGCCGATCGGCGCGTCGGCCTGGGCGCTGAGCTCGTTCTCCTCCTGCGTGGCGTCCAGGTGGACGACCTCGCCGGTCAGCTTGCCGTCCTGGACGACCCGGTACGGGGTGGTCACGAAGCCGTGCTCGGAGACCTGGGCGTACGACGCGA
>CAYXFL010000128.1:0-2144 GCA_964464285.1 uncultured Conexibacteraceae bacterium
AAAAAGTTAAGTGCAGAGGGGTGCCCGACCCCTCCCCCCGCAACCCCCCGACCAGCCCGTCCTCTAGCCAGCAACCCGTTCGGGGCTGAACCTGTAGCCGATGCCGAAGTGGGTGTGGATGTAGCGCCAGTCTGGGGCTACCTGCTCGAGCTTGTGGCGGACCTTGCGGACGAGGACGTCGACGGAGCGGTCGCGGTGCTTGATCTCGCCGCCCCAGATCGAGGCGTAGATCTCGGGGCGCTGGACGACGCTGTCCTTGCGTTCGACGAGCAGCAGGAAGAGCTCGAACTCGCGCACGGTGAGGCCGGCGCGGCGGCCGTCGACGATCACCTGCAGCTCGCGCGGCAGGATCTCGAGGTTGGCGACGCGGTGGGGCTCGGCGCGTGGCGGCGAGGTCATCGGCACGGTGGGAGCCTCGCGCGGGGGCGGTCCCGGGTGGTGAACGAGTCGTGTCGATCTGGAGAAGAACTGGTGAAAGTCGTTCACCAGTTCTTCTCCAGGCAGTTACGCCGCGTTCACTTAGCAGCGGGGAGCGGGGCCGAGACTGCCTGCGACAAGACCTCAATCCGCACTCCGGGAGCGAAGTAGATGAAAAAGCGTCTCCTGGCCGCCGTCGCGGCGCTCGCAGTCTGCGCGCCCCTGACCGCGGCCTCGGCCCATGCGGCCACGATCACGATGAGCGGCTCCACCTCGGTCGCGCCGCTGGCCACCAAACTCGCGAAAGCCTTCGTCGGCACGCCGCAGGGCAAAGGCAACAAGGTCGTGATCCTGCAGGGCGGCTCCGACATCGGGATCACCGACGTCTCGCGCGGCCGCGTCACCCTCGGGATGTCCTCGCGCGACCCGAAGCCGGCCGATCCGGGCGGCGTCGTCTTCAACAAAATCGCCCGCGACGCGGTCTGCATCGTCACCAACGGCTCCAACCGGATCCCGACCCTGAGCCAGACCCAGGTGCAGGACGTCTTCTCCGGTCGGGTGCGCAGCTGGAGCCAGGTCGGCGGGGCAAGCGCCAGCGGTCCGATCGACCTGGTCGTCCGTACCGCCGCCTCCGGAACCCAGGACGCGTTCCAGAACATCTTCATGGGACAGACCCTGCGCGTCGCCCCCAGCGCGACGACGAAATCGTCGAACGGCCTGCAGGCGCAGACGATCAAATCGAACCCGAACGCGATCGGCTACGCCTCCTTCGCCTTCGTCGGCGGCCTGCACACGGTGCCCTACCAGGGCGTGCCCTGCACGCTGCGCAACGCCAAGTCCGGCCAGTACGCCGGCAGTCGTAACTTCTACCTCGTCAGCCGCGGTGCAGCCTCCGGCCTGGCGAAGGAGTTCATCAAGTTCACGCGTAGCGCTGCCGCCCAGCGGATCGTCGGCAGCGAGTGGGTCCCGCTGCGCTAGTGACCCCCGGGCCCGGGTTCTGGAGTGACCACCGCGTCGAGCTGCTGCTCGGCGCGGTGGCCTGTCTCGTCCTGCTGCTGATCATCGGCATGATCGCCTTCGTCTTCAGCAAGGCGTGGCCGTCGTTCGCCCACAACGGGCTCGCCTGGTTCGGCTCCGGCGGCGACCTCGACCTGCAGCTCGAGGACATCCTCAACTCGCCCTCCAGCGCGGCCGACTACGTGTACGAGATCCGCGCCTGGCCGCTGCTCTGGGGCACCTTCGTGATCACCGCCGGCGCCGTCCTGATCGGCACCGTGTTCGCGCTCTTCTCGGCGATCTTCATCGTCGAGTTCGCGCCGGCCCGGCTGGTCGGGATCCTCGAGCCGGTGGTCCGCCTGCTCGCCGCGGTCCCCTCGGTCGTCTACGGGCTGATCGGGATCCTCGTGATCGTCCCCTGGGTCGGCGAGAACCTGATCAGCATGGACCGCAAGGAATCGGTCGCCAACGTGGTCCAGCTCGACGGCGCCGGGATCTCGGTCGGGATCCTGATCCTGACGATCATGATCGTCCCGATCATGATCGCGATCGTGGTCGACGCGCTGCGCGCGGTCCCGCGCAGCTGGACCGAAGGCGCCTCGGCACTCGGCGTCAACCGCTGGCGCGTCACCTGGTCGATCGCGGTCCGCACCGCCCGCCCGGCGGTGATCGCCGCCGCCGTGCTCGCCACCGCCCGCGCGCTCGGCGAGGCGATCATGCTCTCGATGGTC
>CAYXFL010000129.1:0-2143 GCA_964464285.1 uncultured Conexibacteraceae bacterium
CGCCGTGCTCGCCACCGCCCGCGCGCTCGGCGAGGCGATCATGCTCTCGATGGTCTCCGGCTCGGCCAGCTTCGCGCCGAACCCGATCGACGGCCTCACCTTCCTCTTCGAGCCGACCCGGCCGCTCGCCTCGGCCCTGGTCGAGAACGTCGAAGGCATCACCGTCGTGCCCTTCGGCCAGACCCTGTTCGCCTTCGCCGCGGTCCTGCTCGTCTCCAGCATGTTCCTCTCGCTGGCCGGCTTCATCGCCCGCCAGCCGATGCGCAAGTACGGGATCCAGCCGTGAGCGCCACCGCCACCCGCACCCCCGCGCGGCGCGGCAGAGGTTTCGGACGCCTGCCGTCCCAAGGGTCTACCGCGCCCAGGGACAGCGTGCGCAGCTGGCCGCTGCGCGACCGGGTCGGCTACTTCCTCGCCTGGGCCGCGGGCCTGGCGCTGATCGCGATCGCCGGCACGATCGTCATCTACATGGCGGTGCGCGGCGCCCAGTACTTCGACCTCTCGATGTTCTTCGAAAGCCCGAACGCCGAAATCGACCAGTCGCACAGCGGCGGCTTCCGCGACCCGCTGATCGGGACCGCGCTGCTGCTCGTGATGTCGACCCTGATCGCGGTCCCGCTCGGGGTCTCGATCGCGGTCTGGCTGACCGAGTACGGGCGCCCGACCGGGCTCGCCCGGGCGGTCGAATCGGCGGTCGAGGTGGTCGCCGGCACGCCCTCGATCGTGCTCGCGATGTTCGGCCTGATCCTGTTCCAGGAATGGTTCGGCTTCCTCACCTTCAGCGCCGAAGGCGGGGCGGTGCTGGGCCGCTCGTTCATCGCCGCCTCGGCGATGATGTCGCTGATCGCGCTGCCGCTGGTCGTCGGCGCCACCCGCGAGGCGCTGAACGCGATCCCGCGCCACGTCCGCGAGGCCTCCTACGCGCTCGGCAAGACCAAGGCCGCGACGATCCGCCGGGTGCTGCTGCCGGCGGCGCGCCCGGGGATCGGGACCGGCGCCGCGCTCGGCATGGGCCGGGTCGCCGGCGACACCGCGATCGTCGTCGTCCTGCTCGGCTCGACCCTGCAGATCCTCAACGGCGGGGGCTTCGAGGTCTTCGGCCTGTTCAAGGGCACGGGCAGCACCCTGACCAGCTACGTATACCTGAACTCGCCGGCCGGCGAGGGGCTGGCGCCCGAGAAGGCCTACTTCGCCGCCTTCGTGCTGATGGTCCTCGTCCTCGTCCTCAACTTCGTCGTCACCCGCCTGGCGCGGGGGAGGGAGCCGCAATGGAGCCGCTGACCCCGTCGTCCTCGCCGCCGCGCGGGCGCGAGCACGAGGATCTGCTGAGCCCGCCGCCGCCGGTCCGGCGGATCCTCGTCGGCGAGGCGCCGACGGTCGTCCGCCCGCCGGCCGGCGAAGCGCTCGCCGGCGGCAACGGCGCCATGCCGGTCGCGATCGGCCACGCGCCGGTGCGCCGCGCCGAGCCCAGCACCGCGCCGAAGGTCGAGCGGATGCGCGCCGAGGCGGTCTCGATCGCCTACGGGGGGAAGCTCGCCGTCGAGGAGGTCACGATCCCCGTCCGCCAGGGCGAGGTGCTGGCGCTGATCGGCCCCTCCGGCTGCGGCAAGACGACCCTGCTGCGCTCCTTCAACCGGCTGGTCGAGCTGACCCCGACCGCCTCCCGCACCGGCCACCTGCTGCTCGACGGCGAAGACATCGACCTGATGGAGGTGACCGCGCTGCGGCGCCGGGTCAGCATGGTCTTCCAGCAGCCGAACCCGTTCCCGATGAGCGTCTTCGACAACGTCGCCTACGCGCTCCGCGAACAGGGCTCGCGCCGCCCCGGCAAGGAGGCGCTGGGGGGCCAGGTCGAGGACGCGCTGCGCCGGGCCGGGCTCTGGGACGAGGTCGGCGCCACCCTCGACCACCCGGCGCTGCGCCTCTCCGGCGGCCAGCAGCAGCGGCTCTGCATCGCCCGCGCGCTCGCCGCCCGGCCCGAGGTGCTGCTGCTCGACGAGCCCTGCTCGGCGCTCGACCCGCGCTCGACCCAGGTGATCGAGGATCTGATCCTGCGCCTGCGCGAGGAGGTCGCGGTGGTGATCGTCACCCACAACATGCAGCAGGCGCTGCGGGTCGCCGACCACGTCGGCTTCATGTACCT
>CAYXFL010000130.1:0-1954 GCA_964464285.1 uncultured Conexibacteraceae bacterium
CCGATGATGCTGACCTCGGTGCTGATCGCGGTGCCGACCGGGATCAAGATCTTCTCCTGGCTGGGCACCCTCTACTTCGGCAGGATCCACCTGCGCCCGACCTCGATGCTGTTCGCGCTCGGCTTCATCGGCAGCTTCGTGGTCGGCGGGATCAGCGGCGTGATGATCGCCCTGGTGCCGATCGACATCCACGTCACCGACACCTACTTCATCGTCGCCCACATCCACTTCGTGCTGTTCGCCGGCTCGGTCTTCACGATCTTCGCCGGGACCTACTACTGGTTCCCGAAGATCACCGGCCGGATGTACGACGAGAGGCTGGGGCGGGCCCACTTCTGGCTGACCCTGGTCGGCACCTGGGGCACCTTCGTGCCGATGCACTGGATCGGCATGGACGGGATGCCCCGCCGCGTCGCCGACTACGCGGCCCAGTTCGGCGAGTGGAACCTGCTGATCAGCGTCTTCGGCTTCCTGCTCGGCGCCGCCCAGCTGGTCTTCCTCTACAACATGGTGGTCAGCTGGCGCTTCGGGCCGCGCGCGCCGGACAACCCGTGGCGGGCGAACACGATCGAGTGGCAGCTCTCCTCGCCGCCCCCGCGCTTCAACTTCGAGCGCATCCCGCGGGTCGTCGGCGGCCCCTACGAGTTTGGCGTGCCCGGCGCCGTGCACGCGCTGCTGGGCGAGGACGCGGAGCGCCCCCGAGCGGCGAAAGCGCCCGCGGCCAAGGCGCCGGCGGGCCGGTAGGCGCGATGGACGTCCGCACCAGGCGCGTCTACGAGGAGCCCGAGCCCGGTGACGGCTTCCGCGTCCTCGTCGACCGGGTCTGGCCGCGCGGGATCTCGCGCAACGAGGCGCGGCTGGACGAGTGGGACCGGCCGGTAGGGAACGGCGAAACCGCCCTCTAAGAGGAGGGCGCGACCGCGATCTGCTCGAGGGCGAATTTGCCGTTCGCCTCGTCGGGGTCGCCGAGCGGGTAGTTGCCGCTGAAGCAGGCGTCGCAGTGCTCGTCGGGGCTGCCGCCGATCGCCTCGTAGACACCGGCCATCGAGAGGTAGGCCAGCGAGTCGGCGTCGAGCTCGTCGGCGATCTCCTGGACCGAGCGCTTGTGGGCGATCATCTCCTCGCGGGTCGACATGTCGACGCCGTAGTGGCAGGGGTTGCGGATCGGCGGCGCCGAGATCCGCAGGTGGACCTCTGTGGCGCCGGCGTCGCGCAGCATGCCGACGATCTGGCGGGTGGTGTTGCCGCGCACGATCGAGTCGTCGACGACGACGATGCGCTGGCCGGCGACGATCTCCGGCAGCGGGTTGAACTTCAGCCGCAGGCCGTGCTTGCGCAGCTCCTGGCCGGGCTGGATGAAGGTCCGCGCCACGTAGCGGTTCTTGATCAGGCCGTCGTCGCGGGGCAGTCCGGAAGCGCGTGCGAAGCCGGCGGCGGCGGGGTTGCCGGAGTCCGGCACCGCGATCACCAGGTCGGCCTCGACCGGCGCCTCGCGCCAGAGGATCTCGCCCATCCGCCCGCGCGACTGCTGCAGCACGTTGCCCTCGAGCCGGCTGTCGGGGCGGGAGAAGTAGATGTGCTCGAAGACGCAGCTGGCGCGGCGCTCGCTCTTCACCACCTGGCGCGTCTCCAGCCCACCCTCGGTAAGCGAGACCATCTCGCCCGGGTGGACCTCGCGCATCAGCTCGGCGCCGATGATGTCGAAGGCGCAGCTCTCCGAGGCGACGACGAAGCGCTCGCCGATCCGCCCGAGGCTGAGCGGCCGGATCCCGTGCGGGTCGCGGAAGGCGACGATCGCGTGCTTGGTCATCACCACGGTCGAGAAGGCGCCCTCCAGCCGCGGCATCACATCCGCCACCGCGTCCTCGATCGTCCGCCCCCCGTGCGAGGAGAGCAGGGCGGCGATGATCTCCGAGTCGGAGGTGCCGCGGAAGTCGATCCCGCGCCCCTTCAG
>CAYXFL010000131.1:0-1740 GCA_964464285.1 uncultured Conexibacteraceae bacterium
ACGGCACCGAGCGCGTGGTCGTCACGCAGCTGGTCCGTTCGCCGGGCGCCTACGTGATGGCCCCGAAGGACCCCGAAAAGCAGGTCTTCATCGCCAACCTGATGCCGGCCCGCGGCTCCTGGCTGGAGCTCGAAGTCGACAAAAAAGGCAAAGTCTTCGTCCGCATCGACCGCAAGCGGAAACTGCCGGTCACGGTGCTGCTGCGCGCGATGGGCTACGTCGAGGACCAGCAGCTGCTGGACATGTTCGACAACTCGATCTACCTGCGGCACACGATCGAGGCCGACACCGAGGCGACCCGGACCGAAGAGGGCGCCCTGATCGAGCTGTTCAAAAAGCAGCGTCCGGGCGAGCCGCCGTCGGTCGACGCCGCCCGCGGCCTGCTTGAGCAGCTCTTCTTCGACCCGAAGCGCTACGACCTCACCCGGGTCGGCCGCTACAAGCTCAACGCCCGTCTCGACCTCGACATCGATCTCGAGACGCGGGTGCTCACCCACGACGACATCATCGCCCTGGTCAAGGAGCTGGTCTCCCTGCCGAAGCTGCTCGGGATCCCCGAGGAGATCGACGAGGAGAACCCGATCAAGGACTACGCGGCGGAGGCGATCACCTACCCGCGCGAGCCCGTCTACGAGCACCTCGACGAGTACGAGCACTTCGGCAACCGGCGCCTGCGCACGGTTGGCGAGCTGATCCAGGAGGCCTTCCGCATCGGCCTCTACCGGATGGAGCGCGTCGTCCGCGAGCGCCTCACCACCGAGGACTCGGACGCGATCACGCCGCAGACGATCATCAACATCCGCCCGGTCGTGGCGGCGATGAAGGAGTTCTTCGGCTCCTCGCAGCTCTCGCAGTTCATGGACCAGACGAACAGCCTCACCGGGCTGACGCACCGGCGCCGCCTCTCGGCGCTCGGCGCGGGCGGTCTGACCCGTGAGCGGGCGCCGATCGAGGTCCGCGACGTGCACCCGACCCACTACGGCCGGATGTGCCCGATCGAGACCCCGGAGGGACCGAACATCGGCCTGATCGGGTCGCTCGCCTCCTACGCGGAAATCTCCGAGCACGGCTTCGTGACCACCCCGTACCGGGTGGTCGAGGACGGCGTCGTCACCAAAGAGATCGTTCATCTCGACGCGACCCAGGACGAGGACAAGGTGATCGCCCAGGCGAACTCCGAGTTCGACAAGAAGAGTGGCAAGCTGGTGGGTCCGCAGGTCCTGGTCCGCGCCGGCGAGCAGGAGTACGCGACCGCGACTCCCAAGGAAGTCCACCTGATGGACGTCTCGCCGTCCCAGATCTGGTCGGTGGCCACCTCGCTGATCCCGTTCCTCGAGCACGACGACGCCAACCGGGCGCTGATGGGCTCCAACATGCAGCGGCAGGCGGTGCCGCTGCTGAAGCCCGACCCGCCCCTGATCGGGACCGGCATGGAGCGCCGCGCCGCGACCGACAGCGGCGACGTCGTCCTCGCCACGATCGACGGGGAGGTCACCCACGTCGACGCCGAGCGCATCGTCGTCAGCAACGGCTCCGACAAGGAGGAGCACGCGCTGCACAAGTTCATGCGCTCGAACCAGGGCACCCTGATCCACCAGCGGCCGATCGTCAAGAACGGTCAGCGGGTGAAGAAGGGCGACGTGCTCGCCGACGGCTCCTCGACCGGCGGCGGTGAGATCGCCCTGGGCAAGAACTGCCTGGTCGCCTTCATGTCCTGGGAGGGCTACAACTTCGAGGACG
>CAYXFL010000132.1:0-1630 GCA_964464285.1 uncultured Conexibacteraceae bacterium
GGATCCGTCGACGCAGCTGCGGGTGGTGAAGAAGGGCAGGGCGCCCTCCTACCCGGTTCCGGCCCGCTGAGCGCCGCGCGGCTCAGCCGGGAGTGTCGATCCAGCGGGTGATCAGGCCGTCGCGGACCTCGTGGTAGGCCGGGGGCGCGGGCGGCGAGTCGCCTTCCAGGCAGGCGATCACCTGAGCCGGGCCGCGCAGGTGCTCCTCGACCGCGGTGGTCCAGTGGACCTCGGGGTCGAGCAGGCGCTCGAGCCGCGCCCAGTCACGCCGCTCGATCGTCGAGAGCACGTTTCCGACCGCTGGAACCTGGTCCGCCAAGGTCGGTGGATCGTAGGCGCATCGCCGCCGCCGGCGCGCGGATCGCGCCCCTGATCCCGGACCTAAACTTGATCGATTCCAGATAACTGACATACTCCCGCGGGTGCCGACGGCCACCGAACTCGAGGGGATGCTGCGCGGAGCCGAGCTGCGCGTCACCCGTCCCCGCGTGGCGGTGCTGACCGCGGTCCACGGCAGCCCGCACGCCGATACCGGCTCGATCGTCGACGACGTGCGCGAGGACCTCGGCGAGGTCTCCGCGCAGGCCGTCTACGACGTGCTGCGGGCGCTGACCGAGGCCGGCCTGGTGCGGCGGATCCAGCCCTCTGGCTCGGTCGCCCGCTACGAGGCCCGGATCGGCGACAACCACCACCACATCGTCTGCCGCTCCTGCGGCGCGATCGCCGACGTCGACTGCGCGGTCGGGCAGACCCCCTGCCTGGCCGCCTCCGAGGACCACGGCTACGCGATCGAAGAGGCCGAGGTCGTCTACTGGGGCCGTTGCCCCGACTGCCTGGCCGCCGAGCAGCTCAACTAACCACCCTGACCCGGAGAGGAAACCAGTGTCCGACAAGCCCGATTCCGTAGACGCCGCCGTTGGCGAGATGAACCTGCCCGAAGAGGACGCCCGCGGCGGCTGCCCGGTCGCCCACGACCGCGCCCCGTACCCGACCGAGGGCGGCGGCAACCGCGGCTGGTGGCCGCAGCAGCTCAACCTGAAGATCCTCGCCAAGAACCCGGTCGAGGCGAACCCGCTGGGCGAGGAGTTCGACTACGCCGCGGCCTTCGAGAACCTCGACCTCGAGGCGGTCAAGCAGGACGTCGCCGAGGTGTTGACCAGCTCGCAGGACTGGTGGCCCGCCGACTTCGGTCACTACGGGCCGCTGATGGTGCGGATGGCCTGGCACAGCGCCGGCACCTACCGGATCAGCGACGGCCGCGGCGGCGCCGGGGCCGGCCAGCAGCGCTTCGCGCCGCTGAACAGCTGGCCGGACAACGGCAACCTCGACAAGGCCCGCCGCCTGCTCTGGCCGGTCAAGGCCAAGTACGGCCGGGCGCTCTCCTGGGCCGACCTGATGATCCTCACCGGCAACGTCGCCCTGGAGTCGATGGGCTTCAAGACCTTCGGCTTCGCCGGCGGCCGCGAGGACGTCTGGGAGCCCGACGAGGACGTCTACTGGGGCCCGGAGACCGAGTGGCTCGGCGGGGACGAGGGCGGCAAGGAGCGCTACTCCGGCGACCGTGACCTGGACAACCCGCTGGCGGCCGTCCAGATGGGCCTGATCTACGTCAACCCGGAGGGCCCGGAGG
>CAYXFL010000133.1:0-1542 GCA_964464285.1 uncultured Conexibacteraceae bacterium
TCGACGAAGGACACCACCGACCCCTCCCAACGGAAGCCTCCCGAAGTTCCGTTGGCTCGAAAGCGCCCTGGGGTTCGAGCTGGGTGACGAAAGCGTCCGGTGATTCAGCTGGGGGCTGACGGGCCGGGTCGAAGTTCGGGGCCCTGGTTCACGAGTCTGCATTTGTGCACCGTATGAGTGCTCAAGAGCAGACTCGTGGAGACGGAGGGGTCGGCGTGATCGTTTCGTGAGGCGTTGGTAACGGTCACCTTGACTTTCTTCGCCCACAGGGCGAAGAAAGTCAAGCGGAGCGCTTTGGTCCCTCGCTTCCCGGCCTCGGACGGCCCCGCGCTTCAGGCCCCCCTCAGCCAGCGCTGGCGGAGAACGTGGTCCGCTCGACCTCGCGGCCGCGGGCGACGAACAGGTCGCTGGTCATCGCCGGTGGGAAGAGGCCGTGGGCGGCGACGCCGGGGTCGGCGGCGAGCCGGGCGGCGAGCGCCGCCGGGTCGTCGATCTGCCCCATGTAGTCGGCGATCGTGCCGCCGTCGGGGCTGCGGGGGACGTCGCGCAGCTCGACCTCGCCGCCGAGCCGGGCCAGGGTCGAGGCGGCGCCGAACCCGAACAGCTCCAGCGGCACCGGGCCGCGCAGGGCCTCGACCGGCTTCGAGGAGTCGGCGATCACGACGAAGCGCGCGGCCGCCGCGGCGACGATCTTCTCGCGCAGGTGGGCGGCCCCGCCGCCCTTGATCAGCCAGCCGTCCGGGGTGACCTCGTCGGTGCCGTCGATCGCGATGTCGAGCCGCTGCAGCGTGTTGAACTCCTCGACCGGGATCTCCAGCCCGCGCGCCTGCTCTTCGGTCGCCACCGAGGTGGCGACGCAGCGGATGTCGGTGAGCCCGCGCGCGGCGATCGCCGGCAGCAGGTGGGCGACCGTCGAGCCGGTGCCGAGGCCGATCGTCATCCCGCTCTCGACCAGCTCTGCCGCCGCCTCCGCCGCCAGGCGCTTCTCTTCGTCTGCCCCGCTCACCGCGCGGACTCTATTCGCTGAGTCGTCCATACTTAAGCGTCAAATTTCCACGACGACCGGGAGAAGGCTCGACTCGATGACCACCAGCACCGCAACTCAGGACTACAAAGTCGCCGACATTGGACTTGCCGAGTTCGGGCGCAAAGAGATCGCGCTGGCCGAGGTCGAGATGCCCGGCCTGATGCAGACCCGCGAGGAGTACGGCTCGAGCCAGCCGCTGAAGGGCGCCCGGATCACCGGCTCGCTCCACATGACGGTGCAGACCGCGGTCCTGATCGAGACCCTGGTCGCGCTCGGCGCCGAGGTGCGCTGGGCCTCCTGCAACATCTTCTCGACCCAGGATCACGCCGCCGCCGCGATCGCCGCCGCCGGCATCCCCGTCTACGCCTGGAAGGGCGAGACCCTGGAGGAGTACTGGTGGTGCACCGAGCAGGCGCTGACCTGGCCGAACACGCCCACCGGCGGCCCCAACATGATCCTGGACGACGGCGGCGACGCCACCCTCCTCGTCCACAACGGCGTCCAGTACGAGAAGG